>JAADGE010000071.1 GCA_013152535.1 Chlorobiota bacterium
TTCTGCAACTTATTTTTAATTTTTTTGTCTTATATTTGCACTATTCCCGATAAACCCTAAAACTATGAATGTAAAAAGTATCTTTTCAATCGGTATTTTTATTCTTTTATTGAATTTTTATTCCTTTTCACAAACAAATGCCGGTTCCGACCAAGAAATCTGTACTGACCATACGGTTTTAGCCGCCGATCCGCCGCCTTCCGGCTATTCCGGCGAGTGGACAATTATAAGCGGTACTTGCACAATTTCCGAACCGACTTTATATAATACGACAATTACAAGTGTTCTCGAAGGGTTTAACGAACTAAAATGGACAATTACAAACGGAACAAATACATACGATGATGCCGTAATTATCACAAATAATTATCCCACACAAGCATATACGGCTGCCGATGAAGAAATTTGCCAAAATGATTACATCTTAAATGCCAATCTTTACGGAACAGGCGAAAGCGGTCTATGGTCTATGGTTTCGGGAAGCGGAGCAATCGCAAATGCTACGACAAATGCAACAAGTGTTCCGGTTTGGCATCCGGAATAAATAAGTTTGAATGGAAAATTTCAAAAGGAATTTGTTACTCAACAGATACTTTAACTTTTACAAATAATTTTATAACTGCTGATGCCGGAACTGACCAAACAACATGCGAAGATTTTGCAAACTTAACGGCAAACGACCCCTCGCCCGGAACAGGAACTTGGTCTGTTGTTGCATCTTCCGGCAATCCTGTTTTCGGCAATATAACCGGTTTTAACACAAGTGTTACAAACTTAGGCATAAATACGAATTCTTTGCAATGGACGGTACAAAAAGGTAATTGTTCCGATTATGCCAATGTTATTATCACAAGCAATAAACCCACAATTGCAAATGCAGGAGCAGACAAAATAATTTGTGAAAGCTATACTGCTATGGCAGGAAATAATCCCACAAACGGAACCGGAACTTGGACAGTTATTTCCGGAAACGGAGTTTTCACAGATGCAAATGCTTATAATACAAATATTACTTCCGTAAATGTCGGTTTAAACACATACGAATGGAAAATATAAATTACAACGGTTGCCCATCCGCCGATACAGTTGAAATAACTTACGACTTTTTTGTTGTCGATGCCGGAACTGATGATGTTACTTGTATCGACAGCTATACACTTCATGCCAATGACCCGACACCCGGAACAGGAAAATGGCGTGTAACCGGCGGAACGGGTACATTTGCCGATACGTCGCAAAACATAACCGAAGTAACCGGAATGGTAACCGGCGATAATACATTTGAATGGACAATTACACACGGTGCTTGTATCTACTCCGACTATGTTACAATAACAAGAAATACACCTTCCGTTGCAAGTGCCGGTCCCGATAAAGAAACCTGTAACGGTGAAGTTACAATGGCTGCCGTTAATCCTGCCGTAGGAAGCGGCTCATGGTCAATTGTTTCCGGAAGCGGAATATTCACAAGTTCCTTACTGAATAACACAACAGTTACAAATATCGGTTTAAACGATAACATTTACCGTTGGACAGTTGAATTTGCAAGCTGTTCAAACTATGATGACGTTAGGGTAACAAACAACTATGTATCGGCAAATGCAGGTGCAGACCAAATAGTTTGCGGAACAACGAGCACATTAAATGCAAATCAACCGCAAAGCGGAGAAAGCGGAAAATGGGAAGTTATTGCCGGAACGAGTACGGTTACAAATACCGCATTATACAATTCCGGCGTTATCGGTTTGGTTTCCGGATTTAATAATTTCAGATGGACACTTACAAAAGGGTTTTGCTCGGATTATGACGATATTTCCGTAACAAATAATTTATATGAAGCAAATGCAAGTGTCAGCGGAACATCTGATGTTTGCGATGATTTTGCATCTGTTATCGGAAACACGCCCCCGAGCGGCGGCTACGGATATTGGTCGGTTTCGGCAGGAACGGGGACTTTTGACAATTCGCTTGACAATTCAACCATTGTAAGAAATTTATCACTCGGAACAAACCTTATCAGATGGACTTTAAACAAAGACGGCTGCGAAGATTTTGACGAAATTCAAATAAACAGAAACAGCGTATTTGCCGATGCGGGAACAGACCAAAATGCCTGTGTAAATCATACCTTCCTCAGCGGAAATCAGGTTTCGGGAAATCTTTCAGGCTCTTGGACACGAACAAGCGGCTCGGGAAGTATTTCAAACCTTACACTTTACAATACGGAAGTTACAAATTTAACTTCCGGAATTAATACTTTTAAATGGACAATAAGCGGAAACGGATGTACTGATTCGGACGAAATGCAAGTTATTAATAATGAATTTATTGCATCTGCCGGTTCTAATAAAGAAATATGCGAATCCTACACATCTTTAACCGCTTCGGATCCGGCTCCCGGCTACGGACAATGGTCGGTAATTTCAGGAAGCGGAAGTTTCTCTGCTCCGTCAAATTTTAATACCGATGTTACGGGAATTCCTGATATAAGCATCAATATCTACAGATGGACTGTCTTTAAAAACGGTTGTTCGGATTATGATGATGTTACAATTACAAACAATGCTGTTGCGGCTGATGCCGGAAATGACTTTTCTGTTTGCAGTCCTTGGGCTGCATTATCAGGAAACAATCCGTCTCCCGGAACAGGAGTTTGGACAATACAGGTAGGAGGCGGAAATCTTGCAGATGAAAACTCTCCCACCTCTTTCATTTCAAATTTAAGTTTAAATGATAATATTATACGCTGGACAGTAACAAATAATACTTGCGTTAATTATGACGAAGTTACGATAACAAATAATACCGTTACTGCAACTGCCGGAGGAGATCAGGCAGTTTGCAAAGATTACACCAACTTATCAGGACAGCAACCGACAAACGAAGGGACAGGATTATGGGAACTTGTTTCCGGAAACGGAAATTTTGCAAATAATACTCTTTATAACACTCAAGTTACCGATTTATCATCGGGATTTAATACATTCAGATGGACAATATTCAATAACGGATGTAACAGCGGCGGTGATGAAGTTACAATAAACAATAAAAGTTTTCAGGCATTTGCCGGCGAAAATCAAACACTGCCGCAATTTGTAACATCAACTCAAATGGCTGCAACTCTGCCTTCCGGAGGAACAGGAACGTGGCAATTACTTTCCGGCGGAGGCGATGTTTTAAATGCAAATGCCCCGAGCACAAGCGTAACAAATCTCATTTCCGGAATTAATCAGTTTCAATGGACTGTTCTTTACAACGGATGCCAGTCGTATGATGTAGTTGATATTACAGCGGTTGATTTTCAGCCGAATGCAGGAATTGACAAAATAATTTGTTCAGATTCTTTGAAATTAAACGCACAAGATATGGGCGGAACTCCTCAATTTTGGTCAGTTATAGAAGGAACGGGGATTTTCGATAACAGTACTGACCCAACTACTTGGGTCAGAAATATTTCCGTAGGTATTAATCGCTACAGATGGTCCGTAACAATAACCGGAGCTACTGCTTACGATGATATTATTATTACAAGTATTAATGCAAATGCGGGACCGGACCAAACTATCTGCGAAAATTATACAACTTTGAACGGAAATTTTCCCCTCGGAAGTATTAATGCAAATTGGGCTCTTGTTGCCGGAAATGCAAATATTATTTCTCCCACATTATATAATACACAAGTTACAAATATAGGCGGCGGCAATAATTATTTCCTTTGGACTGTTCACGCACCAAATTGTTACGCAAGTGATTACGTTAATGTTAGTTATGAATATGTTTCGGCAAATGCAGGTTCAAATCAGATTATTTGTGATAATTATACTTCAATGAATGCAGAAAACCCCGCTGCCGGCACTAACGGAATATGGTCGGTTGTTTCCGGAAACGGAATATTTGAAAATCCGTCTGTTTATAACACAAATCTTACAAATATAAATCCGGGTAATAATATTTACAAATGGACTGTTTACAAACCTCATTGTTATGCAGAAGATGATATTAATATTTTAAATGACGAACTGACAGCTGATGCCGGAGAAGATCAAACAGTTTTCAGTTCTCAAATATATTTAAATGCCGTTCAGCCTTCAAACGGTGTCGGTCTTTGGAGTGTAATCTCAGGTTACGGAACGTTTTATAATGAAAATAATTCAAGTACATTTGTAAGTAATTTAGATATAGGAAACAATTATTTCCGATGGACAGTTACAAATAATAATAACTGCTATGATTATGATGATGTAATAATAACATACGACAATACGGGCTCAGTATCAAATACGGATAATATTTTTAAAATATTTCCGAATCCTACAAACGGCATTATTCATATCAAAACCAATAAATTATTTAATTATGATATTGAAGTTCATAACCTTATCGGAAAAACTATTTACAAACAAAATAATAATAATACAAATAACGGAATTATTGATTTATCCGATTCACCGGCAGGAATATATTTTATAAAATTATCAACAAGAAATAAATATTATACAATTAAAGTTGTCAAAAAGTAATTTATAATTATAAAATATCTATTATTTTTGATTAAAATAATAATTTATTTAATTTTTAACTTTTATTAAGATATTAAATTAGCATTTAAATAATTATTAACATATATTTGTAGTATTAAAATTAAAGTTTTCATAGTTTTAAGGTTTAGGTTAATAAAGAAGGTTAAAAGCACTCAAACATGGGTGCTTTTTTCTTAAAAAATTTCTAATTTTTTACTTACAAATGATAATTGCAGTTGATTTTGACGGAACCATTGTTGAACACCGCTACCCAAAAATCGGTAAAACAAAATTATTTGCCTTTGAAACCCTTAAACAACTTCAAAAACAAGAACACCGGCTCATTTTATGGACAGTTCGAGCAGGAAAAGAATTGGAAGAAGCCTTAAATTTCTGTAAAAAAAACGGAATTGAATTTTATGCCGTAAATAAGAATTATCCGGAAGAAATATTTACTGAAAATACTGTAAGCAGAAAAATATATGCCGATATTTATATTGATGACAGAAACATAGGCGGTTTTCCGGGCTGGAGTAAAATTTGGGAACTTTTAAATGAAAATATCAAAGAACTTTCTGCCTCAAAAGAAAAAACTATTAATAAATTAAGCATTCCGGATAAATTAAAAAGCCTGTTTAAAAAATAATTAATGTTTAATTTCCCCTTTAAAGGATTTAATAAATTGTACAAATGTTTGAGTTTTATATTTTTCTTCCGAGAAATACGATAAAACTTCTTCTAACTGATACGGCAAAATAAATCCGTGCATTTCATTCAATTTCACTTTTTTCGAACTTATAAATACAAAAGCAGGAAATTTAAGACTCTGTTTTAAAAGTGCATATGTTAATTGATGCGGTCTCCCTTTTCCGGTACTTTTTAAAATATCCCCGAAAAGTACATTAATATTTTGTGAAGCAGCATTAAATCTTACGAAATTAAAATGCTTATTAATCAAATTTGCAATTACTTTATTTTTTAATACAATCCCGTCAATAACTTTACAAGATTGGCACCAATCGGTATAAAAGTAAATTAACAAAGGTTTTTTATTTTTCAAAGTTAATTCAGAAGCATCTTTTAATGTTTCAGCTTGCACGATTCCGCTTGTATCAGGATAATTCAGTGTATCAATTTTTGCAATATCTTCTTTATAAACTTTTGGGTAAGTATATTCATATAAAATTTTCCAATCATCATAACTTGCATTAACGGTTATATCTTCCGAAAAATAAACGAGCAAAGGTTCAATATCTTTAATCTCCAAATAACCGGGGATTTGATACAAATTGCGTTTTCTGTCAATATAAACTATCGTAGGAAAAGAAAACCTGCCGTTCAATAAAAACTTTGCAAAATCGTGTTTCGATTTTACTCCTACTCCGGGATTAATATATATTTTCCCCCGATAAGTAACTGTATCAAAAGTTTCTGCATTAAATCGAACAGGATAAAAATTTGTATTTATATACGAAGCAATACTTTTATTTGCAAAAGTTGTTTTCATCATATATTTACACCAACCGCACCAATCCGTATAAACATCAATTAAAATCGGCTTCGGATTTTTATCGAACAAACTGTCCGCCTGTTCAATAGTAAGCCATTTTATCGGGCTTGGTTCAACAATTGTTTGTGCCGACAGCACATTTAAAAAAAACAATGAAAAAAACAACAGGATATAATTTCTTTTATTCATAAATTGAAATAATTTTGCAAAACTTTTAGAAGATTAAGTTGCAAGAATAATAATAAATTATGAATTTTAAAATACTCGCCCTATTAATATTTCTGAATATTTCGGGATATGCTCAAAATTATGACAAAAATTATTTCAGATTACCGGTAAATATACCGATACATTTAGCCGGTAATTTCGGAGAAATAAGAACCAATCATTTTCATTCGGGTATTGACATAAAAGTTCCGTTCATAGGACTTCCTCTTTATGCGGCAGCCGACGGTTACATATCAAGAATCAGAAAATCCTCAGACGGATACGGTAATTCTTTGTATATCACACATCCCAACGGCTTACGAACAGTTTACGGACATATGCACAAATTCAGAAAAGATATTGAATCCTATGCAAAACAAATTGAATACAAAAAAAATAAGTTCGAGATTACCGTTTATCCGGACAGTACAAAATTTACAGTAAAAAAAGGCGATTTAATCGGATATGCCGGAACCAGCGGTCGTTCATACGGACCTCATGTTCATTTTGAAATCAGAGAAGCGGATAAAGACATTCCCTTAAATCCTGAATTATTTAATTTTAAAATTAAAGATAATATAAAGCCGAAAATCTTTTTTGCAGAAATTGTTCCTTTAAGCGAAAACAGTATGGTTAATGATAAGAACGAAAAAGAAAAGTTTAAAGTTTATTATAAAAACGGGAAATACTTTATTCCGAAAACAGTTAAAATAAAAGGGAAAGCAGGTATTGCAATAAATGCAAATGATTATATGAACGGAGTAAAAAATACACAAGGTATTTTTTCCGTAAAAATGTTTGTTGACGACACTCTTACATTCTCTTATAAACTTAAAAAAATTAGTTTTTACGAAACACGTTATATCAATAGTTTTATAGATTATGCCGAAAGACAATTAACAAAAAAGAACTTCCAAAAACTATGGAAAGACCCCGGAAATAAATTAGATATTTATGAAATTACAAAAAATTCCGGCATTCTTAATTTTAGTGATAATAAAGTTCATAAAATTAAAATTCAACTAACTGATTGTTACAATAATTCATCCTATTTATTTCTGAAAATAACAGGTGAAAAAGCTAAAGAAACGAAAATTGAAAACCAAAATATATTTTATTACAATAAAAATAACTACTTTGTAAAACCGGGCTTTCGTGCATCAATAAAAAAAGGCACTCTGTACAAAAATTCAAAAATTCTATTTGCAGAATATTCAATAAAATCGAATTTATATTCGAATATTTATCAACTGAATTCTTATCTGATACCGGCACAAGAAAATATTTATTATGCAATAAAGCCTAAAAATCTTCCTAAAAAATTAATAGGCAAAGCAGTAATTGTTAATATTAATAAAGACGGCAATTTTCACTCCTTAGGCGGAATTCTTATAAATGATTTTATTGCCGGAAAATGTAAATGTTTCGGAAAATTTGCCGTTGCTGTTGATACAACACCTCCGCTTATAAAGCTTGAAAAAATACAGACAGAAAACAACTATTCGGGAAAAGATAAAATATCACTTATTATAACAGATAATCTCTCCGGAATTAAAAATTACAGGGCAACAATTGATAAAAAAAATATTATTTTTGATTACGATAAAAAAAATAACAGAATTACCTATATGTTTGATAATCACATAACTTATAATAAAATACACAAATTACGATTAGAAGTAACAGATAAAAAAAATAATAAAACTGTTTTTAATTTGACATTTTTTAAGTAATTTGCGATTCTTATAAAGAAAATTTATCAATGAAAGTTCTTATAGTAGAAGATGATTATGCATCCAGACTTTTTCTGGAGAGTCTGCTGGACAGTAACGGCTATGAATTCCGTTCGGCTGAAAACGGTATTGAAGGATTAAATGTTTTTGAAGAATATAATCCGGATATTGTTTTTACTGACATTAAAATGCCTATAATGGACGGGCTGGAATTGTTAGAAGCAATTCGTGATAAAAATTCAGATGCTATTATTGTTATTGTTACTGCTTTCGGTTCTGAAAATTATGCAATACAAGCCCTGCATCTCGGGGCAAATAATTATCTAAAAAAACCTGTTTCAGGGCAGGAATTACTCAGATTATTAAAAAAATATAAAGCTATTATTTCCGGTAAATATTCGCCTGAATCTCTTCCCGGAAAATTAATTGTCCGAACTTTTTCTCTCGAATTTAAAACTGAGTTTTCTAAAATTCCTAAAATTGTAGATAAAATTATGATCGAATCTGCAATTGAAATTGACGACAGTGAAAAAGTAAATATTGAATTGGGACTTGTTGAACTCATTACAAATGCAATTGAACACGGAAATCTTAATATTTCATACATTGAAAAACAAAAAGCACTGGACAGCGGTAATTTGAGTGAACTTTTTGATGAACGTATGCATAATGAGGAACTTAAAAACAGAAAAATAAAAGTTGATTTTTTTACCGATGATGAAAAATATCAATGGACAATAACCGATGAAGGTGAAGGGTTTGACTGGAAAATCATTCCTGACCCTACAGACCGAGAGCATATTTTAGAATTAAACGGACGAGGTATATTTATAAGTAATTTTTTATTTGATAAAATTGAACATTTCGGTAACGGAAATATTGTTACTGCAACGAAGTTCATTTCAAAAAAAGATACCTAAACAAATAAAAACGACCGAAAACAACATACCTAAAAACACTTCTTCATCAATCAGACACCCTGTCTTTGTTAAAATTTGTTAAATATTTCTTTTTTCAAAATAAATTTACTACTAAAGCGTTAAGAATGCAATTCTAATATTTACCAAATAAAAGATTTTATATGAAAAAACTTTTTACTTTTTATTTTTCTGTTACAACTAAAAATAAACCTCAAGAATTATTTTCATTTCCAAACAAGAAATCGCTTAAAGAAATTTCCGCATTGCTTTCTTATTCGCTGAATAAATCATTAAAAAGTCCGAACCAAGCTTGCATAAACGAAATTTTTAAACTTACAAATTAAAAAATTGTAACAGAATTTTTATAAGCCGCAAAAATGCGGCTTTTTTTTATCGTTCAAAGTATTAATTTTGCAGTTACTTAATTTTTTAAAAAAATACTTATACAAAAGCTGATGAACAAGAAATTATTACTGAAAAAATTCACACCTTATATATTAATTCCGGTTACAATAATATTTCTGCAAAGCACTTCTTTACAAAGAACAAAACCCGGCAAAAAAAATAATCTGATTACTTATTCATTTTCTTGGGCAGATTCTGTTTTCAATAAAATGACTCCGGATGAACGCCTCGGTCAATTATTTATGATTGCTGTCCACCCGAAACAAGGCAATAAAAACAAAGCCTTCTTAACAAAACTCATTAATCAATATAAGCCCGGCGGTTTAATTTTCTTTCAAGGCGGTCCCGTAAATCAGGCAAAATTAACAAATTACTATCAATCAATTTCAAAAACACCTTTAATGATTGCCGGAGATTACGAATGGGGGTTGCATATGCGATTGGACAGCACTGTAAATTACCCTCGACAAATGATGCTCGGTGCCGTTCAAAACAATATGTTAATTAATGAGTTCGGAAATGAAGTTGCAAGACAATGCAAGCGTATCGGAATAAATATAGATTTTGCTCCGGTTATTGACATTAACAATAATTCGAACAATCCGGTTATTAACAGCCGTTCGTTCGGAGAACAAAAAGAAAATGTCGCAAAAAAAGGAACAGCATATATGATAGGTCTGCAAAGTAACAGAATACTTGCCGTCGGCAAACACTTTCCCGGGCACGGTGATACCGATGTTGATTCGCACAAAGATTTACCGATAATTCGACATTCGGCAAAACGTATAGACACCTTGGAATTATATCCGTTTAAAAAACTTATTCATTACGGTCTCGGCGGAATAATGATTGCCCACCTGAATATTCCCTCATTAGATTCTGCAAAAAACTCCGTTTCAAGTCTTTCAAAACCAATTGTTACAAATTTACTGAAAAATAAATTAGGATTTAAAGGACTTATTTTTACTGATGCCCTCGGAATGCATGGTGTTACAAAATATTATGAACCCGGAGAAACAGAAGTAGCTGCATTACATGCCGGAATTGATGTTTTGCTTATGCCGGAAAATGTTTCTTTAGCATTTAAAAAGATTAAAGCGGCAATTAAATCCGGAAAAATTTCACAAGCAGAAATTAATATGCACTGTAAAAAAATACTGATAGCAAAACAATGGATGAGACTAAACAAATTTAAACCGATTAAAACAAAACATATTTATGAAGATTTAAATTCTGAAAATGCCGTTTTCTTAAACCGAAAACTAACAGAAGCAGCTCTTACTCTAGCTCTTAATAAAAATAAAATTATCCCGTTTAAAAATCTTGATAAAGAAACAATTGCTTCAATATCAATAGGAAACGGATACATAAGTAATTTTCAAAAAAGACTTACTCAGTATGATGATGTGAAAAATTATTCTGTTAACAAAAATGCAGACAATAAAACTTTTAATACAAAAATAAACCGACTTGCAAAATTTGATAAAGTAATTGTCAGCGTTCACGGAATGAACAGAAGACCGCCAAAATTCGGTTTAACAAATCAAACTGTTGATTTTATCCGACAACTGTCAAAAAAAACAAAAGTTATTTTAGTTCTTTTCGGAAATCCCTATGCACTTAAGAATTTAAAAAATCCTGAAAACCTGAAAGCTGTTTTAGTCTCCTATAACGACAGAAAAATAACACGTGATTTATCAGCACAATTGCTGTTCGGAGGTATTACCGCACAAGGAAAGCTTTCCGTCTCGGCAGGAAAACTATTTCCCGCAGGAAGCGGTAATTTAGTTATTAAAAACCGTCTCAAATATTCAACACCCTACGAACTAAACATAAATAAAGATACTTTACAAAAAATTGATTCGGTAATAAATGATGCAATCCGTCAAGGAGCAACTCCGGGTGCAGTTATTATCGGGATTAAAAAAGGTATTGTATTTTACAGAAAATCATTTGGTTACCATACCTATAAAAAAATTCATCCGACTAAAATAACCGACATTTTTGATTTGGCTTCCGTTACGAAAATAGCAGCAACATTACCGATTATTATGAAAATGTATGAAGAAAAAAAAATCAGTATTTATGCAAAACTCTCCGAATATCTGCCTGAACTGAAAGGAACAAATAAAGAAAATATCATCATAAAAGATATTCTGGCACATCAGGCACGGTTAAAACCTTGGATTCCTTTTTATCTTGATACATATGCTGATGAAGAACATACAAAATTGAACCCGACAATTTATTCAACTTACAAAACGAATAAATTTCCGATTCAAGTTGCAAATAATTTATATATTACAAAATCATATACCGATACAATTTATAAAAAAATATACGAATCGGAACTTCGCAAAAGAAAAAAATATAAATACAGCGATCTCGGATTTATTCTTTTCCATAAAATGATTGAAGAACAAACCGGAATCAAACAAGAAAAATACGATGCCGACAACTTTTACAAAAAACTCGGTGCTTCAACTTTAGGATATCTGCCCTTAAATCGATTTAAAAAATCACAAATTATTCCGACGGAAGATGATAATTTTTTCAGACATCAACTGATACAAGGTTATGTTCATGATTATGCCGCAGCTATGTTGGGAGGTGTAAGCGGTCATGCCGGTTTATTCTCAAATGCCGATGATATTTCCAAAATGATACAAATGTATTTAAATTACGGCATATACGGAGGAACAAGATATTTCAAATATTCAACATTAAAATTATTTACAGCTTGTGCTTTTTGCAGAAACGGTAACCGAAGAGGTTTGGGTTTCGACAGAGTACTGCGACCTAAAAGCGGACCTTCATCACAACTTGTTTCCGACAGAAGTTTCGGACATTCGGGTTTTACAGGCATACTCGTATGGGCTGATCCCGAAAACGATTTTGTTTATATCTTTTTATCAAATCGTATCAATCCTACAGCTGAGAATAAAAAATTAATTACCATGGATGTAAGAACAAAAATACAAAGCTATTTTTATAAATCATTTCCGGAATTTGATACACTTTATTCACAAAATAAATCAATGCAAACAAATTTAAAATAATTTTATTTTATTTTTATGAAAGCATTTATACTTGCAGCCGGTCTCGGAACTCGTTTAAAACCAATTACTGACAACAAACCCAAAGCATTAGTAAGCTTAAGCGGAAAAACATTTTTGGAACATACGATATTAAATCTTAAAACACAGGGAATTAATAATTTTGTAATTAATATTCATCACTTTGCCGACCAAATAACAGCTTTTCTGAAAGAAAAAAACAAGTTCGACTGTAACATTCAAATATCAGACGAACGAGCCAACCTTCTTAATACAGGAGGAGCTCTGCTGCACGCAAAAAATTATTTTTCTGAAAATGAAAATATTTTAATTTATAATGTTGATATTTTTTCGGATATTAATATTTACGAACTTACAGAATTTCATAAAAAAAATAATGCATTGGCTACACTTGCCGTTCACAAATCAAATTCTTCAAGGAAATTAGTATTTGATGCCGATATGCAATTATGCCGATGGAAAAATATCGAAACACAAGAAATAAAAATTGCCCGACAATCAAAAAATAAACTGTCTGACTATTCATTTACGGGAATACATATTGTTAATACCGAAATATTCAAATATATTACCGAAACCGGAAAATTCTCAATTATTGATTTATACTTGCGACTTGCAAAAAATCATAAAATACTTGCTTACGAAACAAATTACAATTATTGGTTCGATCTCGGAAAAAAAGAAACATTAAAACAAGCCGAAACAAATTATAAAAATATGCAACTCTAAAGTATTTTTTGTCTCTTATATTATATCGTTCATTTAATTAAAATTAATATGACTGTTAAAAAATATATACTTTTAATACTTTCCCTTGTCGTTTTCAGTTTTTCATTTTCGCAAAAGCAAAACACAAAAATTACAAACCGACTTACCAAAGAAATAAAATATTCCGAAAAAAACATATATACGATTTGGATTTTCTATAAAGATAAAGGTAACAACATTAAGTCAAAATTAGAAACTGCTGCATCTGTTTTGCCGAAACATGCAATTGAACGCAGAAAAAAACTGATGAAAAATAAAAACACAGTTGCAACTTTTTATGACATTCCCGTAAATGAAAACTATTTCAGGCAAACTGTTAAACATATTACTAAATTAAGGCACAAATCAAACTGGCTTAATGCAATTTCTGCCGAAGCTGATAAAAATCAGATAAATGAAATAAGATCTTTGCCTTTTGTCAAAAAAATTGATATTGTCAGAACAAGTCACATAAGCAAGAATAATTCTGAATTTAATTTTGCCTCTGCATATCAAAAATATTCATTCCGTAAATCTGTAAATTATAATCTGAATTACGGGAATTCATTAAATCAACTTGAGCAAATTAATGTTCCTGCTGCACACGATTTGGGATACAACGGTAACGGAATTATCATTTGTGTAATGGATGCCGGATTTAATAATTTAGAACATCAAGTATTTGCAAATATGATTTCCGAAAACAGAATACTCGGTACTTGGGATTTTGTAAATAACGATACCATTGTTGACGACCAAAACGATATGGGCAACGGCGACCACGGAACAATGACACTCAGCACAATAGGAGGTTTTTACGAAGGACAATTAATAGGTCCTGCATACGGGGCAAAATTTATTCTCACAAAAACCGAAAATACCGACAGTGAAACTACCGCAGAAGAAGATAACTGGGTAGCAGCAACGGAATGGGCAGAAAATAATTGGGGACCCGACATAACTTCAACTTCACTGGGTTATATCGATTTTGACGACGGAACAGGATACGATGCAAGCGAATTAGACGGCAATACTGCAACAATTACAATTGGTGCCGACATTGCAGCAAGTTTGGGGATTTTGGTTGTTAACTCTGCCGGAAACGAAGGCAGCGGAACAACTACAATAGGTGCACCTGCCGACGGAGACAGTGTTCTGGCAGTCGGTGCTGTCGATGCTTCAGGAAATCGTGCAAGTTTCAGCTCTGTAGGTCCGACAGGAGACGGTCGTATCAAACCCGAAGTTATGGCACAAGGTTTAAATGTTACAGTTGCTTCTCCCTTATCTGCCGATGGTTATAAAACTGCTTCAGGGACTTCTTTTTCCTGTCCTATCACCGCAGGTGCCGCAGCAGTACTTATGCAAATGGTTCCGACTGCTTCAAATATGTATATTTTTAAAGCATTAAAAATGACCGCAAATAACCACGAAAACCCGAATAATGACTACGGATGGGGAATTATTAATATCATTAATGCTTATAAATACCTTAACGGAACATTAGAAACCTCTTCATTAAAAGACAAAATCACAATTTTCCCGAATCCCGTAAAAAACACCTTATATATAAACTTAGCCGATAATACTGAAAATATTAATCTGAAAATATATAATATCAACGGACAGTTAATGTATGAAAACAACTATAAAAATAAAAAAATTACGGTTAATACTTCTGATTTTTTGAACGGTATATTTTTGTTGTATCTTAATACCGAAAAAAATTCTTACATCAAGAAATTTATAATATCAAGATAAAAGACAAAACTTATCCGTAAAAAGAATCTTAACGGACAAATAATTTCAATGTTTGTTTATTATTTGAACCAATAACATCAATAAAATAAACACCTGTATTTAAACTGCTTATATCAATACTAACTGATTTTGAATTAACTAATTCGGAAAATATTTTTTTACCGGTAACAGCGTAAATATTAATTTCTTTAATAATAAAATCGGAAGAAACAGATACAGTATTTTCAGCCGGATTCGGATAAACAGCAACCGACTTATTTACAATATTTTCAATTCCGCTGCTTTTATCAGACAACCATAAAGTTGCATTTGTTATTAAAACGCCGTCGTCACCGGTTGCACTTCCTGCATTAAACGGTTGGTCCCAACCCGGATACGTTTTTGAACTGTCATGAGCCGTATCATCTTCCGATACGGAACTGTCTCCTACCCCAACAACACGTCCGTTTCCGTATGTTGCACTTACAACCATAACTCCGGTTGTTCCGGTGTTTGAATAATTAGGCAAATAAACTATCCCCTTTACGGTAGAATTTGCACTTTTGTCTATTGTTATTGAAGCACCGTTGTAAAATGCAATCCCGTCAACATTTCCTGCCGCCCCATGAAGAATTTTGTCAGACGGCAAATTTGCAACATTCGTTGCAGGATCCTTGCTGACATTACTTCCCGAATCAAAAGTAAAACCGAAAGGATTTATAGTCAGAAAAAAAATCATTCCAAACTTCCAAAGCATCCCATCCGTCACCGTCTCTGTCAGCACCGGCATGATCTGAAACTATAAACAAACCGCCGCCGTTTTGTACAAAATTAATCATAGCGTCTTTTTCCGAAGCAGAAAACGGATTATTCGGCTCGCAAACCACAAATACATCATAATGAGACAAATCTTGAGAATTTGAGCTGCTTCCGTATGTAATTTCGTGATACGAGGGTAAAGTTTCAACCGTAAATCCGCGTTTTACCATTTCCACACCCCAAGATGACAAAGCTCCTTGCCAATAATTTTCAGCTGTCGAACTTGATATTCCGGATTGTGCCGGTGACGGAGTCGGTTCATTATCATCTATTATCCAATCGGCATTACTTGCTGTTTCTGATTTTGTGTTGTCAAACAGTATTTTTTGTCCGAATGATAAGTTTAAACTGCTTATCAAAAAAAATACTGTTATAAATTGTTTTATCATATCTTTTTTAGTATAAAATACCGAAACAAGTCAGTTAAAACCTGCTTCGGCAATATAAAATGTTATTTTATAAGAATTATTTAAGAATTATTCGTTTATTGATTGATTCTTGTTCTGTTTCAATATTAATAATATAAATACCTTTCGGATAAGAACTTAAATCAAGTTCAGTTCGATTGGATTTCGTATTTTTAATAATCAGTTTCTTTCCCGAAATATCAATAACCGAAATTTTGGCTTTAACAGACTTCATAAATTCAACAACAAATCTGCCGTCCGTCGGATTCGGATAAATTCTAATCCTGCTGTTTTTAATATTCGGAACATCGGAAGATGAAGTAACTGATAATTTATAAATATCAGAAATATTCGCACCGAAAATATCGGTTGCCGTAACTTTAACATTTATAACTTGGTCATTCTCAGGAGTTCCGCTGAAAGTCATTGTTTCAGTATCAAAACTTAACCATGAAGGCAATTGTCCGCCGGTTTCAGTTTGCACAAGATAAGTTAAGCTGTCTCCTGCATCAGAATCAATAAAAACAGTATTTGGTAACACATAGGTATAAAGTTCATTTCTCGGAATCGTTTGATCCGGAATTTGAGCATTTAAAACAGGTGCCGAATTTAATTTAAAATGAACATAAAATCTGTCGGAAAAATCAACTGCATTTTGATAAAATTGGTACGAAAGTCGAGATGTTAAATTAATTGTTTCATTTAAATCCCGATCGTCCAAATACACATGCATATTTTCAAACCCGTTCTGTTTCAATTGAATTGTATAGTAATCATTTACACCAATATACATTCCTAAAGGAATAATTTTCTCTGTTGTAAATTCAGGAATAGAATTAATGGCATAAATATGCGAGTTATCTGCATTTCTGCTGTACAGCATCGGTTTTGTTTTATCATAAGAAAATAATTTGTAAGCATCGTATTTACTGTCATGATTTTCCGTTGCATCAGGTAATGTTCTGATAACTGTTTCATCAGTAAATCCGTTTTTATCAATTGCTAATTTCAAGAAATTGTTCGATATAACATTACTTTTTTTCCAAAAACTTTGAGCATTATGTGTTCTTGCCGATGTCGGTATCGTTACCGTCCCGTTATTTACCGTTGCTTTTATAAAGAAGCCCTGATTTGCCGGAACATACTGAGAACCGCCGTTTACGGTTACTCCCTGGCTATATAATGTGCCTCCTCCGAAATATTTATAATTAGAAGTTGTTCCGTCATAATAATAAATAACATCTTCAACATTATTTAAGGTAACTTGATTCCAGTCAACAGCAGAAGTAAACGGATTTCCGATTAAATTCCATCCTTCAAAGTCATTCCAATCTGCCGTAACTCCGTTTAATCCTACAGATCCTGTTCCGCTGTCCGTATATTTTAAGGTAAATACCTTACTCCCGGCATTTGGATCAAATAAACTTCCGCCGGTTAAAACATACGTTTTTGCTGCATTAAAATCTTGAATATAGCCTTTATCTGCGGATAAAATTGAGGCAGTTTCCCCTGTCCATCCGGTTGTTCCGTACAGAGTTGAAGCATCCCAATAATCAGCTGTAACCTCATCATACCAATAAAAATTAGGATTACCGGCATTAAATACAGTTGTATTTACATTATCCAAAGGAGAAAAAATATAATTCCATTGCCCGCCGTTTAAGTATCGTTCGCAAGTTGCCTGAATATTTGCACTCGGTTGAATCAAAGATGCTGTTCCCGTTGCATCAGATTTTAAAACGAGTCCGTTTGTTCCTGGGGTATTTGAAATTGAATTATTAACCGTAAAATATTTGCCTGCTGCAAGTTCAACGGTTCCTGCATCTATTTGTAAATCATCAAGAGTTAAATTTGTACCGATAATTGCAGTTTGTCCGCTTCGATTCATAGTAAATCGTCCCAACTGTTGCGGACTTGCAAAATTGAAATCATACAAAATATTTCCGGCTCCGTTGACATTAACATTTGAAAATTGATTTCCTTCAAAAACACCGTTTACACCTGTAAATTCTCCTGAAATTGTAATATCAGCACCGTTTAAATTAAAAATACCCGATACTAAATTCAAAGTTCCGTTAATCAGTGCGGAATTTGCAAGAGTAATCCCGTTGACAGAAGAATTATCAACCTTTAAGTTATAAAAGTCTGCCGTTGCAGAAACCGTATTAATTGATTGAGAAATCGAACCGATAAGTTCAACGGAAGAATTCCCCTCAAGGAAAGCACCGTCAGTGTTCTCATACCAATTGCCGTAAACTTTAAGCGTCCCGTCCGCTGCACTTGTTCCGTCATCAAAATCAAGTACTCCTGCCGGTCCGTCGATTGTAACATCGCCGTGTACTTCAACGACAGCAGTAGCATCACCTTCAACTTTAAATGCATGTGTCAAAGTTGTTCCGCTTATATCCAAACTTTTACAAATAACGGTTTGTCCGGGTAAAATTACAATATCATTAAAACAATCATCCGATATAAATTGTACGTCTGCAGTTGCATCAGGAACTTTCAAATTCAGCCAGTTGGTACAATCGTCCCAATCGCTGCTTGTTTCACCCGTCCATTTAGCAACATTTGAAAATCCTGTTCCCAAAATACCGATAACATCCGGCATCGTTCCTCCGTTTTGATAGTTTGTGCTGTCGGTATATCCTGACCAGTTCGCATCATCATTGATACGACTTAACCATTCTCTTTGAGTAGCATCGGTAACAACAGCATTATATCTTACTTTGGAAGAATCTTGTACACCGACAAGATTGGTTACAGAACATCCGCTGCTCGGGAAAATTGTAGAACCTTTAGTATCATCATAGCCCGGAGCAGGTTCCCAACCTATTGCCGTCCATCCGTAAAGCACTTTACCGGAGTAGGTCGCATTCTGAAGTCCCGAAGGATTTGTCCATGTGCCGCCCTGCATCATCCAAATTTGGTCAGTTGCATTTAAGTCAAAAACATTATTTCCGGTACCACCGTCAGTAATTGTCCAATTTGCATCATCATTCGTTAACGTTCCGCTCGGCGTTCCGCTTCCGATAAATACATGCCAATTTGCAGCTTGATCTCTTCCTCTTACAGTTATTACCGTACCGGCAGGAACCGTTGCTCCGGTTCTTGTCAATGTAATCGTTCCTTCGGTATCACCCCATTTCCCGGCAGATATTCTTTCATATCCGTTATCGGTAAAATCTATTGCTGTTTCTGTTGTAATATCTTTAAAACAAACAAACTGAATTTCGTCATCCGAAAGATTAATATCATAGTCAATATAATGTGTGTTTATACCGACTATTGCCAAATCTCCGTAATCAAAGAAACTTGCCGTTGTAGCGGCACAACTTACTTCCGCTCCGACAGACCAATCAGAACCGTTTCGGACAAATACTTTAAAATAATACGTTGTTCCGTTGGTAAGTCCTGTAACCGTTTGCGGAGAAGTTGTTCCGTTATAAACAATAACACTTCCGTCAGACAAAGCAGGATTCAAAACATCGGTATAATCCAACGAATTTGCCGTATAAGTTCCGGAAGGTGTTCCTGTTACCGAAACCGTATTAACAGCAATAATTACTTCATCAAAACAAGCAGCAGCAGGATTATTCCAAGCTATCATACTTTCTCCGTTTCCGCAAGTTGAAGTTAAATCTGTTACGTCTGTTACTTCCGCTGTTTGAACTATTTCCGTTCCTGCAGACCACGAAGAATTTTTATACGTAAAGACTTTAAAATTATAAGAAGTTCCGGAAGTTAAGCCGGTTACCGTAACACTTGTACCAACATTATTATAAACATATACAGCACCGCTTGCATTTCCGCAATAAACACTTGCTGCCGAGAAATCCGTATTCGGTGAAGTTAATGTATTACCGTCACAAGAGGGTGCATCGGGAGTGGCAGCAGGTAATACAGCAATCATAATACCGTCATAATTTCCGTCAGGTAAAGTCCATGATAAATTTGCCGTTGTTGCAGTGGCACAATCAACCTGAAAGTTAGTTACGTCATTCGGCAATGTTGTTTCAACACCTTCTTCCGGTGTTCCTGAAGTTAAATAATCTTCGCTTCCGGGTTGGCAACCATATTCATAAATTTTGAAATAATAGGTTGTCCCGGGAGTTAAGTTAGTAACAGAAAACGTATTAGCACTTCCGTTATAAACAACGTAATTACCCGATCCGAGGTTTGTTCCGCTGCCGAATGAAGAATTTGCCGTATAAGTGGTATTATCCGAAGGGATAAAACTGACAGGCGAACCTTCACATGCAACAACAATTCTGTTTAAACCGTTACCGTTTGTCCATAACAAATCCATTGATGAAGCAGTAATATTCGAGAATGTAAGACTTGATGCTTCAACAGTCGGCTCATTACAGGTACAGATCATTGTGTGAGAACCTAAATGTGAAACATCGTCAGTTGCATAAGAATCCCACTCTGTTGCATCATAAGTTGTTACACCTGAATAAACAGTTGCTTTTCTGACTAAAGTTACATCTGCGGCAAAATTTGTACTACTATTCGGATCTCCGACTATATCAATTACTGTTCCCGCCTTTCTTAACGCCACTGCATCATTTCCGTTAAAAGTCATCACACTGTTGGTTGTTGATAAATCAGCAGTAACACCTAAACTTTCAGAAGAATTTTCAATAACGTAAGTATTTCCTTGAGCCAAGATTCCCGACAATGTTAAAGTATAAGTTATTGTGCCTCCTCCGTTATTATATTGTACAAGATCATAATTTGATAAATCAACATCTGCACCGGTATCATTATACAATTCTAAATATTTATTATTCCCGCTGCCTTCAATATATTCAGATATAATTAATTCGGTTGCACAATTTGTCGGAACATCCGTAATATCAAACAAATTACTGTTAACAATAAAAGCACCCGAAGTCGCCGTCAATGTTCTTCCGACTTGAATGACGGTATGAACTAAACTTGCAAAAGTCGCAATACCGGACGACCATGTTCCCGAAATAGGATCTCCGGTCATAGTTCCGTCAGAACTTACAGATACCGCCGTGCTGTAATCGACATCAATATTACTGTTTGCATCAACTGCCGAAACAGTAGGATCGAGAGACATTGCAATATTTACTACTGTATTGACAGGTTGTTGAATAAAATTCAAAGCCGAAGCCGTAACCTCTATCCTATTTTCATCTCCGACAATCGTACTTTGTGCAACTCCTGCATCCGCAGCAGCAAATACAGAACCGTTGCCGGAAGCAGTTGCGGAAGTTACGGTAAACTGAAATTGGTCATTATCGGTAACAGTTGAATTAAAACTGACTCTTATCGAAAATGTTTTACTGCCGTTATCCGATGCCGTCAAGGTCATTCCCGTAAAGGTAACTGTTGCCGCTCCGGCAACTTCTGCAATTTCCGTCGTTCCGTCATAAATCGCAACTCTCTGAATATCAGCATAATTTGTTAAAGAAAAAATAATGTCAGTAAGTGTTGTTCCGACATTATCGGCATCATTTGCTCCGCCTCCGTCTCTTATTGTAAATTGGGCAACTTCTATGTCGTTTCCGTCATTAATAATATCAGCAGACTGATAATTAATATAAGGTATATTTGAAGGTTCGGTAAATGTTGTTTCCAAAATAATATCAGAAGTACTGTTTGCGGTAACATCACCGTCAAGGCTTACTGTAACATTTGAAGCACCGCCGCCGGAAATTGTAATTATCTCGCCGTTATATGTTCCGATTGACAAAGCGGATTTTAAACGAACATATAGAGTCTTAAGCGTTCCGTCGTAAGATGTTAAAGTAACAGAATTCAAAAAAGTTGAATTATCGGATGATATCTCATAATCAGCAGGAGCCGTAAGTATTACATCCGTTCCGTCAAGATTAGTTCCTGTTAAATCAAAGGACTGAGATATTGAAGGTCCGTTACCGACAATATAAGTAAAACCTGACAATGTTGAAGCCGATACGGATAAAGTAGGGCTTGTAGGAGTATAGTCTGTCCAACAAAAATCGTCAATAATCAAATGTCCGGGGTTATTATCATTTAGAATTCTGACATATATTGTACTCGAAGCATCATTAATGTCATAAGTAAAATAAGTATATGTAGTTCCGCTGAATACTTGCGAGGTTACGGTAGTCCAAATTGTATTATCCGTACTTGTCTGTAAATCAAAAGTTCCTCCTCCCGTATTCAATTCTCTGTAATAAAATTCAACGGTTCCTACTGTATTTAACGCCGGAGTTCTTAAACTTGCTCCGTTTGTATCGTCATTTATTCTGGCAGCCGATCCTGTTCCTCCACGAGAATCAGCAGCGGCTTCAGCATAAACAGAAACTGTGTACCAATCACCCGTACTTAATGTCTGCGTACCTGTAGTATATGACGATGCTAAGCCGGTATCAAAATCTTCGCAAGTACTTGTTGTTGTTGCAGCCGGTGTTGTTGCATTTGCCGTCGGTGCTGTTCCGTCTGTTTTAAAATCAATATTTGTTCCTGAATTTGTATAAGACCAAATCTTAAAATAATAAGTAGTTGAAGCCGACAAGCCGGTAAAAGAATATGAACCTGTTGCACCGTAAGCAACTTTTACTACAGCCGAACCGTCAGACAAATCGGTATCTGTTGCAGGGTCAGTTCCGTCAACAGGATCGGAAAAAGTTCCGCTGTCATTAGCTTTTATAAGATAGTAATCCGGTAAATTTGTTCCTGTCGCATCAGTCCAAGACAAATCAATTTGGCTTGGACTTACGGCAGTTGCCGTAAAACCGGTAGGATAATTATCAGGTTCGGGATTTATCGTGCAGGTACCGAAAACTTCACAAACCCATTCGGGATGAGTTATATACGGATTAGCATTCCCTTGTTGATTATATACTTCATTATCTCTGTCTTTTTCTTTTTGACTTACGGGATCATTTGTATGCCATTCGTATAACATTTGATAATACCATGGTTGAAAACTTCCGTCAGCCTGAAAAACGACATCAACATCGGTAGTTCCTCCGTAATTAGCAACCCATGAAGCAATATCATCTTTATATCGTGTTGCCATATAAAAATATCCTCTGGCAAAATCTCCTTTAAATTCATCAATCGGTTCAAAAACAGTTCCGGTATAATTAGTTCCGTATGTATTTGCTCCCAATTTACATCCGTTTAAAGATGTCCATGTAGGAGTTCCTCCGACAATACCGTAAGGATATGCAGAGCGACGTCCGTTCACATATCCGTCAGTCGGAAAGATGTGATTTAAGTCTGTATAAGCTGTATCTGTAGAAGATCCGTCACTTCCCCACCAAGATTTCGGAAAAGAATGTTCTCTGTTATAACAATTTCCTTCAACTGAATATGTACCGCACTGGTCTGCTGTGTATGCATAGTTGTACGGATCTGTTCCTGCAGGGTTTTCTGAATACATATCCATAACACTGCCGTCATTCTCATAATAATTATCTACATCTGTTGATTGAAATGCCGTCCATAAACCTGTGTAGGATATGGGGGTATGCCCGTTAGTTATAATGTTGTGTAATTCTTGTTTTAATGCACTCCCGGTAAGACCTACAGCACTGTCATAATAATTTACAGGTACTTGTGATACTGCATTTGTAGCAAGTAAAATAAAAAAAAGAAAGAAAATTTTACCAATAATTTTTTTCATAATTATAATGTTTTTGAAAATATTCGATAATAATACCTCTTCCGGAAATAATTTTAATCTTTTCGGAATTAATTAAAGCAGAGAAGGGGAAAATTAATTATTTTTCACCCCACCATTCACAACGAAACTGAAGATAATAGTATGCAGTGAGTTTATTTTTCATAAAAGAACTATAAAATTAGTAAGTTATACGGATAATACAAAAAAAAGTTTCATTTTTAAGCATTGATATTTAACAAGAACAGCCGGCTTTTACCCGGCTGTTCTTCAATTTATATTAATCCGATTACTCTTTTACTATTCTTTGTTTAAAAACACCTTTTATAAATTTTATTTCAACAATATAAATACCTTTTGTAAGCGAAGAAATATCAACAGTTTGAGTTGAAGAAACAAGTTCTGAATTCAACATTTTTTTACCGGTGATATCGTAAATTACAATTTCACCTTTCTGCGAATAATTCAAAACAGAAATATGCAATTTATTGTTTGCGGGATTCGGATAAATGCTTACAGTACCGGGAGTTAAATCGGTAACAGAACTGCTGTTCTTAACACTTAACTTATAAACATCAGAAACTTCGGCATTAAAAATATCTTTGGCAACTACTTTTATATTTACAGTTTGAACATCTGTCGGGGTTCCCTTAATCTGCATCATCTTTTCATCAAAAGTCAACCAATCGGGTAAAGGATTTCCGTCTTCTGAAGTTACCGTAATTGTCAGTTTATCACCAAAGTCATTATCTGAGAATAAGTTATCAGGTAAATCATATTCATAATAATTATTAACCGGAATTATTTGATCGGGAACAGACAGATTCAATTTCGGTATCGTATTTTTATCAATATGCAAATAAAAACGATTATCGTTTGTTTCTGCTGCTTCATTAAAAGAATATGAATTTTTTGTAAGCAAATCGGTATTAAAATTTTCCGCTTTGTCTTCCAACCAAATGTGCATATTATCAAAACTGTTTTCGGTCATGTCAATTGAATAAGTTCCGCTTTCATTAACAGAAATACCTAAAGAAATTATTTTACTGTCAATAATTTCGGGCAAAGTATTTACGGCAAACATCTGACTGTTATCAACTGTATGAGAATATAATTGCGGTCGTTCAGTATTTAAAGAAAACATTTTATAAGCATCATAATTTAAATCGTGGTCATCAGTTACACCTGTTGTTTCAGGAAATGTTCTGATGATTGTTTCATCGGTATAAAAATCTTTTTTAATCTGTAATTTAATGAGATTTTCAAAAGAGGCAGAAGATTTATAAAACGGTTGTCCGTTATGTGTTCTGGCAGTTTTCGGAATAACAAAAGATTGACTGTTACCGTTTGACAATGCTTTTACAAAAAATCCCTGACCGGCAGGAATATATTGTGTCCCGCCGTTTATTGAAACACCGTTGTTATCCCACGGAGGATTTCCGCCGTAACACAAATACTTATCTTGAGTATTATCATAATAGTAAATAAAATTTTCAATATACGTTTTATCCAAACCGGCATTATCCCAATCAACTGCCGAGACATAGGGGTTTCCGAATAAATTCCATCCGTCAAAATTTGTCCAAGCCGTTCCTGTATTAGGTTCATTGCCGGTTCCGTTTACCGTATAGGATAAGGTAAATGATTTATCAACATCCGTGAGATTACCGCCTGTTTGAGAATAAGTTTTATCAGCCGTAAAATAATTTATATACCCTCGGTCTGTCTGCAGATACGAAGATGCTTCAGCATTTGTCGGTTGCCACCCTGTCGGATTATAAATTGTATATCCCGACCAAAAATCTGCTGTCGGTTCATTATACCAATAAATATTCGGATTAATATCTCCCCAAGGGGCAACGGTATAGGTTGCTGTATCAATTTGTGTTAAGGGAGCAAAAATATAGTGCCAGTTATTTCCGGATAAATATCTTTCAACCGTTGCAGGGACAGCTCCTGTTGTCTGAATTAATGAGGCTGTTCCGCTTGCATCTGATTGTAAAACCAGAGCATCGGCTGTACCGGGAGTATTTGTTAAAGTTCCTGAAACGGTATAATTATGTGCCGGCGTCATCGTAATATTTCCGGCTGAAACGGTAAGATTATTGTTTACGGTTAAATCAGTCATTATAAGCACATTTTGTCCTGTTCTGTCGATCGAGAAATTATTTACGTTAAAATTATTTTTAAAATAAATACTGTCAATACTCCCGTTATCGGCATCGGCACTTACAATAAAATCAGAAGTCGTATTTCCTTCAAAAAAGCTGTTTGTATTTTCATAAACACCATTTAAATTAATACTGTTTCCGTTTAAATTCAGCAAATTATCGATTTGAGAAAGAGTATCGTTAATAATAATCGGTTTATTTAATGTAAGCCCGGCAAGATTATTATTTGTTAACCTGAGGTTATTAAACGTTTCGTTTGCTGCAGAAGTTGTCAAAGTTTGGGCATTGCTTCCGTTAAACACAACCGTTCCTTTTCCGGCATTAAATGTTGCCTGATTATTCCAATTTCCGGAAACGTAAACAATACCGTCATTCGTTCCTCCGAAATTCATATCTAATATTCCGGAATTTTGGAGAGTTAAATTACCGTAAATCAGCAAAGTATCTAAAGAAGAACCGCTTATTGTCAATGTATCATTATCAATCGTAAGATTTTTACATTTCGCATTAAAATCAAATTTGCCGGCATCCGGTGCCGTATGATCAATATCCGGAAAATTTGTTACTGTTGTTACTCCGGAAATTGTTACGTCTGTCGTTTCATCCGGAACAGCCAGTGCCTCCCAGTTACTGCAATTATACCAATCAGCATCAGCGTCTCCTCTCCAAGTTCCTGCTGTATATCCGGCAGTAACCGTAAACGTTGCCGTAGCAACTCCGGAAGGAACATCATTGCAAGTTGTATTTGTTGCTGTAGTCCAATTTCCGCTTGACATTATGGTTCCGAGAAGTGTTCTTTTACTTCCGCTGTGCGGTGCACTTGTCAAATAATAGTTTACAGGAACATCTCCGGAAAAATCCATATTAAAACATTCTATATCCGGATGTATCCTGGATGTTCTTACCGTACTGACGGCAACGGAAAACGGTACCCAAGCAGCCTGATTTGATAAACCGAATAAAATATTCCCGTTAATTTCGGAATAAATATTCGGAGTTGTTCCGAAATCAGTAATTGTACCTTGATAAATCCACATTTGATCAGGATCATTCTCCGCAATGTTACAATAGCTGCCTGTTGAAGCAAAGTTTGCTTTTTGATCAACGCCGTTTACGGCTGCTGAATCCAAAGCTGCCGTCGGCGATAGAAACAGTTCTAAAATTGACCCGGCAGTTATATTTGAAGCACCGTTCCACTGAACATCTATTCTTCCGGGTGCATTTGTTCCCGGTGTACTTGTACATCCCCAAAATTTATCTGTCCTTTCATTAGCGGCAGCTCCGTACTCGTAAGATGCATTTAGCAAACCGAAACTTGTACCCGGTTTAATATCAACCATTGTAAGAATATAAAAAACATCTCGTGCTGTTGAAATACTGCATCCTGAACCTTTCCCGGCTTTCGTATCATATCCGACATAAACCAAATCTCCGGGTTCAAAAACCGTAATATCGGCAGGCGTATTACAAACCGTAATACCCGAGCTCCAATCATTTCCTTTTCTGACAAATATTTTAAAACAATAATTATTTCCGTTTGTTAAATTCGTAACATCAATAAATGTATTTGTTTCTTTATATACACAGTATTCATTTGCCGGCAAATTCCCGTCTGAACCTCCTGTTCCGAAAACAGAATTTGCCGTATATAAAGTGCCGTCTCCGGTCGGTATTGTTGTAATTGCACCGTAAGAAGTATTATCTTTTCCGACTACCATTATTTCATCGTAACAAGTTGAAGGATTGCTCCATGTAACCCGCATTTGTGTATTGCTGACAAAAGAACTTTCGCCGCTGACATCCGAAACCGATGCATTTCCGGAATGTTGTGTTCCGCTTGTCCAATCAGAGCCGTTATATGTAAAAGCTTTAAAAATATAATCGGCACCGGGTGTTAAATCAGTTATTGTTACACTTGTACCGGCAGAATTATAAACATATCTGCTGTCAGTTGTTGTTCCGCAATAAGTTGTAGCCGAAGTATATACCGTACTTGCCGAGGTCAGCCATTGTCCGTCGCAAGTCGGGTCAACCGGAGCTGTTGTACCTTCTCTTACCGTAATTAAAATTCCGTCAAATCCGCCAACCGGAATTGTCCAAGTTAAGGTTACCGTTGTATTTGTAATACAGCTCATGGTAAAATTTCCGACATCTTCGGGTAAAGTTGTTTCATCGCCTTCGGCAGGTGTTCCGGATGTTAAATAATCTTCGGCACCTCCGCTGCATCCGTATTCATAAATTTTAAAGTAATATTGTGTGCCGGGTATTAATCCGGTTACGGTTAATGTTGATGCACTGCTGTTATAAACAACTTTATTTCCTTCACCAACAGGTCCGACTTCCGTTGCTGCCGAATAATCAGCATTTGCAGCATAGGTATTATTATCTGCAGGCGTAAATGAAACTGCAGCACCTTCACGACATACTACAATTCGGTTTCCGCCGTTTCCGTTAATCCATGACAAATCAATTGATGTTGAAGTTTTTGAAGGGAATGTTAAAGCTGTTGCATCATTTGTCGGCTCAGCACAGTTTCCGCAAGTTACGTCCACATCATCAAATGCAAGATTACCGGCACTCTTTGTATATGTAAACCTGAATTTTGTATATGATGATAAGCCCGTGTTATACGTTTTTGTTGTTCCTGTTGTAGGTAACGGAACAATATTCTCTATTGTATTCCAAGATCCGTCCCATCCTTCAACTAAAAGAGCCGAAGTTGCATCTGTCCCCTGTCCTTTTATCCAAAATGATAAATCAGAAGGAGAAGTTACGATTGCAGTTTCAATAATATCACCCGAATCATCCACTTTTAATGACGGTGATGAATTACCAAAATTCCCGCTTGTGGTATATGTTCCGGTTATCCCCGTAAACGTCCAACCGGCAGGAGCCGTAGTTCCGCCGCTGAATTCTTCAAGTCCGCACGCATTAATATCCGTAATATCAAATTGATTGCTCGTTATATCCCAATCAAGCGTTGTTGTTCTTTCGGCATTTAAGGTTAAATTTGTGCCTGTTGCATCATGCGTGATACAATCCGTGCCGCTGAATGTTGCAATCCCCGAAACGGCTGCAAGGTCAATCGGTGCTGCGACCAACGAACCGGTTGAGGTAATTCTGATACTTTCCGTAAAATCCGTATCTCTGTTTCCGTTTACATCCGTTGCTTCAACCGAAACATCCGGTGACATGCAATCGTTTATATTTGCGGTTGTCGGTTGTTGAACAAATCTCAATTCGGTTGCATCAATATTAATTGCCACATTAGTATCTCCGCTTTCCGGTGCTCCGGAACCGAAAGACGAGCCGGATACATCCGTAGTTATGTTATTATAATCAACTGCAAATTCCAAAATATCATTATCGGAAACAGCTGATAAATCTGTTTTTAACCAAATTGAAAGGGTATAAGTTTCATTTGTATTATCCCCTACAGAAATAAATCCTGAACCGGAGAAAGTAATATCTGTTGCATTAACAGTTCCTGCAAGATTGCTTACATCAGGTCCGTTCAAAACAGCACCGGCTATGGCATTTGTCCAATCGGCCACACCGTTATTACTGCCTTGATTAATTTGCAGTTGGTCGATAATCGTAGCAAGACCGTCGGCTGTTCCTAAATCGGTAAAAGTAAAATCAAAAACCTGAACACCGTTTGCTGATGTTTGCAATGATGAAATTGTTGCCGGTTCTGTTAAGGTTGACGATGCCGATACTTGGGAGTCGTTATCATTACTTCCGGTTCCGAAAAGTTGAAATGTTTCAAAAGCAAAATCTTCTCCTCCTGCATTTACGGCTACAGTTATTCTTAAATCAAGCGAAGAACCCGTACCTGAAATATTCTTTGTAAAATTTGCAAAGGTTGCAGTCAAATCGGATCCGTCACTATTACCATCAAAATCTGTGTCTTCTCCAAATTCCGTATTGTATGTTGTCCCATCATTACGAAATGCAAGAAGATTATTCCATCCTCCGCCGTCAATTTGATATTGAACAAGTACAGAATCTACAGCATCAATTGTATTTGTTGCACTTGAAGCAAAAAGTCCCGAAAAACTCAAACCAGTATATCCGCTTATATTAATTCCTGTCCATGTTAATTGAGAAGGACTTGCACTTCCTGTCCAACCTCCGTCATCAATATCTTGTGCAGCAAAAAAATTTCCTGAATTTCCGGTATAAGTAATCCCTATATTACTTCCGTCCGTAGTTTGGAAATAATCAGATGTTCCGTCATTACCTTCACCGCCCAATGTAACGGTATATGAACCTGACGTAAAATTTTCCGTCCAAAATTGCCCCCAAATAATTTGAGTAATCAATAAAAATGCAAAGCTGAGAAGTAAGTGTTTAGTAAAAGTTTTCATAAAGCAAAGGTTTTTTTATTATAAAACAAATAAAAGTAAGTAAAGGTAATAAATTTTATCAAAACATTAAAAAAATAAGACCTGTTTTATATGCTCAAGGTTGCATTTTTTCAAGTGTTTTAAAAAAAAAATTATCTGTTTCAAAGAAAAAGTAAGTTTATTAAATTGCTAACTTTTTATAATACAATATTTTTTATTGATGCAACTTTTTTCTTTTTTTTTCAGTCAAAAAAGGAAAAACCGCAAATCATGAAAAAATTAATCAGTCTTTCTTTTATTCTCTTTCTCTTTTTAAATGCTTTTTCGACAAAGGTTGATGTAAAAAAAGCACAAACCGTTGCACAAAATTTTCTTTCCGAAAAAAATAAGCAATCCGTAAAGTTAAGTCTTGTTTTTCAAAAAAAATACGATAAATCAAACGAATCTTTGTATTATATTTTTAATCTTTCAAATACAAAAGGATTTATTATTGTTTCCGGTGATAATAATGTTTATCCTGTTTTAGCCTATTCATTTGAGAATTCTTATGATGTAAACAAACAAAAACCGGATGCTTATATTGATTGGTTCAATACCATCGAAAAAGAAATTCTGTTTATGAAAGAAAAAAAGCTGAGTGCCGATAAAAAAACTTCGGAAGCATGGGTCTATTATTCAAATCCGAATTTCAAAGCTTCAAAAAGCACAAAAGATGTATCTCCATTATTAACAACTACTTGGAACCAAGGGTCAGGCTATAATTCATTATGTCCCGAAACTTCTACAGGCGGCTCCGGCGGATACGTATGGGCGGGATGCGTAGCTACGGCAATGGCACAATCTATGAACTACCATGAATGGCCGGTTTCCGGAGAAGGTTCACATTCTTACATACCTTCTTCTCATCCGGAATACGGTGAACAATCAGCCGATTTTGAAAATACCGTTTATGATTGGGCAAATATGCCCGACGGCAGCGGAAATGCAGAAATTTCTAAATTAATTTATCATTGCGGTGTTTCCGTAAATATGAATTATTCACCATCCGGTTCGGGAGCTTACTCATCTTCTGCTGCATCTGCTTTAAAAACTTATTTTAAGTATTCGCCGAATTTAATTCTTACAAGCAAATATTCCTATACTGAAGAAAATTGGGCACGAATGCTCCGAACAGAGATAGATTCCGGACGACCGATGTATTATTCCGGATACGGAACAGGCGGACACGCATTTAACGTTGACGGCTATCAGGGAGCAGATTATTTTCACTTTAACTGGGGTTGGGGCGGTTACTCTAACGGTTATTTTTACTTAAATGACTTAACTCCGAGCAGTTATGATTTTACAAACGGTCAAGCTGCCATTGTGGGAATGCAGCCGAGAAACACTTATCCGGGTATTGACTGTTCAAATCCGATTATTCTTACAAAAAACATACCTTATGCAGGAACTACCGTAAATTCGGCAAATATTGCAAATACATACGGCGGTCTCAACTACCAAGAAACGGGGAAAGAAGTTGTTCATCAAATAACAACAACTTATACCGGCAGAATAAGAGCCTCAATTACCGATTTAAACGGCAACAATCTTGATGTTTTTATTTTATCCGATTGCAGTCAAGACAGTTTAATTGCATACGGCGATTCAATTGCCGTAGCGGATAACACCGAACCGGGAACATATTTAATTGTTGTTGACGGAAAATACGGCAGTGAAGGAAGTTATACTTTAACGGTAGCTATTCCGGATGAAAAACCGGATTTGATTATTACCGACCAAAAAATCGGACCGAATATTCTTCAGGCAACTGATTTGGCAAACATTTCTTTTACGATTAAAAATATAGGAAACAACACCGCTTCCGCAAGTAAAACAAAAATATACTATTCTGATAATAATGTTTTTGACGGTTCGGATACCTATATTGACGTAATAAACATTCCGAGTTTAAGCCCCGGAACACAATACGATGCAAATCAGAATATTATGATACCGGCTGCGGCTTCCGCCGGAACAAGATATATTATTTTTATTGCCGATGCCGATAACGAAGTCATTGAGACTGATGAACTTTTAAATACGGAAACTGCACAATTTAATGTTCCTGTTGCGGGAATTATGGATTGCTCCGGATCGGTTGCTTTATCTGACGATGTATGGTATTTCGGAAATACAGCAACTGACGGACAAAACAATATTGATATGTATTCGTGGGGAATGTATCCCGACAAGGAAATAATTCACAGCATCAGTTCAACACACAGCGGTTTAGCAAATGTTAAATTTACGGAAAAAATTCCGGGGAACTTAGTAGTTTTAATTTTATCGACCTGTAATGAAAACGCTTGTATCAATATGGTAGGGGTATGGAATCCGGCAGATACAATCGGGCAAGTATCTTTTAATATGTATTCGGGCGTAAGCTATTATTTAGTTGTTGACGGAGAAGAAGGCGTATCCGGAAATTACGGAATAAAAGTTAATACTCCGGGTGCATGTCCCGAACCTGAAATCAACTATTGGGGCAATACTGATTTGTGTACCGGACAAGGTGTTAGTTTATACACCGATTGGGCTTATTCGAAAATTCAGTGGTATAAAGACAATGTAATTTCAGACGGAATGACAAACTCGAACATTTGGGCAACAGAAGCCGGAAGTTACAAAGTCAAAGTTACCGAAAACGGATGCTCTGCATTTTCGCCTGCTGTTGAAGTTCGAATAAATGATGCTCCGTCAAATGCCGATATCACAGCTGTCGGCGATACAACATTCTGCGAAGGGAATGATGTTTCTCTTAATCTGAATACCGGAACCGGATATACCGTTCAATGGCTGAAAAACGGAAATCCTGTTGAAGGAGAAACGGGATTATCCTATCTTGCCGACGAAACCGGAATATATTCGGCAAAAGTTACAAATATCAGCTGTTCAATAACTTCAAATACAAAACAAGTTACCGTAAATCCGATAACTGCAGACATAGGAGAACTTGCAAGAGTAAATGCAAATGATTTAGTTTCATGGTTTTCGTGCGATATAAATGACAATACCGATTTAAGCGGAAACGAAAATAATTATTTCGGTTCCTGGACATTTCCGGAAGACCGTAACGGAATTTGGAACAAAGCAAGCTATTACAACGGACAATGGGATGCCGGAACCACAACAAATTCTTTCAACAATCCGAATACATTTACAATCTCTTTGTGGGTAAAAACAAATACAATTTCAGGCGGAATGATTTTCGGCTTAGGTGACAGTTTGTGGGGAGCAAGTACTGTATGTGACAGAATGATTTATATGGATGATGCCGGAAGAGTATATTTCGGACTTCTTGACGGAACAGCAAAAACAATATCAACAACAGAAAGCTATAATGATGATAATTGGCATTTATTTACGGCAAGTTTATCTTCATCGGGTGCGGAATTATATGTTGACGGTGTATTAAAAGCAGAAGATACAAATATTATAAATGGCGGAAATTATACCGGATGGTGGAAAATAGGATACGATGAAATTGATGCTGCATTCTCTAATGTCCCTTCAAGTATGTATTTCAGAGGAACGGTTGATGAAATAAGAGTTTACAACAGAAAATTATTGCCCGAAGAAACAGCTTATCTGTATAACGAAAATGAAATTTTTAATGCAACGGTTGAACAAAGCAATTTGTGCGAAAGCGGTTCTACAAATGTTATTCTCGAAAATACCGAAAACTTTATCGAATATCAATTAAGAAACGATGCCGATAATTCGGCAGCAGGAAGTTCGGTAACAGGAAATGCCGGTGATATTATACTCCCGACCGGAACACTGACCCAAACAACAACTTTTAATATTTTGGCAACCAATCCGCAAACCGGCTGTTCAAGAGAACTTAATTCATTATTTACTGTTAACGTAAATGATTTTCCTGCGGCAAGCATTTCGGGAGACAATACAATTTGCGAATATAAAACGACCGATTTAACAATAAATTTAACGGGTACGGCTCCTTGGAGCATTACTTATACCGACGGCACAAATTCGTTTAATAAAATTACATCGGATAATCCGTATATTTTTTCCGTATCTGATGCCGGAACATACCAAATTACGGCTTTGTCGGATGCAAATTGTACGGGAACAAGTTTCTCGGGAAGTGCAATCGTAAACGTAAATCCCATACCCAATGTTAATTTAGGTCATGATACAACAATTACGGTAAATGACACATTGGTTTTATATGCCGGCGAAGGTTTAGTTTCATATCTTTGGAATGATAATTCAACGGAAGATACATTAGCAGTTATCGGTGCCGATTCAGGCATCGGCAATTACGAATTTTATGTAACCGTTGAAGACGGAAACACGTGTGAAAATTCTGATACGATTAATGTCAGTGTTGAACAAGGAAGTTCAATCAATCTTTTTGATAAAAGTAATCTGAAAATATATCCCAACCCTTCATCCGGAATTTATTTTATTGAAGGGGTTGATATTCAAAATGTTACACACATAAGAATTTTAGATATAAACGGGAGGATAATTCAAGAAATAAAACCCGATGCGGAACTTGTTAAAATCAATATACAAAATGAACCTGCGGGAATCTATTTTATACGAATTATTAATAAAAAAGAAGATAAATTTATTAAGATATTGAAGCAAGACTGACAAAAATAAATTTACTGTCGTTTTGCAAAATCGTACATTTTGCACAATGCGAAACGTAAGTAAATTCAAATTCGGAATTAATATCAAAACCCGGAGTAAGAAGACGGAAAATTTGGTCACAATCAAGTTTTCCGTCTTCATTAAATCGTCTTATCCTATATAAATTATTATTTTCTTTCATTTCAATATGAAAAAAAACACTTGCTCCGATGCCGGGCAAATATTTCGAATTATCGGGGATATTATCAGGTTTGCCGTACATGAATATTAATTTTTTGATAAGTACCTCTGTCTGTTATTTCTTTCTTTTGTAACCGGAAATACGATTTTTTAAAAACTGCCGAAAAAACAAAGTTCTTTAAATAATCCGTAAATTTCACTTTATGTTTTTTAAGTTTATTTTCTTTTACTGAAAAATATTCCGAGTTACAAACAATTACGTTGCCTTTCGGTAAAGGCGTAAATAAAAACGGTATTGATAAGCGAAAAGGAATACGGAAACCGGGATTTCCGGCTTTTGCCAATGAGGCAACAAAACGCGAACAATTTGAACCTTTTATATCATACGGACCGTAATTTACGGCATCTTTATTTTGAAGATTTTTTGCAAAACGAAAAGCTTTTTCAAAACTGATATTTTCAAGAATTGAGGCGTATAAAATACATACCTTCTCCGTGACATTCTTTATTTGAATTAACAAATTGAAGTATCTCATTAATATTCAATAATTTATTACTGTCTGACAAGTTCGCTTTTAAGTTAATTTTTAATTGCGGATCGGTTTGTTCGTTTCTTACTCTTCCGAATTTTTGCGGCATATGGTAACGTCCGAAGTCAAAATAATGCAGTTTTTTTGTTTGATGATTAACCAATATTGCTGCAGCATGCCCGGCTTTATAATATCCGTTTTTCAGCAAACCTAATAATTTCGGAACGGCATCATACCACATACCGACCGAACTTACCGGAGTTTGCGGCCAAGCCAATATTATAATCGAATCTGTATTTTCAGTCTTAATCAATGTTAATTTCGTTAATCGTATAAAAAAAATTCTTAAAAAATATATCAATATCCGATTTTTGAACTTCGGGATTTGCAACAACAAAGCGAATTGTTAAATCGGTTCCGATATATCCGTAATTCACCATGCTTTTTCCCGACTTTCTTAATTCCTCTCTGATGTGAGCATTCAAAACATTCAAATTTTCAATATTCCCGGGATTATACCTGAAACAAACTGTTAATGTCTGTCTTTCGGACATTAATTCCAATTGCTCGTTTTCAATTACCTTTTGCTCAAAATATTCCGCCGTATCAAACAAATTGTTAATTCGCTTTTCATATCCTTTATCTCCGTAATATTTCCAGGAAGTCCAAAGTTTTAAAGCATCTGCTTTTCTTCCGCATTGAATAGAAATTTCACCCAAATCACAATTTTCCGCTTCATTTTCATGAAAAATATAGTCGGTTGATAATTTTGTAAGGTTTGTTTTTAAAACGTTTTTGTGATTTAACAAAAAAACAGAAGTTATAAGCGGAATATTCATCAGTTTATGCGGATTCCATGTAAATGAATCAACGGTTTCAATTCCTTTAAAAAGATTTTTATATTTTGAACTTAAAATAATTGAGCCGCCGAAAGAACCGTCAAGATGCATCCAACAATTATGTTTTTTTGCAATTTTATCAATATCCGAAATCGAATCAAAAGCTCCGAGCAAAGTAGTTCCGGCAGTTGCCGCAACAAAAAAAGGTATTTCATGTCTTTGTTCAGATGCAAAAATTTCTTTTTCAAGTTCTTCGGGCATCATTTTGCCGTATTCATCTGATTTTACTTTAATTAAAGCCTCAGCACCGATACCGAGTAAATTCGCTGCCGTACCGAAAGAATAATGTGCCTGATCGGAAACAAAAGCCGTAAATTTCGGACTATTTTGCATTCCGTTAATCTTTCCTTCAGGAAAAAATTTATTACGAGCCGAAAACATCGCCAATAAATTAGCATTGCTTCCGCCTGTTACAAAAATGCCGCTGCCGTTTTTAAAACCTGCAATTCCGCACATCTTACCTATCAATTCTTTTTCCGTTAAAGTTGCTGCCGGGGCAACTTCATAAGTGTACATTGACGTGTTGCTTACAGCGGAAAATACTTCTCCGAGAAAACCGGGAATATTTGTACCGGAATAAAGTTGATTAAAAAACTGTTTGTTTCTTGTATTTACACTGTATTTCAAATAGTTGTCAATATGTTCAAACAGTTTATCATAATCGATTCCTTCGTCCGAAATTTGCAAATCCAATATATTTCTTAAATTATCGGGAGATTTATAATTGACTACCGGAGCATCCTCATTATCAGCATTTTCAAGAAATCTAACAATTAAATGAAACGCCTGATTAATAACAGACTTATAATTTATTTTCATTTATTCTGAGAGTTTTTTGAGTTCTTCAACGATTTTGCTGACAGGCATTCTGTATTTGTAATTTTTATTAAAATAACCGGCTTTTATTTTTCCGTCTTGACCCACTATGTAAGTTGCAGGAACCGGTAATGCTCTGTCAGTACCGTCACTTGCTTTATTCAAATCAATTCCTCTCAATTTGTAGAAAAAATTAGCAAATTTACTGACATTCCACGTTACCTTATAACTGTCCATAATCTGATGTCCTACATCGTAAACAATACTGAAATTTGCTTTTGTCTTCATAATTGTTTCATCAATATATTTATTATTTTCAGGAGTAACAGCAATTAAAGTTGCACCCAAATCCGTAATCATTGAAAGCGAATCGGCTAAATGATACATATATAAATTACAATACCGGCACCACTGCCCGCGATAAAACACGACAACAACAGGACCTTCTTTTAATTTTTCGTTCCAATTAAAATTACGTACAAAATGATCGGTTACGTTAATTTCCGGAGCTTTTGAACCGTTAGGAAGTTGTTTTTGTGCCGGAATTATATTTCCTGCCGAAATTGATATTATAATTATTAAAAATATTTTTTTAAGAGTATTCATATTCTGTTTTATTTAATTCATTCTTAAAGAGTTTTTTATTTTTATTAAAAAAATTCAATTTTACTAATTTATCAAACTCAAAAGTTGTAATATCAACACCGGAATTTTCGTCTTTGTGTAAAATAATATCGGAAGGTAACTTCAAATAAGCTGCACCTGTTGTATATATAATCCGGTTATCAACAGTATCAAAAATTCGCGAATTCATTGTAATGTTATCGGAAACTTTATTCGACCCGTATAAGTGCATTGTTAAAACAGATTTATCAGTATTATTTCCTGCCTGATGAATTAAATCGGATGTTACGATTGCAACGTCGCCTTTATTTAAAATTTCATTTTTAATAATTTTTAAATAATTATTCTCAAATGAAAATTCAATATTTGACATCGGTCCGAAAGATCTAACGGCTCCCCAATCAACTTGACCGTGATCATGAATTGCGGTAAAATCAAATTTATTCCACGACATCAGCATCAATTTAAAAAAGCCGCCGTCGAAAATTATATTTCTGCCGTAGCTTTCTTTCGCAGAATGATTAAATCTTATAAAATCTGTTAATTCTTCTTCATTAATATCCGTTCTTTTTAGAAATTCGACAACACGAGAAGCATCAATTTTTTTTTCTTCCTGAATTTCTTTAATCAGATATTCTAATATTTCGGGTATTCTTTTTATTATTTTTTTTTAAAAGAATCATTGCCGGATTTATAAGAACTCTTAAAACTCACAAATCTTGGTCGGCAATGATATCTTTATGAACAAACCAATAATTATTTAATATTATCCTTAGTAATTGGCTCTGAAGGTGATTTTTATATCTTCTGCTATATTTTCTCTTTTACTTTTCTTTGTGGGTTTTCCGACACCGTATTGAAAAATATTTTTTACGATAAAAACAGAATTAGCTGAAATTTTTCCGTCTTTTACGGTTATTGTTCCTTCTTGAGATATTGGTTTTGTTACCGCTCTTATGGTCAGATTTCCGGTAACTGTTACGGGGTATTTTCCGTCTTTTGTAAAATCTACTTTAGAAGCATCAAATTTTCCTTTGAATTTAATTTTAGGAAATTGTTTTGAATCCATAAAGTTGGGCATATTAAAGTGTTTTTGCATCAGGGCTTTTTCAAAAGTAAAACTTTGAACCGGAACCGAGACAATTAAATCTCCTGTTTCGATATTAATTTTTGAAATTACTTTGTAATTTTCAGCAGAAATATCTTCGGCAACTGTGTGCGAAAATAATTTGGCATAAGCATTTTTAGTAATATATGTTTTTTGAGAAAACCCGGCAAAGCTAATTGCTATTGCTGCGAGAATTAATGTTACTTTTTTCATAATATTTGTATTTTTTTATGATTTAATAATTTATTTAATGCAAAGATATGCTGTAAAACTGTAAAGAATTGTGATTCAGGTCACAAATAATAAAAAAAGCTTGTCATACCTTTGACTAAATTTAATTTTATAAACAGAAATATGAATATGAATATGAAAAAGTCCAAAACAAAAAAAATTATTTTAATTGTCGCTGTTGTTGCCGTTCTCGGAGCAATATACCCGATGTACCTTTTCTTTATGCCTCACAGAGATGTTCAACAAACTGAGGTTTTTGCAACATTAAGTGCCAAACAATTAGTTGATGAATATTTGAAAGATTATACGGCTGCGAATAATAAATATTTGGCAGAAGACGGAGATTCTAAAGTATTAATTATAAAAGGTGTGATTGCTTCAATTTCTGAAGACCAAAATAATCAAACCGTGATTTTATTAAAAGATGCAGGAGAGAATGCCGGTGTCAGTTGTACATTTCTTCCCGAAGCGACAAAACGAATTAAAAATTTGAAACCCGGCGAGAAAATAAAAGTTAAAGGTTTTATAACTCTCGGTGCTTCTTATGACGAAGATATGGAAGAATATGAAGATGTTAATTTAATGAATTGCGATATTGTAAAATAAAAACCAGAGATGCTCAACGGAATTAACTGATTAATAATTCGTTGCAGCATCTCCTTTTGTTCTTTATTTCAGAAGTTTAACATAGCCTTTTCCTTGTTCAATTTGCTTATTTGTTTCCAATTTCTTCAAAATACGGCTGACGACTTCTCTGGCAGTTCCTATTTCTTCCGCAATTACTCGGTGAGTAATTTTTATTGTATCCGAACCGCCCACTTCTGACTTTTCGTGCAAATAATCGTACAGGCGTTTATCCAATTTTTCAAATAAAACTTGATTTAATGTTTCAATTAAATCGTTGTACCGATTATCATACAAATGATAAAAAAGATTATTAAATGCTCCGAAATCTTTAATCCATTTTTTAACAAATTTAGACGGAAACATCATAATAACAGAATCTTTTCCGGTAAGGGCAAAAACTCTGCTCGGTGTATCATTCAAAACTGCCGATAAAGACATAATACAACTTTCGTTAGACTGAATATAATAGAGTAAAAATTCCTTGTCTTCATACTGACTGTAAACTTTAATTACACCGTCGATAACAACAGGGAGCATTTTCATATATTGTCCGTAGCGAATAACTTCCGTACCTGCAGGTATTTCTTTAATTACTCCGTATGAAAGCATATCTTTTAACATTCGCTTTTCAAAATCGGGAAACTTCTTTTTCAGTAATCGTAAATCAATATCCATAATGTTTGTTATCAGATTTATATGTTTTTCAGCTATTTTCAATAACTGTTTAAAATTAATTATAAAATACAGAAACAGAAACTTAAAATTCGAAATTTTAACTTAACTTTTTTTTTGATTTACTCAATAGGTTTTACAGTGTATCCTTTCTGTATCAACAAATTAAGAACTCCGTCATCTCCTGCCAGATGCCCTGCTCCTACTGCTATAAAAACCGGCTGATTTTTTACAAGTTTCTCAATTTTTGAAATCCAATCGGCATTTCTGTCTTTTAAAAATTTGTCGCCGAGTTTTGTCATAGAATCGTCAGCATCAATTAATTCTTTCAATTTAGTTAGATCTTGTTCTTTATATGCCGCAACCATTTTATAATACTCATCTAAAGGATTTCCGGACATATCATCTTCAAAAAGCATTTTTACCTGATCTTCAATACTTACATCATTAACTAAATCCAGTTGAAATTGCAGAGTTTCCAAACCGATAACTTCCATTCCTTTTTTCTTTGCGGCTTTGTTCAACTCATTCTCATAAGTTTTTATTTTGCCGAGCAACTCTTTTATTATCAGACTTGAACCGAAAAGAGGTTTAATTTTAATAATCTTTTTATAGGTTGACTTACTTATTTTTAAACTGTCAATTAAATAAGCTCTGAAGTCTGAGGAATCTTTTCTTGTCATATAATCAAACAATAATTTTCCTTTGGGTAAAAACATTTGTTTCGCTGCATTAATTTGTTCTGCCAAAGATAAATTAATATCAATTTCCAAAACTAATTTTTTACAAGCATCAAATTTTTCTTTCATCACATCAGTAAAAAAATAATCATCTTTCGGTATCATATGAATTGTTCCGAAAATATATGACGGTTGTTTAATGCCGTTTCCGGAAATTTCCCAAAGAAGTGAATTTGCCGTTGAATCATTTTGTTGCGAAAAAATAAAAGCTGTTTGAAAAAGGGCAAAAAATATTAAGATTAGCTTTTTCATTGTACTTTATATTTTATAAGAAGTTTTTTTTTGAATTTCACGATATAAAAGTAATAAATCTTTTTCAGTTTCGGGTATTTTAATTTCGGGATGATAAATTTGAAGTAATTTTACGGCTTCGCTTTTCACTTTTTGGCGGATATAATATTTTTCATGAGCAAAATTTAAGAATTTTATAACTCTGAAAGCATTAAACCAATCGAAAAAACGTTTTTTAAAAATTGTAATATTCGGGCTGTTATTTTTAATTTTATTTAAATCGGTTTGAAAATTATTCATATTTAAAAACTCAATAATAATATGAGAAAAATCGGAATAACCGGAATTTTTATAAAATTCGCCTGTTTTTTCAAAAAAAGTTTTCAGCAAAATAAAAACATCAAAATTATATGTTCCGAAATCATCGGTATTATTCTCAATCATTTTGGAAATTGCCGCACCTGTTCCGAACGGAACTCTGTCGGATAAACGAGGTGAAGGGACGACTGTTGCAGTATTTATTTCGCCGTAATTTCCGAGAGGAATTATTTTTTGAAGAAAATAAAAATCTTCACCGGCTTTTTTCCTGTTCATACCGCCTTGCTTTGCATAAATATCGGCACGCACTACAAAACTTGAACCTATGGTATGATAAGCAAAAGGGAATTTTACAAATCTTAATGCTTCAATAAAATATCTTAAATGCAATTCGTAATTTATTATATTTTGGTAAATTTCTTTCGAGAAATCAGTTCCGTTAATCGGATGTTCAAAATTTACGGATGCGGCATTTGTTCTAGGATTACGATTAAAATAGTCTTCAATTTCTGTCAGATAATTATTCTTCAGCAAAGCATCGGCATCAAAACCAGCAATTAAACCGTTTGGATTATTTAATAAATTAAATCTGTGCAATGCTTCATCCATACCGATTTTTCGTGCCAAGCCGACACCGGCAAATTTTTGAGGAAGATTTTCTTCTTGAAGGATAAAAAAATTAAGTTTCGATGTATTATTTTTTTCGGCAAATGCAAGTGCTTTTTTATAGGTTTCTCTATTTTTTTGAACTATATCAGTCGCAGTATTTTCGGAAGAATTAATTACGACTATCACTTCAACCGATTTATCTGGCAATGCACAATTACTTATTGATTGCAGAGATTTACACAGTTCATCTTCGTTATAAGAAGGAATAATAATAATCAGAAATAAATCAGCCGACGGTTTTTCTGCAATTTGAATCTTTCCGGTTTGAAATCGCTTAAAATATGTATCAGAAAATGCCATTTTTTATAATAAAAACTACTTTAAATAAATCGTGCCACGTTACAGTGCGGCACGGTTTATTATAAATTTGAAAAAAAA
>JAADGE010000083.1 GCA_013152535.1 Chlorobiota bacterium
GTTAATTTAATTACTCAAAAATCCAATCCCTATTATAAAACCCATTTAAAAATTTGTGTCGAAAATAAAGTTCCGTTATACATAACATCATTAGGTAACCCGAAAGAAGTTATAGAAAAAGCTCACAGCTACGGAGCAAAAGTATTTTGTGATGTAACAAATTTAAAACATGCCAAAAAAGTTGTCGGTCTCGGTGCTGACGGACTAATTGCGGTAGGGCAAGGAGCCGGAGGACATGCCGGACCCGAACCTTTGCAAATATTAGTTCCGATGTTAAAACAAAACTTTCCTGATATTCCGATAATTGCCGGCGGCGGTATCAGCACCGGAAACGCACTGCATTCTGTTCTTATTCTCGGTGCTGCAGGAGCATCTGTAGGAACAAGTTTTATTGCTACCGAAGAAGCACCTGTTTCCGCAGATTATAAAAATGCAATCGTAAATGCAAAAACCGAAGACATTGTTATGACCGAACGTATTTCCGGAACTCCGAGCACAATTATTAATACGGCATACGCAAAAAAAATAGGTTATAAGCAAAATTGGATTGAACGTAAATTGTCTGCTAATCCCGGAACAAAAAAATATTTTAAAATGCTTGTTCAAATGAAAGGCATGAAAAAATTAGAAAAATCCGTAAAACCCGGAAATTATAAAAATTTATGGATTGCCGGAAAATCAGTTCAATTTATCAACGAAATTCTAAGTATTGAAAATCTAATTTTAAAAATGAAAAATGAATTGGAAAGCAGTATTTCAGAAAATAAATTTTAGCTGACAGCAGACATTATACATCTGATTATAATATACTTATGCGGCAGCCTTAACTTTATAAACAAAATATTGTTAATAACTATTGTCATTTAATAAAATAGTTATATTTTTGCAGTCCGAAAATTCTTGACGGAACAGTTATAAATAAAAAAATACAAAAGAAGTGGATACTTTAAGTTACAAAACAATTTCGGCCAATAATACTACTGTAAACAAAGAGTGGTTACTTGTGGATGCCGAAGGAGAAACATTGGGAAGATTAGCTTCAATCGTTGCAAAACTGATTAGAGGCAAATATAAAACAAATTACACACCTCATGTTGATTGCGGAGACAATGTAATTGTTATAAATGCAGAAAAAGTTCAGCTAACCGGTAAAAAATGGACCGATAAAAAATATTTCAGTCATACAGGTTATCCCGGCGGACAAAGGATTACAAACCCGGCAGATTTATTGGCAAAAAAACCGATTGCTCTTGTCGAAAAAGCCGTAAAAGGAATGTTACCTAAAAATAAACTCGGCAGTGCTTTATACAGAAATTTATATGTTTATGAAGGTTCTGAACATAAACAAGAAGCTCAAAAACCAAAAAAAATTGACATTAATACAATAAAATAAACTATGGATACAGTTAACGCAACAGGAAGAAGAAAAGCTTCAATCGCAAGAATTTATCTGAAAGACGGGAAAGGAAATATTACCATTAACAAAAGAAGTTTTGATGAATATTTTACCGTCCTCGAATATAAATACCAAATTTTAAGACCTTTTTCAATTGTTGAAGCAGAAGGGAAATACGATATTAATGTTAATTTAAAAGGCGGAGGAATAAAAGGACAGGCAGAAGCTTTGAGATTAGCAATTTCCAAAGCATTAATAAAAATTAATGCAGAAGATAAATCAGCTTTAAAAAAAGAAGGATTTTTAACAAGAGATTCCAGAGTTGTCGAACGTAAAAAACCGGGACAACCAAAAGCTCGTAAAAAATTCCAATTCAGTAAAAGATAGAATACAAGATTTGAACTTAATAATTCATTTGAGTTTAGTATCTAAATTACCAAGATCGACAAATTGTCGCTACTTGGTAATTGCTTTATTATAAGAATGTAAACTTAATTTAAAAAAATGTCAAAAGTAGATTTTAAACAATTATTAGATGCAGGTGTTCATTTCGGACACCTCAAAAGAAAATGGAATCCGAAAATGGCTCCTTATATTTTTATGGAGCAAAACGGAATTCACATCATTGATTTGTATAAAACAATGGTAAAACTTGACGAAGCTGCTGCAGCTGCAAAACAAATTGCAAAATCCGGTCGTCAAATCCTTTTTGTTGCCACAAAAAAACAAGCAAAGGAAATTGTTGAAGAAAAAGTTAAACCGACGGGAATGCCCTATATTACAGAACGTTGGTCAGGCGGTATGTTAACCAACTTCAGAACAATCAGAAAAGCCGTAAAAAAAATGAAAACCATTGATAATATGGCTGAAGACGGAACTTTTGATAAAATTTCAAAAAGAGAACGCCTGCAAATTACTCGTGAAAGAGCTAAACTTGAAAAAAATCTCGGAAGTATTACAGATATGAAAAGAGTTCCTTCAGCAATTTTTGTTGTTGACGTTACCAAAGAAAATATTGCCGTTGCCGAAGCAAAAAAATTAGGACTTCCTATTTTTGCAATGGTTGATACAAATTCCGATCCGAGTATTGATTTTCCTATTCCGGCGAATGATGATGCTTCAAAATCTATTGCTTTAATTATTGATGTTATTACACAAGCTGTTACAGAAGGTTTGAATGAGCAAAAAGCAGAAAGAAAAGAAAGTAAACCTGAAAATTCAGACAAAAAAGAGCATGTAAAAACAAGAGCTCGAAAAAAATAATTAATTATAAAGATAAAACTTAATTAAAATGACTAAAATAAGTGCAACAGAAGTTGCTAAACTAAGAAAAATGACCGGAGCCGGTATGATGGACTGTAAAAAAGCCCTTACCGAATCAAACGGGAATTTTGATGAAGCCATTGATTTTTTAAGAAAAAAAGGACAAAAAGTTGCCGGTAAACGTGCCGACAGAGATACTTCCGAAGGTGCCGTTCTTGCAAAAAGCACTTCTGACGGTAAAAGAGCAGTTATAATTGCTTTAAATTGTGAAACTGATTTCGTTGCAAAAAATGATGACTTTGTAAAATTTGCCGGTCAAATTCTGGATGTTGCAGCAGAAAAAAATCCTGCAAATCTTGAAGAATTACTTAATTCGGAATTAAACGGTGTAAAAATCAGTGAAGAAATTATTAATCAAACCGGTGTAATAGGCGAAAAAATTCAACTCGGGTACTATGATAAAGTAGAAGGAGAATCAGTTGCTTCATATATCCATACGGGAAACAGATTAGCTTCAATTGCCGGTTTTACAAAAGCAATTGACGAACATGCAAGAAAAGACGTTGTTATGCAAATTGCTGCAATGAATCCTATTGCTGTTGACAAAAATGATGTAAGCCAAAAGATAGTGGATAAAGAAATTGAAATTGGTAAAGAACTTGCAATCCAAGAAGGCAAACCGGCAGATTTGGCCGAAAAAATTGCCCTCGGAAGACTAAATAAATTCTTTAAAGAAAATACCCTTTTAAACCAACAATGGGTTAAAGATAATAAAAAAACTATAAGAGATTTTCTTAAAGAAGTAGATTCCGAAGTTAAGGTTACAGGATTTAAACGTTATTCTGTTTCATAAACTTCCGTAATGAAATATATAAAAGCTGTCTTTCCGGCAGCTTTTTTTGTTTACAAATTTTCAACATTAAATAAATTTGTTTCTGTAAGATACGAATATTATCTTTGTGCTTAATTTTAGAAAATTTTAAGCAAAAAATATGGCAGATAATTTTGGCGAAATTGTACAAATAATCGGACCCGTTATTGACGTAAGTTTTGAAAAAACAGGAAATAAACTTCCTGAAATTCACGAATCTTTAGAAATAACAACAGATGACGGAAAAATATTAGTTATTGAAGCAGAACAACATATCGGAGAATATACCGTAAGAACAATTGCAATGGATTCTACCGACGGACTCGAAAGAGGTATGAAAGTTAAAGCAACAGGTAATCCCATTAAAATGCCTGTCGGTGACAAAGTAAAAGGTCGTTTATTAAATGTTGTCGGTGATACAATTGACGGATTAGAACCCATAGATAAATCTGACGGTTATCCTATTCATAATGACGCTCCTGCATTTAAAGATCTTTCAACAAGTAAAGAAGTTCTTTATACCGGAATTAAAGTTGTTGATTTGATTGAACCATACGTAAAAGGCGGAAAAATAGGTCTTTTCGGTGGTGCCGGTGTAGGAAAAACCGTATTAATTCAAGAATTAATAAATAATATTGCCAAAGGTTACGACGGTATGTCTGTTTTTGCCGGTGTAGGAGAACGAACCCGTGAAGGAAATGATTTGCTCAGAGAAATGATTGAATCCGGTATTGTAAACTACGGTGAAGAATTCACTAAATCGATGGAAGAAGGCGGATGGGATCTTTCTAAAGTTGACACAGAAAAACTTAAAGAATCTCAGGTAACAATGGTATTCGGTCAAATGAACGAGCCTCCGGGAGCACGTGCACGTGTTGCTTTATCCGGTTTATCGGTTGCCGAAAAATTCAGAGACGGAGACGGAGACGGTAAAGGAAACGATATTTTATTTTTTATTGATAATATTTTCCGTTTCACACAAGCCGGTTCCGAAGTTTCTGCCCTTCTCGGAAGAATGCCCTCTGCTGTTGGTTATCAACCGACCTTAGCAACAGAAATGGGTGAAATGCAAGAACGAATTACTTCAACAAAAACAGGGTCAATAACCTCGGTACAAGCAGTTTATGTCCCCGCAGATGACTTAACCGATCCCGCACCTGCTACAACGTTTTCTCACTTAGATGCAACAACCGTACTAAGCAGAAAATTAGCAGAACTCGGAATTTATCCCGCTGTCGATCCTTTAGATTCTTCTTCCAGAATTTTATCTCCGGAGGTTGTCGGACCGGAACATTACCAAACAGCACAAAAAGTTATAAATATATTGCAACATTATAAAGAACTTCAGGATATTATCGCAATTCTCGGTATGGATGAATTATCTGAAGAAGACAGGCTTACTGTTCACAGAGCCAGACGGGTTCAACGGTTTTTATCACAACCGTTTTTTGTTGCAGAACAGTTTACCGGACTAAAAGGTGTTTTGGTTCCGATTGAAGAGACAATTAAAGGTTTCAATATGATTATTAACGGTGAAGTTGATCAATACCCTGAAGCTGCATTCAACCTTGTAGGTACTATTGAAGATGCTATAGAAAAAGGAAAAAAAATATTAAAAGAAACACAACAATAAGATGTTTTTAGAAATCGTTACACCCGAACAAACATTATACAGCAATGAGGTTAAATACATTAAAGTTCCCGGAAGCAAAGGACAATTCGGTATATTAACTAATCATGCACCTGTAATTTCAACACTTGAAAAAGGACAAATAAAAATTGTTGAACCTGATAAAACCGAAAAATTCTTTGATGTAAAAGGCGGTGTAATTGAAATTCTTAAAAATAATATTATTATTCTTATTAAATCTTAAAATTATTAATCTCATAAAAAAAGGCTCATTGAAATAATATTCGATGAGCCTTTTTTTATTTAGAAACCTTCAGGAAATGTAAGAATTTAAAATCCAGAAATTAAAAAAAAGCACGAATACTCATTCCGCCGGTATGAATAATTTTACCGGTATCAGATTTTCTGCCGGAATAATTTAATTCGAGTTGAAGATATTTCGTAAGTTTTTTATACCATAAAACAGACCACAAAAAGTTTTTGCCCGGCAGTAAACCTTCAAGTATTTCATAAGAAACAGCTGTATTCGTTTTTCCGATATAATTGATTTTTACAAAATCGAAATTTACTTGAAAACTACCTTTATTAACACTTGAAAAGCGATATTCACCACCGGCGGTATATGAAATTAATTTTTCTTCCCCTATTAAATTATTTTTCTTTTTAAAAATAATATTGCTTTTAATATTGCTTTTTTTATCAATTTTGAAGTTTACGGAAGTATTATTATCAATATAATTTACAGAGAAATTATTACCTGAAAAATATTCCGATTCATATTTTTTATTTCCCGATTTAAAAATATTCGCAATTATAAAACTTTTTATCGTTTTATTAAATTCAACAGAATGAAATATGTTTTTTCTTATATCAATTCCGTTTATCAGTAAATTTTTTGTTCCTGAATTAATAAAAGTATAGGCAATTTGCATTTGATATTTTGACAGATTAAAAGCAAATCTGTTTTTTAAAGATTTATTTTGTGTAATCAGTGTCGAATCCGGTATATTAAAGTTAAAATAATTTGCACCGCTGTTAATTTTACGATTTATTTTATACGTAAAACGATTTGAAAGCAACGATATGAATTTTTTCAATCCTTTTTCGGAAGACCATATGCGATTCGGTAATAAATTAAAAACCTCAAAAACCGATTGATTGTAAACCGTTCGATATTCCGATGAGGGTAAAGCAATACGAATATAATTTGCTTCGTCTGAGAAATTTGCTTTTACAAATTCGTTTAACTCTTTAATTTTATCATTATTAAAATCTTTCCATGCAAAAATGCCTTGCCCGCTTTGAACTTCCAAATATGAAAATTCTTTAACAGCCTCATTTCCGCTTGTATGCTCTACAAAACTCGAACTTGAGACAGTACCTTTAAAAAAATTAAAGGAGTAATTAAACTTTCCTGAAAGAGTATTTTCAGCCGGTGTATTCGTTAAAATACTGTCTTTTACATATAATTTTCTGAAATTTATTACGGTATTAAATTTTTGATGTCTTAATTTAAGCAATCCGGCAACAAATCTTAAATTATGAGCTGTTGAAGCATACGCAATATGATTTTTAAAAGGTAAAAAATCTTCTCTGTTCACATAACTTACAGAAAATAAGTGCTTTGAATTCTCCGGAGTTTTTAAATAAACTTCAAATTCATTAAACCTGAAAGAGTTGACAGATAATATATTATCATTAATATTAGTAAAAATATTTTTTTCTCCGGAATTTATAATTCCTGTTTTAAAATTAGAAAATCGTCCTTCAATTTGTCCTTTATATCTTATAAATTCTGTTTTATTTACTGTATCCTTTGTTGTTAATCTGTTTGCATTTAAGTTAATTAATAACTTCTTTTTATCAATAATTACAAACAAATCATTTTTATATCCCGAATAAAAATTATTTCGTAATAATAAGTCAGAACTCAATCCGAATTTTCCGAAATTATGATTAAAATAAGTAAAATTCACATCGGCAGAATGTTCGTCAAATGAACTTGTGCCGGGAAGCAAATTCCAATCTCGTTGAAATTCCGGTGATTTATAAGGTTCAAAAGCATCAAAATGTTTATTTGTAAATTGATAGTTTGTGTTTATTGTTAAATAGCTGTCCGATGTATCTTTTTTCAGAAAATTTTTGGTACCGCCGCCCCTGAACGCATACCCGATGTTATCATTATCATTAATATCGGAAAACGTGTTCAAATCGTTATTTGTTAAAGCTGTTTCAAAATAATAGCTTGTTGATTTGTTAAGCTTTCCGGATGCTCCGGCATTTATCATTTGTTTTTTTTTCGGGCTGATAAGTAATTTTATCGGTTCATAATCGCCTTGAAGAATTCCGTTTATAGGTTCAATCCATTGAAAAACTTTACCGTTTGCCCCGTTCTGAATACGCCGGTAATTGCCTTTATGTTCTCCCGTATAAGAAAAATTTACCCTGTATTTTGCATTGTCGGGATTTGTCGAATAAATATAAACATCTTGATATACAATGCTTTGTATAACTGTATCAGTTTTTCTGTAAAGCACTTCATTATTATTAAAAGTGTCGGTATAAACAACATTGCTGACAAAAGCATCTTTAATATCATCTCCGATATTATGAAACATTAATTTTTGCTCATCGCTCAAATTTTGTTGTAAGCTGTTATTTTTGGCATCTTGTTCGGAAATCAGATTTAAAAAAAAGGTTGTTTTTGCAGTTTTTATTGAAATTTGGCTGCCTGCCGTAAAGCGTGCATAATTCATTTCCGAATATTCAAATTCAGCAATTATTCGGCTGTCTTTTGTAATAATACGTTTTGAAGTGAAACTTAATTCGCCTGAATTGTAATTTATTACATAATCATTTTCATTCCCTCGGATTAGTATTTTTCCGTCAAGATAAATTTTTTCACTCCCGGATAAAATAATGATATAAAGTTCGCCGTTTTTCCCGGTCAACCGATAAGGTCCTTGATTTCCTTCCGTTCCGTTAAAAATCATTTTGTTATAACTCCCTTTGGAAACGGCAGCATTAATTTGTGTTTGTATTTTATAATTTTTAACTGTATTAAAAGAAGTCATAAAATTTGCTCCTTTTACTTTTTTATCAAATTTCATAAAATACCCTTCTTTCGGTTTTATATTCAAATCACCGACTTCCAGTAGGCTTTTTTTAGAAATAAGACGAATAAAAACATTATCGAATTCTCTTAAATTTTGTGAACTTCCGTCAGCTTGTATCGGAATGTTACTATCGGTAATGTTAGCCTGAATTTCAATATCCGGGCTTATTTTTCCTGATAATTGTAAATTAAAATCAGAGTTTAAAGCTGCATTTTGGTTATTTCCGATTGTAATTCCTCTCGAAATGCTGCCGGATTTCTTTAATCCTGAAAATGCTTTTAAATTTGGAGTATTATCAGAACCGTAATTTGAAATATATCGCCTTTGTATTGTGCTGTCGTTCAGTAATAATTGCTTATGAGAATAAGGTTCTGAAAAGTTTAACGGGAAAGTTCGGTATTTTATTTTTAATTTTTTTTGTTTATACTTTTCAAATTCCTCCGAATTAAAAATCAATAGTGCTTTTGCATAATTTAATTTATATTTATCCGGAGAAATAAGTTGATTATTTAAAGAAATACTGAAACTTTCGGGGACAATACTTAGGGTATCAAAATAAATACTGTCGTTTGTAATAATAATATCTTTTTCAAAAAAATTGTTCAAGCTTTGTCCGAAAACGGCAAAATTTGACAGAATAAAAGATATGGTAAGTATAAAATTTTTCAAGAATATTAAATCATATTAAAACCCGATATGCAAAAAACGGAAATATTTACAAAATAATTACTAATATTGCGATAAATGTCAGAAAAAAAGAAAATATTAATTTTTATTGACTGGTTTTTACCCGGATACAAAGCCGGCGGACCGATAAGAAGTGTTGCAAATATTGTTAACGCACTTCATAAAATTTTTGATTTTTATATTATTACTTCAGACAGAGATTTTGGATGTAATAAACCTTATAAAAATATTGAAATTAATACATTTATACAAAAAAATAACTGTAAAATTCTTTATTTAAGTCCCGAAAATCAAACTAAAACAAATCTTATTAATATTATAAAAAACCTTGATTTTAACACAGTTTACTTTAACAGTCTGTTTTCCGTAAAATACACACTTTTGCCTCTTCGATTAATTAAAAAGTACAAAAAAAATGCAAATATAATTCTTGCTCCCAGGGGAATGTTGGGACAAGGAGCCTTAAGTCTGAAAAAAGGGAAAAAAAAGCTGTTTTTAATAGTCTCAAAGTTTTTGAATTTATATAAAAATATTACTTGGCATGCAACGGATGAAGTTGAAGTAACAGATATATTAAAATATTACGGAAAACAATCAAAAACAGTATTGGTTCCGAATATTTCAGAAAAGATTAAACCCTGCAAGACTCGCGAAAAACATATTACAAAATTTATTTTTTTATCTCGAATTGCCGAAAAAAAAAACTTACTTTCGGCAATAGAATTCTTTTTGGATGTTAAAACAAATAAAAAAGTCTTTTTTTCAATTTACGGAACAAATGAAGAAGATGACTATCTTACAAAATGTAAAATGAAAGCACAAAAAGCCGGCGAAAATATAAAAATCGAATTTAAAGGAGAAATACCGCATGAAAACGTACACAAAACATTAACAGAATATCATTTTTACATTTTGCCTACTTTGCACGAAAATTTCGGACATTCAATATTTGAAGCATTTTCCGCAGGATGTCCCGTAATTATTTCCGACCAAACACCCTGGCGTAATTTAGAAAAAAAAGAAATCGGCTGGGATATTCCTTTAAATAATAAAAAGAAATTTCAGGAAATCATTCAAAGATGTATTGACATGAAACAGGAAGAGTATGATATTATTTCAAAAAATGCGTTTAATTTTGCGAAAAATTTCTCTGAAAATTCACAAGCAACAGCAGATACTGAAAAAATGTTTAAAAATGAATAAAACAGACCTTTCAAAATTTAATAATTCTTGGTATAAACCGGGAGGGAATCGTGTTAAAAGAATTTTCTGGTATTTTGTTAATGTATTGTTTTTTTTAAATCCTTGGAATCCTATAAGTTTTTTAAAAGTTTTTTTATTAAGAATATTCGGTGCAAAAATCGGGAAAGGTGTTATTATAAAACCATCTGTAAATATAAAATACCCTTGGCGTCTTTCCGTAGGAAACAATGTTTGGATAGGAGAAAAAGTTTGGATTGACAACCTTGCAAATGTTGAAATCGGCAACAATGTAAGCATTTCGCAGGGAGCAATGCTGCTTTGCGGAAATCATAACTATAAAAAATCAACTTTTGATTTAATTACCGGAGACATTAAACTTGAAGAAGGCGTTTGGATTGGAGCATTCAGTATTGTTACTCCGGGAATTACTTGTAAATCTCATTCAATTCTTGCCGTTAATTCTGTTGCAACAAAAAATTTAGAAGCATACACAATTTATCAGGGAAATCCTGCCGCAGAAATCAGAAAAAGAACCATTGAAGAATGAAACACCCACGGCAAAATTTTGCCACCAAAAGAAATGATTAATGCACGAACAGAACTCTGAAAAACAAAATAAATTATCATGCGGGTGTTCCTATGTGACGTTTAAAATTATTAATATAAACACATGAAATTCTCAATAATAACAGCAACATACAACAGCAAAAATACAATTGCCGATGCAATAAATTCAGTAGCTTCACAAACTTATGACAATATTGAACATATAATAATTGACGGAAAATCAACGGATAATACACTTTCAATAATAAAAAAAACAGGCGAAAGAGTTTCAAAAATTATAAGCGAACCCGACAACGGCATATACGATGCTCTGAATAAAGGTATAAATAATGCGACAGGCGATATAATTGTTTTTCTGCATGCCGATGATATTTTTGCCGAAAACACAATTATTGAAAAAGCGGCAAAATTGTTCAAAGAAAAACAAACCGACAGTATCTACGGAGATTTGCAATATGTTTCAAAAGAAGATACCGATAAAATTATTCGATACTGGAAATCCGGAAACTTCACTTTTTCAAAACTAAAAAAAGGATGGATGCCGCCGCACCCGACATTTCTTGTCAAAAAAACAGTGTATGACAAATTCGGCGTTTTTGATACAAATTTCAAAATTGCTGCAGATTATGACATCATTCTTCGTTTTTTGGGAAAACATAAAATATCAACGGCATACCTTCCCGAAGTAATGATTAAAATGCGCATGGGCGGAGAAAGCAACAAAAACATAAAAAACATCATTTTAAAAATGAAAGAAGATGTGAAAGCTTTGAAAAATAATAATATCGGAAATTGGCATACGGTTATTTTAAAAAATATCATCAAAATTCCTCAACTTTTTAAAAAATAATATATGTAAATTAAAGTTTTGATTCTTTTATTGTTTTTATTTATTATATTTGTATGCAAATTGGAATTTAGAATTACAATTTACATAAATATATTACCTATGGTAAACAGGATTATATCAAAAGAAATATTAAGACTTTCCGAAAAGTTGCCGGTAATTACTATTACAGGACCTCGGCAATCGGGAAAAACAACTTTAGTAAAGCAAATATTTAAAAATTATACATATATTAATCTTGAAGACGCTGCAATCAGGGATTTTGCAAAACAGGATATTATAGGCTTTTTTCAGAAATATAACAGCAAAATAATTATTGATGAAGCCCAAAATGTTCCTGAAATATTTTCGCAAATACAAACCATTGTTGACAATTCAAAAGAAAAAGGACAATTTATTCTTACCGGCTCACAAAATTTCTTATTATTAGAAAAAATATCACAGAGTTTAGCCGGCAGAACAGCAATATTTAATTTATTACCTTTTTCCGTAAATGAATTAAAAAACACAAAATACCATAATATAAAATACGAACAATACATCCAAAAAGGATTTTATCCTCGGCTTTACGATGAAAATCTTAATCCGGAAGATTGGTTGCCCGATTATATTAACACATATATTGAAAGAGATGTCAGAAAAATAATTAATGTGTCTGATTTAAACCGTTTCAGAGCATTTCTGAAAATTTGTGCAGGACATACCGGGCAAATTATAAATCTAAGTAAAATAGGAAATGAAGTAGGAATTTCACATAATACAGCACAAAAATGGTTATCAGTTTTAGAAACAAGCTTTATTATTTTTTTTCTGCACCCGTATTATAAAAATTTCAACAAAAGAATAATAAAATCGCCGAAATTATATTTCTATGATACAGGATTAGCCTGTTCATTAATGAATATAAGAAATGCAGAACAGTTAGACTATCATTTTGCAAAAGGCAGTTTGTTCGAAACATTTATTATTTCAGAAATAAAGAAGCAGAAATTTAACGGTTTATTACAAGGAGATATTTATTTTTGGCGAGAAAGTAATAATAACGAAATAGATTGTATTATTGACAGCGGAAATAAATTAAAAGCAATAGAAATTAAATCCGGGAGAACAATCAGAAGTGATTTTTTCAAAAATCTGACCTTTTTTAAAAATATTACAAAAAATATTGACACTGAAACATTTCTGGTTTATGGCGGAGATGAAATTCAAGAACGAACGGAACACACAGTTTTAAATTGGCAAAATACGGAATTAATATAAAAAATGATACCCAAAGAAACCGTAGATAAAATATTTGATGCCGTTGACATTTACGATGTTATAAAAGACTACGTAAATCTCAAAAGAGCCGGCGTAAACTACAAAGGAAATTGTCCTTTTCACGATGAAAAAACACCATCTTTCGTAGTTTCTCCGGCAAAAGGCATATACAAATGTTTCGGATGCGGTGCTGCCGGAAATTCGGTAAAATTTGTTATGGAACACGAAAAAGTTTCATTCCCCGAAGCGCTTAAAATTCTGGCAAAAAAATATCATATCGAAATTGTCGAAGAAGAACTCACCGAAGAAAAAATACAAGAAAACCAAACACGCGACAGTCTTTTTATAGTTACCGAATATGCAAAAAACTTTTTCAAAACTCAACTTCACGAAACTTCTGAAGGAAAAAATATTGCATTAAGCTATTTTAAAGAACGCGGTTTCAGAGACGATATAATCAAAAAATTTGAGCTCGGGTGGAGTCCGCAAAAACGTAATACTTTAACCGAATCAGCACTAAAAAAAGGCTATAAACTCGATTTCTTAAAAACAACCGGTTTAACAATTGCAAAAGACAACGATTATCAGTTTGATCGATTTGCAGAGCGCGTCATTTTCCCTATACACACCCTTTCCGGAAAAGTAATTGCATTCGGCGGCAGAACGCTTAAAGCCGATAAAAAAATTGCTAAGTATCTTAATTCTCCGGAATCGGAAATTTATCATAAATCAAAAATTCTTTACGGAATTTATTTTGCAAAAAATGCAATTGTGAAGCTCGATAAATGTTTTATGGTAGAAGGCTATACCGATGTCATTTCAATGTATCAGTCAGGTATTGAGAATGTTGTTGCATCTTCAGGAACTTCGCTGACTGTTGAACAGATTAAACTTGTCAGGCGTTTTACGAAAAATTTAAGTATTATTTACGATGGTGATGCTGCCGGTATTAAAGCTTCAATTCGAGGTATTGATTTGGCTCTTGCCGAAGAAATGAATGTACGAATTATAGCTTTACCGGAAGGCGAAGACCCTGATTCCTTCGCTAAAAAAAGAACCCTCGAAGAACTTCAAACCTACATTTCGAAACACGAAGAAGATTTTATAAAGTTTAAAACAGAACTTTTTGCGGAAGAAGCAAAAAACGACCCGATAAAACGTGCTCAACTGATAAAAGACATCGTAAAATCAATTTCGGTAATTCCTGACAGGATTTTACGAGAAGAATATATTCGTTCAACAGCGAAACAATTGAATGTCAGTGAGGAAGCTCTTTATTCTGAAGTAACAAGATTGCTGCGTAAGAATTTTGACGATAAGCGGAAACAAAATTACGGTAATACATATAAACAAATACCGACAAAGCCCCAATTACCGATTGAAACTGCCGGAATTTATTCCGAAGTTATTGAAAAAGAAATATTAAACTTTTTGCTTAATTACGGAAATGAAATTATAACAATTGATGATACCGATGAAGAAATTAGTGTGGCAGAGTTCATTATTTCTGAAATTAAAAACGACGATTTGAAATTTCACAATTTGGTTTATAAAGATATTTTTAAAGACTATGAGAAATATTTTTATGTAAATGCCGAATCGGTTCAAGATTATTTTCTGAAACACGAAAATGAAAAAATAAGTAAAGTGGCAGCCGAATTACTCGGTCCGAAACAAGAATTAAGTAAAATTTGGGAATCTCGCGGAGCCATCGAAAATAACATCGAAAAACGCTTACACGAATTAATTCCGGAGTTGATTGATACGTTTAAACTGAAAATTGTTCAAATTAAAATTCAAAATATAAACAAGCAACTGGTTCAATTAAAATCGTCTGAAACTTATGACGATGAACTGAACCGATTGCTTGAAGAATTAAATTTATTTAATCAATTAAAAGTAAAACTTACTGAATTTCTTGAAAAAACAGCATTATTATAGAACTTTCCGAGATTTTACAGAGAATTAACAACCTTAGTTCGTATAAAACTAACTCGTATTCTAAATTACTATTTTATAAACAGATTAATATAAATATTACTTCTTAATTATCTTTGAAGTAAATATTCTGTTATCTGTCAAAATATTAATAACATACATTCCCGGTTTTAGTTCAGATAAATCTATTTTTTCTTTATTCCGTAAAACCTTGTTTTCAATTAATATTTCTCCTAAAATATTACAAACTTGAATTTTTACATTTTTACTGTTTCCCGGATTATTAATATCTAAAGTTACAAAGTCATTTACAGGATTCGGAAAAATATGTATGTCTGAACCGGTAATATCTGTAATTCCGACATACGCATTAACCAGAATATTAAAACTGCAAACTGACGAATTTCCTGCTTCATCATAAACAGTCCAGGTAACGGTTGTTGTTCCTTCGCTTAAAGTTTCGGCAGCAAGAGTTGTTGATGAGTTAATATCATTTATAACACTTGCCACAGCACAGTTATCGTCAGTTGAAATCGGGTCAAATTCTGAACCGTTGACGGTATAATTATGATTCGCGTCTGCATCAACCGTTTGATTTCCCACACATGTTATTATCGGATTTTCCGTATCCGAATTAAAGGTAATTTGAGCATCATCAAATACTGTATTTGAACCGTCTGAAACTGTCCACCTTAAAACATAGGCATTTTTTGCATCTGCCGTAAACACAGCATTATAGGCGTGTATATCATCAAAACTGCCCGTTCCGCCTGATTGGATTGTCCATGTGCCCGTTTTTCCGGCATCCGGTTGATTTGCATGAAGCGTATATGAAAGCGAGCAAATTTCTTCGGCATCTTCTCCGGCATTTGAAGTTAAGCTCAAATTTTTATAATAAAAAATATATCCCAAATCATTTCCGACAAATAAATCTAAATCACCGTCACCGTCAATATCGGCAAATGTAGGATCTGAATATGAACCGACCGAAATATCCGTACCGTTTGCCTGCAAAAGTCCTTGCGATGAGAATACACCGCTTCCGTTATTTGTATAATAATTTATGTTTCCGTAATTATTCCCTGCAAATAAATCCAAATCACCGTCACCGTCAATATCAGCAAATGCCGGAGTTGCATTTTGCCCGACACTAATTGAACTGCCGTCTGCCTCAACTAAAGTTCCTGATGAAAATATACCGCTTCCGTTATTTTCATAAAAGTGATATTCCCCGAATAATCTCCCACGAACAAATCTAAATCACCGTCATCGTCAATATCGGCAAATACCGGAGAAACGGGGTATCCTATGCTGATATCCGAACCGCCTGCTTGTAAATTTTCCTGAAAAGTGTATGTACCGCTTCCGTCATTTTTATAATATTTGATATGACCGTCAGGACTTCCGATATATAAATCCAAATTGCCGTCACCGTCAATATCCGCAAATGCAGGAGACAACTGATCCCCCAAAATACTGTCTTTTACATTCGAATGAAATCCGAAAAGCATATTCCCGTCATTTTCATAATACAGAAGATGGTTGCGAAATGTTCCGGCATATAAATCAAGAATTCCGTTTCCGTCAATATCAGCAAATGCCGGACTCATAAATCTGTTGTGTATATTGCTTGTAAGCAATTCCTGAAAATAGCTTTCTGTTGAGAATGTTCCGGCTCCGTCATTTTTATAATATTCTATAATTCCGTCTTGTTCGCCTATAAACAAATCTTTTGCTCCGTCACCGTTAATATCTGCAAAAGTGATTGACGGATAAGAATTTAAAATATTTATATCAATTCCGTCTGCCTGCATATTAACACCTGCCGACAATATTCCGGTTCCGTCGTTTTCATAATACAAAATATTCCGATTATTACTTGCTATGTATAAATCTAAATCACCGTCATCGTCAATATCGGCAAATGCCGGACTTAAATTCGGGTTTGAAGAAGAATTGATATGAATATCGCTGCCGTTTGCTTGTAAATTTCCGTTAGCAGTAAATACTCCGCCGTCATTTTTATAATATTTAATATATCCGTATTTATTACCAAACCCACCGTCATAATAATCACCGATAAATAAATCTAAATCATTGTCTCCGTCAAGGTCGGCAAAGGTAAATTTGGTAGTTCCCGAAACACCGATATCTGCAGAATCAGCCTGTAAGAATCCTGCAGATGTAAAAACTCCGTTTCCGTTGTTTTGATATACACCTATTTTTCCGTTAACAGTGCCAAGATATAAATCTAAATCGCCGTCATTATCAAGATCGGCAAATACCGGAGTTGCATAACTTCCCAGATTAATATTCGCCCCGTCAACCTGCAAACTGTCAATCATAGTATATACCCCGTTTCCGTCATTTTCATAATGAATGACTTCGCCGTATTTATTTCCTACATACATATCTGCATCACCGTCACCGTCAAGATCAGCAAATACAGGTGTTGAATTAAAAGAAACATCAATATCTTTGCTGATTCCTTTTAAAGTATCCTGAGATGCAAAGTCCTGAGATTTTGCCGTACTTGCCGAAAGTATAATTGCCAAAACTGTTCCGGCAATTCTGATACCGACTTTATACTGCATTTTTTCAAGACGTTTATAAAGCTTTTGCATTTTTTCTCTTAATCGAGAATATTCTCGCTCTGTAAGTTTGTCGGTTAAATTTAACAGTCTCATTCTTTTGTACAGCTTGTAAAATTTATAAACCAAGCTGTTCCACTTGGTAGCTCCGTTAATAAAAAGATAATTTTTTTTCATAATTAATAATTTTAATTAATAAACCCGTTATTTTACAGTGTCTTTTGTTTTGTAATATTTTCTTGATGCAATTGTATAAAATTTATTATCAATTGCGTCATTTTCGGCAAATAAATTATTCAAATAATTAATAATAATTTTATCATCATATTCTGCTTGATATACAGTATTTTTTATATTTTTCATATCAGAAAATGCTCTTGCCATAAGTTTTTTGCTTATGAGTTTCTCTCTGTATTCAGGAAAAACAAATAAAGCACTGCATTGAAGCGTTTCCTCATTTACATTATGCAAAATACACCATCCGACAATTTTGTTTTTATATTTTGCAATTTTACTGATTTTAGTGTTTATAAATTCCGGCATTTGAAACGGTTTCAAATACATAGGAATTCTTTTTTGTTTTTCTAATATTGAAAGTTCATTTTTATCAGCTTCCGAAAGTTCGGAAAAATCAAAAATTTCAATATCCTGTTCTTCTTTTACAAACTCCTTTATCCAACCGGCTTTCATTACATTATGAATATTAAGTTTAATATTCTGTACGGTCCGTTTCGGATTTAAATAACCTGCTTTCTTAATAAGTTTCTCTATAATTTCCGTGTCTTCATAAATATCCGAATACACTATATCCGTATATTTAATATTATTCTTACTTAATATTTCATCTGTCAGTTTCAAAATATTTCCGGCTAATCCTTTTCTTCTGAATTCCTTTTTAGTCATCACGGAATGTAACTCGGCAGTTTTGTCGGGACGTATCTCTGTAATTGACAAAGCAACAACATTTCCGTTGTATAATGCTGCAAGATTAATAAAATTCCCCGGCACTCTTCTTTTCTCTGTTTTTTTTAAGAAAGGGGGAAATATTAAACTCGGAAATTGTTTTGCCAAACTTTTTATTGAAACATTTTTTATTATTTTATAACTAAATTTTTCATTTTCTGAATTTGATGTCGTTTTTTCAACATTTGTATGTTTTTTACCTTTTTCAGACGGCTGTGCCCAGAACGTTTGTCCGGGAACAGATAAAGCCAACTCATGCACCTCCGAAGAATCCGAAAGAATTGACGGTCGTTTCAAACCTTCCAGAACTTTTACGTCATAAATTTCATCAACAGACATAGTGTATTCAAGCTGTCCTGCAATACTTCCGTAGGGCAGATATACTGCAACGACTCCGGCAAAAGATTTTTCTGCAATAGGTAAATCACGAAAAACAGCAGAATTATGCCTGAGTTTTGATACCCCTATAAATAAATAATCTCCGTATCTGCTCATTCCGCGTGCAAAACCGCCTAAATTACAAATAACTTCAGAAGTTCCGTTTTTGGTATTTATTCGTATAAGTTCTCCTTGTGCAGAATTCAGAACATATAATTTACCGTCATAAACACGCGGAGAGTGCGGCATTCCCAAACCTTCGGTTATTATTTCTCCTGACGGATATTCCATTATTATTCCGCCGCTCATTTTATTATTTCGCCACCCTTGCAAGGTATTTGTTTTTCCGAGAGCCGTAACATATTTTATTGAATTATTTTCTGTTGCTGTTCCGTTGAGATGACAGCGATCTTCAGATACTAATTCACTTATAAAAGGAGGTTTCCAAAACGGTGTAAAACTGTATTTGTCATCAATATTACACAGGCATGAAAATAAGGTATTTACTCCTGTAATTTTATTGGCAATAAATTCCATATCGTGCATTGCAATATTACCGGTATAATATTTTGCACGAGGAACAAAAATTCCGTCATATTTGCCGGGGTTTAGCGGATATCTCTTGCCTAATCCGTCGGCATTTCGCAGTACAACGACTTCATTTTTTGTTGCAATTGCTAATGCTTTTTTTTCAACAGCAATTCCCATAGGATTATCAAATGTCCGAGGTAACTGTATGAGTTTGTCTTTTTCAACGGAACTTAAAATTATTACTTTTCCTGCCTGGTAAGTGCTTATGATAAGTGATATTCCCAAATTGTGCAAAAGTTCTGCAAATTGAGGAGAGTAACTGCAATCAAAAGGTGTCGGAGCTTTATTCATTATCTTTGTTATAGAAGCCGAATAAACTGTTCAATAAATTCGGTATATTGCTTGTTCAAAGGTATTAATTTTTTTTTCAATAATAAACAAACAAGTTGCTTATTCATAAAAAAATATCGTAATTACTCGGAAAGTAAAGTATAAAAAAATGAAACCTGATTAAACAAAAATAACATTCATATTTAATGCACGTTAAGGAGGAGATTTTTTTGAACGAATTCGTTTTAAACAGCACTTAATCTTTTCAAAGCATCAACATCTAAAATTTCAATTTCTTTTCCTTTTATTTTAATCATTTTGTCAGTATCAAGTTCTGTTAAAACCCTGCTGACACTTTCGCGCGTTATATTAATAAAGTTACCTAATTCTTCTCGTGATAAAGGTAAGTGAAAAGAATTCGATTCGTATATCTTTTCCTGAAAAAATAAAAGAGCATGAGCCAATCTACCGTACACATTATTTTTGGTACGATTGACACATTTTCGAAACAGTTCTAATTCACTGTTACACAGCTCAACAATAATTTCATAAGCAAATTTTTTATTTTCTTCAATAAATGATTTGAAAATATCGGTATGAATAAAGCAAATATGCGAATCTTCTAATGCCGTTGCAGAATAATGATTAATTTTTTCTTCAAATGTTGTCGGAATCCCCAAATATTTAGGACCTTTTGTAATCTTTAAAATTTGAGATGCTTTCCCTTCAGTATGTAATTTCACAACACCTTCTCTGAGATATGTAATATTAACCGAAAAAGTTCCTTCTTTAAAAATAACATCTCCTTTTTTAAAATCAATTTGGACACAATTCTCTCCCAATTCACTCAGTTGTTCAGGATTTAAAGCTTTGGCAGCCGAGGATTTAATAATACATGTACTGCAATTAATATTTGATGTCATCTGTTTTTTATGAAGTGCAAAAGTAATATAAATGTGCGTTTTTCAGTCATAAAAAGATGATTTCTTCAAGATAAAATGTGATTTGCATCATTTGTAAATGAGAATAAAATCAAATTATTTACGAATTTTAATGAAAAGGAATAATTTTTCTTTGATTGAAACAAAAGCAAGAAATGAAATAAACAGCAGAGTATGAACAACATACATTTTAGTCCCTGACAGATGAGCAAAACGACTGAAAAAGAAAATAGTGAGAGCAAAAACGGTATAAAGAAATATCTTTTTTATCGGATAGCTAATTTTAAAATGTTTTCTTCCCCAAAAATAAGAAACAATCATCATTGTAAAATAACAGAAAAAAGTTGCCCATGCAGAACCGAGATAACCGATTTTGGGAATTAAAATAAAATTTAAAATAATTGTTACAAAAGCTCCTATACCCGCAATGTATGCACCATATCTTGTTTTATCGGTTAATTTATACCAAACAGACAAATTATAAATAACTCCGAGAAATAAGTTTGCAAACAGTAAAATCGGAACAATTTTTAAACCCGACCAATAATTTTTATTAATAAAGTGTTTGGCAACATTAATATAAAGCATAATTCCGAGAAAAATAATTAAGCCGAATATAACAAAAAAGTTCATCACTTTTGCATAGGTTTCTTTGGCATTTTTTTCTTTTTGCTGACTGAAAAAGAAAGGTTCTGCGGCATATCGAAACGCTTGAATAAACAGTGTTATAAGAATAGATAACTTGTAATTTGCCCCGTAAATTCCGATTTGAGAGAAAATGTATTTATCAGCATTAGCAATACCTGCAGGAACAACAATCAAGTATTTTAATAAAATACGATCGATGACTTCGTTTATCATTCCGGCAAGACCGGCAAAAAGAAGCGGAGAGCCGTAGATTAAAAGTTGTTTTAAAATTGCTTTTGAAAAAGTATATTTTATTTTGAAAAAATCGGGAACAAACAGAAGTAAGGTAACAGCACTTGCAATTAAATTGGAAATAAAAATATAACCGATTCCTATATTTCCGGAATAAAATACAGAGACAAAAGAGTTCGGATTATTTTTCAACAAATAGGGACAAAGTAAGAGAAAAAACAGGTTAAAGCCGATGTTCAAACCAATGTTAATGAATTTAAAAACGGCAAATTTTACGGCTTTATTTTCACGTCGTAATTTTGCAAAAGGGAGAGTTGTTAAAGTATCTAAACTAATAATCAGGGCAAACCAAATAATATATTCTTTATGATCCGGATATCTTAAAATATTTGCAATCGGTTGTGCAAAAATGATAATTGCGGATAAAAAAACAGAAGTTGTAATAAGAAACGGACTGATAGCTGTCGTAAAAATTTTTTCCGGATTTTGATGTTTTTCAGAGAACCTGAAATAAGACGTTTCCATTCCGTAAGTAAGCAATACAAACAGGAATCCGGCATACGCATATAAATCGGTAACAATTCCGTATTGTGAAGTTAAAAATAAATTGGTGTAAAGCGGAACCAACAGATAGTTCAAAAATCTGCCGATAATACTGCTGAAGCCGTAAACAGCTGTTTGCCCTGCCAGTTTTTTTATTTGACTTGCCATTGAAAATGCAAAAATAGTTATTTCACAATCATTATCAAAATAAAGAATTTATATTTATATTTGTGCGTTTTAAATAAAAAGTAAAATTTACTGATATGAAAAAAATAACTTTATTGACACTTGTTTTGGTTTTGGTTTTTTCCGGAATGAATGCACAAAAATTTAAGTACGGACATATTGACGGACAAGCGGTTTATAAAATGATGCCCGAAACCCAAAAAGCCGATACATTATATGCACATTTTGTAAAGCAATTAGAAGATCAAATTAAAAATATGCAAGATGAATACAATGCAAAAGTAAAAGAATATAAGGCAAATGAGGCAACACTAAGTGATATTATAAAACAAACCAAAGCCGATGAAATAAATTCTTTGGGTAAGCGCATTCAGAAATTTCAAGTTTCAGCACAAACCGAAGCCGGTAAAAAACAAAAGGAACTGTACGAACCCGTAAAAAAGAAATTTGATGAAGCATTAAAAGCCGTTGCAAAAAAATACGGATATAAATTTATTATTGATAAAAATGTTTTATTGTATTCTGATGATGCTGATGATGTTACAAAATTGGTAAAAACTCAACTCGGGATAAAATAAAGTTTCTTTTTAACTTACAGAAAAACCCTGCATTGATATTTGCAGGGTTTTTCGTTTGATAATTGTAATATAAAATTGTTAATTTATTATGTTTACCGCTAAATTACCGGTTATATTTAAAGTTTCTTCAATAATGCTTAGCAGGTCTTCTTTTCTGTAGGGTTTAAAAATAATATGATCAATACCTGCCGAATGAATTTCATCAGTTTTGCTTTTGTCGGTATAAGCTGTTTGTGCAATTACTCTGATTTGTTTGTGCGTTTTCTTAATTTCTTTATAGGCATCAATAACATTCATTTCAGGCATTAAGATATCGGTTAATATTAGGCCAACAGCATGATTACCGCAAAATTCAATTGCTTCTTTTCCGTTATTTACACTATATATATAAGCATATTTCTTTTTCAAAAATTCTTTCAGTAAGATAACTGAATATGAATCATCATCAACTACTTTTCTTTGAAACAGCCATGCGGTCTTTTGTCGTAATTAAAGTTTGCAGCTCAGTTCAGTTTAACTTATTCTTTTTTTACTTGTTGACATATAATATATTATCCAAAAAAAAATTAATACTGGAAATTTTAACTTATGAAATAGAGTCCTCGTTGTCGGACTTTCAACATAATGACACCGTGTGCATTGTCGGTCAAATTCCTTATTGCCCTTACAATAATATGTATGTCCGCATTTCTTGCAAACCAAATTATTTCTGAAAAATATTTCATACAATTTCTGTCATCCGAAAACATCTGTTGAAACTCAAATATTGACATGCTTTTAAACTTTGACTCCATATCTAAATTTTTTCTCCAAATTTACGGGTTCTTTCGATATTTACAAAACGCCTAATTCAATTAGTTTATTACTAAAAACCTGTAGCAAATATTTAGAACTTGTCAATTTTTTTAGATAATTTGAATGTCACAGGAATCGAGAACCAAACATTTACTTTTTTGCCGTTTTGTTCTCCCGGTTTAAATTTCGGCAGGGTTTTAATAACTCTAACAGCTTCGTCATCAAGTAAAGGATTTACACCTTTTTGAAGTTCGATTTTACCGACTTTGCCTGTTTTTGTAATTTCAAATCTTACAAACACAGTACCTTCTATTCCGTTTTTTTTAGCAACGACGGGATAAACAGTACGAGTTGCAAGATAGCGTCTTAATTCAATATTGCCGCCGGGAAATTCCGGCATATTTTTAACATATACAAAAATTGTATCATTTACCGAAAAAGATTCTTTTTTATTAGTAATTTTTTTATTATTTGAGAATGAGAATAGTACAGTCATTAATCCGATAAGCGGAATTATCAGCAAAACTTTTAGCTTTGCAATTTTTTTTGATTTTAGCTTATTTATCATGTTTATTCTTTTTAATGTTAATGATTTGTTAAAATGATTTGCAAATTCAAATTGCTGACCAACTTGTTGTTTAATTAAGAGCATCTTATATTTGTCAGCTTCAAAGCCCTGCAGGATTACTTTTTCGTCTGACAAATATTCGTGGAGCATTTTCAAATAACTTTTATAAATATATATCATAGGATTAAACCACATGAAAATTATTGCGATTTCAGACAGCAAAATATCTAAAGAATGTTTCTGTTTTGTATGTGCAAGCTCATGTTGCAGAATATTTTCAAAATTTGCTTTATGTATATCTTCTTTATTAAAAAATATATAATTTATAAAAGAAAACGGAGAAATTTGTTCATTACATACATATACTTTAGTCCCGTTAAAAATTCTAAGTTCACATTTATTTTTGAATTTTATTATTGAAATTAGTTTAAATAAAAATCGTAATAATAGTATTAAGGAAATAGACGAATATAAAATTTCCGATAATTGAATTGGAAAAAATGAGTTACTTTTCGGTTTAACAATTATATCATTAAGTTGTATTGTTTCTGTAATTTGGTAAAGAAAATCGGTTTGATTTATAGTCTGTAAATTTATATTTACCAACGGAAGAATAAATGAAAGAATAAATGATGCTAATAAAAAAATACGCTGTAATTTATTAAAAGTTTCTTTTTGCAAAAAGATTTTCCACACTGCAAAAAATAAAAACATTGAAATTGCAACCTCTGATGAATAGTACAAAAAGTTTGTCATAATTATTAATTATTTTGTTTTCTGTTCCGGATTATTCTGTTCATTTCTGCTTGCAATTCTTCTAACTCACTAATAGTCAAATCTTCTTCATCTGTAAAAAAAGATACCATTTGTTTTATTGAACCGCTGAAATAATTTTTAATAAATTTTTCAGCAAACTTTTTGGTATATTCTTTTTTGCTGATTACCGGAAAATATTGATATGTTCTGCCATAAGATTTATGATTTATAAAACCTTTATTTTCTAAAATCCGTATAATCGTTGAAATTGTGTTGTATGCCGGTTTCGGTTCAGTAAAATGTTCAATAATTTCTTTTACAAAACCTTCCTTGACTTTCCAAAAGATTTGCATTATTTGTTCTTCTGCTTTTGTAAGCTCTTTCATTCTTTTTTATTTACAATGCAAATGTACAACTAACATTTTAGTTATACAACTATAACCTTAGTTTAGCAGTGTTGGCTAAAAACATTATTAATGGAATATCAATATTTTTTAAAAATCTTAATTACATATTTACAAGTTTAATTCTTTATTATAAAGCAAGTTAATATGTATGAGAGATAGCCTTTATTTGTATTTTAAATTCTATAAAATTTTTTGTAAAATTTTTTCGATATTGATATTTGACCGGCTTTTTTGTTATAATTTTACAATAATATCATTACTTCTTTTGCTTTCTCTGTTATTTTTTCCGGTTGCTGTTATCACAACAGTATATTTTTTTCGGAAAGTATATTTTTTTCGGAAAAACGGTAGGCGTTTGCGTTGCATTATAATAAATTTATCTTTTGTAGTTTTATATATGTCTTTTTCATCGGCATATTTAAAATCGTAGCCCCTGAATTTATAAATTTTATATATAATATCAGAAGTTGGTTCAACATTTTCCCAAGAAATCATTAATTTGTTTCCGAGTTTTGTAATAAAAATATTTATCGGACTTTGTGTAGCAGTAATAATTCCGGGATTAGTATCCGCAACAATTGTTGTGTCAACAGCAGCAAGATACGGAATTTCCGGCGGCAATGCAGGAACGGTATAAAAATGGAATCTCAAACTGTCGCTAAATCCAAGGGGATTTGCCGTTAAGGAACTTGCCCTATAAAAGATACTGCCCAAAACATTCGGATTTTGTCGATTGATGTGCATTTGCTCAGGAAGTTCATTCGGATTTCTCCAAGCCGGTGATGCTGCATCTTTTCCTGCATTGTAAACAGCCATACCTATATAAAGTTGTTTGCCGTATGTGTGATTGCTCCACCAATTTACAAGGGTAATATAATCGGCATATTTATTCCCTACGGGCCAATAAATTTGCGGTACAACATAATCAATCCATCCGTTTTTTAACCATTTTACAACATCGGAATACAGATAATCGTAATGAGCCAAACCTCTTGTGTCGGAACCGTCCGGGTCTTTGCTTTTATTACGCCATACGCCCGACGGAGCAACCCCGAATTTCACAAAAGGTTTCTCGGATTTTACTGCATCATAAACATCTTTAATGAATATATCCATATTGTTTCGCCGCCAATCGGCAATATTATCAAATTCGGTATTATAGGTTTTATAGGTTTGAAAGTCAGGAATGGGAATAATCCTGTTGTGTTCATCTTTAATCGGGTAAGGATAAAAATAGTCATCAAAATGAATTCCGTCAATATCGTATCTGTGCACAATGTCTTTTATAATCTTTGTAACGTATTTCCTGACTTCCGGAATACCGGGATCAAAAAATTTATTAATGCCGTAAGTGAAAAACCACTCCGGTTTTCTGTTTATAATATTATTTTCGGCAATATCGGCATATTCAATTGTAGCAACTGCACGAAACGGATTAATCCATGCATGAAATTCTATATTTCTTTTATGACATTCTTTAATCATAAATTTTAAGGGGTCATAATACGGAACGGGAGCCTTACCTTGTTTTCCGGTAAGCCATTCCGACCAGGGTTCATATTTTGAATCGTAAAAAGCATCAGCTGCGGGTCGAACTTGAAAGAAAACGGCATTAATACCGATTTCAGAAAAATAATCCAGCATATCAGTAAATTCTTGTTTTTGTTCTTTTACGCTTAAAAACCCGCTGCTCGGATAATCTAAATTTTTAACGGTAGCTATCCACACACCGCGCATTTCTTTACCGTCCGGGGTTTGCCCTGAAAGATAAACAGTTAATGAAAAGTTTAAAATAAAAAACATTAAAAAGTTCAGAAAATGTTTCGGTTTCATGTAAAAATATTTATTACTTAGTTATTCTTTTTTTTAATAAATGCACAAAATACGGATTAAAATCCATAATTCACTAACTTAATGGTGTTTATACAATCACAATCAAGACATTTTGAAGTCCTGCCGGACGTTCAAAAGTCAACATAAATGAGTTCAAAATATCCGAAGAATTTTTGAACATTTTTATAAAAATGACAAAAATGATAATCATTACTAAATTATGTAATGTTTCTGTATTTTTTCTCCCAGTTCCAAGCCGACAAAAGAGCATCTCCCAAAGATTTTTCAGTTTTACTGCGGAGGTTTTTTTCCGAATAACTTGTATCTGCCCAAATCTGTTCAATATCGCCCGGACGCCGATTTACAATTTTGTAATTTAATTTAATACCGGTAACTTTTTCAAATGTATTGACCACTTCTAAAACAGAATCTCCTTTTCCTGTTCCGATGTTAAATACTTCATAATTTGTTTTATTTTCATTATTCACAAGTCGGCTTAAAGCTGAAATATGTGCTTTTGCCAAATCCGTAACATGAATATAATCCCTGATTGCCGTACCGTCAGGTGTATTATAATCATTCCCGAAAATTCTTAATTGTTTTCTGATACCTGCGGCTGTTTGTGTAATATAAGGTACCAAATTATTCGGCTCGCCAATCGGTAATTCTCCGATTTCGGCACTTTCGTGAGCACCTATCGGATTAAAATACCGTAAAGAAATTGCTTTTAAATTTTCCGTGCTGTTAATTGTATCATAAATAATTTCTTCCGAAATTTGTTTTGTATTGCCGTAAGGCGAATCTGCTTTAATAATCGGCGATTGTTCTGTTACCGGAAGTTTTTCGGCTTGACCGTAAACCGTACATGATGAGGAGAATATGAGATTTTTAAAACTTTTTCCCTGCATGGTTTCAAGAATATTAATCAATGAGTTAAGATTATTTTTGTAATATTTCAAAGGAAGGCTAACTGACTCACCAACAGCTTTATAGGCTGCAAAATGAATAACTCCCGAAATATTGTTAATTGTATCGAAACAACGTAAAGTTTCTTTTGCATTTGCCAAGTCAATTTTATAAAACTCCGGTTTTATTCCGGTTATTTTCTTTATTCCGTCAAGAACTTCAATTGTTGAATTTGATAAATCGTCTATAATAATAACTTCAAAACCAGAATTAATAAGCTCAACACAGGTATGAGATCCGATATAACCTGTTCCGCCGGTAACAATTATTTTTTTCATAAATATTTATAAGATTTCAAAAATATATAATATTATGCTAAAAATACACAGAAAGGTAAACATTGTATAAGTTTTCAAAATTCAGAATATGATTTTTTCATTCTGAATTTACGAATTTTAAAAATTTTCATTAACTTTGTTATCAAAATACTTTTTTATGGAAATCAGTCAACATATTAAAAATTTACTGCTCACAAACGAACGGGTAATTTTGGGCGGTTTCGGTGCCTTTGATTCAAAACATATTCCTGCTCAAATCAATAAGGAAACCAAAACGATGACGCCGCCGTATAAAGTTGTTGTTTTTAATCCTGAATATACACAAGATGAAGGATTATTGGTACAACATTTAGCGGAAAAAGAAGGAATTTCCGATGATAGTGCAAAAGAACAAATTTCAGAATACGTAAAAACAATAAAAACTCGATTAAATTCCGGAGAAAAAGTACTGTTCCCGGAATTGGGTGAATTGATAAAAACAGCTGACGGGAAGTATGAATTTTCATATATCTCAAAAGATAACCTTTTAGTTGATTCATTCGGATTACCGAAAGTTTCATTAACAGAACAAGAAATCTCTAAACCCGATCCTAAAAAAAATCCAAGAAAAGAACCTTTACAAAAATCCCCGGTTAAACCTGCAACCCGCAAAGAAAAACCAAAGCCTGTAAAGAAAACTCCTATAGCCAAAAATCAAAAACCCGTAAAATTGCAAAAAGAAAAACAGGTGAAGAAAAAGTTTTGGCCGGTATTGCTGATAATTTTCGGTTTAATCGGAATTTTATTGGTTGCCGTATATTTCTTCAAACCCGATTTATGGAAAAAAGGGTATGACTTTTCTTCTGAAAAAATTGCTTATGTCAAAGAAAATGTTTTCGGCAGTAATGATGATCTTGAAATTATTACTCCCGACCAAGAAAATAATCAAACAGAAGAAATTGCAGATAATAATATCGATACAACGGATCAGACTACAAACAATGCTGTTGATTCATCTGCAACAGAAGAGGTATCAAATGAAGAAGTTCAGGAAAATAAGGCACAAGAAGTTGTTAAAGATAATACTCAAAATGCGGAAGTTAATGCAACACCGAATTCTGCACAAAGAGGAAAATATTATATTATTATCAGTAGTGTAAAATCGGAAGCATCGGCAAAAAAAGAGCAAAAACGCTATGCTGTAAAAGGTATTTCTACAAACGTTCTTTATGTTCCGAATCCTGACAGATATCGGATATCAATCGGTGAATTTTCTTCGGCAAAAGCCGCACAGAAATTTTTTTCTGATTTTGAAAATCAACACGGAAAGACAAATGCCTGGGTTTGGGAGAAAAGATAGGTATTTCTTATACCGAATTCATATTAATAAAGCGGGATAGTTAATTTTATCCCGTTTCTTTTATAAAGGAATATTTCCGTGCTTCTTTTTCGGCAGTTTATCAACTTTATTTTCCAACATTTTAAAACCTTTAATTAATCTGTTTCGAGTATCTTCAGGTTTAATAACTTCGTCAACGTAACCTCTTGCAGCTGCAATATAAGGATTTGCAAATATTTTATTAAATTCGGTTTCTTTTTCTTTAAGTTTTTCTTCCGGTTTTTCTGCTTTTGAAATTTCTCGTTTAAAAATAATTTCAGCGGCTCCTTTAGCTCCCATAACCGCAATTTCTGCCGTAGGCCAAGCAAAATTCAAATCTGCTCCGATATGTTTTGAGTTCATAACGTCATAGGCACCGCCGTATGCTTTGCGAGTAATTACAGTAATACGCGGAACCGTTGCCTCCGAAAAGGCATATAATAATTTTGCACCGTTGGTAATAATGGCTCGCCATTCCTGATCCGTTCCGGGAAGAAAACCGGGAACATCCTCAAATACTAAGAGAGGAATGTTAAAAGCATCGCAAAAACGAACAAAACGAGCACCTTTTTTTGAGGATTCTATATCCAGTACACCGGCGAGATACATAGGCTGGTTAGCAACAATACCGATACTTCTTCCTGCAAGTCGAGCAAAACCGACTACAATATTTCCGGCATAATTTTCATGTACTTCAAAAAAACTTTCTTTATCTATAATTTTGTAAATTACATCTCTTATGTCATAAGGCTGATTCGGATTCTCCGGTACCACATCATTAAGTTTCGGATTTGCCCCGTTATCGGTGTCATAATCTGTTTCAGGTACTGTTTCTTCGCAATTTTGCGGGATATAACTTAATAATTTTTTAATTTTATTAAGTGCATCTAAGTCATTTTCTGCCGTAAAATGTGCAACACCCGATTTTGTTGAATGTGTGCTTGCTCCGCCGAGTTCTTCTGATGTTACTTCTTCGTGAGTTACAGTTTTTACAACATTAGGACCCGTTACAAACATATAGGATGAATTTTCAACCATAATGTTAAAATCGGTAATTGCAGGAGAATAAACAGCACCGCCGGCACAAGGACCCATAATTGCCGAAATTTGCGGCACAACACCTGATGCTAAAGTGTTTCTGTAAAAAATATCGGCATAGCCGCCGAGAGAAATAACGCCTTCCTGAATTCTGGCACCGCCGGAATCGTTTAATCCGATAACCGGAGCTCCGTTTTTCATTGCCAAATCCATTATTTTTACAATTTTTTCGGCATGTGCTTCAGCAAGTGAACCTCCGAAAATGGTAAAATCTTGAGAGAAAATATAAATTAATCTTCCGTTTACGGTTCCGTAACCGGTAACAACACCGTCACCGAGCGGAATGTTTTTATCTAAACCGAAATCTTGCGAACGATGGGTTACAAAACGTCCGAGTTCTTGAAAAGAACCTTTATCAAGCAGTAATTCAACACGTTCTCTTGCAGTCAGCTTTCCTTTTTCGTGTTGTTTTTTTATACGTTCTTTTCCGCCGCCGACAAATGCCTCTTTGTTTTTTGCTTCAAGAAGATTAAATTTTTCCTTATTTATCATATCCGAATATTTAAGTCTGTTTTATTGTTCAAAAATAGAAAAAATCTTCTGAAAACAGAAACATATCCGGATATGCTGTTCAATTAACGGATATAAAGATTTATTAAATTTGTCAGTTTTTTCGATAAATCAAGTTGATTATATTTTTTTGCCAATTCCGCAAATTGATTTGTAACGGCTATTGTTTGTGATTTATCCTGAATAATATCATTTTTGAATTTTTCAGAAAATCCTGCATAATATTTTAAAAATTGAACCGCATTATTATAAATAACATTAATAATTTGATTTGCTTTTTCGGTTTTGCCTATTCGGTAATATGCCTCAGCAATGTCAAACATTTCATAATCATATGTGAAGTTATAATCCGGCGTTATTTCAACACAACGATCTAATACTTTTTCGGCTTTATCATTTTTCCCTTCATTTATAAGTTGGTTTGCAAGCAGTGCAAATGTTTGCCTTATATTTAAAATGCGTACTGTTCTTAATACATAATTATCGACATTAACATTTTTTTTGTCAATATTGCCCCATTTTCCTTTGTTCATCAAATTATCATAAAGAATATCGCTGTTAATATAAGTATCATTCTCATTTGTTTTATAAGGAACAAGTCGCAATGCAAAACCTTCTAATCGTAAATAATCTTGCAATCCGTTGTAACTGCTTTTAGGAACACTTGTTGCAAAATATATCGGTCGTTTCCAATTATTTCGGGCAATTATTTCCAAAACAGCCATATCATTTTTAAAAATATATGTTTTTTTCAGTTTCCATTTTATATATTTTTCAAATAAACTCATTTCTTTAGTTGTAAAAATGCCGGCTTTTGCCGCTTCGGGCCAAGGAACCAGAAGTGATAACTTTTTAGAAGGTATGTAATTTATGAGGTCTCCTTTTGATGATTGTAATTGTGTATTTTTTTTATCGGAAGCCACAAAATCCATGGCATTTTTTAAAGGTAAATAGTCTTTTGAAACGGTGTCGATTAAAGTTTGAACATTATTATAAAATTTGTTAACTTTTTCTTTATTAAGTTTATATTTAGAAATAAATCGTTCATCGGAAAGCCCTCCGGTTACGCCGGCAACATCAGTTAAGGATAATGTATCTAATGCCGATATCAGTTTTTTATATTCACCGGCATTTCGCTTCGGGTATTCGGAAGCAGAAAGAATCTTAATCAAGTTTGTTTTAATTGATTTTAATGACTTTGCATATTTTAAACTGTTTGATTGATATTTCTCGTTGATAAAAATATCCGGATTTTCAGTAACGTAAATTGCATCGCGTGTACCTTCACGATATTTTTCGTGTTTCATTTTAAAGGGAACAGGATCTGCCTCGTATGTTTTTCTTCTGACTTGATCAATGTACCAATCAGCACCAAGCAGACTTAAATTCACAACTTTTATATCCGTTCTTACGCCTTCAACTTCTTGTAAATACCAAAGAGGAAAGGTATCATTATCGCCGTAGGTAAACAGTATTGCATTTTTCTCACAGGAATTTAAATAATCTTCGGCAAAATCACGTGCGGTATATCTGTCAGAACGATCGTGATCATCCCAATTTTGAGAAGCCATAAGAACAGGAATCGGCAATGTTAACAGTGCTGTAAAAATAATTATAATTTTCCGCTTTGATTTCTCGGAAAAATAACTGTATATACCGGCAACTCCCAGACCTGCCCATATTGCAAACGCATAGAATGAACCTGCATATGCATAATCTCTTTCACGCGGCTGATACGGTGTTTGGTTTAAATACATAACAATAGCAATTCCGGTAAAGAAAAATAGTAAAGCAATTATCGTAAAATTTTTCTTATCTTTTGATAATGAGAATATTAGCCCGATAATTCCAAGTATAAACGGTAATAAATAATAAACATTTCTGCTTTTATTATTTTTAATTTTATCAGGAAGATTTTTCTGATTTCCTATCATTATTTCATCCAAAAACGGAATACCGCTTATCCAGTTTCCTTTAGTTATTCCGCCGTATGATTGCAAATTGTTTTGTCGTCCGACAAAGTTCCACATAAAATAGCGAAAATACATATGCCCCAATTGATATTTAATAAAAAAATTTAAATTATCTGCAAATGTCGGGTTTTCACCGGGAGCAATACCTGCCCACGACTTATAAGCTGATATATGATTTTTATCTCTGCTGTACATTCTCGGAAAAAGCGTTTTTCCGGAAGATTTATAAAGATATTCCGGATTTGTTTTTTCAATTTTTAAATATTTTCCTTTTACCGGAATGTAAGTATATAATTTTTTAACTTTTATTTCACCGGATTTATCTTTTTGAAATTCAGCATTATAATAATTTCCGTAAATTAAAGGACGCGACCCGTATTGTTCTCTGTTAAGATATGATAACAGAGCAAAAACATTTTCCGGATTATTTTCATCCATCGGCGGATTTGCATGAGAACGAATCACAATAACAGCATAAGAAGAATATCCGATAAGTATAACAGTAATCATTGTCAGGGCTGTATTTAACAGAATTTTTTTCTTTTTATAAGAATAATAAATACCGTAAATTAACAATCCGAAGCTGAGAATGATATAGGTAAAAAGTCCGCTGTCATACGGAAGTCCGAAAGAGTTAACAAACAGCAGTTCAAATTTTGAAGCAATAACGACATAACCGTCAATAATACCGTACATTACAAATGCAAGCAGAGCAACAGAAATTAATGATGCGTAGGCAATGCCCTTTTTGCTTGTTTTATATTTTTTAAAATAATATACAAAAACAATTGCCGGAATTGCCAAAAGATTAAGAAGATGCACACCTATTGAAATCCCCATCAATAAAGCAATAAGGATGAGCCAACGGTCGGCATATTTTTGTTCGGAGATTGTTTCCCATTTTAAAATTGACCAAAATACAACTGCCGTAAACAGTGATGAACTTGCATAAACTTCTGCTTCAACAGCAGAAAACCAAAAAGTATCAGAGAATGTGTAAATCAGCGACCCGACAATACCGCTTAAAAGAACAGCAACAGCATTGTTTGAATTAAAATCGTCTTTTTTTATTAAAATTTTATCTGCAAAATAAGTGATTGTCCAAAACATAAACAAAATAGTGAAAGCACTTGCTGTTACCGATATCGTATTAATCATAAATGCAACATGTTGCACCGATGATGTAAACAAAGCAAAAAAGCGTGCTAACAGCATAAAAAAAGGTGCTCCGGGCGGATGCCCGACTTCAAGTTTAAAGGAAGATGCAATAAATTCTCCGCAGTCCCAAAGACTTACCGTTGGTTCTACCGTTAAATAATAGGTGATAAAAGCAATCAAAAATACGAGCCATGCAAGTATGATGTTATATTTTTTGTAGGTTTTATGGGTCATAATAAAAAAATATAGTATAAAGAAAGAATATATTATTGAGATACAAACATAAAAAGTTTTATTTTATTATTTAAATTTCTGTAAAATTTCGATTTTTATAAATTTACTTTTTGTTAAGTTTCAAAAGTTTGAAGCAGAAAATTGGTTTAAAACTATAATATTTTTGTTACATCAGTATCTGTATTTTTGAGATTATTTCTTTACATAAAAAGCGTTTTTACTTCGGATAAAATATTTTGTAAAATCGGGTTTTATTTGTCGTTTATTTTTTATTCTTTATTTTTGCAGTCCGGCGGAAAAATTTGATTGCTTGCAACCGCAGAAAAAAATGCTAAAACATTCCTTCTGCTCGTATTTTTCTTCCCGGTATATTTTTATAAACTAAAATTATTGAAGAATGTCATATTTTTTCACATCGGAGTCCGTATCTGAAGGACATCCGGATAAAGTAGCAGATCAAATTTCAGATGCATTATTAGATGAGTTTTTAAAACAAGACTCTGAATCGAAGGTGGCTTGCGAAACATTGGTAACAACCGGATTAACTGTTTTAAGCGGTGAAGTCAGAACAAAAGCATGGGTAGATACTCAGGAAACTGCGAGAAAAGTTATTAAAGAAATCGGTTATACAAAAGGCGAATATAAATTTGAAGGAGATTCTTGCGGTGTTGTTTCTGCAATTCATGAACAATCTCAGGATATTAACAGAGGTGTTGTCAGACAATCGGAAGAAGAACAGGGTGCCGGTGACCAAGGAATGATGTTTGGTTATGCCAATAACGAAACCGAAAATTATATGCCTTTGCCGATTGATTTATCACACAAATTATTACTTGAACTTTCCGATATCAGAAAAAAAGGAAAGCAAATGACTTATTTACGTCCCGATTCAAAATCGCAAGTTACGGTTGAATATGATGATAACAATAAACCTTTAAGAATTGACACAATTGTCATATCTACTCAACACGATGAATTTATTGAAGCGAAGGGCATTTCTCAGGAAGATGCTGACAAACAAATGCTTGAAACAATCTTTGATGATATTAAGACTATTTTAATTCCGAATGTAAAAGCACAACTTCCGGAAAGTATTAAGAAATTATTTAAAGGCGATTTTAAATTGTTGGTAAATCCTACCGGAAAATTTGTAATCGGCGGACCGCACGGAGATACAGGTCTTACCGGACGAAAAATTATTGTTGATACTTACGGAGGCAGAGGTGCACACGGAGGCGGTGCATTCAGCGGAAAAGACAGTTCAAAAGTTGACCGTTCGGCAGCTTATGCAACAAGGCATATTGCTAAAAATCTGGTAGCGGCAGGTATTGCTAATGAGGTATTAGTACAAGTTGCTTATGCCATAGGTGTTGCACAACCCGTTGGTTTATATGTGAACACATACAGAACGGCAAAAGTGAAATTTTCAGATAGTGAAATTGCAGAAAAAGTGAACGAACTTTTTGATATGCGACCGGCAGCAATTGTAAATCGTTTCGGGCTGAAAAATCCGATTTTCAGAGAAACCGCAGCATACGGACATATGGGAAGAGAACCTTTTACGAGAGAAGTTACCTTTTCAACTAACGGAGATTCTTATACCAAAGAAGTTGAGTTTTTTGCTTGGGAAAAATTAGATTATGTTGATAAAATAAAACAAGCTTTTAATATTTAAAAAATATCTGTATATGATTATTATAAAGGTATCATTATTTTAATTAATTTTGATACCTTAATTTTATATTGAAAATTATGTCCAAAATTGCTTTTATAACCGGAATTACCGGACAAGACGGTGCATACCTTGCCGAATTTCTTCTTAAAAAAGGGTATATTGTTCACGGATTAAAACGCAGAAGTTCTATGTTTAATACCGACAGAATTGATCATTTATATCTGGATCCTCATATAGAAAATCGAAATTTTATTCTGCATTACGGTGATTTAACCGATTCAACCAATCTTATTCGCATCATTCAGGAAGTACAACCTGATGAAATATATAATCTGGCAGCAATGAGCCATGTAAAAGTGAGTTTTGAAACTCCTGAATATACAGCAAATGCTGACGGAATCGGCACTTTACGATTGCTGGAAGCCGTAAGACTTTTGGCCTTAACGAAAAAGACAAAAGTTTATCAGGCATCAACCAGCGAGCTGTTCGGTTTGGTGCAGGAAGTTCCGCAAAAAGAAACTACGGCTTTTTATCCGCGAAGCCCTTACGGTGTTGCTAAATTATATGCCTATTGGATAACTGTTAACTATCGCGAAGCATACGGAATGTTTGCTTGTAACGGTATTTTATTTAATCACGAATCACCCGTAAGAGGCGAAACTTTTGTAACGCGAAAAATTACCAGAGCAACGGCAAAAATTGCTCTCGGATTACAAGATGTTTTATATGTAGGAAACCTTTCCGCAAAACGCGACTGGGGACATGCAAAAGACTATGTACGAGCTATGTACCTGATGATGCAACAGGAAAAACCTGAAGATTTTGTTATTGCAACCGGAAAAACGACTTCTGTTCGGGATATGATAAAGGCATCTTTTCGAGAAATAGGTGCGGAACTTGAATTTACGGGTAACGGGAAAAATGAGAAAGGAATAATAAAAGCGGTAACAGGTAATTTTAAAGAGCATTTGCAAATCGGAAAACCGGTTGTAAAAGTTGACCCGACTTATTTCCGTCCCACAGAAGTTGATTTATTAATCGGTGACCCTACAAAAGCAAATACAAAACTCAATTGGAAACCCGAATATACATTTGAAGAACTGATTAAAGAAATGGTTCAAAGCGACCTTAAATTAATGCAAAAAGATAAGTTCTTAAAAGATTCGGGTTATACTATTAAGAATTATTTTGAATAGAATAATTGTCCCCAAAAAAGACATATTTTAAAATATGAAAATTAATTTATTTAAGAGTTATGAAAATTTGCTTTTTTTGAAAAAATAAACAATCCCAAATAAGTTAAAGCACCGTTTACAATTAATAATTCAAAACCAAACTTATAACCGAAAAGAAATTTTTCCGAATACATATTAATAAGGTATATCAAAATAGGCGAAATAACGGCAATAAACGGCACAACTTTGTCTTTAACTTTGCGTTTTGAAATTAACCCGAAAGCAAATAAGCCTAAAATAGGTCCGTAGGTATATCCTGCAACTTTAAAAACAGCAGAAACAACACTTTCGTCATTCAATGCTTTAAACAAAATAATTACCCCAAAAAGCAATAATGAAAAACCGATATGAACCAAGCGTTTTATTTTATTAATATTTTTATTGTCTTCGTTAATTTTCAAATTTAAAAAATCAATACTGAAAGATGTTGTCAAAGCCGTTAATGCCGAATCGGCACTGGAAAAAGCTGCTGCCGTAATTCCGAGCAGAAAAATAATACCGGCAAATACCGATAAATGATTTAATGCTAAAAAAGGAAAAACATCATCAGATTTAACGGGAAGTGTAATGCCTGTTTGTGCTGCATAATAATACAAAAGAACTCCGAGAGACAGAAAGATTAAATTAACAGGAACCAAAGTAATACTGAACCAAAACATATTTTTTTTTGCATCTTTTATATTTCTGCAAGTCAGGTTTTTTTGCATCATATCTTGATCCAAACCGGTCATTACAACGGCGATAAAAGCACCGGCAATAAATTGTTTAAAAAAGTTGCTTTTCGATTGCCAATCCCAATTAAATACCGTTGAATAATCGCTGTTTTTTATTACGGAAATCACTCCCGAAATATTTAAATCTAATTTATCGGCAATGATAAAAAAAGTTACGATTACAGCTGTTAACATAAATAATGTTTGCAGTGTATCTGTCCACACAATGGTTTTTATTCCGGCTCTGAACGTATAAACCCAAATTAATGAAATCGTTACTAAAACAGTAATCCAAAACGGAATATGAAAAGCATTAAAAAAACCGATTTGTAATACGCCGGCAACTAAAAATAAACGAAACGAAGCTCCGATAACGCGCGATAAAAGAAAAAATGCAGAACCTGTTTTATACGACCAAAAACCCAAACGTTTTTCCAAATAAGTATAAATAGTTATCAGATTTAATCTGTAATACAAAGGCATTAAGACAGTTGCAATAACAAAATAACCGACCAAGTAGCCGAGTACCATTTGGAAGTAATAAAAATTTGTATCGACAACCCAACCGGGAACAGAAATAAACGTTACCCCGGATAAGGACGCACCTATCATTCCGAAAGCAACCAAATACCACGGCGATTGCTTGTTTGCGGTAAAAAAACTTGCCGTGTTACTTTTTCTTCCGGTAAGCCAAGAAATAAATATTAATAAGGTAAAATAAGATGATATTACAATAAATACAAGTTCAGGCGACATTTTTGAGTGTAAAAATAATAATTATCGACAAAATACGACTTTTTTCTGCTGCAAAAATATATCCGAAACGGAACAGAAATATTGAGAATACCGATGGTGTTGCAGATTCTGCAGATCATCGGATAGAATTTTTCAATTAATAAATAACGTTGGTATAAGAAAAGCAGTAAAATTTTGGATTTTTGACCTCTTAAATTATTATAAAAAGCAAAATTGCAAAGATTTTACGGTGTTAATTAATTGCACCTGTTTTCAAATCAATATTTTACCCTTATTTTTTTATACGGTTTTATGTAATGTTTGTTTTTAAATCGAAACTGCGTTATCAATATTTTTTGTTGTATTCATTAAATTTGCATTTTTAAAGTTGCGATTAATTCCATTAATAAGTTTATATGGTCTGTTAAAAGCTTCTTGTGAAATTTTAAAATGATTTGCTAAAATCCTAATCGTTTCTTTTGATAAACCTTTACGATAATTTAAAATCTTTGAAACAGTCCCTTTTGATAAACCTAAAATCACAGCTAAATCTTTTGATTTTAAATTATTTTCCCTCATTAATGATTTAATTAATTCAATTGGAGATAAATCAGATAATGAAGTGTGGTCGCTATCCCATTTTTCAATTAACAATCCTAATAATTCAATTTCATCTTGTGAGTTTTCACCCCCATTATCAACAAGTCTTTCTAAAATATCACAATATTCAATATACTGTTTTTTTGTCTTTATTATTCCGTATTTTAAAGTTTCCATTTTATGTTTTTTTATTAAAAAGTATTTACAGCGTATTGCTTATTTTCTTTACATAATTTTGTATATTCTGCATGGGTTCCAATCCATTTTATAAATAGGTGAACCTTATTAATACCAAAATGGTACTGACAAATCATTCTATAATTATTCCCGCCAATATTAAATACAACACGATTTGAACTTTCTCCCAAGATGTCAGTACTGTTAAATGTTAAAATTATCTCATTAGGTTCTTTCCAATCTACTCTTTTTAATATTGAAAACCATATTTCAAAAGATGATTTACTTCTTGCATTTTTGATAATATAATCCTCAATTGTTTGCTTCTTTATTAAATGGACTTTCATCTCTTTGGCAAAGATACAAATAAAGTTTCACAAATGGAAACATTTTTTGTTTTTTATATTGTACAACAAAAAAGATATATGTGGCATATCAAAAAATAACCAAAAAACAATATCGTATTCTTATGCAACCGAACCCACAAAATTCATTAAATTTCTGAGAGTTTATTTCAGTAAGCAACTGTTTAATTTTTTCATATTAATTTGGAAATAATAAAAATTGTTATCGGCAGGCATTAGTAATATTTTGAAAATTCATGAATAATTCGTACTTTAGAGAAATTTTAAATTCGTTTAATATGAAAGGTCTTGCTTGTCTTCAAAAAGAAGAATTTTTAACTGTTTGCGATAAATGTAAAAAGGGATTGGTTTTGCGAAGTGAAAGTCCGTACGGTGCATATTATTCCGAACATCCGGAAGTGCAAAAAACTCCCGATGTTCTTTATATTGCGGTTAAATCGTTTAATGAATGTATGGAAACAAAGGTTATTCGATTGAGGCAGGAACTTAAAAAAGATGATGCAGAATTAAAAATGAATTATGCACATATAACATTATTTAATAAGGTTATTCCGGTTGTTGCATTTCATGCAAGTCATATTTCTGAAGGTGATTTAATAATTGAAAAATTAATTAAAACAGATATAAAGATTTTAAAAAAACAGAATATTAATCCTTATGTCAGCCTTGTTCAAATCAGAAAATTTGTTGATTTAAATGAAATTAAAGAAGGTGTTTTTAAATCGCATGAAAAATTTCATTATTACCTTTCCGTACCGGATAAAATTGAATGGGAAGAATTTCGCAAATGTGTAAATACTTGCAGAAATTCTCATAACTTTCCTCATTTCGATGCTGCCCAACTATCTCTTTTTCAGTATGATAATATTGAAGAATTCGTCAGGATTTATTCTCAAACAGCAACTGAAAATGATTTAATAAAAATGAAAGAAGAACTGAATAAAATATATTTAAAATATGTATAATTGTATTACAAAAAAAGCACATTAATTTGAATGTGCTTTTTTTGGTAACAGTATTACTTTTCTTCAGGTAAATTTAAAATAAATCCCTCCATCCCGATTATTTTATCTTGTTTATAAACCGGATTTGCAGATAAAAGATGTTTTCCTTTAGTTCCGTCTTTGCATTTTCTTGTTGCAATAATGCTTGAAATTGTTTCTCCGTTTACGGTAACTCGTTTAAAAATATCATCCAAATTTTTCAAATCTTCTTCACATCGACTAAATGAATAATGTTTTCCTATAACGTCTTTCTTATCTTCGTATTTGTATAATTCTAACCATGCTTTATTAACATCCTCAAAATATCCGTCAGAATTTAACCTGTAATACCCTGCCCTGCTGTTTCTTACAGCATCATACATGTGTTGAGAATAATCATCCGATTCATTAATATCCAAAACAAAACCTTCTAATCCGGTAATTTCTCCGCCTTCAGTAATCGGATTTGCTGATAAAATATGCTTACCCGAACTTCCGTCTTTGTTTTTTCGAATTGCAGGGATTCCTATAATTTTATTACCTTTCAGAACATTTGCAACAAGCTCGTCAAGCCTATTCATATATTTTTCTTCACGAACAATAGAATAATGTTTACCGATGACCTCGTCTTTATTTTTATAACCGAACATTTTAAGCCAAGCAGCATTAACATCCGTAAAAATACCGTTTTTGTCCAATCTGTAATAACCGGCAACACTTTTTTCAACAGCATCTTTCATATGTTTAATATGTTCTTCTTTTTCATCTACATCTACAACTTCCCAACCTGTCAACATAGCCTTTATGCTTGTAAAAACAGTTTCTCCGGTTGTTGTCAGATAAACATGTGCTATAACAAAAAGAATTAAAGTAAAGGCACCGATTGTATGAATAACGGCGATTGTTCCCATACTTGAATGTATCGGATTATTAGGATAAATATAATACATATATATAAAACCTGAGAGCACTTGTACGGGAATAACCAATAATTTTAAACCCAAATAAATTAATCGTTGAAGAGGATTTAATTTATTATATCTGGTTTTTTTTGTCGGATGCGGAGCACCTTTAAAAATACCCGAAATATAGTATCTGAATTGTTCCTTTACAAATTTTGATGTCGGAATATATTGCTTCCATTCTCCTGTTACAAAATGCCAGAAAATTGCAAATATTATCAGAACTAAAAATGCCCATGCAGCCATATTATGCCATTTAACGGCATTTTGAAAACCCATTAATTTATATGAACTGTGGATTTCGAAGCCGGTCAGCATTAAGAAAAAAATTAATAATGCTTGAGACCAATGCCAAAACCTTTCAAAACTTCGGTATATATATGTTTGTTTTTTCACGATATTAATATTTAGAATAAATAAATTATTAATGTGTTGTTTTCTTTCTGTTTATAATACGTATTATTGCATGTATAAGTACAGCAATAAGTGCAAGAATAATTAGGATTACACCTCCTTTATCAACGATAACTGATCGGTCTCTGCCGGGCAGATAAAAGCCGGTAAGTGCTGCTAATCTGCTGTTATGGGAGTGGCATTCTTCACAAGTTAAACTTTTTTCTTTCGGTGAAACCATATGATTTATCGGCCAAATACTCTCTGTTTCTATAAAAGAATATTTACCGCTGTAGGGCAAATTTAAATATTTCATACCTTCACTTGCAGATGCTTGCCAATCAAAATCTACCCAATAAGCACCGCTTCCTTTAATTTTTCCTGCCAATTTAGGTTGAATTAAATTCATATTTCCTTTGTCATAAATTTGTTTTCCTCTCATTATTTTAACAGGAATTATTTTTGAAGGATGTTTCTTATCCGAAGGATACCTATTGTCTTTATATGAGCCGAACGGTTTATTTAATATTAAAGGATGAATAGTATCTGTAATTTTATCAGAAATAAATTGATGGTCAAAATATCCGTTAGACCAAATATACTCCGGTTTCAAATTATTTGCAAATACGGCAGTCCCGTGTTTACCGTTGTATTCTAACTTAACATTTTCAAAATTATCTCGTGATTTTAAATTAGGTAAATCTTCGGCTAAAATATAATCGCCGCTTTTGCATATTGTATCATCAGCAGTTATTTCTTTTTCATACTGCAAAGTTTTTCCGTTTTTTAATTTTCCGGCTGACGACCAATCCCAATATATTTTTGTCGGATTTACTTTAGCATAAGTCGGAATATGACAAGTTTGACAGGCAACTTGCCTGAAGTGATTATTCAATAATTTGTCCGTATGAGGATGATCCGTATGGCAATCAACACAAGAAATACCGTTTTTAGGAGATGATGAAACCATTGCCAATTCTCCTTTTATGTTATGATTTGTTGTTCGGTGACACTTTTGACAACTCATATTGTTATCTTTTGCGTCTTTCGATGCCATATGAACATCAATATCACGAGTACATTTATTTAAAGCCATTTCCAAATCACCATGTTTTACATTATTTCCGCCGCCGCCAACACCATGACATGATAAACAATTATTACGTTTCGGAAATCCGACATGTTGAGCAACTGCTGATAAATTAACTCCGGGAGACGGATTTCCTGCACCGGGTAAATTAGGTCCTGCACAAGGATTTGACTTTTTATATGTTCCCGTATTATCATGGCAAATTAAACAGTCTTCATTATCCTGATTTGTAAAATCAAAATTTTTATTTCCGTAACCATAGCCGGCATGACACATTGAACATAATTGTTCATTTGAATTTATTCCGATACAAAAATTATTTAAAATATTTCTTTTCCCCATTTCAAAATTACCTCTTCCGGGAATTGAATCTTTTTTTAACCATTGGAAATGTTCTGTATGCATAAACTCTTTTCCTCTGTTATTATGACAAGAAAGACACGTTTCTGTAACTTCTTGAGGACTTTTAAAATCCTTTTGCAGTTCCTTAAATTTACTGTGATCTGCTCCTGTCAAAGTATCTGTATTGTAATTTTGAACCATAATTTTTGCCTGATAAGGATCCTTTTTATAATAAACATTATATATCAATGCAAATAACCATGGCAACATAATAAATATAAATGTTGCTAATAACTTATAAAAATCATATTTTGATTTCATATATTTCATCTGTTCGTTATTTAAAATTAGTGAAATTCTAAACAAAAGTAGATATATATCTTCTTAAATATTCTTGGCATAGCTGTTTTGCAACACATTAATCATTTTATAATAATTCTAAATAACACTCTAACTATCTGGATATAAAAGAAATATAGAGGTCGTATTTTTAACAACATTTTATTGTTTGAGATTATCCATCCCAAAACTCTGTGTTTTATTATAAATATATTTAATTTTGATTAAAATTTAATGTGATATATATCATATTTAAAAGTGATTAAAATGAAAACAACAAGACGTGATTTTATTAAGATTACTTCGATGGGAGCCGGAGGACTTGCAATTGCCACAACACCCTTATTAAATTGGATACCCGGTTTTTTAAAAGATGACAGTGAAATTCCTGATGATGCAAAATTAAAGAGAACAGCAACTTATTGCGAAGTTTGCTTTTGGAAATGTGCAGCTTGGACCTATACCGATAAAAAAGGTAAGATTATTAAACTTATCGGGAATAAAGACGATCAACAAAGTAACGGTCGTTTGTGTCCCAGAGGTACCGGCGGTCTCGGAATGTATTATGATAATGACCGTTTGAAAAAACCTTTAATAAGGCGTAAAGGAAAGAGAGGCGAAACAGATTATTTTGAGGAAGCATCATGGGATGAAGCTCTAGATTTAATTGCTGATAACATGCAAAGAATAAAAGAAAAATACGGACCGGAATGTGTAGCTTTATTTTCACACGGTTCCGGAACATCTCATTTTGCACATATGTTAAAAGCATTCGGGTCAACAAATATTGCAGCTCCGTCTTATGCACAATGTCGCGGTCCTCGCGAAGTCGGTTTCGATGCAACATTCGGCGAAAGTGTCGGCTCACCGGAACCTTTGGATATAAGAAATACAAAATGTATGGTTCTTATCGGTTCGCATATTGGTGAGAATATGCACAACGGACAAGTTCAGGAAATGTCGCAAGCAATTGAAAACGGAGCAACAATTATTACGGTCGATCCCAGATTTTCTACGGCTGCAAGTAAATCTAAAATTTGGTTGCCGATAAAACCGGCAACAGA
>JAADGE010000027.1 GCA_013152535.1 Chlorobiota bacterium
CTACACAAGTTCCGGTCGTTCAAACAGCTTTTATTTTTACGTTATTCTGCATTTGAAAACTACGAAATTTCTTTGAGGTCGAAAATTGCAATTTGCAAAATAACCGAATATTTCAAAAGCTGCATTTCCTGAAAGTCCCTAGTTCGTACATTTTTCTTTTGAAAATACTCCGATTTTACAATCATTTTCGTTATATTGGGGTAAGCGGCAGTACCAGATTTTTAATAATTACTCGTCATTATGCGGCGGATTATTTCCGATTAAAATTGTATCTGTAATTGTTGTATCCGGCTCAACTATTGTAAAATTAATTTTATCTAACCAATCTTTATAAACTTTTTTTGTTTTATTAAAACTCTCTTTAAATTCCGGTTTAATCGGTTCAACAGGCGGTGCATCTACATGGAGCGGGTTTATATTTTTACCGTTTTTCCAAACTCTGAAATCGAGATGAGGTCCTGTCGCTAAACCCGTCATTCCCACATATCCGATAACTTGCCCTTGATGAACCCTAACACCGGAATGAATGCCTTTGGCAAAACCTCTGAGGTGCATATATCCTGTTGAATACACGCTGTTATGCTTAATTTTTATATAATTACCGCCGCCGTGTGTGTAATATGCTTTAAGCACAACACCGTCGCCGAGTGCATGAACCGGTGTGCCGGAAGGAGCTGCATAATCAACACCCAAATGCGGACGAACAATTTTTAAAATAGGGTGTTTCCGGGCGTAAGAAAAACCGCTGCTTATTCTCGAAAATTTTAAAGGTGCTTTAAGGAAAGCTTTCCTTAAACTGTTGCCGCTAAGATCGTAAAAATTTACAACACTGTCTTGTTTAAAAGGAATGGCATAAATAGTGTCTCCGTAATGTTCAAAATAAGCTGCTAAAATTTTTCCGTAACCTATTGATGTATCGTTTACAAATTTTTCTTCATAAATCATTTTAAACTTATCATTTTTCTGTAATCCGAAGAAATCGACAGTCCAAGCAAAAATTTCTGATAAATCATTCGCTAAAATCGGATTTACACCGGCATCTTCCATTGCATACCATAAATTTGAAGTAATAACACCGGCAGCCTCTTTAATTTTTACATCCACATTTTTTGTTCTTTCACAGACATTCATACTGTCTTTTAGATTGAAAACAAGATAATTGGTTTTATTTTTTTCATAAATAAAATAATCCGGTGTTTTAGAAGTGTCTTTATCCGGAAAAAAAACAGCGTATTTTTGCCCGCTTTTTATTTTTCTGACATCAAAAATATCTTTTGCTTTTTCTAATATTGTGTGAAGTTTCGAGCTTATATGATACTTTTGAAAAATGGTACTTAAAAATTCATCGGGTTGGATGTGTCCTGTTTCTATTTTATAGTTATCGGTTTTAATACCGTATAATTTATGCTCTTCGGGTTTTATTTTTACAATTTCTTTATTTTGTTCAGCAGTATTTGTTTCAGCATATTTTTTATATGTAAAATATGCAGCAATACTTATTCCGATAAGGGCAATAATAATAAGGGCAATTTTTTTATTCATTTTTGTTTTATTTTTGTACAAAAGTATAATATTTAGAGAAAAGATATAATAAATCCGGGTTTTTATATGTTTAAATTTAGCTAATTGATTATATTGCAAAAAACAGTTACAATGAAAATTTATACAAAAACCGGCGATGCCGGAAAAACTTCACTTTTGAGCGGCGAAAGAGTTGAAAAATTTGATATTCGCATCAATGCATACGGAACGGTTGATGAATTGAATTCGTTTATAGGATTTTTAATTGCACTTGATTTGGAGAAGGAACATAAAACATTTTTGGTGATAATTCAAAACAAATTATTTAATTTGGGTTCTGTTTTGGCTGTAAGAAATGATGTTTCTTTTAATATTCCGGAAATTACAGAAGAAGATATTTTATTGATTGAGAAAGAGATTGATAAAATGAATAAAGATATTCCGCCTGTAAAAGAGTTTATTTTGCCCGGCGGAGATATTGTTTCGGCACAATGTCATGTGTGCAGGAGTGTTTGCAGAAGAGCAGAACGTTTGGTTGTTGAATTAAGTGAGAAGGAAACTGTTGATGTTTTGTCTGTTAAATTCTTAAATCGACTGTCGGATTACTTTTTTGTGCTTTCAAGAAAGAATATTTTTGAGAAAAATTTGAATGAAAGTGTTTGGAGATCTTGATAATCAACCGATTATAAGTTTTATAAAAAAAATTTTTCAGGTTGTTTTTTTTTATATATTTGCAATCCCAAAAAAGCAGATACATTAACCTAAATTAATATTAATAATATGTATTGGACATTAGAATTAGCATCGAAATTAGAAGATGCACCGTGGCCGGCAACTAAAGAAGACCTTATTGATTATGCCATTCGCTCAGGAGCACCTTTGGAGGTCATTGAGAACCTGCAGGAAATTGAAGACGAAGGAGAGTCATACGACAGTATTGAAGACATTTGGCCTGACTATCCGAGCAAAGATGATTTCTTTTTTAATGAAGATGAGTACTAAAGGAAAAATAATAAAGAGCGGTTTTTATACCGCTCTTATTTTTCACCACCGATATTTTCCGGTTTATTATTTTCAGAAGTTTCAGTTTGTGAATCGGAAACAGGATTATTTTTTACAACATTCTTTTTCCAAATAAATATATCTTCTTTTTTATACGGTCTTTGATATTCTTCCCATTTAAAACCGTCTAATAATGTTTCTGACTGACTTAATGTTAACGGCGGATTAATTTTACCTTTCGGTTTTGCATAAAACCATATTTTATCCAATTTATTATTTTTCAGGTAAATATCCATACTGTCACATTCAATAAAATTTACGCCTATGAGTTTATCGTTATCATCTCTGATAAAATAAACCGATTTTCCGTTACCGTTAACTTCTACTTCCGAAACTTTTTTGTCATCAATATAAGCAAACATTTTATCTCCGAAAATTTGATTAAATCGAACAGAGTCAGATTGTGAAATAATAAAGGCATTGTTAATCATATCAATTTCATCAACATGATTGTTGTAAGTTTGAATTTCAATATAATCGGCAGACAATTGATTGGAGTCGGACCACATTACAGGGTTATGGTGCATTTCTATTACGGAATCTCTTAAATTGTAAACCAGTGAATCACATTTTGACTGAAAATCGGTTTTATATGTTTTAACATGATGAAAAGCTATAATTATTCTGTAAACTTGAGCCGTATCATTTACAATAACGGAATCTTTGTAGGATTGCAGAGTATCGGCGTGCATAAATAATGAATCGCTATTATCTGCTGCTTGTATAAATTGTGCACTGTCCGTCATTAGTGCATATCCTGTTTTTTCATTATAGAAACCGTAATTCCCTTTTAACATAACATTTTGAATACTGTCTGTGAAAGTTACATTTTTAAAAGCTTTGCCTATTCCGGCATTTCTGTTGTAATACAAACTGTCGCCTTGTAATTTTTGTTCTTTATTTTTTAAATAGGCATTCTTATTAAACTGAGAAATATTATTATTATGGTTGTACCAACCATTTTCGCAATAAATAAAATTTGAATCACTTATTATATCCGTAGGACCGATAAAATAGGTTATTTTTGTTTCTGTATTATGCATTAATGTGTCGGAAATTATTTTAAATCGGGGATTTATAACTTTTACATTTTTTTTAAAGAAAAATTCATTATCGTCTGCATAATAATATCCGAAAACACTTTTTAAAGTATCTTCACCGTTTACGGTAACTCCGTTATCAAAATAGTATCCGATGTTATTTCCTAAATCGTAATCTAAGCTGTCAGTTTTTAATAACAGACTGTCTTTTTTTAAAATTACATGATTTCTGATTTTTGCATATTTGTCTCTTCCGGAATAATGTAGTGTGTCGCCGTACAAAAAAACGGTATCTTTGAGATTTTTACCCGGTTTAATAATTCTAACATTTCCGAATGCATCGAAATAGTTTGTTTTATAATCAAATAAAGCACTGTCGCAGAACATAGTTGAGTTTCCATGTTTAAAAACGACACTGTCGGTAAGAATTTTAATTTCGGGTCCTAATTTTTCGGTAGTAAAAAGATATTTTGAGTCAAAATCTATTTTTGTTTGAGAAAAACCGATAAGTGAAAAAAAAAGAAATAATATACCTGAGAAATATTTCATTAAAATTTTTAAAACGGATGAATTCTTTTATAAGAGTTTATCAATAATTGCATCTGTGGTAATTCCTTCGGCGTCGGCTTTATAATTTTTCACAATACGATGTCTTAAAACGGAGTGTGCAACTGCTTTTACATCTTCAATATCGGGAGAATATTTTCCTTCAATTGCGGAATGGGCTTTTGCACCTATTACTAAATATTGTGATGCTCTGGGACCGGCACCCCATTCTAAATAATTATTTGCCCAGTCGTGTGCTTTTTGTGTTCCGGGTCTTGTTATTGCAGATAAATTTACTGCATACTTTAAAACATTTTCATTAATCGGAATACGACGTATTAAATTTTGAAAGTAAATAATTTCTTCTGCTGATAATATTGCATTTAAATTAACCGAAATGTTTGAAGTAGTTTTTTCTACAATTGTAATTTCATCTTCAAATTTCGGATAATCTAACCAAATATTGAACATAAACCTGTCAAGTTGAGCTTCCGGAAGAGGGTAGGTTCCTTCTTGTTCAATGGGATTTTGTGTTGCTAAAACAAAGAATGGTTTTTCAAGTTCGTATTTTGTTCCGCCTGTTGTAACAGCTTTTTCCTGCATAGCTTCCAATAAAGCCGCTTGTGTTTTAGGCGGAGTTCTGTTAATTTCGTCAGCCAAAATAACATTAGCGAATAAAGGACCTTTAATAAATTTAAATTTTCGTGTTTCATCTAAAATTTCTGTCCCGATTATATCGGAAGGCATTAAATCGGGCGTAAATTGTATGCGTTTATATTTTAAACCTAAAACTTGGGCTAAAGTATTAACTAATAAAGTTTTAGCAAGTCCGGGTACTCCGACTAACAGGCAGTGTCCGTCACTGAAAATTGATAATAAAACTTCTTTTATAATATTATCCTGTCCGAAAATTACTTTTTTAATTTCGGAAGAAAAATTTTCATATATATTTTTTAAAGCATCTGCCGCTTCAACATCATCTTTGTAGGTATTCATAAAATTAAATTTAACGAACCGAATTATTTCGATAACCAACCTTTATATTTAAAATCACAATTATAAAATGAATCATCAATTTTAATGTAGGTTGTTTTTTGGGTTTTGCTTATCCAATCACTGATTAATTTTGTTTTTTTGTGTGCTTTTGCCAAATCACTTATTTCTTGATAGTCAGTATTTATGTCGGCAATATGCGGTTTGGTTTTATTTAAAAGTTTGATAATTTTAATTTCCGGTTTTCCTTTCATACTTGTGCTTTCGTAAGGTTCGGAAATTTCACCAACTTTCATTTGTTTCAGAATATAGTTGGTAGCCGGGTCTAACTGACTGCTTGAGAATTCGGATGTTCCTGTATAAGGATTCACAACAATTCCTCCGCTCTTGCTTGATTCTTTATCGTCAGAATATAATATTGCAGCTTTTTCAAAGCTTATTTTGCCGCTTCTGATGTTTGCTGCAATGCTGTCTAATTTAGCTTTTGCTTTTATTTTTTCAGATATCAGAGGTTTCGGGATTTTTAAAATATGCTTTATGTGAATTCGTTCACCTTTTCTTCCGAGGAATTGAATGATATGATAACCGTATTCTGTTTTTACAATATCTGAAACTTCATTTGGTTTTGTCATCTCAAATGCAGCGGCAGCAAATTCGGGCACTAAATCGCCTCTTCTTACCCATCCGAGATCTCCGTCTTTTTGAGCTGAAGCAATATCATCAGAATACATACCGGCTAAGAAACCGAAATCTTCACCTTTTTGAACACGGTCTTTATATTCCTGAAGTGATTTTTTTATTTGTTTAATTTGGCTGTCTTTGATTTTCGGATGTATGACAATTTGAGCAAGTTCAATTTTTATGTCAATTAAAGGCAAACTGTCTTTAGGAATAGTTTTAAAATATTTTTTTACTTCCTGGGGTGTTACGGAAATTTTTCCGGTAATTGTCCCTTCCATTTGTTGTGCTGTTAACTGATCTTTAATGATGCTTCGGAAATGATTTTCTATGTCGGAATAAGGTTTATTGAAATATTTTTCCATTGCCTCTCTTCCGCCCATTTGTTCTTCAAACTTGTTCATTCGTCTTGTAAGTTCTCCATTGACCTGTGTGTCAGATACTTCTATGCTGTCTATTCCTGCTTGGTTTACTAAAAGAGCTTGGTACAGAAGTTCTTCAAAAGCAAAGCATTTTAAATTTTCTCCGTTATTTTCTCCTCTTGATTTGTATTGTAAAGCCATTGATTCAACATCGGATTTAAGAATTATTTTTTGTCCGACAACTCCTACAATTTCGTCAATCATTTTGTCTTGTGCGTATCCTGTTAATCCGGTTAATAAAACCGTAAGTGACAGCAGTATTATTTTTTTCAGTATCATTTTCATTTAATATAAACTTTAATTCTGCCGTTTTTTACGGCATTTTTATAAATTTTAACTTCTAATTGATTAATTAAATTTGTTTTGCGTTTGTTTAATAAAATTGTTTTAATTTGTTCTTCTGCAAAGTCAAAAGGCATTTTTTGTCCTTTCAGTTTATAATCGGTAAAGTAAACAAAATAAATATAATTTTTATCTCTGGTTTGAATTCTTTTACTTTGGTTTACAACTGATTCTGCATTATTCAAAGAAATCGGCAGAATGTTTGAAATAATTGATAAGTCAATCCAATTTTGTGAAAAGTCAATATAATCGGCAGCTTTATTATTAGCAAAATCAAGCATTTTTGTAATTGCATCTTTATTATCAGATAAAAAATATTGTCTGAATAAATTTACATTTTCATTGCTGTTAAATTTAAAATAATATGCTTTGACGATATCATTATTTAAAATAAAACTTTCAGGATATTCATTGTAATATGATTCGATTTGAACAAGTGTAATACCGGTATCCAAATATTGTTTAATATACTCTTGTTTATATTTTTCAATCAGCAACGATTCTCTGTATTCTTCCACTATATAATTAATATCTTTTTGTTCTGCGGATAAATTAATTTCAGCACGATTTAACAATGTTTGTTTTCTTGTCCATAAATCAACTTTGCTCCGGAGAATCATTAAACTGTCTTCTTTAGTACTTCCTTTAGGTATTATGTCTTGAATATCTTCAAGATACAATTTTTTGCCGAAAACTGATGCCAATTCCGTTTTTGTTGTTTCTTTTTTACAAGAAAATACAGAAAAAAAGATTAACAGTAAAAATATATAACGGAATTTTTGCATAATAGTTACAATATTAACAGTTATTTTAGTGATGATTTTATTTTGACAAGAACTGATTGGTTAACTATAACAGGATATTTTTTTCTTAATTCTTTTAACCATTCTTGCTCTAAAAAATTTTGATAATCTGAAATTACTACTCCTCGTATTTCGTCAAAAGGTTTGCCTTTAAGGATTTTTTTGCCGTTAATGATAATTATTAATTTATCTTCTGGAAAATTAAATATTTTTTGAGTGTCTGTATTTTTTTTGCTGAATATCTTATCGGCATAAATATTTTCTCCTTTTGAATATTCTCCGGCATCAACTTTCGTAAATCTTAATGTATCTCCTTTGCTGATTTTCTTTACCAACAGACTGTCATTATATTTATTTCGGGATTTTGCCAGAAGTTTTAATGCTTTTTTTGCATCTTTAGCTGTTTTATATTTAAAGACAGAAATATCGTATTTTATTTGTTTGCTGTATAATTTATTGTAATTATTCTCATAATATTTTTTGAGTCCGATGGTATCTTCCGATGCTTTGTCCCAAATTTTTTCTTTCATTAAATCAAATAATAACATTCCGTCATGGTATTCTTTTAAAAGAAAAGCAAATTCCGGTTTTGTTTTTTCCAAATTACTTATTTCTGTTTGGGATAATATTTCGTAAACAAAGTCATTATAATATTTGTTAATAAGTGTTTTAAAATCTGATTTTTTAATTCGTTTTTGATTTTTTTCAATAAAATGTGCAAAATTTCTGTCTGAATAATTTTTATTATTAACAGTAAATAAAGTATAATCAGGTTTTTTTGTAACAGGCATTTTCCATTTTCCTTCGTAAATAGTTGAATCTAAAAGCCCAAGAATGATATCAGGAGATTTTACTTGTTTAAAATTGTAATCTTTTTTTAATTTTTTAATTGCGAAATTTCTTACAATTTCTTTTCTTTCTTCATCATTTTTAACTATTTTACTGATTTTATCTCGTTGTTTTTCAATATTATCAGGCGGTCGTGTTGAAATGAGTTTAATAATATGCCAACCGAAACGTGTTTTTATCGGTTTACTGTAATCTCCGGGTTTTTGTAAAGCAAATGCTGCTTTTTCAAATTCCGGAACCATTCTTCCCGTAGAAAATTCAGGTAATTCACCGCCCTTTTTTGCAGATGCTTTATCGTCTGACAATTTTGCTAAATCTTCAAATTTGTCACCGGCTTGCAGGCGAGAATAAATACTGTCAATTTTATTCTTTTTTTCTGCTTTTACGGAATCGGGAAGTCGGTCATTTTCTGCTATCATAATGTGGGCAACTTTAACAAAACCTTTTGCCGGTCTTATATCTGCAAGTCTGATTAAATAATATCCGAAATCAGTTCTGACAGGCATAGATAATTCTCCTTTTTTTGCATTAAAAGCAAAGTTTTGGATACTGTACGGAATTCTTAACGGTTTCAAATACGACAGATGTCCTTTATTCTTTTTTACGGCTCGGTCATCGGAAGTCGCAACAGCAACTGAGTCAAAATTCTCACCGTTCATTAAACGTTCGCGAATTTTTAATGATTTGTTATAAGCTTTAAGGGTATCTTCCGGTGTAGCATCTCGCGGAAGTTTGGTAAAAATAATATCTAATTTAATTTCTTTTTTATTTCTTTCTAATGCTTCATTCGTCAGTTCTTTCCATTTTATATTTTCTGTAAGATAGGGTTTGGCAAGTTGTGATGTATATCCGGAAAGTTCTTTTTTAAAAGCTTCAGATGTGTCCATTTTTAATTTTTCGGCTTCTGTTACTTTTAATTTAAAATTCGTAAATAAGTTTAAATAGTCCTCAACGGATTCTTTATTGATGTTATCAGAATTATTTTTTTTATAAATATACAAAAACTCATCTCCGGATATTTTTTTATCTCCTATTGTTAATAATGTCTCATTTTTTTGTGAAAAAAGAGCTAATGATAAAAAAACAAAAACTGATGTTAAACTTAAAATTCTCATTTTTAAATAGATTTTAATTATTAATATTGTTATCTCCTGCTGTAATTCGGAGCTTCTCTTGTTATAGTTATATCGTGGGGATGATTTTCAGTAACACCGGCAGATGTTATTTTAACGAATTTTGCTTTATGCAAAGCCTTAATATCTTTAGCTCCGCAATATCCCATTCCGGCTCTTAATCCGCCTGTTAACTGAACCATAACTTCGTGCAAGGTTCCTTTATACGGCACTCTTCCCGCAATTCCTTCCGGAACTAATTTTTTTGCATCATCTTCAGTATCTTGAAAATATCTGTCTTTTGATCCGTCCTGCATAGCTTCTAATGATCCCATTCCGCGATAGGTCTTAAACTTACGTCCTTGGTAAATTATTGTGTCACCGGGTGATTCATCAACTCCGGCAATTAAGGAACCAATCATAACCGATGAAGCACCTCCTGCTATGGCTTTTACTATATCTCCGGAATAGCGAATGCCTCCGTCGGCAATAACCGGAACATCCGTTGATTTCAGAGCATTTGTAACATCGTAAATTGCTGATAATTGCGGTACACCTACTCCGGCAATAATTCGTGTCGTACAAATAGAACCCGGTCCTATTCCTACTTTTACAGCATCAGCTCCGGCTTTTGCTAAATCTTTTGCTGCTTCCGCTGTTGCTATATTTCCTACAATAAAATCAATTGATTTATATCTTCTTTTTGCTTCTTTAAGAGTGTCAATAACACCCTTTGAGTGCCCGTGTGCAGTATCAATGACAATGGCATCTGTTCCTGAACGGACTAATGCATCAATACGGTCAAAAACATCTGCTGTTACACCTACGCCGGCTGCCACCCTTAATCTGCCTTTATCATCTTTACAAGAATTCGGTCGGTCTTTTGCTTTTGTAATATCTTTATATGTAATTAATCCCTCAAGTTTGTAATTATTATCAACAACAGGTAATTTTTCAATTTTGTATTTTTGCAGAATTTCAGATGCTTTTTCTAAATCGGTAGATTGAGATGTTGTAATTAAATTATCAGATGTCATTACATCTTTAATTTTCCGTTTTAATCGTTTTTCAAAACGTAAATCTCTGTTTGTAACTATTCCGATTAATTTTTGATTGCTTTCAACAACAGGAATACCTCCGATTTTATATTTTGTCATTAATGCCAATGCATCTTCAACGTTTTCCTCGGGAGAAATAGTAATCGGGTCTATTATCATTCCGTTTTCGGCACGTTTGACCTGTTTAACTTGTTGAGCCTGTCTTTCAATACTCATATTTTTATGAATGACACCGATTCCGCCTTCACGTGCAATTGCAATAGCGAGCCATGCTTCTGTTACGGTATCCATTGCAGCCGAAACAATCGGTGTTTTTAAATAAATATTTCTGCTGAATTTGCTTTGTATGTCAGTTTCTCGCGGCAAAACTTCTGAATATGCCGGTATAAGCAAAACATCATCAAAAGTAAATGCTTCTGAACTTATTTTTTCTGACAGAAAAGACATAATGGTTTTTTTAGAAAGAGTATAAATTACAAATATTAACTGACAAAAATATAAATATTTGTTTTATAATGTATAATTTTAGGAATTAATAAACATTTACGGTTCATAAACTTTTATAAATGTTATTAAAATAATTTGATTCCTATGGGAAAACTCTTTTTATATTCTGTTTTATTAGTTTTTGTCGCAAGTATAATTTTTGCATTTTCTTCAAATTCAACGAAAATGTACCTGTTTTCGGGACGGATACTTATAAAGATTATATGCACAAACTTAGCTGAAAAATATCCCGGAAATTTTCCTGACAGCTTGATTCAACTTCCGGAAGCCGATATTAATACAATAAAGGAGCATCCCGAGCAGGGTGTTTTAACCTATTTACGTTCTGAATGTTTGCGATTCCATGTCGGTGTTCGCGGAAAACAAAGAAGAGGGGATTACAGGGGAACAGGATGTTCTTCTTGTCATATTCCGTATAGTGATAACGGTTTTTATGAAGGTAACGATCCTACGATTCCGAAAGATGTGCACGGGCATCTATTGGTTCATTCTATTCAATCATCACGAAAAACAAAAGTGAAAGTTTTTGTACCGATTTTTGTATTTTTGATTGCTCTTTTTTGGTTTTTCAGAAGAAGAAAAAAGATGAAAAAATAAAAGTTTATAAAGTTGAAAGTAAAATGAAAAAAAATCTGTTAATATTATTTATATTGTCTTTAATTACAAGTTGCGGCAATACGGCTGAAAATTCAAAAGTAAGCAACAAAAAAGAAAAAGAAACCGAAAAATACGAAACAGGGAATTTCGAGTTTTTACAAAGTAAGAATTCAAAAAAAGCGAAAGAAACTCTGATTGTTATTATTGATCCGCACGGAGACGGTAAACTTGCCGTGTCAGAATTTAAGGAAATTGTTAAAAATTTTGACTGCACAATTATCGGACTTAATAATGTTGAAAATAATCTGCCGGATTACAGTGAAAAAATAAAATCTGATATAAACGATGCTGCCGGAATTTTGGATTTGAACATACAACATCTTTTCATTACAGGTTTTTCCGGCGGAGCACGTATGGCTTTTCAATACGGAATATCGCACAATGTAAGCGGTGTTTTAATGTGCGGTGCGGGTATTAATTTACAAAAAGTCGGAAACTTAAAATTTCCTTTGGCAATGATAATCGGAACAAAAGATTTTAACTTTATTGAACAGTATTATTCGCCTTATTCGCCGATTGTGAAAAACAAAAATATTTTAACGCTTGTTTTTGAAGGTATTCACGAATGGCCTCCGGAAGATGATATTAACACGGCAGTTTCTTTTTTATTTTTAAAAAATAAACTTTCTTCCGTTAAAGAAAATGAATTAAAAAAAGAAGCAAAAACCTTTTTGAACCGAAAAGAATATTTAAAAGCATTTAAAATGTATGAAGCATCTTACAAAATGAATAACGAAAATTCGGAAACAGAATTGAATAATCTTCTGAATGATAGTAAGTTCAAGACTTTTATTAAAGAATATGAAGTATCTTTACAAAAAGAAATCGACAGAAATCAAACATATATCGAATATTTATCCGGTAAAAATTTGAATTGGTGGCACGATGAAATTTTCAGAATAAACAAAAAGATGAAATTGAAAGATAAATTTAAAGCGGCAAGTTTTGCAAGAAGTAAAGCATATCTCGGTATAGCAATGTATTCTTTTGTAAACAAAGAAATTACAAACCCTTGGAGTAAAAATATCGATAAGTATTTAAAAATTTATGAGTATCTTGAACCTGAAAATCCGGATATGTGGTTTTATAATTCCGTAAGAGAAAAACAAAAAAATAATTCCGCTTTAAGCGAAAAATATTTGAAACGTGCCTTTGCATTCGGTTTTAAAGACAGTATAAAAGCGAAAAAATACGATTTAATTCAATAACATAAATATGCTCGAAAAAATATTATCATACGACCTTATTAAGTATCACAGCATTCATATTACGACAGAAAGTGTTCTGAAATTACTGATTGTGTGGCTTGTAACTAAAATCCTTTTACTGTTAATTAAAAAAGGGTTTAGAATTTCGGGTAAAAAACGATCAATGCAACCGGAAGAATGGATGACATTTTATATAATTATAAAATATTTTGTGTGGCTTATAGGTTTTACGGTAATGCTTAATATTATAGGCGTGAATGTAACAATGTTGATTGCCGGTTCTTCGGCTTTGTTAATTGGTCTCGGTCTCGGAATTCAGCAGTATTTATATGATATGTTTGCGGGTTTAATTATTCTTTTTGAGAAAAAAATAACCATCGGAACCGTTATAGAATTAGAGGATAAGCGTGTTTTAAAAATTACCGATGTTAAAATGCGTTTTTCCGAAGCAACAGACAGGAATGATATTCGAGTGATTATACCGAATTCAAAATTTCTCAGCAATCAAATTAATTTTTGGGAACAGAACCGTTCAAAATCCCGTTTTTTGCTTGATGTAAGTGTTGCATACGGAAGTAATCCCGATTTGGTAAGTGAATTAATACTCAAAGCTGCAGCCGAACATAAAGATTGCAATGATAAACCAAAACCATTTGTTCGTTTGGTAAGTTTCGGCGATTCGTCATTAAATTTTCAATTGTTTTTTTGGAGCCGAAATAAGTTCAGAATAAAACAAGTAAAAAGTGATTTGAACAAAGGTATTTTACAATTATTTACGGAAAATAATATTCAAATTCCGTTTCCGCAAAGAGATGTGCATATTATTCAAAAATCTAAGAAATAATAGAATAAGTAATGTATGAAATGTAAATAAGAAGAAAAATAATCCCTTCTGTTCTGACAATAATTTTGCGACCTAAAGTAAGGGTTGTAATAAAAAGTAAAACGCTCGCAAACATTGCAATTATGAGGTCAAAATTAATTTGTGCATTAAAAGGCAACGGACTTATGGTTGCGGTAGTTCCGAGAATAAAAAAGACATTAAAAATATTTGAGCCGATAACATTTCCGATTATAATATCCGGTTTTTTCTTCCGTGCCGCAACAATTGATGTTGCCAACTCCGGTAAGGATGTTCCTACGGCAATAATTGTTAGCCCGATAACACGTTCCGACATACCGAGTATTTTTGCAATATTTACGGCACCTTCCACCAAATATTTCCCGCCGAAATATAAACCGACTAAACCGAGAAGAATAAAAAAAATCGATTTCGGCATCGGCAGTTGCTTTATGTGTTCTTCCGTATCAACCGGAATACTTCCTTTTTTTGCCATTCCGAAGGTGTAAATCAGAAAAATAATCAAAAAACTCAGAAGAATTAATCCGTCACTGCGAGAAATAAAATTAGCATTTGCTTTATCTATAAGTACATCATTCGCCAAAATACCCAAAATTACAATTGCCAATAAACTGAAAGGAATTTCTTTCCATTTTGTATTATTTTGGATATGAATAGGATAAATAACGGCGGCAACACCGACTATAAGAAAAATATTGCTTATGTTGCTTCCGAGAACATTTCCTATTGCAATATCTGTAGAACCTTTTATTGCCGAAAATATATTAACAGTTAATTCCGGTGCCGAAGTTCCGAATGCAACAATAGTCAAACCTATTACCAAATCATTAATACCGAATTTCTTAGCTATTGCAGAAGCACCGTTAACCAACCATCCGGCACTGTAGATAATTAATACTATTCCGCCGGCTAAAAAAATAAAGTTTAACATAATTTTTATAATTCAATTTCACAGCTTATCGGATAATGATCCGAAAATTTCTTACGATTACGCTTATATGATTTCGATGTCATTTTTTTATCGTGTAAAATATAATCTATTCTGAATAAAGGAAGTCCTTTTGCATAAGTATGTCCTATTCCGATACCGCTTTCAAGAAAAGCATCCTTCAAATCGCCTTTAATATTTCGGTAAGTATAAGAAACCGGAGTATCGTTAAAATCTCCGCAAACAATAACAGGGTAGGGGGAAGATGCAATGTTCGGTACTAATTTTTCAACTTCACCGGCTCTTATTTTATATGCTTCCAGTAATTTATTGCTTATCCCTTTTACACCTTCTATATTATCATCTTTACTGTTTTCGTTTATTTTTTCAATAAAGTCATAATCATTATCATCTAAATGAATTGAAGCTAAGTGAATACTGTAAATTCTTACGGTATCTCGTTTTTTTACAATATCGGCATAAATACACTTTTGTTTTGTGTTTCCCAAATCAACAAAACCGCTTGAAATAATAGGATACATACTGAAAATTGCATTTCCGGAATATCCGGTTTTATTTTTTGACGAAATGACGTAACCTTTTGTTTGTTGAAATTTAATTATCTCATCCTGATAATTAAGTTTATCGGAAGAATAAAATTCTTGCAAACAAATAATATCAGCATTTTCATTTTTTATAACTTCTAAAATATTTTTTCCCGCATTTTCTCCTGTCCAATTATATAAATCAAACATTCTTACGTTGTAGGACATAACTTTTAAGGAATTTACCGGTGTACTTATAACTTCTTTATTTTTAAAAGAATAGAAATCTGAAATTCGATAGAAACTTAATAATAAAGCTAAAAGGGAGATAAAAAAATGTGGTTTTTTATAAAATATTCTGAAAATAAGAAACAGACAATTTATTATAATCAAAAAAGGAAATAATAAACCCAAAAGTGCCAGATAAGGAATTCTGTCTGGACTTATAAAAACAGAAAAATCAGAAAATAAAAGAAGAACGGCAAAAAGCCAATTTAAAAAGATACCGATTTTAAAAAGAATTCTTTTCAATATTAAATTTCAGTCAGATAATACTGCAATTCTAAAATAAACATACCGAAAATACAAATTTTTTTACATAAAATATTTAAAACTTATTTAGAAAAATTATAAATGACTATAAAACATATTTCGAAAATATGCTGTATTATCCAGATATACAGTTGTTTGTCGAAATACAGTATTGCTTTCATTCCAATATGATAAATATCATTGATATTGCTGTCGGTTTTTCGGAATTTTACATCAGAAAAATTAAAACTGATTTTATATGGAATACACGACAATAAGAAACGAAAGAACACAATTATTAAATTATTTGTGGGAATTTCAAGATAAAAATGGTTACATAAGCACTTCCGATATCAGAAAACTATCTAAAGAATTAGGAATATCTTGGATTGAGATTGAAGGTGTAATTTCTTTTTATCACTTTTTTAAAAGAAAACCTACCGGAAAATATACGATTTACCTGAATAACAGTATGGTCTCCGAAATAAAAGGATTTCATAAAATTAAAGAGGCATTCGAAAAAGAAACAGGTGCTTTTTTCGGCGGAACCGACCCTACCGGAACTTTTAGTTTATTTGAAACTTCTTGTGTAGGATTAAGCGACCAAGAACCTGCCGCATTAATAAATTTTATGCCGGTTGTAAATTTAACTCCGAAAAAAGTTAAAGAAATTATTTCGCATCTTAAATCAGGCGGTAAAATTGATGATATTCAAGATGAAATTGAAGATCTTATCCGATACAAAAATGATAAAGGTGAGCCTGTTCTTTTTCGTGAATATAAGTTAGGAGACAGTATTTTAAATTTAGTAAAAAAACGACCGGATGAGGTTATTGAGGAAGTAAAGGACAGCGGACTTTCCGGGAGGGGCGGTGCATTTTTTCCGACAGGAATGAAATGGGAATTTGCCCGACGTTCACCGAGTATGCAAAAATATGTTATTTGTAATGCCGATGAAGGAGAACCCGGGACATTTAAAGACAGAGTTTTGTTAAATCAAATGCCGGGTTTAGTGCTGGAAGGAATGATAACCGGCGGATATGCAATCGGTGCAACAAAAGGAATTATTTATTTGCGTGCCGAATATCGTTTCTTAAAAAAGAAAATAGAAAGTACAATTAAACATTTCTATAAAATAGGGCTGCTCGGACAAAATATTCTCGGAAAAAATTTCGATTTTGATATAAGTTTAATGTCAGGTGCCGGAGCCTATGTTTGCGGAGAAGAGACCTCACTTATAGAATCTCTTGAAGGCAAAAGAGGCGGACCCAGAACAAAAGTTTATTTTCCGATTGAGAAAGGATATTTAGAACATCCGACGATTGTAAATAATGTTGAAACATTCTGTGTCGCTGCCAGAATTATGGAATTCCGAAGCGAAATTTTCAGCAGTAAAGGGACTTCTAAAACCAAAGGAACAAAATTACTTTCAATTTCAGGCGATTGCAAAAAACCCGGTATCTACGAAATTGAATGGGGTATTACAATTCAAGAAATGCTTAATCTTTGCGAAGCAAAAGATACTAACTACATTCAATTCAGCGGTCCTTCAGGAACGGTTCTTACAAAAAAAGATTTTAACAGAACAATCTCGGGTGAAGATTTAATCTGCGGAGGTTCCGTAATGATTTTTAACTCGAAAAGAGATGTTTTTGATATTTTAACCAATTTTTCAAATTTCTTTATTGCAGAATCTTGCGGACTTTGCACTCCTTGCAGAGCCGGTAATTATTTGATAGGAAAAAGATTAGAAAAAATAAGAAAAGGAGAAGCAACATACGAAGAAATTGAAGAAATCAAAAGTTGGGGAAAAGTTTTAAGAGATACAAGTCGTTGCGGATTAGGTAAAACATCATCAAATTTTATTGTTGAGGCTATCGATAAATTTCCCGAAGTATTTAAAAAAGTAGGATTAAAAGATAAAGAATTTAATCTTTCGGCTGCTTTAAATGATTATTATGACACAGTAAAAAATAATTAATATGGATTTAAGAATAGTAAACATAAAAATAGACGGCAAAAAATTTGAAGCCATTGAAGGACAATCTTTAATTGAAGCCGCAAAAAATAATGGTTTTTATATACCCACACTTTGTCATTTTAAAGAAATATATCCGCCGCTCGGAACTTGCAGAGTTTGTACCGTGAACATTAACGGAAAACCGGACACAGCTTGTACCCGAAAAGTTTTTGACGGAATGGAAGTTGAAGTTAATACTCCCGAAGTTCTTGATAACAGAAAAGCGATAGTTGAAATGCTGTTTGCAGAAGGTAATCACTTTTGTCCGGCTTGTGCAAAAAGCGGTGATTGCGAACTGCAACGTAAAGGTTATGAAATGGGAATTTCTTCTTCACGTTTTCCGCATCTTTTCGAAGAACGACCGAGAGATTTTAAAGATGACAGAATTTTTTTAGAACATAACAGATGTATTTTATGTAAACGCTGCGTTCACGAAGTGAAAACAAATAAAGGCGAAAATGTTTTCTATTTTCAAAACAGAGGACATAAAATGTTGGTGGGAATGGATTATGAAAAAGCAAAAGAACTTACCTTCGAACAGGTCCTTGATGCTGCAAAACTTTGCCCCGTAGGTGCAATTATAGCAAAAGGAAAATGTTCGGTTAAACCTTTCGGTGATCGTAAATTCGATGTTGATAAAAACATTAAATGGATACAATCTGAAGAGTTAGAATTAGATATTCCTAAAGACGGTAAGAAAAAAGTTGTTGCAACAACCTCACTTGCAGGATGTTTCGGCTGTCATATGTCTTTGCTCGATATTGATTTAGGTTTGTTGGATGTACTTGAACTTATTGAATTTAACAAATCTCCTTTAACAGATATAAAAAAGTTTACAAAACAATGCGATATCGGAATTATTGAAGGCGGAGTTGCCAATTCCGAGAATTTTGAAGTACTGAAAGAGTTCCGAAAGAATTGCAAAATTATTGTTGCACTCGGCGAATGCTCTATTTGGGGAGGGATACCGGCAATGCGTAATACTCTGCCTCTAAAAGACTGCTTGGAAGAAGCCTATTTAAATTCAATATCAAGTGAAAATAATGAAAATATAATTCCGTATCATGAAGATATACCGAACTTATTGGATAAAGTTTATGCCGTAAGCGATATTATTAAAATCGATTATTATATTCCGGGATGTCCGCCTAATGCAGACCATATTTGGAAAGCTGTTAAAAATATACTTTTCGGTGTCGGAGAAAAAGTTGCTTACGAAGAATTTAAATACGATTAATTTGATAAAGGTTATTTGAAGTTAAAGCAATTACAAACTTTTTACTTTCTAAACTTTTTTACTTTTAACTAAAGAAATAATGAGCAGAAAAATAGTAATAGACCCGGTTACGAGAGTCGAAGGACACGGAAAAGTAACCATTCAATTAGATGATAAGGGAAACGTAAAAGATTCCAAATTTCATATTGTAGAATTCAGAGGTTTTGAAAAATTTATTCAAGGACATCCTTATTGGCAAGCACCATTGGTAGTTCAGAGGTTATGCGGAATTTGTCCGGTCAGTCATCACTTGGCAGCTGCAAAGGCAATTGACCAAATTGTCGGTATCGACCCCGAAGATTTATCACCTGTCGCAACAAAAATTCGGAAACTTCTGCATTACGGACAAGTTTTCCAATCGCATGCTTTGCATTTTTTCTATCTTGCAGCACCCGATTTGTTGTTTGGCGTTGATGCCGATCCTGCAATCAGAAATGTTGTAGGTGTTGCACAAGAACATCCCGAACTTGCAAAAAAAGGTATTTTAATGCGAAAATTCGGACAGGAAATAATTAAAGCAACTGCCGGAAAGAAAATTCATGGTATTGCTGCAGTTCCCGGCGGTGTACATAAAAATTTACATCGAAGTGAAATTGATTATTTTCTTGACGGAGAAGACATTCCGAATGTTGATACAATGATACAATGGTGTTTGGAAGTCATTGATTTTATGAAAAATTATCACAAAGAACATGCTGCTTGGTTGGATACTTTTGCAGCTTTCCCTTCGGGACATCTCGGATTGGTCTCAAAAGACGGAAGCGGTGCTTTAGAACTTTATGACGGTAGGTTAAGAGCTGTTGACAGTGAAGGAAAAATTACGCTTAATGATATTCCCGATTTCCAATATCACAAGTATTTTAATGAAGATGTCGAACGTTGGTCATATCTTAAATTTCCGTACATAAAACATCTCGGAAGAGAAAAAGGCTGGAACAGAGTAGGACCTCTCGGCAGACTAAATGTTTGTAATTCAATAACAACACCGCTTGCCGAAAAAGAACGTAAAGAATTTATGGCATATACCGGCGGTAAACCTAATAATATGACCATGCACACGCATTTGGCTCGGTTAATCGAAACCTTGCATGTTGCCGAACTTATGAAAGAATTACTTCATGATGAGGATATTACGGGAGATGAGTTGGTACGTGAAGGTGTCAGAAGAAATGAAGGAATTGGTGTAATAGAAGCTCCGAGAGGCACTTTAATTCACCATTATAAAGTTGATGATGCCGGGAAAATCGAAAAATGTAACTTAATTGTATCCACAACGCATAATAATGATCCTATGAATAAAGCAGTCGGCTGGGTTGCTCAAAATGTAATTGATAAAAAAGAAGAAATCACCGAAGGTATGCTGAACCAAGTGGAAGTTGCAATACGTGCTTATGATCCATGCCTGAGTTGTGCGACACATGCTATGGGTAAGATGCCTTTGCAATTATCAATATTAAATAACGAAGGAGAATTAATTGATGAAAAATTCAAATCTTAAAAACACTGTTATTTTCGGTATAGGAAACTCGGCTCGACAAGATGACGGATTGGGTTGGGCTTTCCTTGACGAAATTCAGAAAAAGGAAATTTTTAAAGGTGAACTGCATTATTGTTATCAATTAAACATTGAAGATGCCGAAATTATTTCTAATGCACAAAAAGTAATTTTTGTAGATGCCTTTGCAGGAGAACAAAATGAAAGTTGTTTGTTTGAAAAATGTTTATCGAACGGTGAAATTACTTATACAACACATGCACTTGAACCTCAGGCAATTTTAGCTTTGTCGGAGAATGTTTACGGGAAAAAACCGGATGCTTATGTGTTGAAAATTAAAGGTTATAAATGGGAATTTGAAGAAGGACTCAGCAAATCGGCAAAAGAAAATTTAAAGGATGCCGTAAACCTGATTTCCGAAATTCTGTAAAAATTATTTATTAGTCTGTTTTTTAAGCCCGTATATTTTATGCGGGTTTTTGTATTTTGAAAAATAGTTATAATTTTGAGTGTTTATTGAGTGTTTATGAAAAATATTCTGTAAATTATCTTCTTCTGATTAAAAAGATGGAAATACTGTTTAAAATTAATATTAAAGATAAGATTATTTATGAAACGTGGCCTGAGTCGGTGTCTTTTGAAGATTATTCTAAAATGAAAAATAAACAATTTTCTCATCCTGATTTTGATGCGGAATTTAATGTGATTACTGATTTAAGGAAAGTTGATATGAAATTTGACGAATCTTTTATATTGAATATTATTTCATTTATTAAAGAAAATTCTGATTTTATGATGCACAGAAAAAGTGCTCTTGTTGCAGATTCTCCGCAATTAGTTGCAAGCTCATTATTTTTCGGACAAAGAATGCGTGATTTACCGGTAAAAGTCAGTATTTTTTCTACTCTTGAAGCTGCAATAAAATGGGTAAAAGAAAAATGGCGGTAAATACATAAAGAAAATACTAATATATGAAGAGCTCATACAAAATTATATCAAAAAAAAATCTCATAATTGAAATTTTATCGTCTGATATTACTACGGATGAATATACAAAATTAAAATATGATGAATTTCATGATAAAGAGTTTAACAGGCATTATAATTTAATTTCTGATTTTCGTTTATGTGAAAATAATTTTGATCAGAAAGAATTACAAAATATGATTGATACTTTTAAAGAAAATAAAGGTAAGATTAATCGAAATAAGAGTGCGTTAATTTTTTCTGATACCGGTTTGTTGAGAAAACTTGATTTAACAGGCGGAAATAAAAACACTTCACACAAAATCAGTTATTTTACTGATATTGATGATGCTGAAAATTGGGTGTTGAAATAATGCAGCAGGAGTCAGCAAATTCTCGGCAGTTGTTCGCCTGAAATCATATCAACAATACGCGTGGTTCCGATTGATGTTTTGAGTTTTACGATTTTATCATTCGTATCTTCAACTTCTCCGATAACTGCTGCATTTTTGCCGTATTCGTTTTGTCGTATCGTTTTAAGAACTCTTTCGGTATCTTCTTCGGCAACAAAAACAAGCATTTTGCCTTCATTGGCAACATAAAGAGGGTCAAGTCCGAGTATTTCGCATACCCCTTTTACATCTTCTCTTACCGGGATTTTATCTTCGTAAAGCATAATTCCTTTTCCCGATGATGATGCAATTTCGTTTAAAGTGCTTGCCAAGCCGCCTCGCGTGGGGTCTCTTAAAACATTTATTTTGTCTGAAACTTCCAAAATTTCCCTGATCATATGGTTTAAGGGAGCTGTATCACTTTTTATACTCGTTTCAAACTCTAATCCGGCTCTTAATGACATAATGCTGATTCCGTGATCGGCAATAGTGCCGCTGACAATTATTTTATCTCCGACTTTGCATTTTTTCGGAGAAATTGTAACGCCTTCTTTTACAATTCCGACACCTGTTGTGTTTATAAAAATTTTGTCGCCTTTTCCTTTTTCTACAACTTTTGTGTCGCCGGTTACAATTAGTACTCCGGCTTTATCGGCAGCATGTTTTATTGACTGCACAATTTTCCATAAATCGTCCATAGGCAAGCCTTCTTCCAAAATAAAACCGAGAGAAAGATATTGAGGAACGGCACCGCAACAGGCTAAATCGTTTACGGTTCCGTAAACAGCTAATTCTCCGATGTTTCCGCCGGGAAAAAAAATAGGTTGAATAACGAAAGAATCGGTTGAAAATGCCATTTTACCTTTTTGTGTTTGAAAAACGGCACCGTCGTGCATTTTGTTCAGATATTTGTTGTCAAATTCCGAAAAGAACATTTTTTCGATTAATTTATTTGACAACGAACCGCCTCCGCCGTGTGCAAGCATTACTTTATCATATTCCGTAATCGGAATCGGACAATTTGCATCAAACTTTAATTCTTTTTTATTCATGAAGGTTAATTATTTGTTATCAATTAATCTTAAAATGAGAGCAACTTAATTGTCGCATCACTGATGCGACAATTTCAAAGTCTTGAAATACAACATTAAACCGTCTTATATCTGAAAAAAATTTTGTATTAAGATTATTTATACTCATTTACTTTTTATAAACCTTCAATGCCTCTTCCAAAATTTTAACGGAATGTTTTAAGTCTTCAACTTTTAAAACATAAGCCAATCGAACTTGATTTTTTCCGGCTCCGGGTGTAGAATAAAATCCTTGTGCCGGTGCTAACATCACGGTTTCGCCGTTATAATTAAAATCTTGTAATAACCATATGCAAAAATCTTCGGCATCTTCAACAGGTAAGCTGATTACTGCATAGAATGAACCTTTTGGCATGGGTGCAACAACACCGTCTATTTTATTTAAAGCATTAATTACGTAATTTCTGCGTTCGATGTATTCGTTATATACTTCTGTAAAATATTCATCGCCTACGGTTAAAGATGCTTCAGCAGCAATTTGTCCGAACAAAGGCGGACTTAATCGTGCTTGTCCGTATTTTAAAGCAGAAGCCGTTAAATCTTTATTTCTGCTTATTAAAGCTCCTATTCTCACACCGCATTCGCTATATCGTTTTGATACAGAATCAAATAACACGGCGTTTTTTTCTAAGCCTTCCATTTCCATTACCGAAAAATGTGTTTCTCCGTCATAACAAAATTCACGATATACTTCATCGGCAAAAAGATACAAATCGTGTTTTAAAACCAAATCTCTAAGTTGTAATAACTCTTCTTTTGAGTAAAGATAACCTGTCGGATTATTCGGATTACATATTAAAACGGCTTTTGTTCTCGGTGTTATGAGTTTTTCAAATTCGGAAATCGGCGGAAGAGCAAAACTGTCTTCAATATAAGAAGTTACGGGAACAATTTTTACGCCTGCTTCAACCGCAAATCCGTTGTAATTTGTGTAAAAGGGTTCCGGAATAATTACTTCATCGCCCGGATTCATAGTCGCCATAAAAGCAAAAATGATAGCCTCCGAACCGCCGGTTGTAATCAGAATATCTTCATATGAAAGATTTATCCCGACTTTTTTGTAATATCCGGCAAGACCTTTTCTGTAACTTTCATTTCCGGCAGAATGAGAATATTCAGCTGTTTTTTTATCAAAATTTTTCAGAGCTTCAAAAGCAACTTCCGGAGTTTTGATATCCGGTTGTCCGATGTTGAGATGATATACTTTTATCCCTCTTTTTTTTGCTTCTTCGGCATAAGGAACTAATTTTCTGATAGGTGAAGCGGGCATAATATTTCCGCGTTCTGATAATTGAGGCATAATGTCTGCTTTTTTTAATTATTTAGTCTTCAATTTTTGTAACTTCACCTTTAATATGAAGAATCACAGGCGAATTTTTTGCATTAGAATATACGGATATTGTTTTTCTGAATGCTCCGATTCTTTTTGTGTCATATTTTACATGAATTTTAGCTGTTTCTCCTTTTTTAAGAGGTTTTTCGGGGAAAGTCGGAACTGTACATCCGCAAGATGATTTTACATTAGTAATAATTAAAGGATCTTTTCCCGTATTTTTAAATGTAAATTCATGGACACCTTCGCTGTTTTGTTTAATTTTTCCGAAATCATAAGTTAAATCTTCTTTAAAAGTCATTTCGGTATTATTTTTAGTGTCTTCATTTTGCGAACATGCTGCCGTAAATAAAATCATAACGGCAAATGTGAGGTTGATTAGTTTTCTCATTTTTATTTAGTTAAAAGTTTATATATTTAAAATGTTTATTTTGTTTTTCTGCTTATTTCGTAATGTAAATTATTATGTATCAGTTTGATAAAAAATATTTAAAACTTCATTAATTGTCATTAATCTTTTTCAATATCTGTCAATTTAAACTTCATTATATCTGAAACACGTGATTTCGTGGTCGTTTACCATTCCGGCTGCCTGCATAAATGCGTAGCAAATGGTTGAACCGACAAATTTAAATCCTCTCTTTTTCAGGTCTTTACTCATTGTATCAGATTCTTTACTTGTTGCAGGAATCTCTTCCCGAGTTTTGAACGTATTTTTTATTGTTTTATGATTTACAAACTGCCAAATATAATTATTGAAAGTCCCGAATTCTTTTTGAATTTTGATAAATGCTTTGGCATTACCGATACTTGCTTTTATTTTTAAACGATTTCTGATAATGCCGGTATTATTCATTAATTCTTCAATTTTATCGTTGTTATATTTTTCAATTTTTGTATAATCAAAATTATCAAATGCTTTCCTGAAATTATCTCTTTTTTTAAGAATTGTTAACCAGCTTAATCCGGCTTGAAATGCATCAAGTAATAAAAATTCAAACAGTTTTTTTTCATCGTGCACCGGAATGCCCCATTCTTCATCATGGTATTTGATGTTGTACGGATTATTGTTTGTCCAAGTGCAACGCTGTTTCATTCGGTTAAAAGTTAAAATCTTTTTAAGCGACAAACTTACGAAAAAAAGAGAGAAACAAATATGATAAAAAACACTTATGAAAAAGGAATTAAAAAAAAGAGGGGCAAGCTACTCATATCGCATCGCTGCAACCTCCGTACCCTTGCTTCCGTCAAGAACCCGGGGGATTAGAAGGGAGCTGACCGTATGAGACTTACAAGTCTTGTATCGTTTTTAATAAAATTTTGGAGAATTTTGAAAGACAAGGTATAAAAAAACAAAAAAAGAGGGGCAAGCTACTCATATCGCATCGCTACAACCTCCGTACCCTTGCTTCCGTCAAGACCTGGGGGATTAGAAGGGAGCTGACCGTATGAGACTTACCCCGCCGCAAATATATAAACTTTCTTTTTATAGAGAAACGTTTATAAAATTAAAAGTTGAAAATTTTCTTTACATTTGTAAATTATGAACTTACGAGAAAGAGGTTTTGAAAAAGAATTTGAATTTATAACATCGCGAAGCAGCGGTGCCGGAGGACAACATGTTAATAAAACGAATTCAAAAGTTGAATTGCGATTTGATATTAACAGTTCGAAAACCCTTTTAAATGACGAAAAAATTCTTCTTAAAGGTAAACTTGCTCATAGAATAAATAAGGAAGGTATTTTACAAATTGTAACACAAGAGGAGCGAAGTCAAGTAAGAAATAAAAAAATTTGTATTGATAAATTTTATCTTCTTATTGAAAAAGCATTAACAAAACAGAAAAAAAGGAAAAAGACAAAACCGAGTTTCAGTTCAATTTTTAAACGATTTGGAAAGAAAGAAAAAACAGTCTGAGAAAAAAGAAAGACGAAAAAAGGATTTCTCAGATATGTAGTTTGTTGTTTTTCAGAAAAGGGACAACATCGGTCAGGTCCTCCGTAAGGCAATATTTGATGTCATTCTCAAGAAATTCGAGTTTCGATTTTAATCGCGGAGAATTATGTATAATAAAATCAAACCGGGAATTTCCGGCATTTTTATAAATATGTAATGCTAAATTTGTTGCTTCGGGTATTTCAAATTCGTTTTTCTGCAAAAGTAAATGTGCCAATTTTCCGGCAAATAAAGTATCTTCAATATTTACGGTATTTTTCCAACCGGAGCATAATATTAAAATATCTTTTTTTTGCTTAACGAGGTATTCTGACAAAGCCGAAATATTTATAAATGAACCGATAACTAAATCAACATTTTTATGTTTGTCGTTTTTTACGAGATTAACGGCTTGTGTTCCGTTAGTTGTGGTAAAAGCAAGTTTTTCACCTTTAATATTTTCTTCCGTAAAGTTAAAAGGTGAATTTCCGAAGTCGAAACCGTCAAGTTTTTTTCCGTTACGTTCGCCGGCAGTTTTATAACCTTGTAATTTTAAATTTCGGGCTTCTTCGACTTCGGCAACCGGCAAAATAAACTGAACATCGTTCATAAATGCCGTGCATATTGATGCACTTGCTCTTATTGCATCAATCATAACAACTACAGTGCTGTTATCGGCATAATACTCGTAAAGTGCAGGAGAAAAGCAGACGTTTATTTTATTCATTCAGATTATTGTTTGTTACTTTTTTAAAGTTATATCAATTTGTTCTGCCAGTTGAATTAACTCTTTTACAAGAGGTTCAAGTTTTGAAACCGGGATGAACGGAAAAAAATTGAACCCGTATTTTAAACTGCAAAAAATATCATCATTACTGAAAGAAAGTGTTTCAAGTTTAAATATGTATTTTGTATAAAAAGAAACTGTAAGATGAATAAATTTGCAGTTTTCTTTGAGTTTTTCTGCCTGATTATTTTGTGCTCTGATGGTTTTAAATATTTTATTAAATTTCCGGTCGGAAGTTTTAAAATCAATAATATTTTTTTTGAGTCTGATTGTCGGTTTACCAAATGCTATTTCTAAACCGTCGAATCTGTTCCTGTAATTTACTCTGATTACAGGATTCATTGAATTGAACGGAAGAACAGATATTGTATGTCCGTTAATATTCCCTTTAAGCTCTCCGAATTCTTTAATGTATTCAGATTTAATATGTTTTAAACCAATTTCTGAAGCAATTTTCGGCAATTTTTTATAAGACAATTTGCCGGCAATCCAATCAATCAGAAAAGCTTTTAAAATCCACAGCACTGCCAAAGGTGAAAAAACAGAAATAATAAGTAACTGTTTAAAAAAATATTTTATTGAAAATATCATATATTTAGTTTCTCCGAATTTTTTGCTCAAAATGAAAACCACATTTTTTGAGCTCTTAAAACTTGCTCAATAATATCTCTTATACAACCTTTTCCGCCGTTTTTATCCGAAATGTAATGTGCTATGCCCTGAATTTCTTCTACGGCATCGGCGGGGCAAGTTGCCAAACCGGAAATTTTCATTACTTCGTAATCCGGAATATCATCGCCCATATACAGAATTTGTTCCGGCTTTAAGTCGTATTTCATGTAAAAATCTTCGTAATCGTCAAGTTTGTTATGCGACCCGAGATAAATGTCGGTAACTCCTAAGCCCTGAAATCTTTTTCTGACACTTTCGGAAGTTCCTCCCGAAATAATGCCGATAACAAAACCTTTATCCGCAGCCGTTTTTACGGCAAAACCGTCTTTAACGTTCATGTGTCTCGTTAATTCGCCGTCGGTATGCAATACCATATCTTGCGAAAATACGCCGTCAACATCAAATACAAATGCTTTAATATCTTTTAATCGTTCTTTAAAATTATCCATTATTTTTTTAAAATTTTGTTACAGTTCGGTAACTCCGAACTCTAAAATTGTGTAAGGTTTGTTTTTCGATATTTCGATAAATTTTTTATGTGCTTTTTCGAGTAAATCTTCGGGTCTTAAATCATTGTATCTGTCGCCTCTTTGAAACGGTCCGTATGTACTCACGCCGAGCCAATCTATGTAATTGTCTCCGGGATAATAGAATACGGGGTCGTTCCAATCTTCATCAGGGTCGCTGTTTACGTCAAAATGAAAAAACCAAGTTATGTTTTCGACACCGACTTCATTACAAATATCAATAATATGTCGGTATGCATCTCTGAAAATCTCGGGACCGTCGGGATAGTCAGGATCTCCGTATTCGTTTTTTGTTCCTGCTCCGTAATATTTTCCGTTCCACGAAAACCAATAACCGTTCATTTCCGTTCCGAATTCAACAAGTAAGTTTTCTTTCGTGTTTTTTGCTTCTTCAAACCAAGCAGTTAAAGCAGTATCATGCTTGCCATTTATAATTTCTTTTAAGTTCCAAATCGGGTCGATGCGGTATTCTTCAAATTCGCTTCTTGCCATCATTCTTATAAAAGGTGTTTTTCCAACATTAATAATTGTTTGAACTTCTTCGGAAGGAAATTTTATCGTATCGTTCCAATTATCTGAAAAATATGCCCAAGTAATTTGTTTTCCGATTAATGTTTCATAGTTTGTAATTCGGTCTTTTGTAACGCAATCTTCTTCTCCGCAAAAATCGGGAAAAGCGGCAAAGTATTTTTTTCCGTTAAGCTGAATAAGTTTATTGTTTTCAAAGGAACATTCGGAAACAAAATTCTCTGAGTTTATTAAATTTTTAAATGTTTCAAGCGATTTTTCAGAAGAATTAACTTTTAAATAAGTGTTGTCAAAATCTTCATTCCAATACGAAACGGCATAAATATCGTCGTAATTTTTCAGTGCATCGAAATAGCCGGTAAGCCATTCTGATTTTGAATGAAAAATACTGAATTTTTTTTTACAAGAATTGCTTGTGAAAGAAATAATAAGCAAAACAATAAGTAATTTGAAAGATTTCATAGGTTTAGGTTGAAAAATCAATGTGCTTTTTCTGAAATATTTTTGCTGACAAAGCTATAAATCTTTTGTAAATCGGGCTTGTTTTCCAGTAAATTTAAGTGTATTTCAAGAACTTTCGTATCGTTTCGTACGGCAGGACCCGTTTGTATTTTATTCGGATTTTCTTTTTTTATTTTATCAAAAGTTTCTTGAAGAAGGGGCAGCAAAATATCAAAATCAATATTTTGTTCTTTTAAAATTTCTTCGGCAATTCCGGTCATTCTGTTGGTAAAATTATTGGCAAAAACGGCAGCAAGATGTATGTATTTTCGTTGTTCGGAATTTATATTTCTTACATCATTGCTGATTTGCGAGGCATATTTTAAGAGTTTGCCGAAATTAAATCCCGAACTTGCTTCAATGCAAATCGGGATATTTTTGAAATCAAGAATTTTGTTTTTTGAAAATGTTTGCAGGGGATAAAAAACGCCGAAATTTTCAGAAAGCGGTTTCAGAATGTTTGCAGGCATGCTGCCGGCGGTATGCACGACAAGATTATTGTCTATTTTTTCTTTTAATACTTTGCTTTCAGACATTTTCCGGATTGCATCATCACGTATTGAAATAATATATAAATCAGCTTCTTCCGGAATATTTTCAATCTTAAAAGAGTGGGGGCAATGTAATTTTTCGGCAAGTTGTTTTGCTGATTTTTCGGTGCGACTGTGTATGTGAATATTATCTGTTAAATGCTTTTTTAAAGCAAATGCAAGGTTTGTTGCTACATTTCCGGCTCCTATTATAACAATTTGATTTTCGGGCATATAAAGAATCTTTTTGCAAAGATACGAATTAAACCCATCGTTAAAAACGAAAATGAGACAATTGCCTGAAATAGGTTTTTATCAGCAGCTGTTTACAGATTATTTTGAATTTTTGGGGGTTGTGAAACGGTTCCCGGTGTCGGTATCCGGTTTTTTACTCACTTTTAATCCGAAATTTAAAATTATCCGATTCTTTTTATCCGTTATTTTAATATGGAAGTTTTCCAATGAGTAAAAAAATACAATATTTTACAGTCTTTCAATGCAGTTTAATACATTGTGTTTTCATGAGCTGATACTTTTGGTATCTCTTGCATTGAATCCCAATGCTCTACTATTTTTCCGTTATTATCAAATCTGAAAAAATCCATTGTTACATATTCAACGTTGTCAGGCCAAATCTGATGTGTGTGAAGAGCAACTAATTCCCCTTCTGAAATTACTCGTGCAAACTCAATAGATTTGTTCGGAAATTCTTTAGCCATTCTGTCAAAGTAATCAATAAATGGTTGAACTCCGTCTCCAACCAACGGATTATGTTGAATGTATTCAGCCCCAACATATAAATCAACAGCTTTTTGGGGATTTCCTTCGTAAGACATTTTATAAAAGGCTATTGCATTTTGTTTATTCTGTTTCAATATTTCATTCATCTGATTTGTTTTTTTAGTCATTTTCTTCATAGTAATACGAATAGTCAATCCCTTTCATAAACATTTCGCGGTCGTTGATTTTATCGGTTAAAGCATTTTTCAGCAAGCTTTTCAGAACATTGCTGTTTGTCGGGCTTTGCATCATTGCACTCATATAATCTCTTTTGCTTATTTTACTCCAATCAACGCATTTTTCCAAGCGTTTTTTTAATATCAAATCCAACCATATTCGGGTGCTTCTGCCGTTTCCTTCCATAAACGGGTGTGCAATGTTCATTTCTGCATATTTGTTCACGATTTTGTCAAATGTAGTTTCGGGCATTGCTTCTATTTGCTTTAATGTTTCGCCCAAAAAATGTGATACGGCAAATTGAAAACCGCCTTTTGAAATATTTTTTTGTCTGATTTGCCCTGCAAAATCATACAAGCCGCCGAACAAATAAGCATGAATTTGTTGTAAGCCTTTAGTTGTGCCAATTTCAATACTATTGATAAATGAACTTTCAAACAAGGCATATGCTTTTGTTTTACTTTTTCCGTCTATGCTTTCATCACTATAAGTAAACCATTCAATAAATCGGTTTGCTTTTTTGCCGGGAAATTCTTTACCTAATGCAATAATTCCGGTGTAATCCAACATATCTGCTAAACGCTTTTTTCCGTCAGGTGCAATGATTTTCAACCGGGTAGTGGCACTAACCACTTGACTGTTTTCCTTCTTCAACTTGGCTTTAAGGTATTTCCAATAGTTGCGAGTTTTAGTATAATCGTTTTGGTCGGTAAGCACAGCAACTATATCCAACACCGAGAACCACCACTTGGAGTTCGTTTCGTCCCAAACAGCACGTACTTCCCGGTCGTTAAAAAAACGTACGGATATTTTTTCCTTACTCATATTTTTATTTTCAAATTTGCATTGTAATGTTGATTTGTCTTTTTTTATTATTCCTTTTGCGAATTTACAAATAAATATCAATGAAAAGTGATGTTTAAAGCCTGAATTTTAGTTTTCGAACTTATGTATCAGTAAAACGGTTTTTCTTTTCATTTCCTAATTTCTGCTGTGGTTTTCTCATTCTAACTAACGTCAAAGTTAGTTGTTGATTATCGGTTGTTTATGGTTTTCTTAATTCTTTTCCATTATTTTGCTTTTTCCTCTCCTTGTCAGCTAAAATATTCAACGGAATTTTTCAGTATGTCTTGTATGGTTAGTGGCATGTTAAAATTACTACATTTTCAGTTATACATTAATGAAACTAACTTTGAGGTTAGCAATTAGTAGCTATTAACTATACAAATTGTTGTACATATGTATTATATCAATTCAATATTTTGATTTTGAAGTTCCACATTAAAATGAATTTTAGCATTTAAAGCTCTAAATACTTTCAGTATTGTTTCAAATCTTGCATCTGTTAAATTATTTTCAATTTTTGATATTTGAGCTTTTTTCACACCAACAAGTTTGCCTAATTGTTCTTGTGTTAGTTTTCTTTCTTTACGTGCTTGTTTTATGGTTTCTCCAATTATGTCAAGTCGTAATTCATTCTCAAATTTATCTCTTTTATCAGTTCCTGCTTTACCGATATGCTTGTCTATTAATGTGTCTAAACTTGTTGTTTTCATTTTTTTCATTTTTTGAGTTCGTTAAAGTATTGTTTCCTTAAATTTTCTGCTTTTTCAATTTCTTTTTTTGGTGTTTTTTGGGTTTTCTTTTCAATTCCGTGTGTTGAAATTACTAACGTATCTTTTTTGTCCGTTTTATCCCAAAAAGCAAACAATCTATATTGGGTTCGTTTATATAAAATCCTAAATTCCCATATTTCACCTTTTAGTTTTTTGAATAATGTGTTATCATTTTTTATTTGTGATTTTTTTAGATTATAGTATATCTTTTCTCTGGCTTTTTCATTTAATCCGTTCAAGAATTCAACTGCTTCGTCTAAAAATTCAATTCTATATTTCGGTTTCATTATATTCGTTTCTTTTTGCAAATATACAAAAGTTTCCTAAGTAAGAAACAAAAATCGTTCCGAATTTTAGGTTTTATTCAGTTTTTGGGTAAGGTTTTTCCGTCAGGCTTATGCTTGGTCACGGTTACGTCCGGGCAGTTGGGCAATAGCTCAAAGTCCGATAATGAAAACTACCGTAACAATAAAACGATTACAACAAAAAGGTTATATTTCTTTTATAACACAACTTTCAAAATCTTGCAGAACTATGCCTGAGCATCAGTTCAAATTAACTTTTATCTTATGAACCGCCGAATACGAGGCCCGTACGTTCAGTGGTGTGAGAGGTGTACCGGCCTGCCATATGGTAGTCAGCCATCTACTCGATTATGTAGTGATTATTATAATTTATATTTTATATTAAAATCCTCAATTTTATCTTCAATTACAAGTTGCTTATCATACATTATTGAAAGTTTTTTCCTAACAGCATTAAATATCCGGTCTTCTTCGTGCATATTTACGTTACCATTTTTTTCAATATAATTTAGCCAAGATTCTAATGCTAAAAATACATTTTTTTCTGCATATAAATATGAAATATAACTATCTCTGTAATTAATCTCATCATCTATTTCCTTAATTTCTTTAAGTTTTAAAATTGCAGTATTATTACTTTTTTTTGCTTTTGCTAATAAACCAAAAATATAATCACATTTTATCTTATGAACTTTATATTTTTTCGAATCAGCAATAATTATTGATGCATTATCAATAAAGGTTTGGCAAGGTTCTATGTTCTTGTCTGTAATTTCAACTATAGCTTCTTTATACAAAATTGCATCTTCTCTGCTTACTTTTGAACTACATGAGATAAAAAACGGAATAATTAAAAAAATGATAGAGTTTTTCATAATCAATTATTAAAAATGTCATTTATTATCGGAAATCGTCCGTTGAATTTAAACGGCATATAAATATCTAATCTCTTATGAACTAAGTGTATATGTAAATGCGGGTCATTTGATTGTCCGGAGTTTCCTATTAAAGCAATTGGTTGACCACTAATTACACTTTCATTTAACTTAACCATCATTGAGTTTTTCTTTAAATGTGCCAACATAATTACATATTTCTCTTTATATTCAATTCTAATATAATTGGATATTTTGCCTTCAATCCCAATCGGTTGATCCTCTTTATTGTCAGATATTTCAATTATTTTACCGTTACAAGGTGCAAATACTGTATCGTTAAAAGACGGATAATCAAAAAGTTTTTCAGACTTCAAGAATGATTTATCCCACATTCTTCCGTAGGAATTTAATTTAATAATATCAACCGCATAACAATATGGTTCTTTCTCAAAATGGGCATTGACCATATTGGAACTACCGCCGGAGGTAATTACAAATGTTCCGTGTTTTAAAGGAAAGTCTATAGAAATTGTATTGTCCGGAGCTTTCAAACCAACATAGACCCAATAACTTTCAAAAGCAAAAAATAAAATAAGTAATATTTTAAGAATAAATACAACTTTAAACAACCATGTTCTTTCAATTCTAAATAATACTTTCGAAAAATGCCTTAAATTCTTATAGATGGTAAATAAAAAGAAAATAAAAAATAAATATCTTAAATATATACTTGTCAAGTACCATTGTATATGATAAAATAAAGTGAAAAATATTAATGTTGCTAAAACAATATTTATTAAAAGGTTTAATTTGGATTTTGGATTAGCAAATGCAAATAATCCAATAGCAATAAATGGAGCAAATAATAATAAAATAAATATTAGCAAATCTTTAATCATATTGACGGTGTTTCATTTTTTGTCTATTACCATATAACAGTTGTATATATACAATTCAATTAGTCCTAATTATTTTGTTCCGTTAAACTTTTTAAGTATTCAAATTTAAGAATATAATATTATAAAACAAACCGTGCCGCATTAGTTTAATACGGCACGGCTAAAGAAATAAAAAGTATGATTTGGTTTAATTTTCCTCTTTAAATTTTTTAAATGCTTCATTTAATTTCGGAACTACTTCAAACGCATCTCCTATGATACCGTAATCTGCAGCTTCGAAGAAAGGAGCATCGGGGTCGGTATTTATTACAACCATTATTTTAGAGCCGTTTACTCCGGCAAGATGCTGGATAGCTCCGGAAATACCGATTGCTATATATAAGTTTGGTGCTACAACTTTACCGGTTTGTCCTACGTGTTCTTCATGGGGTCTCCAATCCAAATCTGAAACCGGTCGAGAGCAACTTGTTCCGGCACCGAGAATTTCTGCCATTTCTTCCAGCATTCCCCAATTTTCCGGTCCTTTCAATCCTCTTCCGCCCGAAACAAGAATTTCGGCATCGGTAACAGATAATTTTCCGCTGCTTTTTATAACTTCAATCGGTTTTACGGTGTATGCACCGTCGGGAATTTCTGCCGAAAATTCTTCCGTTGTAATGTCAACAGGATTTTCTTTGACTTTATACGAATTTTGATTTAAACTTACAATTTTAATATCCGATTTAATAATAACATCAGCAAAGGCTTTTCCGGAATAGGCTCTTTTTTTCACTGTAAAGGGAGAAGTTGAGGCAGGTAAGGCTACAACTCCTGCTGCTAATCCTGCATTTAATTTAACCGAAAGACGGGGAGCAACAGCTCTTCCGTACGGGTTGTTACCGAAAACGATTAAATCTGCATTTACATTTTTTGCAACTTGCTCAATTGCTGAGGCATATGCTTGAGCCGAAAAGTCATTCAGTTCTGCATTTGTAATGCTGATAACTTTTGATGCTCCGTATTTTCCGAGTTCTTTTAAAACTGTGTCATCAAGTTTTCCGGTTGTAACGGCAACAGTTTCAGTTCCGAGTTCTTTAGCTGCGGCTGCTCCGTATGTAACCAATTCGAATGTTGATTTTTTAAATTTGCCGTCGTAATTTTGTGTATATATTAGTACTGCCATTTTTTTTGAATTTGAGATTTGAAATTAAATAACTTTTGCTTCTTCGTGAAGTAATCTTACGAGTTCTTCTACATTATCCGGATTAACTATTTTACAAGCCGGTTTTGCTTCCGGAAGATAAAATTGAGTGACTTCGGTAACTGCATCTTGGGCAACAGGTTCTGTAACTTGCAACGGTTTTTTACGAGCCATCATAATTCCTCTCATATTCGGAATTCTGGGTTCCGGTTCGGGGCAAAAACCTTTTCCTGCACTTACAACAAAAGGAAAAGATGTTTCAAGAACCAAGTTTCCACCTTCGATTTCTTGTTCTAATTTTGCTTTGTCTCCTTCAATTTCAAATTTTGAAGCACCGGATATCGAAGGTAAACCTAAAAATTCGGCAATCATACCTTCCATTTGGCTTCCGTTGTAATCAATTGATTCTTTGCCGGTTATTATAACATCAAAATCGCCGTTTTTATAAACTTCAGCAATTTGTTTTGCTGTAAAAAGATCGTCAGTAGGTTCTGCATTTATTCTGATTGCATTGTCGGCTCCCATTGCAAGAGCTTTTCTTATTGTCGGTTCGGTATCAACAGGTCCGACTGTTACAGCAGTAATGTGCATTTCGATTCCGGCATCTTTTAAATCCAACAATCTTGTTAAAGCTAATTCTTCATAAGGACCGATTACGTATTTGATATCTGTTGTGTCAAATTTCGTATTGCTGTCGGTAAATTTAATTTTTGACGTTGTGTCAGGAACATGTCCTATACAAATAAGTGCTTTCATCTTATTATTTTTTAAAGTTTAACCATTTTTTCAAGAACTGAAAATCAAAAATATAGTATATGCGGTATTCTGAATATACAGATAATTTATTATGCAAACATAACAATTTTTGCTTTAAATTCAAATTATTTTTGAATAAATTTATGCCGGAACTCATTAAAATTCACAGCAAAAATATTTTTTTATTTTATTTTAAAGTTTTGTCGAATTTTGAAGTATTTTCTTAAAAAAGTAGTTTATTTGATAAAAAAACACTAAATTTGTGTTTTATAACACGTGTTTCTGAAATTATGACAGACAAAGATACTTGCAAAAGCTGTACTGAATCTAAAGATTCTATTTTTAATTTATTAACGAAAGAAGAGAAAAAAGTTTTTGAAGAAAACAGGCAATGTACTTCGTATAAAAAAGGAGAAATAATTTTTAAAGAAGGGGATCTTCCCGTGGGAATGATTTGTTTGTGTTCCGGAAAAGTTAAGTTGTTTAAAGAAGGTGTAGGCGGAAGAGACCAAATTATAAGAATGGAAAAGCAGGGTGATTTTGTGGGTTTCAGAGCACTTTTTGCAGGAGAGCATTATAGTGCAACGGCTACTGCAATTGAAGATTCTGTTATTTGCTATCTTGAAAAAAATATTCTTGAGAAAGTGATTAAAGCAAACGGAAATTTTGCTTTAAGAGTTATTAATATTTTAGCAAAAGAATTAGGATTCTCGAATGAAAGAACTGTTTCCCTGACACAAAAGCATATCAGGGGGAGATTGGCCGAATCGCTTCTTGTTTTAATTAACACTTTCGGGTTTGAGGAAAATAATAAAACGATAAAAGTGTATTTATCGAGAGAAGATATTGCAAGTTTGTCGAATATGACAACTTCTAATGCTATTCGAACGCTTTCAACTTTTGCTCAGGAAAATGTTATTTCATTGTACGGAAGAAGTATTACGGTTGAAAATATGGAACAGTTGAAACGTATCAGCCGATTAGGATAGCAAAATATAAATAAATAAGGAACTCAGTAAGATATTTACTGAGTTTTTTTATTTTAGCCTTTTACAATTGATTCAATGTTAAAAAATGCAATTAATATATTTCGATTAAATTATAAGTATATTTATTCGGGAATGTTGATGATTATAGTTGCTGTATTGCCTCATTCCCGATATTTACTGAGTATGTCGGAAATAGGGTTGGTATTTTTTTGGATTTTGGAAGGTAATTTTAAAATAAAAGTAAAAATATTAAAAACTCAACCTGAAATATTAGTTTTTGCTTCAATCTTTATAATTCATTTAATAGGATTAATATATACACAAAACTTTGCTTATGCTTTTAAAGATTTAAAAATTAAACTTCCTTTATTAATTTTTCCGATTGTTTTGGGAACTTCACTGAAACTTTCTTCAAAAGAAATAAAACAAATATTAATTGTTTTTACAATTTCAATACTCATTAAAACATTTTACGGAACATTTTTATTATCAGGACTTTTTGGAACAACTGTTTTAAATCCTCAACATCTTGCAGGAAAGTATTCTCATATAAGATATGCTTTGATGTTGAATATTGTTGCATTTACAATGGTTTATTTTCTTATTTTTAATAAGGAAAAAGAGAAAATAATATTTAAGATTTTGTATTTAATAATTTTTATTTGGATTAGTGTATTTCTTTTGATTCTTCATTCTGTTACCGGATGGGTTATTTATTTGATATTATTTATATTTAGTATTCTGCGTTTTACTTTTTATTACAATAATCGACTTATTAAAGCTGTATTTTTTTTATTAACACTATTGATTATTTCAGGAATAAGTTTGTACATAGTTAATTCTGTTCAAAAATTTTATAAAAGTGATATTATTGTTCCCGGTGCAATTGAACATTATACAAAATCCGGTAATTCTTATAAAAATAATTTTAACAGCACTCAAAAAGAAAACGGTCATTTTGTGAATTTGTATTTATGCGAAAAAGAATTGAAAGAAGAATGGAATAAAGTGAGCAAAATAAAATATGACGAAACTGATAAAGATAATCAGCCTGTAAAATATACTTTAATAAGATATTTGACATCGAAAAATTTGCGAAAAGACAAAGACGGGGTTAAGCAATTAAGTAAACAAGATATTGAGAATATTGAAAACGGAATGACGAATTATATTTTTGCTGACAGATTCTCATTGTATCCGAAAATATATGAAATACTTTGGCAAATGAATCGATATGCTTCCGGAGGAAGTCCTGATAATCAATCAATTTCTCAAAGATTTGAGTTTTTGAAAAACGGGAAAGAAATTATTAAACGTAATTTTTGGTTTGGTGTAGGAACCGGTGATGTGAAAGATGAATATAAAAAGCAATATAAGCTTTCAAATTCAAAATTATCGGAAAAACATCGCTTGCGTGCTCATAATCAATATGTAACTATTTTTATTACTTTCGGTTTTTTCGGTTTTTTGTGGTTTATGTTTGCATTATTTTATCCGATTGTTAAAACAAAAAAGTATAAGAATTATCTGTTTTTGATAAGTTTTATTATCATATTTTTTTCGATGTTAAATGAAGATACTTTGGAGACTCAAATGGGTGCTACAATTTTTGCATTTTTCTTGTCGTTTTTTCTTTTTGTCGGAAAAAGGTAATGGTGCCAAAAATAGTTGGTAATTTTTAGAAAAATAATCATTATATTACGACCATTAATCCGAAAAGGACATAAGCTCTGCTGAGGAGCAACTTATTAGCGATAGGATTAATCTTATACCGCAAAGGAGGATTCACAATGAGTCCTCTTTTTATTTGCGGGTAAGTCATATAGCTGATAAAACCTTTTACGGATTATTTTTAAAGTATAAATACCACATTATATATTGTTTTCTGTGTTCATAAGATAATCCGCGATGTATATTTAAATGACCTTTCATATGCCCGAAAAATGATTCAATTGAATTACTTGATTTCGGTATCATCGGATTATCTAAATAAGCAAACATATTGGGCAGAGCTCTTTTTATTGTCATAAAGGTTCTTCTGACAAGTTTATGTGTAAACCAATATCTGCCGGTTTCAGGATTATAGCTTTTTTCATTAATAAAATCTTTATATTTTTCATGCCAATTATGTAAATCCAACAGCCAAAAACTTAATTCAAAATGTGAATTTATCAGGTGTATTTTTGAGCTTATCTGTTTCAGCTCATAAGCTGCATTATTTTTTGGATTTCTTGTCAGCCAAATTCTGCAATCTCTTTGGATATGTACCAGACAACGTTGTAGGGTTGTATCCGGCAAAGCCTCTTTTACGGCTTTCAGAATCGATTTGTGACCATCACATGTACTATTTGAACTCCAAGTTTTAAGAGATTAATTAAATCTTCTTTAATTTCAGAATAATATTCTCCGGTTGAGAACCGATAGAGTTGAGTAAATTTAATTGTATTATCTCTATACAGAACTAAACAGATACCATTACTGAAATATGTACCGTCAATAATTAGATTTACTTTTTGGGAAGGATAAACAGATAAAACAGGAGGCTTTGAAAGGTATTGATTAAAATACCTTTTTAAGGTTCTTTCGGAATATTTACTCTCTTTACTTATTTGTTCAATTATGCTTCTGCCAATCACCCATTTCTTAAACCAAATAAATCTATTTGATGAACTTACAGATTTGTTCTCCGATGAAAACAAAATACCACAATTATTGCATTTATACCGCTGTTTATTTTGTTGTTTGCCCCACTTTATTGTGTCAAGACTTTTACATGCCCAACAACGCTTTTTTTTGAACTTTTCATAAAGCAAAAAAAGTTTATTGAAACCAATTTCAATAAACTTTCTTCCAGACCTTTGTTTATATAGTATACAGAACTATTTACCAACTATTTTTGGCTATTAAACCCGGAAAAAAGTCAAGAACCGAAAGTTTTGTTTCTTGATAAATGAAATGCTTTTACATATTTTAAAAAAACTTCAAAAGCAATGATGCAAGAAATGATAAATCCGTAATAACCTTCAAGAAAGCCGAATTTTATAAAATAATTTCTTATAAAATGATATTGAGGGGCAAAAATGGCTTTCAACAATAATAATGATTTGTTTTTATTGAAATATTCTTCGGCTCTTACTGTGCTGAATTTATTTGCTTGGGCAATGTGTTCTTCAATGCTGTTGTATGAAAAATGCAGTAAATCGCCTTTTAAAAAACCGGTTTCCGCATTTTTTTTGATTTTTACAATTTCGTGGATTTTATCCCCTTCCCATTTTCCTTTGTTTTTGTTCCAAAGACGAATTTTTTTGTCAGGATACCAGCTTGTATGTTTAATCGGTTTACCGCAATAAATATTTAGTCTGTTGAAATCATAAGCATCAAAAGGCTGATTTTCGGGTATTTGTTTTATAGAATTTATTAATTTTTCGGAAAGGACTTCATCGGCATCAAGAGATAAAACATAATCATTTTCGGCAAAAGTGACGGCTCTGTTTTTTTGACTTGTATATCCGTCAAATTTATGCAGAAAAAATTTTACATTGTATTTTTTACAAATCTCTTCGGTTTTATCTGTTGAAAACGAATCAAGAACGATAATTTCATCGGCAATTTCCCTGACGGAGTTAAGACATCGCTCAATATTTTTTTCTTCGTTAAACGTTATTATTACAACAGACAGTTTTATCATTTTATTTGATATTAATATTTCCGGTAAGTTCAAAAACTTTTCCCGGCAGGCATCTTACGGCATTTTTAAATTCCATTTCCAATAATAGTGCCGATGTTTTTGCCGAATTAAATCCGGATTCTTTGCAAATATAATCAATTACTGCTTTACTGTTTGTTTGCAGAATTTCTGCAATCTTTTTTTCATCTTCCGAAAGTTCAACAAAAAGTACTTGTTGCTTCGGATTTATGTTTTGTTCCCAATTTAAAATGTATTCAATATCTTTTGCCGATTGAAGCAGAAATGCTTTGTGTATTTTTATAAGCCAATTTGTACCTTCGGAATATTTGTCGTCTAATCTTCCCGGTACGGCAAACACATCTCTGTTGTATGAATTTGCTATGTCGGCAGTAACCAATGAACCTCCTTTTGCTGCCGATTCAATAATTATACTTGCATGTGAAAGTCCGGCAATAATTCGATTTCGTCTTAAGAAATTCTGACGTTCAAATTTGCTGCCTTTGGTAAATTCTGTTATTAATGCACCTTGTTTTGTTATTTCTGAAGCCGTATTTTTATGCTTTGCGGGATATATGCGGTCGAAACCGTGAGCCAAAACCGAAACTGTTTCTAAACCGTATTTTAAAGCTGCTTTATGAGCACAAATATCAATTCCGAAAGCTAATCCGCTGATAATTATAGGATTGTGTCCTGATTCCGAAAGTTCTTTAATTAGATTTTTACAAATTTCTTTTCCTCTTTGTGTGGCATTTCGAGTTCCGACAACACTAATTATTTTTCTGTTATCAAAAGAAGAAATTGTTCCCTTTTTAAAAAAGAATAAGGGTGCATCCGGACATTGTTTTAATAAAAAAGGATAATCATTATCCAAATAAAAATGAAATTGAATATTATTTTTGGTGATAAATTTTATTTCGTCCGTAAAATCTTCAGGGAGTTGTTTGCTTTGAATAATACTTCTTGCCGTAATTTTACCTATACCGGGCGTTTTTAGTAATTTTTTTTCGGAAGTGTTAAAAATTTCTTTAATACCTCCGCAATATGAAATCAGATTTTTAGCATTAACAGGTCCTAAACCGGGAATTTGTGCTAATGCCATTTTATATTTTAAATCATCTGAGTTCATTAACGATAAACATCAATTATTTGAATATTTTCTGAACTTTGTTGTTTTCAACAAGATAAAGTGAAATCGTATTTTCGTTTGCAGTTAGTTTATTGATAACTTTTTTATTACCGCTGAAATCATATAAAATAATACGTGCAATATGATTTTTTGCTGTAGCTTCCGATTCTGTAGTACATTTCTCAGCCGTTTCTTTTCCTAAAATTTCAGGTAAATAATCTGCCCAGCGTTTGCCGGAATAGTTCATTTTAAAAATTAATTTGCTCATTATTTCTGATAATAAAATGTAAATATTTTTTTAAGCTTGTTCAATGTATTCGTATGCCTGATTTCTGTACGCAGGAATAAACCCGGCTTCTGAAATTGCTTCCTGAATTTGTTTTGCATTAAAACTGTGGTCGGCACCGGCAACCGAAACTACGTTTTCTTCTATCATTATTGAGCCGAAATCGTTTGCTCCGGCGTGTAAACTTATTTGTCCGGTTGTTTTACCTACGGTAAGCCACGATGCCTGCATATTTTTTATGTTGGGCATCATAATTCTTGCAAGGGCAAAAGTTCTGATATATTCGTCGGCAGTTACCGTATTTTCTATACCTGATTTTTCATTCAGTTCTGTTCCTTCATCTTGGAAAGGCCATGGAATAAAAGTTGTAAACCCTTCTGAATTTTCCGGTTTTTCGGCTTGTACTTCTCTTAATTTTACAAAATGTTCGATGCGTTCTCGGTGTGTTTCAATGTGTCCGAACATCATGGTGGCGGATGTAACAATATTTAATTTATGAGCTTCGTGCATTACGTCGAGCCATTGTTGTGCCGTGCATTTTCCTCTTGAAACTGTTTTGCGAACACGGTCAACAAGAATTTCGGCTCCGGCACCGGGCAAACTGTCAAGACCTGCCTCTGTAAGCTGAATAAGAACATCTTTGTATGTTGTTTTTGAAATTCGTGCAATATGGTGAATTTCAGCAGGTCCCAAAGCGTGTAATTTAATATCGGGATGTATCTTTTTTATGTCGGAAAAGAGTTTCTTATACCATTCTAAGTCAAGTTTCGGATGCAATCCGCCTTGCATAAGCAGTTGGTTTCCGCCGAGTTTTTTCAGTACTTTTATTTTTTCGTCATATTCTTCGAGAGTGGTAATGTAAACATCGGAAGCACCCGGTTTTCTGTAAAAATTACAAAATTCGCACTGGGCAATACATACATTTGTAATATTTACGTTTCGGTCGATAATCCAGCCGACTTTATTTCTGTTTTTTTCGGTTTGTTTTTTTTTTCTTATTTCGTTTCCTGTAAATAATAAATCGGAAGTCGGTGCATTCTCGTATAGAAACAATCCTTCATCAATTGTAAGAAATTCTTGGTTTAATGCTTTTTTATATAATATATTTAAGTTCATTTTCTTTTTTTATGAGATGCAAAGTTAGTATTTGTAGATAACGAACAAATTTTTATTTGCTTAACGCATCTTCAATCAGCAAAGTCATAACTTTCTTTATTGTCATTCCGGCTTTTCGTATCATTTGCGGAACAAGGCTTTCGGCTGTCATACCGGGAATTGTGTTGGCTTCGAGAAACCAATATTCGCCGTTTTTCAGTATAAAATCCATACGTACAATGCCTTTGCAATTTAGCACATCATATAATTCGGAAGTTATATTTTGACATTTTTCGGTAAGGTCTTTCGAAATTCTTGCAGGAATAATTTCCTTAGAAAGTCCTTCATATTTTGCTTTATAATCGAAAAATTCTGTTTCGGGAATGATTTCAACCAAAGGCAGCTTGTATTCGTTATTTTTAGTTTTGAATATGCCGCATTGTATTTCTTTTCCATCAATAAATTCTTCGATTAAAACTTCATCACTTTCTTTAAATGCTTCTTTAACAGCACCTTGTAATTCTTCTGATTTTTTTACTTTTGTAATACCGTAACTTGAACCGCCGGCATTTGGCTTTACGAAGCAAGGCAAGCCGATTTGCGAAATTATTTCTTCAGGATTAAATTTTTTATTTTTACGAATGAGAACAGATTTTGAAATATTAACAATATTGAAATTTCTTAAGAAAGTATTACAGTAATATTTATTAAAAGTTAAGGAAGATGCCAAAACACCGCTGCCGACATACGGTATCTGCAACATATCGAAATATGCCTGCAACAAACCGTCTTCGCCGGGTGTTCCGTGAATTACCGAAATTATAAGATCAAATTTTTCTTTTTGTCCTTTATCGATAAAACTGAAATCGTTTTTATGAATGATTAAACCGCAATTTAAATCATTAATGAGCGTCCATTCGCTTTCTTTTATCTGAACCGTATATACATTATATTTCTTTTTATCAATTTCATTCGCAACTGTTTCCGCCGATTTTAAAGAAATAAAAAATTCCGAAGAATTTCCGCCTGCCAATACGGCTATATTTTTCTTGTTCATGTTAATCATTAAGTTTAAAAGTTAACAAAAAATTAAGTATTAACCGATAATTAATTTAAAATTTAGTGATAATAATCTCATCTAAATTTCTTTTCGGGACATGATGCACTCCGTTTTCGTCTCTCCAATAATTATAATTTCCGTTATCGGGTATTTTTTCGATAATTATTTCTTTGTCCGGAACACCGAGAGCCAACACAAGTAAAATATCAAGATGTTCGGGGATATTAAGTTCCGATTTTAATTTTTTACGTTGTATTGCGGCAATTGTGCAACCGCCGTATCCTTTTTCAACGGCACCGAGTAAAATTGATTGAGCAACAAATCCGCTAGCAACTTCGTGGTATGATTTTTCTATTTTCGGAAGTATTGAATTATCGCCGAGAATAATAATATATGCAGAGGGTCTTTCGCCTTCTTCCGGACCTTGCCAATCCGGTAAAGCACCTGCCCAGCTTAATGTTTTAAATATTTTTTCATTTTCTTCTGTCGAATTTGAAATGAAAAATTTTAATGATTGTCGATTTCGTGGTGAGGCTGTTAATCTTGCCAAATCAACTAAATCAACTAAATCTTTTTTCGGAATATCAATTTTTTCTTTGAACCGTCGGTAAGTACGATTTTTCAATATTAATTTTTTTAGCATTTTTAGGCGGATTTGTAATTGTTTCGGTAAAATCAATCAGTAAGTGCATTAATCCTTCAAATTTACTCAAAGGTAATCGTTCGGGTGTGTCAAAAATATTATGATATTCTTTATATTTTCCGAGTGTATAGATGAAAAAAGAAGGAACACCTTTTTCAAAAAAGAAATAATGATCGCTGTTTGCTGCTTTTCCTCGTATTTTTATTGCCGGGAGGTAATTATTTTTATCATTAATTTCAACCAATTGATTAAATCGGTCTTTAAAAACGCTTCCGTTTACTACAGTAATTCCTTTGTCGCCGCTTCCGACCATATCAAGATTAATCAGAAATTTTATTTTACTGAGGGGAAATATTGGGTGTTCCGTATAAAAATATGAACCGAGCATTCCAAGTTCTTCTCCGCTGAAAAACATAAAAACGATATTGTATTTCGGGTTTTTTTGTTTTGAGAAATATTTTGCTAAAGTCAGAAGCGAGGCTACTCCGCTTCCGTCATCGTTGGCTCCGGGGAAGAAAATGCTTTTTCCCATTGTTCCGAGATGATCGTAATGTGCTGCAAATACAATACTTGTATCAATTTTTCCTTTGATGTATGCAATAATATTTTTTGTCTCAAAAGCCGAATAATATTTACTGTCAATATCAATTGTTACTTCTGTCGGATTTTCGGGTAAACTTGTTTCTCTCAGAATAATAAGCGGAAATGATTTGCGGATTTGAGAGGGGACGTATATTAATTTTTCCCTTGTAACTTTAATAATTGCTTTGGCTCTTAAGATATTTCGTTCGGTAATTAATTGATATGCATTATTGAAACTCTGACTGTTTAAACCGAATGTATCAATAAGAATTACTTTATCGGAAAAATCGGAAATTATAAATTTTTTAAATTTTTCAGGTGCATTAATAAGTGCTGCATTAATTACTTTTAATGAGAAATTGCCTGACAGGGAATCGGAAGATGAAGATATGAGGAAGTCAATCCCGGGAATTAATTTTTTGTTATTTATACTTAAAAAGTTATTTCCGGAGAATGTATTTACGTGAATTTTGAATGTTTGGAAATAAGACTTATCGAATTTTTTAAGATGTTGTTTTTTGAGTTCTTTTTTAATATATTCGGATGTTTTTTCAGCACCGCCCATAGCATATCCTCTTCCGTGAAAATTTTCTGAACATAAGATATTCAGTACTTCACGAGCGTAATCAATATTTTGTGATTTGCTTTGTTGAAAACTTAATAAAAATAAACTCAGAAATATGAAAAACGAGCGCATTTGTTTTTATATTTTTGTCAAAGTTAAAAATTTGCATCAATAAAAAAACTTAAAAAATAATGTTTTTAGAAGAAAAAGTACGTACGGCAGGTTGGATTGAGGTAATTACCGGTTCAATGTTTTCGGGTAAAACCGAAGAACTAATAAGACGAATGAAACGTGCAGAAATTGCTCAACAAAAGATTACTATTTTTAAGCCGAAGGTTGAAACGCGTTACTCTGAAGAAATGGTTGTGTCGCACGATGCAAAATCAATTAAATCGATTCCTGTTGCAAAAGCCGAAGAAATTTTGGATTTGGCAAACGGTTATGAAGTTATCGGAATTGATGAAGCACAATTTTTCAGCGATATTTTGGTTGAAGTTTGTAATAGGCTTGCTGATAAAGGAATCCGTGTTATTGTTGCCGGTTTAGATATGGATTTTGCGGGAAAACCGTTTGGTCCGATACCTCGATTAACGGCAATTGCCGAATATGTTTCAAAAGTACATGCTATTTGTATGCGATGCGGAAATTTGGCACAATACTCTCATCGTTTGTCTGACAGTGATAAACAGTTCTTGCTCGGGGAAAAAGATATTTACGAACCGCTGTGCAGAAAATGCTATAATGAAGCGATTAACAAAGTTAAAAGTTAAAAGTTCGCTTTATTTCTTAACAAGTTCAATTTCGAAAAGTTTAGGCCATTTTTTTCCTGTTACAAAAAGTCTGTTATGTTCTTTGTCATAAGCAATGCCGTTGAGTACATCGGTATCGGGCTTGTAATCGTTCATAGGCAGAATATGAGACAAATCAATATAAGCCGCAACTTTTCCTGTGTGCGGGTCAAATTTTACGATTTTTTCATACTGGTAAATATTTGCAAAAATGTAGCCGTTAATGTATTCTAATTCATTTAAATATTTTACCGGTCCATTTTCGTCATATACTTCGAACGATCCGATTTGCGAGTAGGTTTGAGGTTCTAATATTTTAACTTCCGGGGAGCCGTCAGTCATAAACAGATTTTTATTGTCTGTGCAAATTCCCCAGCCCTCACCTGAATAAGAAAATTCATCAAGTTGTTTAAATGTGTTGAGATCATAAACAAAGCCTCTTCCTGACTCCCAGCTTATTTGAATTATTTTATTGTTGAACAGCGTAATACCTTCACCGAAAACATCTTTAGGAATGGCAAAACTTTGCAGAACTTCTCCGGTTTCAAATTTTACTTTTCTGACAGTTGATTGACCTTTCAGTCCGGTTGCTTCATACAAAAATCCGTTATGATAAAACAGACCTTGCGTGTAAGCGTGAACATCATGTTTATACACATTTTTTATTTTATAGGTGTATTCTTCCGGTTTTTCATTCGAAAAAATTGTAACAAATTTTTGCTTCCTGAATCGTTGATTATTTTTATTTAATTCAATTTCAATAATATTTTTACCGGTATGAGCAGTTTTTGTATCCCAATTATAAGAAGGATTTGCTTTTGTCAGTTTGGCAATATTTTTATTATTTATTGTAAGAATTAATGTGTCTTCGTTTGACGCTTTATCTGTTTGTCCGGTTATTTTTATTATATCACTGAAAATATATTTGTTGTGTTGAGCTTTATTAATTGTTAAACTTAAAGGATTATCTTCTTGAATTGTAACTTCTTTATTGTTAACTTTATGTTTATTGCTTTCTGATTTGTCTGACTTACAGGAACTTATTATTACAGTAAAGAAAATAAATATTAGAATGTATGAAATTATATTTTTAATCATTATTGTTGTTTTAAAATTTATTAATTGATATTATAAATCTTTCGGAGAAAGAGTATCTTTAAATGTGCAATTTCCTTCTTTCAAATTTTTCCATTTGCCGTTAAATTCCAAAATACAAACATTTGCCGTTTTCATATCACAATATTTGCCGCTTAAATGCTCAACTATGGAGGACCAAGTGGGATTATGACCGACAATTAATACGGTTTTATTTTCATCATTAACTTTATTCAGTGCATCAATAATTTCACGGAAATAACCGAAATAGAAACTTTCATCCCATACAATTTTATTCTTATAAAATGCTGCTTCAGCAACATTCTGAGCTGTTATTTTTGCCCGTTCTGCGGGGGAAGATATTATTAAATCGGGTGTTAAATTATTATTTTTAAGCCATTTGCCTACACGAAGAGTATCTCTTATTCCTCTTTCGTTTAAAGGTCTGTCAAAATCGCGTTCAGAACCGGAACCCCAATCCGATTTTCCGTGCCGCATAATTAAAAGTTTTTTCATTATTTATAAAGTAAGCAGACAAAAATAATATTTTTTAATGAAATTGTAAGGGATGTTTTTATATTTGAACGATATATTAATTTCAATATTTTTAATGAGTGTAAATAAAAAAGAGATATTCTTTGAAAAGTTACGATTTTCTGTTGTAAACTCTGAATTTACAAAATTGATTATCAGTAATAAAAGAGATAAACTTTCCGATTTAAATAAAACGGATATAGTTCCGGTAATAATTAAAAAAGTTTATAAACTTTCTTTTATTTATCATTATAAAACAAAAGATATTACCAAAAACTTTGAACCGGATGAATCCGAAATTCAAATTTTGAAATTATTGACCGAAGATTTTTTAAATGCAGAATTATTTACAACGAATGAAATTATACGCTTGTATTTGTCAAAACAAAAAAGTTCGGCAAAAATAAATATAAGTGAACCTGTTTTTAAGCCTGTTGTTTCATTAAATCATGATAGAAATAAGCAAAAAAGAGTCATATTGAAAAATAATATCTGGTTAAGAGAATTGGATGTTACAAATTCCGAAGATGTACTTAAAAAAGATATGCATAATAAATACCGTCAGATTAATAAATATTTGGAAGTGATTGAAAATATGATTATTAACAAAATATCTTTACAATCATTAAAAATTGCGGATGCAGGTTCGGGAAAAGGGTATCTTACTTTTGCTTTGTATGATTATTTGAAAAACAGTTTAAAAAAGGATGTTAAAATTACCGGAATTGAGTTTCGGCAAGAATTGGTTGATATGTGCAATCAAATTTCCGAAAAAGCCGGGTTCAGGGATTTGAATTTTGTTCGGGGAACAATTATTGATGCTGATTTAACGGGTGTTGATATTTTTATTGCTTTGCATGCCTGCGATACGGCAACCGATGAGGCGATTTATAAGGGAATTAAAGCCAATGCGTCTTATATTGCGGTTGCACCTTGCTGTCAGAAGCAAATTCGCAAACAAATGAATGTAACAAATGCAATGGCATCCTTAACTAAATACGGAATATTAAAAGAGCGACAAGCCGTTATTTTGACTGACGGTTTGCGAGCTTTGATACTTGAAGCATACGGTTATAATACAAAAGTATTTGAGTTTATTTCAACCGAACATACACCAAAAAATATTATGATTGTTGCCGAGAAATCGAACAAAAAAAATAATTCTGAAAAGATTTTGAAAAATATTAATGATATAAAACAAATGTTCGGTATTGAATTTCATTATCTTGAGAAATTATTGAATGAAAAAAAGAGAACAAAATAATTTTAAAAATGAAAACCGGTATTTTAATATTACTGATAAATTTATTTTCTTGGTTCCCAATCAATGAAAAAAATATTAAGATAAATGAATGGAAACTTGTAAAAGATAAGGACGGTATTAAAGCATATGTACGAGAAGTTTCCGGTTCGGACGTAAAACAGGTACGAGTTACCATGTCTGTAAAAAGTACTTTGACTGCACCTGTGGCTATTGTTCGAGATGTCAGTTCTCATCCGAAATGGATTTACAGGTGTAAAATTGCAAAAATTTTAAAAACTGTAAGTGAGAGTAATCACTATTATTATAATGAGACCGAAGCACCATGGCCTGTCAGTAACAGGGATATTGTAACGCATGCAGTTATTACTCAGGATAATATATCCAAAATTGTAACAATTACTTCTACCGGAGTTCCTGATTTTATTCCCGAGAAAGAAGATATTGTTCGTATAAAAAAATTAAATGCTCAATGGAAATTTATTCCTAAAGCTAACGGAATAATTAATGTAGATTTTACGCTATTGATTGATTTGGGCGGCGATTTGCCTGCGTGGCTTATTAATTTAGCAATAGCTGACGGACCTTTTGAAACTGTTTATAATATGCGTAAAGAAATTGTGAAACTTAAATATCAAAATACTGTTTTTGATTTTATTGAAGAATAATATTTGCGGCTTTGTGTTATTTTTTTATTGCTTTTATGTATCTGCGGACGCTTAATTTTTTTCTAATATATGCAGATATTCTTCTGTTTTATTTGATTTATGGTTTCTGTTTTTTTCTTTATCTGCTCTGAATCTTTGATAATTTGTTGAAATTAAATCGTATTTTCCGTATTTTGACATAATAGCTTTTACGTTATCAACCGACATTAAACCTTCATTATTATAACTAAGGAAAATATATTTAAAATGAGCATTTTTTATCAATTCTTCAAAACTTTTGTTAACCGATAATTTACTGCAATATTGTGATTTACGGTAATTTCTTAAACCTGTTTTCCCTTTAGGAACAAAACGGTCATATTTAGCAATGGTATTTAATAAATGGTAATTAGCTCCGTATTGGCGTGCATTATACGGCGGATCTAAATATAAAATATCCCCTTCAATTTGTTTTATTAAAGTGTTGCTGTCTGTATTAAAAACTTTATGTTTATTTCCGTTTGTTGTGAAATTTGCCGGTTCTAAAATTAATTCTTTTTGTGCTGTTTTTTTTAGGTGTTTTAAGAATGCTCCGTAAACAGAAGCCGTATTGGCTACTTTATCGGCATTTTCCAGTAAACTTGCTAACAGAAAATAATAAAGATTGTTATTTATTGATTTTTCTTTCTTCCGGTTTTCGATTTCTTGTCTTATTGCATCTATTTTTTTTCCGTTATTGTCAGAAAAATATTGCCTGCCGCTGCCGCTTCCGATACAATAATTTTTATAAATAAACCCTTCAACCGGTGTTACTTTGTTTAATTCATTAATGTATTGCTCTTTGTTTTTTATGGGCTCACAGTTTTCGATATAATTTTTGTTTAACACATAACTGTAAAATTCAATATCATTTGCAATTACTTTTTTAACTTCGTTTTTAAAAATTCTGCCGATAATTCCGGTACCGGCAAAAATATCACAGAAAATCTTATCAGATAAATCTGTTCCTGCAACAGAGTAAACAGCTGATTTAATGAAGTTTGATAATTTATTTTTTGAACCGATATAATTCATAATTTACTTGTTTATTGTCCAGATTATATCTGCATATACGGTGCCTTCACCAAAATTAAATTTACTTAAATTATTTTGGCTGAAATTACAAACATATTTATCAATTTCGGATTTTAAAAGCATAATTTCACATTTCATTTTCCAATGATTATTATTTCTGTCATATAAAATTATAAATAGTCTGTTTTTCAGATGTTTTCTGCTTTGCTGACTTTGATTATCATACAGCCATTGAATTAATTGTCTCTTATTTTTAACGGCATATTGAATTGATTTATTGAACCCTCGGGGAAATACAGATGTTTTATGGTCAAAAGGTATTCCGTTTATTGAAAAGTCAGTAAGTTTGTCATATGAATTGATATTCGGAGAAACCTTATTATGAGAAGTAAAAATACTTTCAACAGCCATCGCTGACCAAAAATTATACCACCTGTTCATTGCATAATCTTTCAGAGCTTGATCAAAATTGTTAATCTTGTTTAATAAAGTTTCAAAACTATAAGTTTTATATATAAGATTGGTTTTTTTATCCCACGAATCGGATTGTTTTCTGCCCCATCAATACGGATAGTTCAATCTTTTTCTTAATTCATGCTCTGTTCTTTTTAAATCCATATCGGTAAATTCAGCTGTAATATGTTGTTCAAAATCACTTGAGTTTCCTTAATTTAAGATATTATTATGAACATATCTCTTAGGTAATATTACAACTTTACAAATAAATAATTTGAAATATGACATACTTTTTCAATGATAGCTTTTATAAAAGTAGGAAATATGTGTTAAAAACCAAATAATTAAACGTTCATTTTTTGTCTTTGAATTTCCATATTTAAGTGATTTGAATTTTGAGAATGAACAATTTCTTATAATATTGCCGGCGGAAAAAGTACTGCAAACACAATTCCTTTTAAAACCCTATTTGCAGATTTATTAAGTTATGAAAATAATGAGTGAAGAAAATACAATAAAAAGTCCTTGTACGGGAGATTGTAAATATAATGAGGATCATAATTGTGTTTCTTGCAATCGCAGTATGTATGAAATTGTAAATTGGATTGATTTTACGGATGAGAAAAAAATAACTGTTTTAAAACATATATAGAAAAATATACAAAAAAGACCGGTATAGTCCTAAATAAAAAGCCTGTCATTTTTGACAGGCTTTTAAAAAGATCATGCGTATATATTAAATAACTTTAACATTTACTGCGTTAAGTCCTTTTCTTCCTTCTTGAAGGTCGTATTCAACTGCATCGCCTTCACGAATTTCGTCAATTAAACCTGAAACGTGTACAAAATATTCTTTTTGTGTTTCTTCGTCTGTTACAAAACCAAATCCTTTGGTGTCGTTAAAAAATTTTACTGTTCCTTTATTCATTGTTGTAAATTAAATTATATAATTCGCGAAATTAATCTTATTTTTTGATATTCAATGGCTTTTTTAAAATTTTTATTAAAACAGAGGTGTTTTTACTATTTTAAATCAAGAATCCAAAGCGAAGTTCCGTCACTTTTATTCGGATCTTCTTCCGGTGAAGATTCAAAAGCAAGTTTTTTGCCGTCGGGCGAAACAGAAGGTGCTCCGTCGTAGCCTTCAAAATTTGTTAAACGAACAGGATTTTCTCCGGAAACAGCTGTTTTATAAATATTTGCAGCTTTAATATCCGGATTTTCATAACTGAATACTATTTCGGTTCCGTCGGGAGAAAATACGGCATCGGTTTTATTTCCTTCAAAGTTTGTAATATTTTGTTTGCCGGAACCGTCGGTATTCATTATCCAAATATCCCACCGGTCATTTTCTTCTTTTTGGTATAAAATTTTATTTTCGGCGGGAGACCAATTCGGTTGTCGGCAATCATCGGTTTCGGAAGTTAATTTTATATAGGGTGAAGTTCCGTCAAATTTGTATTTTGTGATTATGCCGTGGGCTTCCTCATCGAGTTTGTGGCTTTCGAATACGATATAATCTCCGCCGGGCGAAAAAGACGGCTCGTAAGCAACGCTGTCGGAGCGATTTGTCAGGCGAATTTCGTTTCCGGAAGTTTGGTTTTCCGAGATGTAATAAATTTCGTCATGAGGTTCTCTGTCGGAAGAAAAAATTATGGTTTTTGTATTTATATTCCAAGATTGTCCGGGTAAGTTCACATTACTTGATCCGTCGGATACGAGTTTTGTCAGTTCTTCGGTTTCAAGATTAAAAAGATATAAATCGGACGGTGGTTTGTTGTAACCTTTTCTGAAACAGGTAAATACTATTGATTTTCCGTCGGGCGAGAAAGCAGGATTTTGTAAACTGCCTTCTAAATTAATGTTTAACTTAAGGGCATCATCGTTTCTTTCAATGTCGATATTATCCTTTTTGCAGGAGAATAACAGAGTAAGTCCCAGAAGGAACATAAATGTTTTGGTGTTTTTCATAATTATTGGTTTTTAAAATTTAAAGTTCCGAAAAAAAAATGTTTTTTAAAATACTTTTTGACGAATGAACGAAATTTTAATTTTACATTATTACTTTTGCAAATGCTTAATTTTGAACAATGAAAAGACAGGATTTATATATTTTTCTCGGGTTTGTAACGGTATTTTTACCGTTTTTTTTGTCGAAAGAAGTTTATGATTTTTACATAACTTTTAACAAAGGACACGGATTGATTACGGCATTTATAAAATTTGCCGTTTTGGCGACTTTCGGTGAAGCATTGGGATTGCGTATTCGCGAGGGTGTTTATAATCGCAAAGGTTTCGGTTTGTTGCCGCGTGCGGCTGTTTGGGGATTTTTGGGAATTACCATAAAAGTTGCTTTTGTTATTTTTGCTTCCGGAACACCGAAATTTTTGGAATATGCAGGAATGAAAAATGCAACTGAAATCTTTACCGGAGATTTAAGTGTTTATAAAATATTTGTTGCTTTTTCAATCAGTGCTGCTTTAAACCTTATTTATGCACCCGTTATGATGACTTTGCATAAAATTACGGATATTCATATTGTTGCGAACAGCGGAAAATTAAAGTGTCTTTTACAGAAAATACATTTTGCCGAAAATTTTAAACAAATAAATTGGGATGTGCAATGGCATTTTATTTACAAAAAGACCATTCCGCTTTTTTGGATACCTGCACATACGATAACGTTTCTTTTGCCGACGGAATTTCAGGTATTATTTGCCGCATTGCTTGGTATTGCCCTCGGAACTATTTTGGCTTTTGCGAGTTTGAAGAAATAATATATTTCAGATATCCGTGCCACGCTCTAGCGTGGCACGGGTTTTTATATGCGAAAGGATTTATTGAAATTTCAAACTAATTCCGGCAATAAAATTAATTCCGGCTTGCGGAAAGTAACCGAACATATCATAACTTTTTCCTTCGTAAATATAGCGATAAACCCAAGCGTTGCTTTCGTATTGCTCGTTGAAAATATTATTAACGAACAGATTAAATCCGATTTCTTTAATGTATTTTGTTTTTAAGGTATATGAAATTCGCAGATTATTAACAAAATAGGGGTTTAAAGAGCGGTCTTTGCTTTCGGTATTGTCAATGTATTGTCTGCCGACGTATTTTGAGGTAAATCCGGCATTAAGCCCTTTAAAAATATTAAAAGTAAATTCACTGCCGGCAATAATCGCCGGTGAAAACGAAATGTCGGTTTCGGGATAGCTTTCGGTTTCTTGCCCCCAAGTGTCCCAATTATCAACATAAACCGTCAGATTTTTAATTTTATTTTTACTGAATGTTGCATTTCCTTGCCATTTTAAAAAATCAGTTATTTTTATTCCGCCGGAGAGTTCAACTCCCGCACGATAACTGTTCGGAACATTACTCATAACGTAAGCACCCACATTATTTATTTCGCCGGTAAGTATCAGTTGGTTATTGTAATCCATAAAATATAAATTTACGTTGAATGCAATATTCTCAGATTGCACTTTGTAGCCGGCTTCGTAATCGTACAAGCGTTCCGGTAATATGGTTTCATTCGGTGCGGCATCCGTAAAATTGCTTCGAGAAGGTTCGCGATTGGCAAGAGCAAACGAGACATACGAATTTTGGTTGTCTGAAATTCGATATGAAATACCGGCTTTGGGATTAAAGAAATTATAAAGATGTGTTTGTGAAATATCTCTTAAATCATCGTGGGTTCCCGAAATGTCATAATTAATATTTCTTAATTGCAAATCTGCCCATAAGTTTAAGTGTGATTTTAGATTATAATTGATTTTAAGATAGTTACTTAGTTCTTTCTTGATGCCTGTATTGCGATACCATTCGTGTCGAATATCGGAATTTGAGGCGTATCGTGCCCAAATAATTCTTCCGAAATGGTCGCCGTCGTATTGATTTGCAGAACCGCCGAATACTATATTGATGTTTTTATTCCGGTATTTTAATGAATATACGGCACCGACAAAAGTATTATCTAACCATTTTCTGCGTATTAAATCCGTGCTTGTAAGGGTATCGTTTCCGATAACTAAATTGTCTATGTTGTAATCCGCAAAATCTTGATTTTCTTTATATTGTTCGTAATAGCCTTCTCCGTCCGTGCGGTGTAATGCGAAATTCAAACTTAAACGATTGTTAAATTCATGTGTATAAAAAAACTGAATATGTTTTTGCGTGTAATTATCAACTTCATTATCATAAGTATAAGGATTATACGTTCGGTTTGTAAGCAAACTGTCTTTCGGAACACCGTACCATGCCTGATAGGTATTTTCGGTACCGCTGAATAATTTCACTTTAAAAAAATTCTTTTTATCGACATAAGTACCTGATAAATAATAAGATTTCAAATCGGATTTTGCTCTGTCGATATAGCCGTCGGAATGTATTTTTGATAAGCGGAAATCAAAAATGAAGTGATTATTCAGTAAACCCGTTCCGGCTTTTACGGTTGATTTATACGTATTAAAAGACCCGAAAGTTTGGTTTAAATCAACATAAGTGTTTTTATTGATTTCGTTTGAAACAAAATTAATATTTGCACCGAAAGCTGCTGCCCCGTTTACTGAAGTTCCGACACCTCTTTGAATTTGAATATTATCAACGGAAGAAGCAAAATCGGGTAAATCAACCCACCAAACGCCGTGCGATTCGGGGTCGTTCAGCGGTATGCCGTCAAGTGTTACGTTTATGCGCGTCATATCCGTCCCTCTTATTCGCATTGACGTATATCCGACACCGGCACCGGCATCGGAGGTAACAACAACGGAAGGCGTTAAGTCCAGTAAATACGGAATGTCCTGACCGTTATTCTGTTTGTCAATTTCACTTTTTTCAATATTTGTATATGCAACCGGCGTATTTTCATCGGCACGAATTGCTGTTACAATCACTTCATCAGCAATAATATCCGAATGTTTCAAAAGAATAGTGAGTTCGGCATTATTATTTGTTAAGGAAATGGTTTTTTCAGTTGTTTCGTAACCGATAAATGAAAAAGAAAGTGTGTAATTCCCTTTTTTTAAGTTATCAAATTCAAAATAACCTTTTTGATTTGTCGCAGTGGTTTTGTTAATTTTTGAAATTGTAACGATAACTTCGGGAACTTTCTCGCCGTTTTCGTTTTCAACTGTTCCGCTGATTTTTTGTGCATAAGAATTAATTCCGAAAAGGATTAAAACTACAAAGATTTTAAATTTTTTCATTTTGTTGATGTTTAAAATTAATAAATAACTTATAACATCAGGGAAAATTTTTTGAGAAGATTTTACTTTGCTTCCTGCGTCGGCATTACCCGTATCAGGTTCAAAGGGTTTGATCTCAGCCCGTTGTATTAAGGCACCCCTGATTTGATACGGCAAAGATACGTTAAAAAGTTTAAAGTAAAAAATGCCGTAAATTTTATTACTTTTATCTTTTTACTTTAAACTGAGATGAATGGCAGAACATAATTTACTCGGGCAAAGAGGCGAAGATGCTGCAACAGAATATCTTGCGGGAAAGGGTTATAAAATTCTTGTTCGAAACAAACGATACGGGCATTTGGAAATCGACATTATTGCCGAACATCGGGATATGATTATTTTTGCGGAAGTTAAAAGTCGCAGCGGAATTTATTTTGAGCAACCTTTTCAGGCGGTTACCCTGAAAAAACAGAAAAAAATCATTAAAGCGGCAAATATCTACATTGAAGAAAACGAAATTGATCTTGAAGCTCGTTTTGATATTATTTCAATAGTTGAAGAAAACGGCAAATTTGTTATTGAACATATTGAAGATGCGTTTTATCCGTTGGTGTAAATATCCTTCCGAGTCTTTAAGATTTGGAAGGTCTGAGTATTTCGGCATATTCTTTTTTATTATTTAATACTTCAATAGCTTTTATAATAGTTTCGTCATATTCGTTAATAATTTTGTAATATTCGGTATTCCCCCATAAGTCATTTGCAATTAGAGCTTTAATTTGATTTTTTATATATTCGTTATTTTTAAACTCGTTCAAATAATTATTTTTTTTAATATTGTCCTCATATATGTAATTTACCATATCGGAAAGGATATTATCCGTAATTGTAAATTGTTTTTTAAAGGTTTCAAAATTCTTAAAAGTTTTCAAAACTCGGTTCCTGTTTTTTTCTGAATATAGATGAATAAACTCATTAATTTTACTGTTATTCAGTTGTTCCCGATAATAATACGGATAATGAACGGTGTCGGCAGGGATGAAAATATCCGGCATAATTCCGCCGCCGCCATAAACTAAACGATTGTTTTTCAGTGTTTTGAATTTAAGAGAATGGTCTAATTTGATACTGTCTTTGTTAGAGAATTCACCATGTTCGTATCTGTGTATTAAATCCTCTTTATAGTCATCAATGCCTTTATTATAAGGTTTTTGGATGTTTCGCCCGGAAGGTGTATAATATTTTGCAATAGTGAGTCTGATCATAGAGCCGTCGATGAGATAAATTGGTTTTTGTACAAGTCCTTTACCGTAGGAACGACGTCCTATTATAATTCCTCTGTCTAAATCTTGCATTGCTCCGCTGACAATTTCGGCAGCCGATGCCGAAGATTCATTTATCAGAATTACCAAATCATTATTTTTGAATTTTCCGGTTTTAAGAGTAAAATAATTTTTTCGTTTTTGGTGGAAACCTTCGGTATATAAAACGAGTTTATTCTTTTCGAAAAAATATTCGAGCAACTTGATTGCAGTGTATAAATAACCGCCGGAATTGTATCTTAAATCCAGAATAAGTTTTGATTTTTTTTTTGTCATTAATGAGTCTGTAAATTTTTTAAACTCGTCAATTGTTGTTGCTGAAAATCTGTTAAGTTTTATATAGGTAGTATTTTGATCAATATTGTATGCTGCAATTATACTTTTTACCGGGATTTTTCCTCTTCTGACAGTGAATGTCAGCAGTTTGTCAAATTTTATTCTTTTTACTTTTATAATAACTTTTGAATTTTTTTTTCCTGTAAGCAGATCTCTTAGTTTCCTGTCATCAATACCTGTTCCTGCTATTGTATCGTTGTCAACAATTATAATTCTGTCGCCCGGTTTTATCCCTGCTTTATCTGAAGGTCCGTTTTTTACGATATTTAAAATTAATACCGTATCCTGAATAATATCGTAAGAAATTCCTACACCTGTAAAACTTCCTCGCAAACCTCTGTTAAGTTCTTCAATTTTATCTTTTGAAAAATATAAAGAATGAGGATCCAAATCTTTAAGCATTGCTTTTATGGCATCTTCAGTAAGTTTTTCTTGGTTGACACTGTCGGCATAACTTTCGGTTACGGCATCTATTACTTGTGTAAATTTATAAATTTGCTCTTGGTCGGTTTGTGAAAACAAATTAACATTTACAAATAATAGGAAAAGTACAATATATTGTTTCAGCATTCTGTTTATGTTTTTATTTCGTAAAAGCTTAGTATCTTTGTAACGGTTATTTTTTTATAAAAATTATAAGAAGCAAATGTCAAAGTTATTTAAAATATTCCTCATTTTGTTAATTTCAAACCAAATTAATGCACAAAAACCGGTTTTTTTTCAAACTGTTAAGTTCGGAAATCCTTTTATTTCAGATATGAGAAGTTCTATAATAAAGTTGGAAACAGGATATTTGAATAAAATCGGAAAAGATTATTATATAAAAAATGTTTCAACTCGTCCGTTTATTGAAGCACATTTCGGTTATGAAATTCCTGTTATTTTATTGTCAAAAAATGATTATGAAATATTTTTCGGACTTCTCGGCGGTTCTGTTACGTTGGTTGATATGTTTGAAAAATCAACTGCACCGGTAATTAATACCGATTATTGGTTCGGAACGAGAATAAAATTAATAAAACGATTTTCCGGCAAACCGTATTTAAAAAATGTTGTTGTTAATCTGATGCCGTTTTTTCACGAAAGCACCCACCTCGGAGATGAATTTGTTTTGCATGGTTATACTGAAATCCCTGATTTTAAGCGTATTAATATTTCTTACGAAGCTTGGAAATTTTCTGTTATTTTAAATGATCCCGATACTTTAAACGGGAATATATTATCGTTTAAAGCAGGAGTTCAAAATCTGTGGACACTGAAAGACGGATATTATTTTACTGACAGTTTGGAAGTAAAGGGAGCAAATATACCTTTGAGTAAGAAAACTTTTGAATGGTATTTTTCGGCAAATTATCAAAGAAGCAGCGGATTTTTGTGTTCCGACAAATGGATAAATATTTTTTCGGCGGAGCTTAATAACCGACCCCAATTCAGTTATAATGCTGCAATTAACGAAACTCGAACATGGTCTTATAATTTGTACTTCGGTTGGGAATATAAAATTTCGGATAAACCGTTTCGCAATGTCGGATTTTTCTTGCGACATTACGGAGGTCTGAATCCGTACGGGCAATTTCGTAACGAAAATAATTTCAGATTTACGGGTTTTAGTGTTGTTTTGATGTGAGTTTTATTTTTTGTTTCTTTGCCCCCGAAATGAAAAAACAACTTAAACTTCCTATTTTTGAGATTATAAAGCATCTTGCAGGAAAAGACAATTTGCGAGTATATGTAATCGGCGGCTATGTGCGTGATTTAATTATGAAACGCCCGTCGAAAGATGTGGATATTGTTATTATCGGAAACGGAATTAAGTTGGCAGAAGCTATTGCAAAAGAGTTTCCGGGTAAACCGAAAGTTACGGTATTTAAACGCTTCGGAACGGGAACGGCAATGTTTAAGTACGAAGGTGTTGAATACGAATTTGTAGGAGCCAGAAAAGAATCGTACAGCAAAAATTCGCGAAAACCTGCCGTGGAAAAGGGGACTTTGGAAGATGACCAAAACAGAAGGGATTTAACAATAAATGCATTGGCAATAAGTTTACATCCTGATAATTTCGGGGAATTACTTGACCCTTTCAATGGGTTGCAAGACATTGAAAATAAGTTAATTCGCACACCGCTTAATCCTGATATTACATTTACGGACGACCCTTTGCGAATGATGCGTGCCGTCAGATTCGCATGTCAGTTAAATTTTGAAATATTTCCGGAAACATTAAAGGCAATTAAGAAAAATAAAGAGCGAATTAAGATAATATCAAAAGAACGTATCAGTGATGAGTTAAATAAAATTATTCTTTCCGAAAAACCGTCAAAAGGATTTAAGATATTAGATGAAGTCGGTTTGTTACCGATTATTTTTCCTGAATTTATTGCATTAAAAGGTGTTGAAACGATACACGGCTTAAGTCATAAAGATAATTTTTTGCACACCTTGCAAGTATTGGATAATATTTCAAAGAAAACGGATAATTTATGGCTGCGATGGGCGGCAATATTGCACGATATCGGAAAACCGGCAACTAAACGATTTGCCGAAAACGGTTGGACATTTCATTCTCACGAATTTGTCGGAAAAAAAATGATACCGAATATTTTTAAAGAAATGCGTTTGCCGATGAATGAAAAAATGGTATATGTACAAAAATTGGTATTACTGCATCTTCGTCCTATTGCACTTGTAAAGAGTGAGGTAAGCGATTCTGCCGTAAGGCGACTATTATTTGAAGCCGGTGATGCAGTTGATGATTTAATGACTTTGGCAGAAGCCGATATAACTTCAAAAAACGAACGAAAAGTTAAATTATTCCTTAAAAACTTACAAGTTGTCAGACAAAAATTAATTGAAGTCGAAGAAAAAGACAAAATAAGGAATTGGCAAACGCCGATTTCCGGTGAGATAATTATGAAAACCTTTAATTTAAAGCCTTCAAAAAAAATTGGTATAATAAAAGACGCTGTACGAGAAGCTATTTTAGACGGAATTATTCCGAATGAGTATAATGCAGCTTTTGAGTATATGATAAAATTTGTCAATGCAAATGATTTAAAATAAAATATATAAACATTAAAAAATGAAGTTTTTATTTACATTCTCAATCATTGTATGTTGTGTTATTAGCGGTTTTTCACAAGAAATACCCGTTTCCGAAAATCAAACAACACAAAATTCAGTGTACGGAAATTTAGGATTCAATCCGGAAGAATTTTATATCCCGTTATCCGTAAACTACGAATATACATTATATAATGTCGGATTTGCAAAAATTAACGGCAGAACAGGTGTCGGTTTTTGGCTTGCTTGGACAGAAAAAGGAATAGATTTTCCTGTAACAGGACAAATTGTATTTTTTAAAAAATCATCACATATCGAAATAGGAATCGGAGCACAGTATATTTATGATTTTGCCGATAACATGACCGGCTTAAGTCATTTAATGAATATTGCTTACCGTTTTCAAAAGCCGAACGGAAAATTCTTATTTAAAATCGGAATTGAGAAAAATAAGTGGCAGGCATACCCGTTTATTAGCACCGGATGTGCTTTTTAACATTTTTTAGGAAATTAATATAATTTTTTTTATCTTTACAAACCAATTTTTATAAACTTAACAAAAAATAATTATTATGAAAAAATTAGCAGGTATCGGTATTATTTTAGTAGTTACATTTTTTATGGCAGCTTGCGGAGGCAGCAGCAGTAATCCTCAGAATGTTGCTAAAGACTTTTTTAAAGCATTATCAGAGAAAAATTATGACAAAGCAAAAGATCTCGGGACAGACAATACGGCTATGATGATCGGAATGATTGAAAGTTTTGCTAAAATGGCACCCGAAGGACAGGATACAGACTCTGGAATGGGCGATTTAAGTGCTATTAAATGGGGCGAAACTAAAGTTAAAGGCGACAGTGCCACATGCTTTTATTCAACACCGGACAAAGAAAATCAAACTATTGCTTTGAAAAAAGTTGACGGTAAATGGAAAGTTGATATGAAAAAAGATATTTAGAATTTTCATTTTTTGTAAATTTACAGCCGGAATTTTCCGGCTGTTTTTTATTTCAAAAATATACTGTTGAAAAAAGTTCTTAAATACATATTTATTAGTGTTGTTTCTGTAATCTTCTCAGTTTGGGCTTTTCGTGTATTTTATAACAGAGCAGAAAAACGAAAAGAAAAACAAATAACCTATTTGTTGCCGAATTCCGAAAAAAAATTAATCCGTAACGGTGATGTAATTTTAAGATACGGATATGGTTTGGTCTCAGATTATATCGTGAATAAATTTGATGAGCCTTATACCATTTCTCATTGCGGAATTATTCGAAAAATCGGAAATAAATTAGAGGTTATTCATTCTGAATCCGGCTCAATTTTATCAAAAGAAGGCGTGCAAGTACAAGATTTTGATTCATTTACGGATGCCGGGCATAAAAATTCAATTATAATTGTAAGATATAATAAATGCACAAACGAAGACTTAAATAAAATAACAGATTTTGCACAATATTATTTGGATAAGAAAATACCTTTTGATTACGGATTTAATCCTGATGATACAACTGCCATGTTTTGTTCTGAAATTATTTGGCATGTTTTTAAAGATGCTTTTAATAAAGATATATTTTTAAACAAAAATAACCGAACAGACTTTAATCAATTTAAAAACTTTTACGACAGTACTCAATTTGATGTGATTATAAACGATCAATTAAAATTAATGAAAACAGATAAATGAATTTATAAACTGTTTATAACTCTGTTTAAATTTTCCCCTTCTTTAAGTTTAAGTTTTTTCTTCAATCGGTATCTTGCGTTTTTTGCACTCTCCGGCGATATATTTAAAACGGATGCTGTTTCTTTTAATGACAGGTTTAATTTAGTTAATGCACATAAACGAAAATCATTCCCCGTTAATTTAGGATTTATTTCTTTTAATTTAACAAAAAAAGATTTATTTAATTGTTCGAAATAAATTTTGAATAAATCCCAATCTTTATCTATGTTTAACCCTTTTTCTAATTGCTTTTTTATATGAAACAAATGTTTTCTTTCTTCGGATTCCAAAGTATTTGCCTGTGCCGAAATATGATTGGAAATTTCTTGTAATAATTTATTTTTTTGCATCATATTAAGTGCATGAGCAACTAATTTTTTTGTTTTAAATTCCAGTTCGTTTTTTAATCTTTTTTCTTCAATTTCTTTTTGTTCAAGTTTTGCTTTTACCAGTTCTTTTTCTTTTTGGTGAACCAATATTTTTTGTCTTTGAATTTCTGAATCTTTTTTACGTTTTGTTTGAATTCTTATAATAATTAAAATGAAAATAATTATAAGAGAAATAATTCCTATAATTAAAAGGCGTGTATTTGCTTTTTCAAGTAATTCTTTATCTTTAAGACGGATTATTTCTTTCTCTTTTTTAGCAGTTTGATATTCCGTCTCATATTGTGCCAAACGATTTTGGAAACTTTCACTCAGAAGAGAGTCTTTAATACTTGTGTATTTTGTATAATATTTAAATGCATATTGGTAATCTTTTAACGAATAAAAATTATTCGAATATGTTTGATACGATTTTTGTAACATTAAACCGTATTTTATATCTTCAGCTATCGCAATACACGAATCTAAATAAATATTACTAATCTTAAAGTTTTTCAGATTCCGATAAGATTCTGCCGCAATATTATATGCAACGGCAACATCTTCCTTTGTTCCGTATTTTTTTGATAATTGCATACTTTTTTGCAGAAAGTTCAGAACACTGTCTGTTTCTTGTTTTTTAGAATATATAATTGCAAAATCATTATAGATGTTAGAAAGAACGATAAGATTTTTTGTTTTTTTATATTCGATTTCAGAAAGTTTCAGATTTTTAATCGTTTTATTATATTGTTTCTTTTCCAGATATACGGCAGCTATGTTCTTATAAGAAGTTCCCATGCCCATAGCATTGTTTATCGTTTTTGCAGCCTTTAAAGCTCCCTTATAATGTATTAAAGCTGTGTCAAAATCATTTATTCCGTAATAAATGTTTCCGGATGCAATTTCGGCTTTCCCGACTCCTTTTAAATAACCCGTTTTTTTAGAAATCTCAACAGCTTTTTCTAACATTTCCAATGCTGAATCTCGTTCGGAAATAATATCATGTGTATATGCTTTATCAATCAGGATATCAGCGGTTAATATACTGTCATTTTGCTTTGCAGAGTATGTTAATGCAGTATTAAAATTTTTGTTTGCTTCCCGAAATTCATTTTTATAATAATAGATATTTCCAAGCACATAATAGGCATGTGATAATGCCTTATAATTATTCATTTCAGATGCAAAAGAAATACTTTTTGTTGCATAAAAATATGCAGTATCTAATCTGTTGTCATAATAATAAAGCGTACTCAGAAGGTAATAAACAGTAGATAAACTGTCTCTGTTGATATCAGATTTTTTTGATAATTTAATAAGATTTTTTATTTTAATATTTTTAACTTCCTGTGCTTTAGAAGGTGTTTGAAAAATGATACTCAAAAACAGTAATTGAAAAAAAAATACCGGTTTCATTTGTAAAAGTGTTTTGCAGTTTTTAATTCATCGTAAATATAATAAATTATTTAAGGGCAACTGAATTTAGTTATAAAAAAATTATATCAGAAAGAATAACTCTGATTATCAAAATTACTTACAGACAATATTTAACTTATGATTTTATAAATTAATCCGTAAAAAATATTTGCAGTTTAACAAAAATAACTATTTTTGCAGCCCGATTTAAGAATTTAACGAGGCATTAAAAGTTCCGACGTATTTTGCGGACGCCTCCTAAACACATTTAAAAAGTATAAAATGTACGCAATTGTAGAAATAGCCGGACAACAATTTAAAGTTGAAAAAGACCAAAAAATATTTGTTCACAGATTGGCTGAAAAAGAAGGTGATAATGTAACTTTCGACAAAGTATTATTAACTGACGACGGAAAAAAAGTTACAATAGGAACACCTACAGTAACAGGTGCTTCTGTAAAAACAAAAGTACTTGCTCATATGAGAGGTGACAAAGTTTTAGTTTTTAAGAAAAAAAGAAGAAAAGGTTACCAAAAACTTAACGGACATCGTCAAGACTTATCTCAAATTCAAATTGAAGATATTTCTTTAAACGGAAAAACTTCTGCTAAAAAAGAGACTGCTGAAAAAGAAGTTAAAGAACAGGTTAAAAAAGAATCCGCAAAAAAAACGGAAACTAAAAAAGAACCGGTAAAAAAAGAAGTTGCTAAAAAAGCAGAAGTAAAAAAAGTTACGCCTAAAAAGGCTGAACCTAAAGCAGTAAAAGCTGATAAATTAACAAAAATTGAAGGTATAGGTCCTAAAATTGCCGGTATTTTGGCTGAAGCAGGAATTGATACTTTCAAAAAATTATCAACTTCAAAAGCAGATAAAATTTCTGAAATTTTAGTTGCTGCCGGCGGAAATGCTTATAACAGATTTGACCCTGCAACATGGCCCGAACAAGCAAAATTAGCCGCTGACAGTAAATGGGATGAATTACAAAAATTACAAGACGAATTAAACGGCGGTAAAGCTAATTAATAACCTATTAAATAAAACATTATGGCACATAAGAAAGGAATGGGGAGCTCCCGAAACGGAAGAGATTCGGAAAGCAAAAGATTAGGTGTGAAATTATACGGAGGACAAAAAGTTACCGCAGGAAATATTATTGTTCGTCAAAGAGGAACGAAACATTTTCCCGGTGTAAATGTCGGAATGGGCAGAGACCACACATTGTTTGCTTTAACGGACGGAATTATTATATTCAAAAAGAAAAGAAATAATAAATCATACGTTTCTGTAGAACCCGAAGGAAAATAAATAAAAATTACAGTAAATGATTATTTATCCCGTTACTTCGTAAAATATGCGATAACGGGATTTTTTTATTAAAATCAAAATTATGCTTACATTAAATCAAATAAGAAATAATCCGGAAAAGCTTATACAAAAACTTTCTGTCAGAAATAATGATTTCAGTGAACTAATTCAGAATGCAATTAAAACGGATGACAAAAGACGCGAACTTCAAGGTAAACTTGATGCAGTTTCGGAACAATCCAATAAACTTGCGAAAAGTATCGGTCAATTATATAAAGAAGGAAAACAGGATGAGGCAAATGCCGCCAAAGCAAATGCTGCTGCATTAAAAGAAGAAATTAAAGTTTTGACGACCGAATTGAATGAAACTAAAACTAATTTACAAACAATTCTTTCGGAAATACCGAATATTCCGCACCCTTCTGTACCCAAAGGAAAAACAGATGCCGATAATGCGGAAATTCGTAAAGGAGGAAGCATTCCCGAACTGAAAAATAAAGTTCCGCATTGGGAATTAGCCGATAAGTATGATTTAATTGATTTTGAACTCGGGAATAAAATTACCGGTGCCGGTTTTCCGGTTTACAAAGGTAAAGGTGCTAAATTACAAAGAGCATTAATTGCTTTTTTTCTTGACGAAGCTGATAAAGCCGGGTTTACGGAAATCATGCCGCCTTTGGTAATCAATGAAGCATCGGGTTTCGGAACCGGGCAATTGCCTGATAAAGAAGGACAAATGTATCAAATTACCGAAGATAAATTATTTCTGATACCTACGGCCGAAGTTCCTGTTACAAATTTATATCGAGATGTTATTCTGAAAGCAAAAGATTTTCCTGTTAAAATGACCGCATACTCCTCTTGTTTCAGGCGTGAAGCCGGTTCATACGGAAAAAATGTTCGCGGATTAAACCGGTTGCATCAATTCGATAAAGTAGAAATTGTTCAAATTCAACATCCGGATAAATCCTACGAAACTCTGGACCAAATGGTAAAATATGTTGAATCTTTGGTGCAAAAATTAGAACTTCCGTATCGTATCGTGCGTTTATGCGGAGGCGATTTAGGTTTTACTTCCGCATTAACTTATGATTTTGAAGTTTATTCCGCAGGGCAAGATAAGTGGCTGGAAGTCAGCTCTGTATCAAACTTTGAAAGTTTTCAGGCAAACCGTTTAAAATTAAGATTTAAAGAAGAAGGCGAAAAACAAACCCGACTTGCACATACCTTAAACGGAAGTGCTTTAGCATTACCGCGCATTGTTGCAGCTCTTTTGGAAAATAATTATACCGAAAAAGGAATTAAAATTCCGCAAGTATTACAAAAATTTCTTAACTTTGATATCATCAATTAAAAAAATGAGAATGAAAAACATATTAATATTAAGCATCATACTTGTATCCTTAACTTTATTTTCTTCCTGCAAAAGCGAATCTGAGAAAGAACTTGATACATTACACGCATATATTGAATCAAATAATATAACGACAGAACCCACCGCAAGCGGACTGTATTATATTGAAACCAAAGCGGGAACCGGAACTCAGGCAAAAGCCGGTAACATTGTTGATGTACAATACACCGGAACATTTTTAGACGGCAAAAAATTTGATTCTTCTTATGACAGAAATGAACCGTTCGAATTTACTCTCGGCAGAGGCGATGTTATTAAAGGATGGGACGAAGGTGTTGCCTATATGAAAAAAGGCGGAAAAGCAACATTAATAATGCCCAGCAGCCTGGCATACGGTGCATCCGGAGCCGGCACTATCCCGCCTTATACAAGTTTAATTTTTGAAGTGGAATTGGTTGACGTGAAATAAAACACAGAAAATAACAGTTAAAAACGGATAGTTTGTTCTATATAAACGTTAAGTTCAATTAAAAATAAGATACAGCACACACCCTTTAAATTATTCGAAATGGAAATAAAAGAAAACTTACAAAATTTAAGTGATAGAGTTTTGGATTTAAAAGAGAAAATTTTAACAGAAGAAGCGACAAAAAATGCTTTCGTAATGCCATTCATACAACTTCTTGGGTACGATATCTTCAATCCTCTTGAAGTTGTTCCGGAATTTGTTGCAGACGTAAGCAATAAGAAAGGGGAGAAAGTTGATTATTGTATAAAAAAAGACAACGAACCAATAATAATTATTGAGTGTAAACATTGGAAAGAAAATTTAGATTTACACAATACTCAATTAGAACGATATTTTAGTTTTACAAAAGCAAAATTCGGGATTTTAACAAACGGAATAATTTACCGATTTTACACAGACATAGACGAAACAAATAAAATGGATAAAAATCCTTTTTTAGAGTTTGATTTAGAAAATATCAGAGAAAATGCTGTCACAGAATTAAGTCGATTTCATAAAAATTCGTTTGATTTAGAGAAAATTTTTGACGCAGCCGGCGAAATGAAATATTACAGTGCAATAAAATCTGTCTTTAAAAAGGAATTAGAAAATCCGTCGGATGAACTTGTTAAATTTTTTGCAAGAAAAATATATTCCGGCAGTTTAACAGAAAAAGTTGTTCATCAATTTCAAAAAATTGTCAAAAAAGCACTTAATCACAGAATAAATGAAACAATAAACGAGCGTTTAAAATCGGCATTAACAAAAGAAGAAGAAAAGCAAATTGACATTGTTCCAAAAACAGACATTTCGAATTTGCATCCTCATGAAATAGTGCTTTTTGAAGACGCAGAGCGTGGTATTGTTACAACACAAGAAGAAATAAATGGGTTTGAAATAGTTTTAGATATTCTAAAAGATAATTTTGATAAAGAAAGAATTGTATATCGTGATACAAAATCATATTTCGGGATTTTATTAGACGATAATAATAGGCAACCAATTTGCAGATTTAGATTTGACACAAAACAGAAATATTTGAGTATCATTGATGAAGAAAAAAATGAAAATAAATATCCGATATATAGAATTGAACATATTTATAAATATTCAAATGAAATTTTAAAATCGGCATTACAATACAATGAAGATGACTAAATTTAAGTTCTTGTATTAAAAAAAAAATCGGGAAAAAGGATATAAACTTTATCTTCCAACCAAAGAACAACTAAAAAGAAAAGTTGAAAAGATATTGAATAAAAAAAAAGAACTTAACAAGAGCTATATATCTTGCGGTGAGTAAGGTCTTTGGAAGGTTGCAATAAGAAAAAAACACCGCCAAAATTTTATATTTTAATTTTTCAGATTATTTTTAAGCTAAAATAAAAATTTTTAGCTATTTCATAGATTGTAAGTTTATGGTTAAAAATCCGCACAATACAATAGTCAAACGATAGGTACAAGCAAAAAACAGGACTCAAAAGAATGGAAATATACACAGAAGATAAGAAATTTGAAAAACTTACTTTTACGGAAAAGCCGCTTGAAAAAGGAGAATACGAATATTGTACATTTTCAAATTGTGATTTTTCAAATTCAGACCTGACTCAAATTATATTTTCAGAATGCGAATTCATTAACTGTAATTTAAGTATGTTTAAGTTGACAGGAACTGCATTTAGAAATATAAAATTCAAAGATTGTAAAATGTTAGGAATAAACTTTGAAAATTGCAACGAATTCGGACTTGAGATGTCTTTTGAAAACTGTGTATTAAACGATTGCATATTTTATAAAGTAAAATTAAAAAATACGAATTTTAAAAATTCACAACTACACAAAACTGATTTTGGCGAATGTGATTTAACAAATTCCGTTTTTGACAACTGCGATTTGACAAGAGCCGCTTTTGAAAATACAATACTCGAAAATGTTGATTTCGAAACCGCATACAACTTTGAAATTGACCCGGAATTTAATCGAATAAAAAAAGCAAAATTCTCAATCGAAAACATTTCGGGACTTTTAACAAAATACGATATTACAATAGAGAGATAAATGAACATACAACCAATAACATACAACTCAGATAAAACGAAATTAATAAGAAAAAAAGTGAAAACATTGCAGGCAGACAATAAAATATTTGAATTTCGGATGCCAACCAATAAAGAAAAAACAACCGGCACCTGACAGCAGGGTATAGCCTGTCGCATGTAACGGAAACATAAAAAATGAATGATAAAATATAAAATGTAACTTTATATAAAATTTAAGAAAGGAATTGCGGCACGTGATATACCCACACACGTTGTAATACAAAATTATTATTGAATATTATTATTTTTAAATTTAATAAAGGAGAAATTAAAATGAAAAAAGCAACATCAATTTTAGCAGTAGTTGCATTAATGATTTCTACAAATCTTTTTGCACAAAGAACATCAGATGTCGGTAACAGTAAAGATTACCCGTCTGTAACCCGATTTGAAGGCTCTTTTATAGAGTACTATAAAGTAACAAAATCAGATGACTACAAAATACCGTTGAATTTCGCAAAAGGAAATTTAGATTTTGTAAATCCGGCAGATGTTGAAGGTAAGATTATTAGAATTCAGTATTCGGCAAAACCGGACAACAACACAGCTTATGTAATGAAAACTTTGAAAACATCAATCGTTAAAGATGGATTTAAACTATTGTATGCAAAGTCCGATAAAGAAATACCTTTAAATCTGTCATCGGCATTATACAAAGACCTGAATAATCAGAAATTCGGATTCAGATACGAAACAAAAGGAAAAGATCAGGGTCTCATTATTGCAAAAAAACAAGATAAAGGAAAGGAAATTTATGCCTGTATCTATATTTCAGGTTTCGATAATGTAACCTTAATTACACAGGATGTAATTGAAACAGAGCCATATAATCAAAAAAGTATAAGCCCGTTAATAAGTGATTTTACCGGAGCTGTAAAATATTATCAAAAAATAACCAAGTGGGATACTTATATTTTTCCGACAGAAAAAATGGGATGGCAAGGCTGGAAAAAAACGATAAAAGCACAAGGAGAAATTACCCGTACGCAATATGTAACTTCAAAAGATAATAATCCGGCTTTTGTTTATATGAATTATACCGAAGCTCTTAAAAAATCGAATTGGACCATATTGTTTGGCGGAAGCGGTACGGGCCAACTTAATAATGATTCGTATGAGTGGCAATATTATCTGTTTCAAGAAGGATATAAACAAGGCAGTAAATTTGGAGACAGATTAGGATTCAGGGCAAATGACCGTGCTAAATATGCATATATCGCTGCTGAATATGAAGATACTGACAACTTATATTATGCCGTAATTTATATTATTGATAAAGGCTGGGGAACGATGATTAATCAGGATATTATAAAAACTAAAAAACCTGATGTCGGATTGGTTACTGCAAAAATATTAACCGAGAAAATGGATAAAAACGGACATTTTGCTTTAGGCGGTATCTTCTTTGAAACAGGAAAATCAACTTTAACAGCACAGTCAGATGCAGCATTGAAAACTATTGCAGATTATCTTAATGCTCATAAAGATAAAAAATATTTTATTGTAGGACATACTGATAATGTGGGTGAATTTGAAGCAAATAAAAAATTATCAGAAAACAGAGCAAACGCAGTTCTGAATGAATTAACGACCAAATACGGCGTTAATTCCGAACAATTAAAAGCCTATGGCATTGCCAATCTTTCACCTGTAGTCAGTAATTCTACCGATAAAGGAAAAAGCAGAAACAGAAGAGTTGAAATAGTAGAGCAATAAATACTACTGATAATAAAAACTATACGTAATGCGAGTGAAATGTTAAATATAAGCATTCCGGCAATAAATGAGTCGTAAACTGAAAGTGTTGTATTTTAATTTTGTATTACGTATAGTTAAACCCTTAATCTGTCTGTAAGAGAACGCAACAGATAAATATAAACAAAGCAATTATGAGAAAATATTTTCTTTTTATACTAATCATTCTTTTACCCGGTATTAATCTTTTTGCACAAGTTAATTTCAATGATTATTTTCTTGATAAATCGTTGCGTTTTGACTACATCATAGGCGGAAATAATAAAGAAAGTAAAGTTTATTTTAATAAATTAAAAGAAGAACCTTTTTGGGGCGGCTCTGAACAAAATTTAATCGATAAATTTAATTTCGGCGATTTCAGAGTTTCGGTTTTTGATTCAACCGGCAACACACTTTTGTATTCGAGAGGTTATTCGTCTTTGTATGTTGAATGGATTGATACGGAAGAAGCAAAGCATATCGACAGAAGTTTTTATGAATCGGTTGTTGTGCCGTTTCCTAAACAAAAGGTACTTATCAAAATAGAGATGAGGGATAAAAAAAATATTTTTCATTCCTTATTTGAAATGCCGATAAATCCCGATGCGGTTTCGATTATTAGAGATAAACAAACGGCATATAAAACACAAAAATTATACTATTCCGGTAACCATCACAAAAAATTGGATATCGTAATATTGCCTGACGGTTACATTGAAAAAGATTCGGCAAAATTTCATAAAGATTGCAAACGATTTATATCTTACTTTTTTAATGTTGAGCCGTTTAAAAGCAATGCAGATAAAGTTAATTTTTGGGCGGTTGATGCATATTCAGAAGAGTCCGGAACGGATATGCCGAGAAAAAATATATGGAAAAACACGGTTTTGAATACACATTTTAATACTTTCGGTTCGGAACGTTATTTAACGACACAAGATATCGAAACAGTCAGAAATACAGCAGCTTATGCACCCTACGATCAAATTTATATTTTAGTAAATACCGATAAATACGGCGGCGGCGGTGTGTATAATTATTACAATTTATGTTCGGCGGATAATAAATATTCCGGAAGAGTTTTTACCCACGAATTCGGGCATGCGTTTGCGGCACTTGCCGATGAATATCAATACGGATACGATAAGGCAGAGGAATTATACGATATGTCGGTTGAACCGTGGCAGGTTAATATTACGAATTTGGTCGATTTTGATTCTAAATGGAAAAATCTTGTTGAAAAAGATACTCCTGTGCCGACTCCGGATATGCCGAAATATAAAAATACAATAGGAGCATTTGAAGGTGCCGGTTATGTAAAAAAAGGTATTTATCGACCTATGCATGATTGTAAAATGCGTTCAAATTCCACCGATAAATTTTGTCCTGTTTGCTATAAAACAGTTTTGGATATGTTGTTGTTTTATTCGGAATAATTTAAAAATCTTTCACTCTTATTCCGAACAATAAAACATCATCTACCTGTTTGTTTTTCCCTTTCCAACTGTTAAAAGCGTTTAAAAGTGTTCGTTTTTGAATTTTCATTGATTCATTTGAGACTTCGATTAACAATTCTTTCAGCTTTTTAAGAAGAAATTTTTTCTTATTCGGACCGCCGAATTGGTCAAAATAACCGTCGGAAAACATATACAGCATATCGTTTTCCTGCAATTGAAATTTGTTAAGTTTAAACGGTTTTTCTTTGTAATGAATCCCTACGGGTTGTGCATCAGCACTTATTTCAATTATTTTTGCTTCTTCATTGTCTTCTTGTCTGACAATAAATAAAGGGTGATTGGCACCTGCAAATTCTAAAGATAAATCTTTTGTATTTATCGCACAAAGAGCTATTTCGATACCTTCGCTTTGGCTGTCTAAATATTTGTTTTGGTGTAAAGATCGCTTAACGGCTTTTCTCATTTCTTCCAAAGCTGCAGCCGGGTTTGTAATCCTCTCATCTTGAACTATATCACTTAACACTGCCATGCCCATCATGGCTAAAAAACCTCCGGGAACGCCGTGTCCTGTGCAATCGGCAACTGCCGGTATTAAATAATCGCCTCTTTTTTTGATAAAATAGAAATCTCCGCTTACGATATCTTTAGGTTTATAAATTAAAAAATAGTCGGAAATATGTTTTGATATCTCTTGGTCGGACGGTAATACGGCAGATTGTATTTTTTGTGCGTAATTAATACTGTCGGTTATATATTTATTTTTTTCTTTTATTTTGGTATTAGCTTCTTTTAAGTTTTCAGCTATTGTGTTGATTTCTTCATTTTTTTGGTTCAGTTCATTATTTACTTCTTCCAAATAATCCGCTTGAGTTTGAATTTCTTCTTTTTGGGTCAAAAGTTCCGCCGTTCTGTTTTTTACGATGTTATCTAAACGAATATTTTCTTTTTCCAATCGTTTGGCATTTAATTTTACAAAACCCCAAATTACAAAAATTAATAAAATTAAATAAGACATATAGGCCGTTACGGTTCGGTACCACGGCGGGGAAATTATAAATGTATAAGCAACCGGATTGCTTTCGGTGCCGTAAACATTTCTGCCTTTCACATAAAATGTGTATGTGCCTTCATTTAAATTTGAATATTCTTTAAAATTCACTCCCGACCAATCCGACCAGTTGCTTTTTTCTCCGTTTTCAATTTTATAACTATATTCATTTTCAGCACCTTCGTATGAAGTTAATGTAAATTTAAATAAAATATCATTTAAATTGTAATTGATAATCGGTTTGTTTTTACTGTTTTCGCTTGAACTTTGAGCAGATAATACGCCGGTAAAAATAACCGAATCGTTTTTTAAACTGATTTTTCGTATTAAGCAAAATGCTTTTTGACTGAAATTTTTTTGATTGTGAATTGTATATTTATAAAGTGTTTTGTTGTTTAAAGCCCAAAGGATGCTGTCACCGTCTTTATGGATGGTGCTTATTCCCGAAAACCTTTTATACGGAATTGTTTGAACTAAATAGCTTTGATTTTTTTTATCTGTTTCTGCCGTAAAGGTTTTATTCGTTTTATTATTTCGTGCCAAAAGCCAATAGTTATTTTCAGCAAACTTTTCAAATTGCAAAATTTCATTATCCCCGATTAAATTTTCAGTAAAAAAACGGTCTCTGATAAATGTTTTTTTTTCTGAATTATAAATAAATAAACCGTTCTCGGTATTTGCTGTTATCAGAGTATCAATTTTGTTAATATCCTTGATTTTTGTATCAATTTTAATATTTTCAAAAGAATTGGTTTTTAAATTATATAAAATTGGTTTTTCATTAAGAATTAAGATTAAATTATCTTTGTTAAATTCCTCTCCGATATAAACAAGTTTGTCGAATTTATGAATTTTTTCGGGTGATAAAAATGCATGATCTTGATAAACCATTTTATACAAATCATAATTTTCGGTAAAATAAACCGTGTTTTTAATATAATCGGATTGAATTATTGAACTGTAATTAATACGATTGACGCTTATTGAACCCTTTTCCGTAATCCGCTGCATGCCGTATATGGTATTTACATAAAATAAGGAATCCGAATCGGTTTTAAAAATAAACGGAGATAAAATTTGAACGGCATCTTTACCGCTCAGTCCTTTCACTCCTTTAAATTTACCTTTCGCATAGTAATACAAACCTAAATTGGAACTGACATAAAATTTGTTCCGATACCTTAACACATCATAAATACTGCCGCTTAAACCATAGCTTTCATTAAATAATTCGTAAGGTGAATTTATGTCAATTTTAGCAATTCCGTATGCTGTACAAGCCCATAATTCATTCTCCGAATCTATACATAATGCGTGTATTGTATTGCTCGGCAATCCTTTTTTTTCGTCAATAATCGTGTATATTTTACCTGTTTTGTCAATAATAATAATGCCTTTTCGTATGGTGCCGACTGCATATTTTCCGTTTCCGAGATTAACGGCACCGGTATAAAGTTGATTTTTTTGTAAGAATTTATTCGTTTCTGCAATGTTTTTGTTATTAAAAACAGTTTTATCATCAGTCAATTTGTCGGAATTTTGAATGTCGGGATTATAGATGCTTAAACCGTACAGATTTCCGATAATATCAAAATGATTATTATATGAAATCATAAACCAAGGATGTGTCTCGGCTAAGCCTTTTAAGGGAACGATGCTGTCTCCGATAATTTTATTTGTTCCCGTACCTCTCAGGGATACTAAAACTTGTTTCCTCGGTTTGTAAAGTAAAAACGGAGCTGTATTTGTTTTTAACGTTTTAAGAGAGGGTATTTTCCGGGCATTGTATCTGAATAAAAATTCTCCTGTTGCAAAATAAACAGTGTTTCCCGAAGATCTTATCGTCCATACATCAGTAAAATGTTTGCTTAAACTGTCTGTGTTTTTTGAAAGTGAAACGTATCTGAATCCGTATCTTTTGCCCGAAGCAAGGTATCCGAATTCTCCGACGGACCCGACATATATTTTCCCGCCCTGATCTTTGCATAAAGAACGAACAGGATTGTTATTCGGGAGCTTAACAATTTGCCAGTTACTGCCGTCATAAATCAGAACTCCGGAATTGCTGCCGAAATACATAATTCCGTCAGAATCTTGTTCCGCACACCAAATTTGTCCTTCTGCCCGATATTCTTCCGGCAGATATGTATGAATAAAAGGTGTCCCGATTTGAGAAAACAATATTTTCGAAATTAACGAAAAAAATATGAAGTAAAAAGCTTTCTTCATCCTGAAAATAATTCAGGATAAAGTTAAAGTATTTTTTTATATTTGTAAAATAAAAATTTATATTTTAATCAATATGGAAAGAATAAAAGGCAAGGATTTTATTAACCCGAGGTTTGAGAAAAGATTTAATAATGATATTATTGCAAAGTTTATTTTACAACTGAAAAGATATAATAAAATTAATAAAATATATTCAGAAAATATTGATAAAAACGGAGAAAAATTTATTGATTCTGTAATTGATTCTTTAGGAATTCAATTTGAAGTTGATGAAGGAGATTTAAAACGAATTCCGGAAAACGGAGCTTTTATTACGGTGTCAAATCAACCTTTTGGCGGAATAGACGGTTTGTTACTTTTAAAAATAATATCTGAAAAACGACCCGACTTTAAATTACTGGCAAATTTTCTGCTTCATACTATTGAACCCTTAAATGATTTTTCTATTCCTTTAACGGAAAAAGATGAAACCAATCCTAATAAATTCAGTTTCACTACATTAAAAAGAACTTTGGAACATTTGGAAGAAGGCAATGCTCTCGGAATTTTTCCGGCAGCCGAAATCTCAAAAGTTCATTCTTTAAATAATATAAGTGATAAAAAATGGCAAAATTCATTAATAAAATTGATTAAACTTGCAAAAGTTCCTGTTGTTCCGGTTTATTTTCAAGGAAATAACAGTTGGATTTTTCACTTATTGGGAAATGTTTATCCGGCTCTGCAAACAGCTCGTTTATCCAAAGAGTTTTTTAATAAGAAAAAGAAAATAATTAAAATACGTATAGGAAAACCGATAAAAGTTTCTGAACTTAACGAATTTCATGAACTTAATTTGTTGTCTCGTTTTTTAAGAGCAAAAACCTATGCTCTCGGAACACCTTTTGAAGTAAAAAAGTTTATCCGACCGAAGTTTATTCCGAAAGAGAAAAAAGTTGAAACGATTATAGACCCTGTTTCTTTTGAGAAAATAGAACCTGAAATGAAACATTTGAAGAAAAATTATCATCTTTTCGACAGTAATGAATACAGTGTTGTTTGCGGACCCTCTGTAGAAACACCTAATATTTTAAATGAAATCGGCAGATTAAGAGAAATTACTTTCAGAGAAATCGGAGAGGGAACGAACAGAAGTATTGATATTGATGAATTTGATTTGTATTTTTATCAGTTGGTTATTTGGGATAATGACAATAATAAAATTGCGGGTGCATATCGTGTAGGGAAAGGTGATGAAATAATGGAAAAATACGGTGTGAACGGATTTTATATCAATACTTTGTTTAACATTCAAAAAGAATTTTATCCGGTTTTAGAGGAATCGTTGGAATTGGGACGATCATTTATAATAAAAGAATACCAACGAAAGCCGTTGTCATTATTCTTGCTTTGGAAAGGAATATTGTATTTCTTACTCAAAAATGCCGAATATCGTTATTTGCTGGGTCCGGCAAGTATAAGTAATGATTTTTCAAAGTTTTCTCAAAGTTTAATTATTGATTTTTTTAAAGAAAACTTTTTTAATAATGATTTGGCAAAATATATTATTCCGCGAAAACGTTTTAAAATTAAACAAAATCCGAATTTTGACAATGAAGTTTTTATTCAAAATACAAAAAAAGACGTAAAAAAATTGGATAAGTTTATACAAGATATTGAACCTGATTACAATACACCGGTTTTGTTTAAAAAATACATTCAACTTAACGCCAAACTTCTCGGTTTCAATGTTGACCCTAAATTTAATAATTGTGTGGACGGATTAATGATTCTGGATATTTTTGACGTACCTTTAAATACACTTAAAGCACTGTCAAAAGAACTGGAAGATGATACTATTTTAGAAAGATTTAATTTTTAATACCCGGTTTTTTTTGTTTTTTTGCAATTCACTTTTAAATTGATTTTTTGGATTTATTATTTATTATAAAAGGTTTATTAATCGGAATTTCTGTTTCGGCACCTTTAGGACCTATCGGTGTTTTATGTATTCAGCGTACATTGAATAAAGGATTTAAGTCGGGTTTAGTATCGGGTATAGGAGCTGCCTCAGCCGATATTATTTATGCGATAATTGCCGGTTTCAGTATTACTTATATTTCCGATTTTTTAATTGAATACCAAACTTATATTCGAATTATCGGAGGTACATTTTTAATTTTGGTCGGTGTAAGAATTGCTCTTTCAAATCCGGCAAAGCAAATCAGAAAATTAAGAATAAAAGGAAATAATTTTTATAAGGATTATATTACCAGCTTTTTGATTACGGTTTCAAATCCGATTACAATATTGGCTTTTGGTGCTTTCTTTGCCGCATTTAATATGATAAGCAAAAACGGCGGTGATTTTCCGATAGTAATAATGATTATTACCGTATTCAGCGGATCTCTGCTGTGGTGGCTCAGCTTAATAGGAATAGTTACAATTTTTAAGAAACGAATTCGGCTTCGTAATTTATTGTGGATAAACAGAATCACAGGTATTCTAATCGTTTTATTTGCAATTTTTGTAATTGTCAGTGCTTTTCTGCCTAAAGATTCTGTTCTTCAGAAAGATTTGAATAAAGAACTTTCTCCTGTATCAATGGTACAAAAATAATAAGAGACGTTTTTCTTTATTATTTAGACTACTTCTAAATTAGGGATTATGTATATTTGTCATATTCTTGTTTCTATTGTTTTTATAAATTTGTTTTTTTAAACAGGATGAAAGAAATTCAACAAATAGAACACGAGGGAATTATTAAAGAAATACATAGTAACAATTTGAAGGTCAGTATTATTGCAAAATCTGCATGTTTATCTTGTCAATTAAAAACAAGTTGCTCTGTTTCCGATGTCGAAGAAAAAATTATTGATGTAACTATAAATAATCCGGAATTATACGAGCAAGGAGAATTAATAACCGTATTTTATAAACAAACACTTGGTTATCGGGCTCTTTTTCTCGGATATTTGTTGCCTTTTATTATTGTTTTTATTATACTTATATTAACAATATCAATAACGGGAAATGAAGGAATTTCCGGTTTAACAGCCTTAGCCGCATTATTGCCCTATTATTTAATTTTACATTTAAAAAAAGATAAAATAAGAAAAACGTTTTCATTTTCAATTAAAAAATTAAATATTAAACCCCCGTTCTCGGGTGTTAATATTTGAGTATAATATTTAAGATATGAACGAAATTATTACAGCAACAATAATTACGGTAAGTTCCGTTGGTTTGGCGGCAGCCGTTATTCTTTACTGGGCATCGCAAAAATTTAAAGTTTTTGAGGATCCTCGTATTGATGAAGTAGAAAGTGATTTGCCTGCGGCAAATTGCGGAGGCTGCGGATTTCCCGGTTGTCGTAATTTTGCGGAAGCTTGTGTAAAAGCAGACAATTTAGATGATTTATTTTGTCCCGTAGGAGGAAACGAAACTATGGCAAAAGTTGCAAAAGTTCTCGGCAGAGAAGTTCAGGAAAAAGACAAACAAGTTGCCGTAATAAAATGTAACGGTGCTCCGCAATTCAGAAAAAAAACAACCGAATACGACGGTGCCGCAAATTGTACAATTGTAGCAAATTTATATTCCGGAAATACTGCCTGTCAGTACGGATGTCTCGGATTAGGCGAATGTGTCGATGCCTGTAATTTTGATGCAATGTATATGGATCCGGAAACAGAACTGCCTGTTGTGTTGGAAGATAAATGTACTGCTTGCGGAGCTTGTGTTGAAGCTTGTCCGAAAGATATTATTGAATTGCGCCCGGTCGGTAAAAAAAGTCGACGTATTTTTGTCTCTTGTATTAATCAGGATAAAGGCGGAACGGCTAAGAAAGCTTGCTCAGTTGCCTGTACCGGATGCAGTTTGTGCTTTAAAGAATGTAAATACGATGCCATAATCATTGAAAATTTCTTATCATATATTAATCCGGTAAAATGCGTTCTTTGTCGAAAATGTGTAAGCGTTTGTCCTACAGATGCAATTTGGGAAGTTAATTTTCCGGCAAGAAAAATAAAACTTGCTGAAAAAGAAGAAGTCGCTGAACAAAAAGTTGATTTGGTTAAAGCAGCAAAGGAAAATACTGAAGAATAAGCTAATTAAAATAACAGAACTTAACGCAGATAAAATGTTAAAAACATTCCCGAAGGGCGGTGTACATCCGCCGGAAAATAAATTAACGACTGATAAGAAGATTGAAGTTTTGCCGATACCTAAGCAAGTTATCATACCTATTGCACAACATATCGGTGCACCGGCAAAAGTTCTTGTTAATAAAAAAGATAAGATAAAAACAGGACAAATCATTGCCGAAAGCGGGGGGTTTGTGTCCGCAAACATACATTCATCCGTTTCAGGAACGGTTTTGAGAATTGATAATATCGCAGATGCAAGCGGTTATAAAAGAACGGCTGTTGTTATTAATGTTGAGGGAGATGAATGGGATGAAAACATTGAAAGAGGCGAAAGTTTAAAAAAAGAATGTAATTTTGATAAAAACGAAATACTAAAAAAAATACAAGATGCCGGTATTGTAGGTTTGGGAGGTGCAACATTTCCCACACACGTAAAATTACTTCCGCCGAAAGGAATGAAAGCCGAAGTACTTATTATTAACGGGGTGGAATGTGAGCCTTATCTTACTGCAGACCATCGTTTAATGCTTGAAAAAGGAGAAGAAATTTTAATCGGAACTGAAATTCTGATGAAAGCTTTGGGTGTAAATAAAGCTGTTATAGGAATTGAAAACAATAAACCGGATGTAATTTCATATTTAACAAGTATTTCAAAAAATTATACAGGAATTTCCGTTGTTGCGTTAAAAGTTAAATACCCGCAAGGAGGAGAAAAGCAACTGATTAAAGCTGTAACAGGAAGAGAAGTGCCTTCCGGTGAATTGCCTATATTTGTTGGTGCTGTGGTTCATAATGTAGGAACTGTATTTGCCGTTTATGAAGCTGTGCAAAAAAACAAACCGCTTTTTGAAAGAGTCGTAACGGTTACCGGAAAATCGCTTGATAATCCTAAAAATTTATTAGTAAGAATAGGCACACCCGTAAAAGATTTGATAGAATATGCCGGAGGATTACCCGAAGATACCGGAAAAGTAATCAGTGGCGGACCGATGATGGGAAAAGCCCTTAATTCAACAGAATCTGCTGTTACAAAAGGCACTTCCGGGATTTTAGTTTTACCGAAAACAGAATCAAAACGAAAAGATATTAAGCCATGTATTCGCTGTGCAAAATGTGTCGATATTTGTCCGATGGGATTAGAACCCTTTTTATTAATGACCTTAGCCGAAAAAGCACTTTATGAACGTATTGAAAAAGAGGATGTTATGGATTGTATCGAATGTGGTTCGTGCAGTTATACATGTCCTTCCGACAAACCTTTGCTTGATTATATTCGCTTAGGTAAAAGTGCCGTCGGAGCATTGCGTCGGGCAAAAAGTATGAAATAATGTAAAATAATTTCTGTTTGTTTAAAACAGTTAAATATTAATAATATTTTAAAATAATAAGTCAGAATTTAATAATAAGTTATAAGATTTTATGTCTAAATTAATTGTTTCACCGTCACCGCATCAACTCGGAACAAATTCCGTTAAAAAATTGATGTATGGTGTATTAATTGCATTATTGCCGACTGTTTTTATTGCAGTTTGGTTTTTCGGTTTAGGTGCTGTTGTTGTAATTCTTACATCCGTACTTGCTTCTGTATTATTTGAATTTTTACTTACAAAATACGTGCTGAAAAAGCCTTCAACTATTTCAGACGGTTCGGCAGCACTCACAGGTTTACTGTTAGCATTAAACCTGCCGAGTAATCTTCCGGTATGGTTGGTAATAATCGGAGCTTTTGTTGCCATCGGAATTGCAAAATTTTCCTTCGGCGGTCTCGGGAATAATATTTTTAATCCGGCATTGGCAGGACGTGTTTTTTTGTTAATATCTTGGCCTGTTCAAATGACAACTTGGCCGAAACCAAGCCCTTTAACCGATCATTTCCTTGCTTATACGGATGTTACTACCGGAGCAACTCCTTTAGGTGTTTTGGCAGAAGGTATCCGAAACGGTGAATCTGCAGTAAAATTAACAAGTCAAGTTCCTGATTATTTTCAGATGTTTATAGGTAACACAGGAGGATCTTTAGGTGAAGTAGGGGCAGCTGCGATATTAATCGGCTTAGTTTATCTGTTAATGAAAAAAATTATTACGTGGCATATCCCAATTTCTATTTTGGGAACAGTTGCTGTTTTTACTGCAATTTTATGGCTGGCTAATCCGGTAAAATTTGCAAGTCCCAGTTTCCATTTATTAAGCGGAGGATTAATGTTGGGAGCTGTATTTATGGCAACGGATTATGTAACATCGCCGATGAGCAAAAAAGGTATGATATTATATGGAGTATGTATAGGTTTACTGACAATTATTATTCGTGTTTGGGGTGCTTTTCCGGAAGGTGTTTCATTTGCAATTTTAATTATGAATGCCTTTGTTCCTTTAATCAATATGTATATGAAACCGACAAGATTCGGCGAAAAAATTAAAAAATAAAACGATTTTAATACAGATAAAATGGCTAAACAAAGAGAGTCTACATTTGTCAATATGGTTGTCGTACTTTTTATTGTATCGGTAATTGCAGCAACTGCATTAGCATTAGTATATAAGGCAACCAAAGGACCGATTGCAAAATCGAAACTTGAAAAAAAGAAAAAAGCAATTAAAAATGTCGTCAATGACTTTGATAATAATCCGATTGCCGAAATGTTTAAAATTCCGGTTGCAGGCGGAGACAGTGTAGAATGTTATCCTGCCAAAAAAGACGGAAAAATTGTCGGTTATGCAATTAAAACATTTTCTAAAAAAGGATTCGGCGGACTGATTACCCTAATGATAGGTTTTGATCCTGACGGTCATATTCATAAAACAGCCGTTTTGGAACAACATGAAACGCCCGGATTAGGGGATAAAATGCAAAGGAATAAATCAACATTCAGTAATCAATTTGATAATATGGATGTTCCGAATATTCCGGATAAAGACCATGACGGTATTATTATAGAAGTTACAAAAGATCATGGAACCGTTGATGCAATAACGGCAGCAACTATCAGTTCCAGAGCTTTTTGCGATGCAGCGGAACGTGCTTATAATGCGTTTAAAAAAATTAAAAAGTAATTCTTACGAATCGTTAGTTTGTAAAAAACATTAAGATAATAAATAATATATAATACTTTCATAATATGAGTAAGTTTAAAATATTTACCAAAGGATTTTTTGCCGAAAATGCAGTTTTTGTGATGTTGCTCGGATTGTGCCCGACACTCGGTACAACAACTTCTGCAATTAACGGATTAGGAATGGGATTGGCAACAACATTTGTTCTCGTGATGTCCAATGCTGTAGTTTCTTTAGTAAAAAAACAAATTCCCGATCAAGTCAGAATTCCGGCATTTATTGTAATTATTGCTTCATTTGTTACAATCGTAGAATTGTTGATGCAGGCGTATGTACCTGATTTGTATGATGTTTTGGGCATATTTATTCCCTTAATTGTTGTAAACTGTATCATTCTCGGACGTGCCGAAGCTTTTGCATCTAAAAATAATGTATTTGATTCAATTCTTGACGGTTTGGGAATGGGTTTAGGATTTGCGATGGCATTAACGATATTGGGTTCTGTAAGAGAAATTCTCGGAAGCGGATCAATTTTTAATATTACGATATACAAAGGAGACGGTGCTTTGGTTTTTGTTTTGGCACCGGGAGCATTTATTGTACTGGGGTATTTAATAGCTCTTATAAATCGTTTAACTAAAAGGGCATAAATTAACTGTTAAAAATAAAAAAATGGAATATATATTAATAATCATATCAGCAATTTTTGTAAACAATGTTATTTTATCGCGATTTTTAGGATTATGTCCTTTTTTCGGTGTTTCGAAACAAGTGGGGACAGCAGCCGGAATGGGCGGAGCTGTCGTATTTGTTATGACAATTGCTACCATTGTTACTTATCTTCTTCAAAAATATATTTTGGTATCGTTTCATATTGAATATATGCAAACAATAACTTTTATACTTGTTATTGCTGCATTGGTTCAACTTGTGGAAATTATATTAAAAAAAGTAAGTCCTTCGCTTTATCAGGCACTCGGGATTTATTTACCTTTAATAACCACGAATTGTGCTGTTTTGGGAATTGCTATTTTAGCTGTCGGAACAGACGGGTTCGGTTTAATTAAAAGTACTTTATTTGCTACCGCTTCTGCAATAGGTTTTGCTTTGGCACTGGTAATATTTGCCGGATTGCGAGAACATCTTGACTTAGCAAATGTTCCCGAAGGAATGAAAGGAGTTCCGATTGCATTTATAACTGCAGGCTTGCTTGCACTTGCTTTTATGGGTTTTTCGGGAATTGCATAAAGCAGCATACGAAATACGAGAATATACAGATATAAGTCAGCGTTTTAATAGTTGAAAAGATGTAAGTATTAATATATTTGCATCTTGAATTTAATATGCTGAAATTTGAACTAAATAATACTGCAAAAGGATATCTTTTTATTTCTGTTTCCGTTTTGGCAATGGCAAATGTGTATATTTTTAGTAAAGCTTCACTAAACTTAATCCATATCAGTCAGTTTGGTGTTTACTGGTTTGGTTTCGGGATAATTTATAATTTGATATTTAACAGAAAAAATTTAAAGTTATCTTTATTAAAACCGATAATACGAAAATACGGATTTCTTATTTCAGGAATAGGAATTTTAGAAGTTTTGGGAACATCTTCATTCTTTTTTGCTTTAAAAACTATGTCAAATCCGGCATTGATTTCATTTTTTTCAAATGTAACCCCTGTTTTTGTTACTATTCTGGGAATTAGTGTGTTAAAAGAACATTTTAACTTTATAGAAATTATCGGAATTATTCTGGCAATTACGGGTTCTTTTATTATTGCATATAATCCGGGATTGGAAGTGCGAGATAATTATTACAAAGCATTAATATTAATTATTTTCTCAGGATTAAGTTTTTCTGTATCAACAATTTTATCTAAACATAATATAAAAAATATTTCTCCGTCAATTTTAAGTATTAACAGAGCAATTTTTCTGTTTTTTACATCATTGATTTTCTTGTTCATTACACAGAATTCCTTAATTATTCCTGTTAAAGCATTTCTTTTGGTATCTGCAGGATCTTTTTTAGGTCCTTTTCTTGCTGCAATTGCAGGTTATTCAGCTTTAAAATATATTGAAGCTTCAAAAAGTTCTGTTATAGGAAGTTCTAAAGCATTATTTGTTTTATTGAGTTCGTGGTTGTTTTTCAGTATGATACCCACAACATATCAATTAACAGGCGGATTAATAAGTGTTTTCGGTATTTTTGTACTTGCGAGCGGAAAAAAATTAATTTATAAAAAAGTTAAAAAGAAAATTTAATGATTTTTGATACGCACAGAGGCGAAATGTATGCTTTGTTTGCTGCCTTATTATGGGTTTTCGGAGCAATGCTTTTTGAAACTCTCGGTAAAAAAAACGGTGCTACAACCGTAAATTTTTTAAGATTGCTTTTGGGTTTTATTTTCTTAAGTATTTTCACCCTTTTCTCAAGAGGATTTTTACTGCCGATTGACGCTGATTTACATTCATGGCTTTGGCTGTTACTTTCGGGAATTGTCGGTTTTGCAATAGGAGATTTGTTTTTGTTTAAAGCGTTGGTAATGATTGGTGCTCGTATTTCTATGCTTATAATGACTTTAGCACCGCCTACAGCAGCTATTCTTGGTTGGTTAATATTAGGTGAAACTTTAAGTCCCTTCCAATTATTCGGTATGGTTGTTACACTATTCGGGATTGCAATTGTCATACTTCAAAGACAAGATAAAAATTCAAACAATACTAAAAAAAACGGTCAAAAATTCAAATACCCTTTAATCGGTATTTTAATGGCGGTGATAGGTGCGTTAGGGCAAGGTACAGGGTTGGTTTTGAGCAAATTAGGAATGAGAGATTATAATCCGTTTGCTGCAACTCAAATCAGAATTATTGCAGGTTTGTTCGGCTTGGGTATAATAATTTCTTTCTCAAAAAAATGGAAAACTGTATTAAAACCGGTAACAAATATCAGAACAATGAGCTTGTTGAGTCTCGGTGCAGTTTTAGGTTCATTTCTCGGTATTTCTTTTTCATTGTTAGCTATAAAATATACAAATACCGGCGTTGCTTCTACGATTATGGCAATTCAACCGATTTTATTAATTCCTGCAAGTATGGTTATTTTTAAAGAAAAAGTTAATTTTACTGAAGTAATCGGAGCTTTAGTTGCTGTTTCGGGGATTGTCTTGTTTTTTATGTGATTTTTTATAACTTGCATAAAAATTTTTATCTTTTTAATCGTGAATTCACTGAAACAGATTTTACAAAACAGAGATACGGTCGGACTAATTACTCCTGCCGGTTTTATTAATAGACAAAAATTGGATATTGCCGTTCGGAATTTACAATTTTTCGGATTAAATGCTTTTTATTATGACAGTGTGCTTGAAAAATACGGATATTTGGCGGGAGATGATAAAAGTCGGCTGAATGAATTGCATAAAATGTACGAAAACAGAAATATTAAAGCAATAATTTGTGTAAGAGGCGGATACGGAACAATGAGACTGCTTGATAAAATTAATTACGATTTAATAAAGAAAAATCCGAAGCCCATGATAGGGTACAGTGATATTACGGCTTTAATTAATGCAATTTATAAAAAAACAAAAATTCCGGGGTTTCACGGTATTGTAGGGAGCGGCAAATTTACTGAATATACTTCAGAAAATTTTAAAAAGGTTTTTTTTGAGACTACTGACAAGTTAAATATTGATATTTCGGAAAACCATAAAAAAGATGCTTATGTAATTAACTCGGGAAAGGTATCGGGAAAACTTGTCGGCGGTAATTTATCTCTTATAATGAGTACAATAGGAACACCTTTCGAGATTTCTTTTAAAAATAAAATTGTTTTTTTGGAAGATATTGCCGAAGCACCGTATAAAATTGATCGTATGTTGACACAATTGATTTCGGCAGGAAAATTTAAACATGTTAAAGGAATTATTTTCGGAAGGTTTGCCGGTTGTGAACCGGAAGCTGAGGAGAAAGAAAATTCTTTTATTTTGAAGGAAATTATTCTTGACAGGATAAAACCGTTAAAAATATCTGCTGTTTACGGATTCTCATTCGGACATATTTCCAATCAGGCAATCTTTCCGGTTGGTGTAAAAGCATATTTTAATACTGATAATTTTTCAATTTCAATGAAAAGAAAAGATATAAATCAATTTTTTAATTAATTTTACACATTAATAAATGAGAAATAAAGGGTTTGATTTTAGTTACCTGTATGAATTAAAACTCTGACTGATAGTTGTTAAAAAATAAAAATAAATGATAATACAAATAAATCATAATTTAGATAAGGAAAGAGGTATTATTTGTGCCGAAAAAATATTTTTTAAACTTGCCGAGCAATATAAAGATGAATTTTCTGATTTAAAGCAAGAAACAAACGGAAATGAAATAGATTTTTCATTTAAAATAAGAGGAATGAAGATAAACGGACAAATTACTGTCAACGAAAATAAAGTTGTAATTGAAAGTAACCTTCCTTTTGCAGCACGAATTTTTCAGGGAATGATTGAAACTCAAATTAAAGAAAATGCCGATAAAATGCTTTCGGAATGTAAATAATATTAAACGTAAACATATATAAATGAAAATTAAAATTTTAACCTTTGCCGCAATCACTATGATACTGATGAGTTTTACGGTTGACAAGCCCGCTTATATGCTTTTTGATAAAAACGGAAAAAAAGTGAAGTATAAAAAAATGATTAGAGCTTTAAATAAAGCAGATATTGTTTTTATCGGTGAACTTCATAATAACCCGATAAGCCATTGGGCAGAAATTGAAATTACTAAGGATTTGTTTAAAAGCCATAACGGTGATTTAATTTTGGGTGCAGAGATGTTTGAAGCAGACAATCAGCTTGTTATAAACGAATATCTGAAAGGCTATTTTTCAGCAAAAAAGTTTGAAGCTGATGCACGTTTGTGGCCGAATTATAAAACAGATTATAAACCCCTGATGACTTTTGCAAAAGACAGCAGCTTAAAATTTATCGCAACCAATATTCCGAGAAGATACGCAAATATTGTTTTTAAAGAAGGATTTGACGGACTTAATAAATTAACTGATGAAGCAAAAAAATTTATTGCCCCTTTACCGCCGGAATACGACTTGAAAGTAAAATGTTACACCGATATGATAGAAATGGGTAAGCAAATGGGAGATACGAATTTGTATTTCCCTAAAGCACAAGCAATAAAAGATGCAACTATGGCATATTTTATTAATAAAAACTTGGAGAAAGGTAAAATATTTATACATTATAACGGCTCTTATCATTCTGATAATCACGAAGGTATTATCTGGTATTTAAAAAAACTAAAACCAAATTTAAAAATATTGACTATCTCTACTGTTGAACAAAAAAATATTAATGAATTAAAAGAAGATAATAAAAACTTAGCAGATTATATTTTCGCTGTTCCGGAATCTATGACTAAAACCTATTAAATCGGCAACAAACAAAAACGCTTAATTCTGCTTAACACATTCTATACCTGTTAATTCCCCGAATAATACAATCATAAATTATGTATAATTTATGATTTGTACCTAAAGAGCGTATATATATATAAGCATACGAATAAATATGCAACTTTTTATCAAAAAAACTTGTCTCTTTAACAAACCTTTTTGTCAATTTGACGTATATATATATTGCGGAATTAACTTAATTTCGTTTTAAATAAAATTAAGCTATGAAAACTTTAAAACTCACTTTTCTAATATGTTTTTATTTATTTCCTATTGTTGGATTTTCTCAAACTGTTAATACCTGGACAGGGGCAGGTGACGGAACATCTTATAATAATTCGAGTAACTGGAGTTCAGGGCTTACACCTTTATCTTCAGATACAATTATTTTTGATAATGTAAATGTAACAATTACAAATATACCGATTATTTCTATCAATCTGGCCGGTATTAAAATTATAAATAATTCTAATGTTACTTTTGAATCTTCTGCGAATACGATTAACTTTAATTGTCAAAATATGATTGTTGATGCAAGCAGTACTTTTGCTTTAAGCGGTAGCACAGCAATTAACGTTAGTTTTTCAGACGCATTTGTTGAGGGTACTATTGATGCCGGAGATATTCACCAATTTAACGGTGTAATTGATTTCGAAGAGAATTCTGTTGTTGAAACTGCAAATAGCGGTGGTTTTGAAAGTAGTATATCAGGGAATATATCTTTTGCTGATCTTAGCACTTTTACAATTAATTATTACGGAAACAGCGTACAAAATACAGGATTATTAAATGGTGCAATAGACAGTATCGGGACTATTATAACAGATAATCCGTACACAGTTAATTTAGACAGAAATATAAAAGTTAAGAATTTAGTGTTAAACGACGGGATATTTAATCTTGACGGTTATACTTTAACATTAAACGGGAACTGTTCATTTACCTCAGGTGTTCTTGCAGGTAACAGTACATCTTCATTAAATATAATCGGAGTAGGCAGCGGCGATGCAATGCACATAGAGTTTGACCCTGCATATGCCGTTCTCAGATATCTTACAATTGACAGACCAAATGATGAAATTGTTACTGTTAATTCAATCTTAACTATTAGTAATGGTTTAACTGTTAACGGAGGGAAATTACGTATTAATAACATGCTTACAATGCCTGCGACAGCTACAATCACAACTGCAACATCAATAAATTATATAATTACGGGAGATTATGGTGTTCTGAATAAATCAATAGCAGTGGGTAATGACGTAAAATTACCTGTAGGAACCGAGGACTACTATGCTCCTGTTACAATTAATACTGTTTCTGCAGATAATTATCAAATAAGCGTTCATGACAGTATCTATTCAAACGGAAATTTCGGAATTCCGTTAACAAAACAAAATGTAAATTTACGATGGAAAATTATTCCGGCTTCTAATACACAATTTGATTTAACTTTAGCTTGGAATCCGGCAGCACAAAACGGAGCCTTTGATTTTTCAAATTCATACATATCTAATTATAACGGAACAGAGTGGAATAATTTGGGACTGACTAATTATTCAACAGGAAGTTTAAATTCCTTGTCTTTATATTCCGTTTCTTCAGAAGGTTTGTTCGGGGTTTTCTCCGGAACTAATAATCTCCCTGCGGCTGCTGATAATGAAATTACTGCAGCAATGAATACTGCATACATCTTTAGTCCGGAAGATTTTAATTATTCGGATATTGACGGTGATGCGTTTGCAAAAATTATGATTAATGAAATACCTTTAACGGGTGTTTTATTTTTAGATTATAATGAAAACTTTATGGTTGATAACGGTGAAGAAATTCAAGCAGGAGATCAAATTAATATACATCAAATTTCTAATCAATTGTTAAAGTTTGCACCGATTACGGATGATTTCGGAAGTCCGTACACAACATTTACTTTTTCTGTAAGTGACGGGACGAACTACAGTATATATTCTTATATTATGACAGTTAATGTTACGGATAATGTTCCGCCTGCGGCACAAGATCAAACTTTTACTGTTCCGGAGCACAGTCCGAACGGTACAACAGTCGGTAAAATTATTGCAAGTGATTCCAATGCCGATCAAACACTGTCTTTTTATCCTGTAGAAAACGGAGTAATTTATTCCGATGCTTTTTCGTTAGCTCTCGACGGAACAATTACCGTAAGCAATTCCGATTTGTTAGAATATTCAATTCATCCTGAATTCAATTATTTAGTAAATGTTTGTGATGACGGAACTCCGACATTATGTACTCCGATAACAATTACAATTAACTTGTCGGAAGTAATCAGAAATTTAGTTGCAGCTAATTTTATTTCCCCGAACGGAGACGGACATAACGATCGTTGGTTGGTAAAAGGATTGGAAAACGGAATTTACGAAGCATTTATTTTTAACAGCAGCGGAAAATTATTGTTTCACTCGGCAGATTACAAAAACGGCTGGGACGGAACAAGCAGAGGCAAAGAACTTCCTGCAGGTGTTTATTATTATTTATTAAAATCACCTGATACTGAATTAAAAGGAACCATTACTTTGGTCAGATAACGGATTTATGATTCCGGTATTTTAATTAAACTTACAACTTTTCATTTTTTTGAACGATTTTTGACAGTGAATTATTATAATAACAAAAGATGATAAAAAAGATAGTATTCATAATAATAAGTACATTGATTTTTTCACAGTCTGAAGCACAGATTTATAACATACATAATTTTTACACTCAAAATATGTTTTATTATGCCCCGGCACATACCGGAGATAAAGAACAATTTGCCGCATTTGCCGATTACAGAAATCTTTTGACTGGTATTAAAGATGCATTGCAAACAGCAACAGTCGGATTACATTCTCCTATTACTTCAAAAATGAATATCGGCGGATTAATTAAAACGCAAAGAGCCGGATTATTTGAAACTGTATCAGGTCGTTTGGATTATTCTTTCAGAACACATATAACAGACAATCAGCTTATAGCGTTGGGAATAAACGGAGGTGTTATGCAGCGAAATTTAAATGTTGATAATGCAATTGTTGCCGATCCCGATGACCCGACCTTATTGCCCGATTATTCGAAGAAAATAATTTTCTTTGCGGGGGCTTCATTAAATTATCGCTTTAAGAATATTAATTTCGATATCGGAATTCCGTCAATATATCGGTCTTCAAATTTATTAACAACAAATTATTTTTCATTTTTGTCTTATGATTTATTTTCAAAAAATAGTATATGGCAATTTCAACCTTCTGTTTTAACCATATATAATTCATCAAATTTTTTTGATGCACATATAAATTTTCTTGTTAATTATGAAAATGTTTTTTGGGTTCAGCCGACATATAAACTAAATGGCAGTATTGTTGTTGCAGCAGGTGTGAATTTTAAAAAAATGGGTATCGCTTATGCTTACGAAACAAATTCAGGTGCATTATCATACATCGGCGGTGCATCACATGAAATAATCCTTACCTACGGTTTCTTCAAAAAACGCTTAAATCCGGAAGATACTGTTGCACTTAACAAACTTAATAATCCGAGACTGAAAGGAAAAATTAACGGTAAAACTTATGAAGAATATGTAACTTCAAATAATTACGGTTTTTACAATAATATTATGGAATTAACGGATTCCGTTCACAGAGAAGAGATTAGGAAAACAGATTCAATAAAAGCCGTTGCAAATCAAGATTCAATTAAACAAGCACTGCTGAATCAAGCTGCAATTGATTCGTTAAATAATGCAAAAATTGATTCATTAAGGAAAGTCCGTTTAGATTCAATTGCACAGGCAAAAAGAGATTCTGCAAGACAACATGCTTTAAGACATTTATCTGACCAAGAATTGAAAATTTTGCAAAAAGGAGTTCATTTCAAACTAAATTCTGCTATGCTTACACAGGAAGCAAGAAACTATTTGGATTCTGTTGCCGATCTGATTATTAAAAATAAAAATATTAAAGTATTGATAACCGGCTATACTTGTAATTTAGGAACGGAAGAAGTTAATTTGCGTTTTTCAATTGATCGAGCGGAATCTGTAGAATATTATTTACTCCGACAAGGGGTTCCTCGCGACAGAGTTTCGACAAATGCAGGTTTAGATGCCGAACCGGTTGTTCCGAACACGAATGAAGCAAACCGGAAATTAAACAGACGGGTCAGTTTTTCAATTATTAAAGGCAAGCTCTGATAATTGGGAGGCATCAATATATGAAAATTTAGGCGAAGTGTAATAAGTATTATTATTTTACAATCATCCGAATCTTCTCAATTTTCGGTTCGTTAATTTCAATAACTTCAAACAAATATTTTTCTGTTTCTATAATTTCATTTATTTGAGGAATTTGTTCGAATAAAAAGAAGATATATCCTGCCAAGGTCTCAAATTCTTCGGATTCCGGAAATTCAAATTTATATTTTTCATTTAAATAATCAATCTCAATTCTGCCGGAAAAAATATATTCTTTTTCATTAATTTGTTGTTCTGTATATAGGTCAGAATCGTGTTCATCTTTTATCTCTCCGAAAATTTCTTCAATAATATCTTCCATTGTAACAATCCCTGAAGTGCCTCCGAATTCATCAACAACCAATGCAACACTTTTATGTTCTTTAAGTAATTTATTCAGTAATTTGTTTGCTTGCATAGTTTCCGGAACAATCGGTATATCGGATAATGCAGCTTTTATGCTTTTTGATTGCTTAAATACGGCTAAAGTATGCACATAACCGATTATGTTGTCAATATTATCTTTATAAATGAAAATTTTTGAAAAGCCGGTTTCAATAAACTTGCTTTTTACAGCTTCAATTTCGGAAAGAATATTTTCGGCAATAATTTCGTTTCTCGGAATCATACATTCTCTGACCTTTGTTTCCGAAAATTCCAAAGCATTCTTAAAAATTTTTACATCACCTGCATTTTCAATTAATTCATTCTCAATATCTTCTGTCTCAGCTAAAAAATAATCTAAATCAACTTTTTTTAAACTTTTTTTCCCTTGTTCAAAATGTATTTTTTGTCCTTTAAAAAAAGAAATAAACCAAACAGAAAACCAAACACTGAACTTGGCGACGGGATATAATAAAACATAAAATATTAATACAGGAAGAGCTAATTTTGAAAGAAAGAAGTTTGAATTTTGTTTGAAAATTGTTTTAGGTAAAAATTCAGCAGTTACTAAAATCAGTATTGTCGAAAGTAAAGTTTGAAAAATAAGAATAACGATATCGTTAGAACTTATCAACTGTACAATATAAGGTTTAATAATTCTTGCAAAAAAAATACCGTAAACAACCAGTGCAATATTATTTCCGACCAGCATTGTTGATATGTACTGTCCCGGATTATCAGTAAAAATATTGATTATTTTTGAGTATGTATTCTTTTGTTTTTTGTCAACTTCTATTTTAAGTCTGTTTGCCGAAACAAAAGCAATTTCCATTCCGGAGAAAAATGCAGATAAAATCAATGATAATAAGATAAATATAAGTCCGGAAGTTAACATACTTTTATATTATTAAACTGTAATTATTAAATTGAATTTTAGATTATAAATTATAAAATTAAAATATTTCTGTTAATTTTGTTAGATAATTTGTAAATTAATGAAGAATTCGTATATCAAAAAAATAAAGATGCTTGAAGAAGAAAATTCCCGGCTTCATGAAGAATTAAAATTTATGAAAACGGATTTAAAGCTTTTATATAAAAGATATTCCGAGATTTACAATTCTGTTCCTATTGGTATTTTGTTGTTTAATAGTGATTTAAAAGTCATTGATACTAATAATACATTCCTGAAAATATTTAATATTGAGTCATCTGACATTATTAATTTTAATTTAGCCGAAATTTCGGATAAACGAATTCTTCCGTCTTTTTTGCAAGTAAGAAAAGGATTTGAAGGATTTTATGACGGTGAATACCGAACCACTTTTAAGAATTTAGATTTATATATTTCGGTTCATACAAAACCCTTTACTTTTGAGTATGATGATGAGATAATCCGGGGCGGAATAGCCTTATTTAAAGATATTACAGAACATACTCTTGCTGAAGGAGCAGTTAATAAATCTTACGATACATTTCAACGAGTAACCGATAATGTGAATGCGGTAATCTATGTAATTGACCCGGAATCATTCAGAATCCTTTTTATGAACACTAAAGCCAATGAAGTTTTCGGAGAAAAGGTCGGGGATATTTGTTATCAGGCTTTTTTCGGGCGAACATCTCAATGCGAAACTTGTCAGGTAAAAACTCTTAAAGAAAAAAGAACTCAGATTGGTATATTTTCTGAAACAGAATATTTTGAAAAACAAACACAAAAATGGTTTCAAATGTCGTACGGTTATATCGAATGGATTGATAACAGAAAAGTAATGCTTCTGACTTCTATTGATATTACCGAAGTTAAAAATGCTCAAAAAAAATATATCAAACAAAGTAAAGATTTTGAAAATGCTTTAAAGAAACTTACTGAACAAAATGAACGAATAAATATACAAACGGAAGAATTAAAAGTTTCAAGTGCTATCAAAGATACTATGTTTTCGATTATTGCACATGATTTAAGAGGACCTGTCGGAAATATAACAACGGCATTAGACATCATCAGAGATGATATTGAGGAACTTACTAAAACCGAAATCCTTGAAATTGTTAAACCGCTGAGGAATTCAGCAAGTGCGGCATATAACTTATTGGTGAATTTATTATTCTGGGCGAAAAACGAAAGCGGTGAAACATTTTTTATTAAAGATGAAATTTTATTAAATGATATTATTGAAGATGTGTTAATCCTTTTCGGACCGAATATCGAATCAAAAAATATTAAACTGGAAAATAATATTAATACAGATTATTATCTTTCGGCAGATGAACATATGATAAATACGGTTATTCGCAATTTAGTGTCAAATGCAGTAAAATATACCAAAGAAGAAGGCCGGATTATTTTGGACATAAAGATTATTACGGATAAGACAAATAAAGATTATTTGGAATTTTCAGTTCAAGATAACGGAATCGGTATTTCTCAGGAAAATATATCTAAAATATTGGATTCAAAAGAATTTTTCTCCACTTACGGAACAAATAAGGAGAAAGGTACAGGCATAGGGCTTATTCTGATTAAGGATTTTGTGGAAAAACATGACGGTTGGTTTGATATTAAAAGTGAAAGTCAAAAAGGGACAAAAATTTCAGTTTTTTTACCGATAAATTAAAATTTTAACTATTGAAAATCTCGAAAAAAAAATATAATATTTTCATTTATATAAGCTTATTGTTATTGTTTATTTTTTTTGGTGATATATTAATTCTCAATTACTTAAAGAAAAATATTAATTCTGAAAATCGTATTGAAAATATTGAAAAACTTGAATCTGCAGAAAATTTGATTTTTAAAAAAATTACCGATAATAAAGAGCGTCTTACTTCTTCTCAACGATTTATACGATTATTAACCGATCAAAATAATTTCTTTACAATTGATTCTCTAAATGTTGTGAAAATTTCGGCAAAAAGAAAAGATGAAAAATATAAAAAAACATTTTACATCCCGCACATAAAATTTAACAACAGTATTTTTAAAAATTTCTCGGATTTCTCAGATAAAATATTGTATTTGAATAATACATATGCTGAAATTTGGCAAAAATACGGAACATACTTTATTCGAATTGCAAGTAGTAAACCAAATATAAAAGATTATATCTTTATTCCTGAAAATGATGAAGTTGCAAAACTTTTTTTAACTAAAACAGCGGTTTTTGAGAAAATAAATTCTGAATTTGACATTAATTATTCACTAAGTTTTCCTGTTTATCAAAACGGCAAAACTGTTTTCTTTGTAACACTCGAAAATAATGAAAACATTTTATCACAGATTAATACATTGTTAATAAATAAGAATGAAAAATTTCTTGTTGCAAATAAAAACGGGAAAATAATATTCGGAAAAAATAAAGCCGATAATATCCCTGATCTACTTAATATACATAAATATAGTATTGTTGACTTTAAAAGTCCTGAAATTCTGAAATTTAATACAGAAACTCTTTTAATTAAATACATACCCGAGCAAGAAATATATATCGGATTAATTTTAAATAACAAAAAAAATAATACAGTTTTCGTAAAATCAGAACAAATTGTTTTTTTAATATCTTTTATTATTGCAGTAATTATAATTTTATTTTTCATTTTATATAATTCCCGTCAGCGGAAAAAAGAACAAGAAATTCTGAAAGGCATAAAAGATATTTTGCCGCAGGAAAATGTCTCTTTTAAAACATTTTATGAAACAAGTAATTTTTTAAAAAAATACCTGACCGAAATCAAGAAAATTGTTCAAAAAATTGCCGACGGTGATTATGAGGGAGCTAAAATTATTGATGCACCGAAAGATGAAATCTTTTCAACTCTTTATGAAATAAACAATATATTTATTCAAATTAAACAAAAAGAAATTGAAAATCAAAAAGAACTGGAATTAAAAGCATCTCTTGATAAAACAGCTCTCCAAATATCTGAAATCCTTCAATATGCAACCGATTTAGATAATTTATCTTATAAAATTATTAAGCATATCGCGGAATTTGCCGGTGCCGAACAAATTGCAATGTTTGTTATTAAAGAGGATTTGAATAAAAATAAATCTATGCAAATGACGGCAAGTTATGCTTATTCAAAGCAAAGAACTGCACATAAAGAACTTGCTGTTGATGAGGGTTTAACAGGAAGAGTATTTTTGGAGAAGAAAACAATTTTTCTTACCGAGATTCCGGATAATTACACTTTTATTGAATCAGGATTTGGTTTTCAAAAGCCAAATTATTTATTAATAATTCCTCTTATTTTTAATAATAATGTTCAGGCAATTCTCGAACTCGGCAGTATTAATCTCATAAAAGATTATCAAATTAAATTTATTGAACAAACAGGTGAAAATATTGCTTCTACAATTGCGAATTTAAAGCATTCCCGACAAACTGAAATGCTGTTAAATCAAACGAGAGAACAATCTGAGCAAATTGAAAATCAAAGAAAAACACTTGAAGAAAAAATCAATACACATCGCAAACAAAACAGAAATCTTGATAAAGAAATTCTGCAATTAATTGAGATTATTGATTCTATAAAATCGGTTTCTTATTTAATTGAATATGATTTAAAAGGAAATATTATTGATGTCAGTAATAAAATGATTAACAGTTTTGATGCCGGAAAAGGTTTTTTTATCTCAAAATCTCATAAGGATATTATTGTAAATGAAAAATATAACGAAATATACAGAAACTTTTGGGATGATTTGGCTTCAAATAAAATACATTATATTGAAGAAATATTAAAAGCTGAAAATAAAGAAGTTGTATTCAAACAAACCTATGTTCCCATTAGAAATGTAAGGAGGAAAATATACAGAATTTTATCAATCGGAATCGTTAAAGAATAAACGTGAAATTTAATAAAAACATATCAGTTAAAAATTTATTAATTCGCTCTGTTTTAATCATATTTATTTTGGTTGTCGGAATTATTTCTGCAGTTTCAATTTATATTTTTTCTGAGAATAAGAGAAATGACGAACGAAAATATTCAAAAACACTTATTCAGAAACAAGTAGAAAAAATCTCATTTCAATTTGAAAAAGCTGTTTTATTAACTCAATTAATTTCTGAGAACAGCCAATTTTCTGCAGAAGATTCAATTTTATTAAGAAAATACTTCAGCAAAATATTAAAATCAAGAAAAGAAATATCCGACTTGTATTTTTATAAAGGGAACTTAAATTCTTTTATTGATAAAACTGAAAATGCAGTACAAGATTCGGATAATAATTCTATAAATTTAACTGTAAATAAAATAGGGGATAAGCTGTTTTATTCTTCTTATGTTACCGGTAATTTTGATTTAGTTTTGAGCAATATTGATAAAATTATTACCGATAAGGGAATTTTTATTTCAGAACCTTTCAAAATTAAAAAAAAGAAAAAAACTGAAAATATTATTAATATCACAAGTTACGTTATTTTGAAAAATAATGTTATCTGTTTTATATCAATAAATTTTAAAATAAATGAACTCGCAGAATATACAGGAGTTGATAATTCGATAAATTGCAATTTTATTCTGTTATCACCCGCAAAAAATATTATAGCAAGTACGCTGAGTCAACAAAACATCGGAAAAAATATTTTATCTCTGAACGGCGAAGAACGTTTTATATATGATAATGCACTTTCAAATGAATCGAATTCCAATTCTCATATTTCCGAATTAACTGTTAAGAATACCGATAAAACTTTTAAGTTGCTGAGTGAGTGTAATATGCCTGTAGATAAAAAAAGTCATTCGTTTTTTATTTTATTCATAATTATTCTGTTTGTATTAGTTGTTACCGGAATTATATTGATTTATTTCATTATTAATAAATCCCTTTTACCGCTAAAAAAAATTACTGAAATAAGCGATAAAATAAGCTCCGGGAATATGAATGTTTTAAATACGGAAAATTTAAATAAAGATTATAAAATTATTGCTGAAAATCTAAAAAAAATTACTTTTAAAAATACGGAAATTATAAATTTTGCTAATCATATTTCTGCCGGAAACTATGAATCATACATCAATCCGAGTTCTGAAGAAGATAAAGTTTCAAATTCTTTAAATAACATCAGTTCTCATTTGAGAGAGGAAAGAAATAAACGTAATAAGGAAGAAAAAGAAATTGAAAGACAACTGTGGATGAGAAAAGGACGTTTCGAAATTTCAGAAGCTGAAAGATTCAGTTCTAAAGATATTACAGAGTTGTCATTTAATATTATTCGGTCATTGGTAAATTATACCGATGCATTGATGGGGGGTATTTATCTTTTTGATGAAGAACAAAAAAATATTGAACTTGTTGCTGCTTATGCTTACGAAAAACAAAAACACTTTAATGCAAATTTCAAACCCGGGGAAGGCATCGTAGGAGCCTGCATTTTAGAAAAGAAAAAAATTATATTAAATAATATTCCCGACGATTATATTAAAATAGCAACCGGCTTGGGTAGCGGAACACCTTCTGTAATTGCTGTAGTTCCAGTATTTTTTAAGAATAAAATTAATGCCGCAATAGAAATTGCTTTTTTAAAAAAGCCGGAAGATTATATTATTGAATTTATTGAGCAATTAAGCGATAGTATCGGAGCATGGATTGATGCATCATTGATTTCAACTAAAACAGCTGAATTGTTAACTGTTTCACAAGAACAAACTCAAAAACTTGCAGAAAAAGAAGAAGAATTAAATAAAAAAGTAATTGAATTACAAAAAATTAAGGAAAAAACAGACGAAATTAATGTACGGTATAAGAGTATGCTAAATGCTGTTAACCAAACAATTATGACAGTAGAATATACTCCCGACGGAACTATTATAAACTGTAACGAAATTTATACCGAAATAATGGGCTTTACCGCCGATGAAATTAAAGGAAAAAATGTAACGGAAATCGTAAAAGACCAGTCCGAAAGTTTAAAAAACATCATACAAGAAGTCAAAACCGGAAAATCCCTTAAGCGAGAAGTTATACGTTATACTAAAAACGGTGAAAAAAAACAACTTACCGCAACTTATACACCATACTATAATAAAGAAGGTGAAATTTCCCGAATTTTATTTTTTGCTTTTGATATTTCAAATATTGATAATAAACAATAACTTTGTTGCATATTATCAAATTATTTATTAAATTTATAAAAAATATATTATGAATACAGAAACCTCATATCTCGGATTAAAACTGAAAAATCCTTTAATTGTAGGAAGCTGCGGATTAACAAATTCAGTTGAAAATATTAAAGAACTTGCAAATAACGGAGCAGCTGCCATTGTATTAAAGTCAATATTTGAAGAAGAAATTTTGATGGAATATTATGCAACCGTAAAAAATGCCGACTCCGAAGAACTGAAATATCTTGATTATTACGATTATAAAATAAAACAAAATAATGTTCAAAAATATATTGAACTTATAAAAGACACTAAAAAAGCTGTTGATATTCCGGTTATTGCAAGTATTAATTGTACAAGTTCGCACGAATGGACTTATTTTACAAAAAAAATCGAAGAAGCCGGTGCCGATGCACTTGAACTTAATATTTTTATGATGCCTTATCTGAGGGATAAAACCGGAACAGATAACGAAAAAATTTATTTTGATATTATAGAAAAAGTAAAATCACAAGTTAAAATTCCTGTTTCTTTAAAAATGAGTCATTACTTTTCGAATTTGGGAAGATTTATTGAACGTCTTTCTGAAAAAGTTGACGCATTGGTGTTATTTAATCGTTTTTACAGTCCCGATTTTGATATTGACAACGAAAAACTATATGCAGGACATATTTACAGTTCTAAGTTTGAAATGCACATACCGTTGCGATGGATTGCTATGACACACGGACACGTTCATTCTGACATTGCCGCTTCAACCGGCATACACTCCGGTGCCGATGTGATTAAAATGCTGCTGGCAGGTGCTGATGCAACTGAAATTGTAACAACAATTTATCAACACGGTCCGGCTAAAATTAAGAGCATGCTTGTTGAATTGGAAAATTATATGAAAAAACACAATTATAACAGCATTAATGACTTTAAAGGAAAATTAAGTTTGAAAAAGTCGGATAATCCTTCTGCTTTTTATCGCGTACAGTTTATGAAATATTCCGATTTTGAAAAATAAAAATTTATAAAGATTCCCTAAAAAAAAGAGCAAGACCTAAATCTTGCTCTTTACAAATAAATCAAGGATTAGTATTATTCACTTATTGCCTTTGCTTTTTTTGCAAAAAACGTTTTTTTAGTCAAATCATAGAATATTAAAATACCGCCGATAAGCATTAAACTGTCGGGAAGTATTCTGAACCACATCCAATTTTTCATGCCTTCAACAGCTTCGCGTGTTCTTACGTAATAATAACCCATTTCTTGTGCCATTTTTGTTTGTTCAATTCCGATAAGTATAGTCGGAAGAGCAAACAGTAAAACCCCGATTGTTAACGACCAAAAGGCAATCTTACTTAATCTCGGATTCCAAACCAATCCTTTAGCAAGTGAATTAGTTCTTGAGGTCATATAAATAAAAGCGATTGAAATATAACCGAATGCACCAAGCAATGCAATATGTGCATGAGGCATTATTAAATAGGTTCCGTGAGAATAATAACTGATTGTAGGTGTATTAATTATCATTCCGAAGAAACCTGCACCAATCCAATTTAAAACAGCTGAACCCGTCAACCACATAAATACGGTTGAAAATGTAAATCCTTTTCCGGAACTGACTTTCTCTCTTTTATTTTTCGCGGCTTCAATAATCATTAATGCCAACGGCAGCGGTTCTAAAGCCGAGAATATGCCGCCTATGGCTATCCAGTACTCATCAAGTCCTTGCCACCAATAGTGATGCCCTACACCGAGTGTTCCCGACATCATAATTAAAAATAATTCGAAAAACATTGTTCTTTCGGCAGTTTTACGGGAAATTAAGCCGAGCGAAACGGTAAAAAATGCAATTGTTCCTGCGGCAAAAAGTTCAAAGGTCAGTTCAACCCAAAGATGAATAACCCACCATCTGTAATAATCATCAACGGTAAAGTTCGGCATTATTTTCTGTATCGGCATCATACCCGCAATATATAACGTGGCAATTGCAAATGCCGACCAAATAATTGTTCCTACCAGCGGATTGTTTTTTCCTGCTTTTCTGATAAGTGAAAAAACCAATAAAAACCAAAATACCAGTCCTACTACCAAACCTATATCCCAAAAACGTCCGAGATTTATTAATTCGCGTCCTTCGTTTCCGAACCAGAACCAAGTTTCGCGCATATGTCCGGTAGCTCCCATGTACAATCCGTATACACTTCCCACGGCAACCGTAAGTAATGCAAGCCAAAGCACATCTACCAACCATGGAAACTTGTGATCTCTATTTGCTATCCAAGGTGCAATTAACAATCCGCCAACAAGCCAACCTACTGCAACCCAGAGAATTGCAATTTGCGTGTGCATAGAGCGTATAACATTAAACGGCAAAATTGATTGTAAGAAAATAAAATCTTTTGTAGGTTCGGTATAAATATGTGCCAAATAGGCTCCTAAAAATAGTTGAACTACAAACAAAAGAGATACAATAGGTACATATTTTAAAAGTTTCTTTTGTGATTTATAAAGCTTTGTAATTTTTAATTCCGGCTCTAACTCTTCGTTTTTACCTTTTTTAAATAAGAATTCATACGATAAGAAAATTACTACAATTGTTAAAGTCCACAAAATTAAAAATTCCCAAAGCGAAACAAAATGATAATCTACCAAAATATCTTGATCTACAAGCGGTTCGGCAGGCCAATTGTTCGACCATGTTCGAGTTGTTCCGGGTCTGTATGAAGATGCAACCAATTGTGACCAATCAACAAATGCTGCAATTTTTACAGCTTCTTCTGTTCTTATAATACCGCCTTTGAATAATCTTTCCGGGTCGCCCTCAACCAACATTTTTGTTAAAAGTTTAACATTATTTTTATATGCTGCCGCCGAAGCATCGGTATAAACAACACCGTCTTCTTTTAAACTTGTTTGTGCATGAAAATCTTGTTTTACACGTTCTTTCACAGAACCTCTTTCAATATCGGTCAGTTCGGCATTTGGTTTCCCAAATAGTTCTTTTGCATAAAAGTTATACAAAAATTCTGCTCTGTGATGGAAAAAATTTGTTGTAAAATCAGGTCCTGCATAAGCACCCATTCCGAGCATAGTCCCCCAGTCCATAAGGTCAAATTCCTGAAAATACCCTTTCCCGGTTACAACATCATCATAAGTGTAAAGCACTTCACCCGATGCCGATTTAACTGTTTTCGGTATCGGCGGTACTTCTTTTTGCAAAGTTGCCGTGTAATAAATCAAAATTGTTACCATAAAAATGGCAATTACCCAAAATCCGGTATATAAGCCTTTTTTGCTCATAAACCTGTCAAGTAAACTTTGTTTCATTGTTCTTTTTTTTAGTTATGGAATAAATATAAAATTATTATACTACATCGCAGTAGTATTTAATGATAAAAAAATTAATGTTTTATTGTTTGAGCCTTTGCTAATTTAGCAAGTGTTGTTGTTTCAAATGTTTTTAGTAATGTGTTTCTTGTTTTTACCCAGACTGAGTGCATAACACAAGGATTTTCGTCACTGCATTCATCAAATCCCATAATACATCCGGTGTATTTGTCCATTCCTTCAACGGTGTCAATTATTTGAGCAACAGTGATTTTATCTGTACTTTTTGCAAAAAAGTAACCGCCGTTTCGACCTTGTTTGCTGTATATTAATTCTGCTTTTGATAAATCTGTCATTAATCGGCGCAAATATTTATCAGAAATATGAAGTTTTTCGACTAAATTCTTAGCCGAGTATTTTTTTTTGGTATCACGAGCCATATAACTCAGTATTCTTATTGCATACTCGGATGTTTTTGACAATTTCATATATGCTACCTAATTGTATTATTTTGCAATATTAATTTTTTTTATTTTATTAACAAAAAAAATATTATTCCTGTCCTGTAAAAATTGCTTATCATCTGTATAAAATGGTTAATGAATGAGTCTTGCCTTTCGTAGCATACAATAATAAAAATAACGGTTCTGAGTGAAAACAATTTTTATATTCAGAGACTAATTTTTAAGTTTGTCCGACATTTAATTCATAATGAACAAATCAATTATAAATCTCGGAATCTTCGCTCATGTCGATGCCGGAAAAACAACTGTTACTGAGAACTTTCTGTTTATCTGCGGGAATACAAAAACCATAGGAAGTGTTGATAAAGGAACAGCACAAAGCGATTTTCTTACTGTTGAAAAAGCACGCAGAATTTCAGTAAAATCATCCTACACCAGTTTGGAATATCAACATACGCAAATAAATCTGATTGATACACCCGGGCATGTTGATTTTACGGCAGATATTGAACGAAGCATGAGAATAATCGATTCGGCAATACTTGTTATTTCCGCTGTTGAAGGCGTTCAGGCACATACTGAAACCATTTTGGAAGGATTAAAACAAAGGCATATTCCCGTTATTATTTTTATTAATAAGATTGACAGAATCGGTTCCGATTATATTTCCGTTATTAATGAAATTGAAGAAGAACTCAAACTGTCTCCTGCTGTTTTACAAAAAGCTGTTAACGAAGAAAATAATCAGGTAACAATACAGTCTGTTTGGAATTCGGAATATTTGATTGAAGAAACTCTTGAAAAACTTGCCGAATGTAATGATTACATACTTGAGGATTTTTTAGACAATAAAAACATTGACTTCAATAAAGCTGATAATGCTTTAAAACAAGCAGTTGAGAGAAACTGTATTTGTCCGGTACTTATCGGCTCGGCAAAAAATTCAGTCGGTACAACCGAATTGTTGGATGCAGTTATAAATTATTTTCCTGCATTTAAAAGTAATAATGAAGAAGATTTATCTGCTTTAGTTTTCGACATTTCATATGACAGAATAATGGGTAAAATTGCACATACAAAAATTTTCAGCGGCAATATAAAAAACAGAGACTTTATATATAATTATTCCAAAAAAACTGAACATAAAATTATTCAGGTAAGGAGAACATTTGCAAACTCATTTAAAGATATCGGAATTGCGGGTGTTGGTGATGTCATCGGCTTATGCGGTTTGGAAAATGTTGAAACAGGAGATATTCTCGGAGAACCTTCCGAAGAAGTTCCGAAAAAAATATGTTTAAAAACTCCGCTGTTAACTGTTCAGGTAAAAGCCGAAAATGAAAAAGATTACGCTGACTTGGCTTATGCTTTGCAAAAACTTTCGAAAGAAGACCCGAGCTTAAATTTTGACAGGCTGAATGATGAAAAAGAATTGCAAGTAAAAATAATGGGCAAGATACAAACGGAAATTCTTGAAAGCATTCTTGAAGATCGTTTCAATATAAAAGCAAAATTTGAAAACCCGACTGTCATTTACAAAGAGACACCATCAAAAGCCGGAGAAGGTTTTGTAAGATACTGGATGCCGAAACCCTGTTGGGCAATTATGAAATTTAAAATTGAACCTGCCGAACGAGGCAGCGGAGTAGAATACAACTCGACAATAAGTGTAGATGACGTTCAACAAAAATACCAAAACGAAGTTGAAAGAACCGTTCCCGAAGCATTAAAACAAGGTATCAAAGGCTGGGAAGTTACCGATATTAAAATCACATTAATTGAAGGTGAAGATCATCAGGTACATTCAAACTCCGGCGATTTTGTCGTGGCAACTCCTATAGGAATTATGGCGGGATTAAAAGAAATCGGCACCACTCTTTTGGAACCGATAGTTTCTTTTAAAATTTCGGCATCCGAAGATTTACTCGGAAAAGTTGCAAGTGATATTACAAAAATGCGAGGTAATTTTAATTCACCGGACATTGAAAACGGGAAATTTATTCTGACAGGAACCATGCCATTGGCTACCTCTTTGAATTATCCCGTAAAATTAAGTTCTCGCTCCGGCGGAAAAGCAAAAATATCAACAAAATTTCATTCTTACGAAACCTGTACCGACGAACAAGGTGTAATTAGGAAATACAAAGGCATAAATCCTTTGGATACAGCAAAATATATCTTAAAAGCAAGAAAAGCAATCCAATAATTTTATAATTTTATTTTTCTTTCATTTTTGTATTATTGAATTTATGATAAAAATTGTTTATTTGTTTAACTGTTTTTGTAATAACTTTTAAATTTGCCGAAGTTTAACTGAGAAATCAAAAAATTGAGGCAGAAATAATATTTCACAAAAGACAAAACATTGAACAATAAAATAAAAATAATCGGTGCATCCGAGCATAATCTCAAAAATATTGATGTTGAAATTGAACTGAATAAAATTACGGTAGTAACGGGTGTTTCGGGTTCCGGAAAATCTTCATTAGCTTATGATATTATTTGTAACGAAGGACAAAGACGATACCTCGAATCGTTTTCAACACATACACGCCAATATTTAAAGCGATTAATACGTCCGAAAGTAACAAAAATTACCGGTTTGCCGCCTGCCGTTTCTGTCGATCAAAAGACCCTTATTCGCAACCCGCGTTCTACAGTCGGTACTATGTCTGAATTGTATGATTATCTGCGTTTACTTTTTGCTCGTACCGGCCAACCTAAACATCCGATTAATACGAAAATTGAACGCCGTTTATTCTCATTTAATTCACTTTACGGAGCTTGTCCAAAATGTAAAGGTCTTGGTGTTGAGGATAAAATTGATTCCGATAAATTAGTTGATGACGACAATAAAACAATACGCGAAGGTGCATTAGTAATCACTACACCAAGCGGTTATATTGTATATTCGCAAGTTACAACGGATGTATTAAATCAAGTTTGCAATGCTCACGGTTTTAATGTTGATATTCCTTGGAAGGACATGACAGAAGATCAAAAGAAAGTTGTTTTATACGGTTCGGATATTATTAAAATTCCTTTCGGAAAACACACTCTGGAATCTCGAATGAAATGGAGCGGTATCACGGCAAAACCACGCGAAGAAGGTTATTACAGAGGAATTATTCCTATTATGGAAGAAATTCTGAAAAGAGATCGCAATAAAAACATTTTGCGTTTTACGGCAAGCAAAAAATGTTCCGCCTGTAAAGGAAAACGATTGAATAATGATGCACTGTCCGTATATTTTAAAGGCAAAAATATTTCTGAATTTGCAGAAATGAGTATTGATGAGTTGCACGATTATTTCAAAACAATACAATTTAATTCTGCTGAAGAAACTGTTGCAAATCCTGTTCGTAACGAACTCTTAAAACGTACCAATTTATTAATTCGTTTAGGATTGGGCTATTTAACATTATCCCGACAATCAACTACACTTTCCGGTGGTGAAGCACAAAGAATAAGACTTGCAAACCAAGTTGCCGCACAACTCAGAGGCGTTTTATTTGTTCTTGACGAACCTTCAGTAGGATTGCATCCGAAAGATAATAAAAAAATATTATCAATATTGCAAGAACTCGTCAATAACGGAAACACAGTTCTGATTGTTGAACACGATGAAGAAACAATAAGAAATGCCGATAATATTATTGATATCGGACCTATGGCAGGAGTAAACGGCGGGGAATTACTCTTTTCCGGAAGTAAAGAAGAGTTTTTAAGCGAAAATATCGAAAAAAGTATCACACATAACTACCTTTCCGGGAAACGGCAGATTAAAATTCCTTTACAAAGAAGACCGGGAAACGGCAAATACATTAAAATAATAGGTGCAACACACCACAATTTAAAAAATATTGATGTGCAATTTCCGCTTGGTATTTTGAATGTTGTAACCGGAGTTTCGGGTGCGGGAAAATCAAGTTTGGTGCATGATATTTTGGCAAACAAGTTACAAACCGAATTACATAAAGCAACAAATCTAACAATAGGAAAACATAAGGATATTCAAGGTATTGAGCATATTTCAAAAGTCATTGAAATTGACCGGTCGCCCATAGGCAGAACTCCGCGAAGCAATCCGGCAACCTACACAAAATTATTCGACCACATTCGTGATTTATTTGCTGATTTACCGGAAGCCAAAGAAAAAAAATGGAAAAAAGGACGCTTTTCTTTCAATAACAAAGGCGGAAGATGCGAAACTTGTCAAGGTGCAGGTGTGGTACAAATAGGGATGCACTTTATGGGAAATGTTGATGTTATTTGCAGTGAATGCAACGGAAAACGTTTTAATCCCGAAACACTTTCCGTAAAATATGAGGGTCTTAGAGTAAACAATCAAAACAATCGTTTAGAAAAAAGAAACATATACGAAATTCTGGAAATGACAGTTGATGATGCCTGTATTTTCTTTCTGGATAAACCCAAATTAATGCAGTATTTATCAACTCTGCAAACATTGGGTTTGGGCTATATTACACTCGGTCAACCGGCAACTACACTGTCGGGCGGTGAGGCACAACGCATTAAATTAGCAGCCGAATTAAGTAAAAAAGCACAGGGACACACTCTCTACATTCTTGATGAGCCTACAACCGGATTGCATTTTTATGATATTGAAATTCTGCTGAAATCGTTGCAAAAATTAATTGATGCAAAAAATACGGTCATCATCATTGAACATCATACCGACATTATTAAATCGGCTGATTATGTAATTGATTTGGGACCGGGAAGCGGAACAAAAGGCGGGAATATTATTGCCGCAGGAACACCGGAAGAACTTTCCGAAAATAAAAACTCAGTTATCGGAAAAGAATTAAAGCAAGTTTTTGAGGGCAAACATTACAAACTTAAAAAAACAGTACATTTCAATACGGCAAAACCAATTGAATTTAAAGGTGTTTCGACACATAATCTGAAAAATATTGATATTTCGATTCCTGTAAATAAATTAACAGTAATAACCGGTGTATCCGGCAGCGGAAAATCATCTTTGGCTTTTGATACTCTCTTTGCGGAAGGTCAGAAACGTTATTCGGAAAGCCTTTCTAACTATTTGCGAACATTCATAAAACAAAAAGGCGATGCCGTTTTTGAAGAAGCCAAAGGAATAACACCCGCAATTGCCGTAAATCAAACTTCTAAAACACAAAATCCGCGGTCAACTCTCGGAACACATACCGAAATTTATGATTATTACCGATTGCTTTTTTCAAGGGCAGGAACGGCGTTTTGCCCCGACTGCAACACTAAACTTATAAACGGGAAATGTGAAATTTGCAATTACAAAAATAATGAAACAATTGTAAGCTCGTTATTCTCATTTAATAACGAACACGGTGCCTGCCCGGAATGCAAAGGTTTGGGTTATAAAATTGTATGCGATGTAAGTAAATTAGTTTCAAATCCGGAATTTTCTCTCGAAAACGGTGCGATGAACGGACATAAAACCGGTAAATTCTACGGCGACCCTTACGGGCAATATATTGCAACTTTGCGAGAAGTCGGCAAACAACATTTAATTGATTTTTCACTCCCATGGAATGAGTTAAACAATGAAGCACAGCATATTGCAATGTTCGGAACAGGTGAGCAAATTTATAATGTAAATTGGGAATACAAACGAAAAAATGTCAGGGGTTCACATCAGTTTTCAACAAATTGGGAAGGTTTTACTGCCTTGGTTAATGAAGAATTTGAAAGAAAGCACGCAGACAAACGAGGTAATGACATGATGTCCGTTATGAAACAGGCAAAGTGTGAATTATGTAGCGGAACCAACCTAAAAAAAGAAGCACTTTCGGTAAAATTTGCCGGTAAAACCATTGCCGAACTTTCAAACTTATCCGTTAAAAAAAGCATTGCATTTTTTAATTCTCTTGAAAAAAGAATATCGAATAAAAGTACACTTAAAATCGTCAATGATTTATGTATAGAAATTCTTAAACGCCTCGAAGTTTTGAATGATATCGGACTTTCATATCTCACTATTGACCGTCGAAGCAATACACTTTCGGGAGGTGAAGCACGGCGTATGCAGCTTGCCGGACAAATTGTTTCCGGTTTAACCGGCATTACCTATGTTTTGGACGAACCAAGCATAGGACTTCATCACAGAGATACCGAAAAACTTATAAATTTGTTATTCAAACTCAGAGATACCGGAAATACCGTTGTCGTTGTCGAACACGATGCCGATATTATCAATTCTGCTGACAGAATTATTGACCTCGGTCCGGGTGCCGGAAAAAACGGCGGTAAAATTATTGGCGAAGGAAGTATTCGAGATATTAAATCTGCACCAAATTCATTAACAGGAAAATATCTGCAAAATCCGATTAATTTAAAATTCAAAAAAAGAACTTTAGGCAAAGGCATTACCATTGAAAAAGCACATGCCTATAATTTGAAAAATATTAATATTCATTTTCCTTCAGGCGGAATTACAGCTCTTACCGGTGTTTCAGGCAGCGGAAAATCCGTTCTTTTGTTTGATGTGCTGTATAAATCTTCACAGGCAAAACGAGCCGTGAACTGCAAAAATATTTCGGGTTTTGAGAATTTCGAAAAAATAATTCATGTCAATCAATCCCTTCCGGGGAAAAGTTCTGTAAGCAATATTGCCACATATCTCGGCTTTTTTGATATTATAAAAACATTATTTGCCGAAACGGAAACCGCAAAAAAACAAGGTATTAAAAAATCTGATTTTTCATTTAACACAAAAGGCGGAAGATGTGAAACTTGTAAAGGCAGCGGAATAATAAAAATTGCAATGGATTTTCTGCCCGATGTTTACTCCGAATGTGAAGATTGCAAAGGAGCAGCTTATAAAAAATATATTTTAAAAGTTAAATTAAACGGAAAATCAATATCCGAAGTTCTTCAACTTACTGCGGAAGAAGCAAAGGATTTCTTTTCGGAAAATAAAAAACTTTTGCCGTATTTTGAAACACTTAATCAAATCGGACTTGATTATTTAACTCTCGGACAAAGACTTAACACCTTCTCAGGAGGAGAACTGCAACGTATAAAATTAGCTTCGTCTTTATTGTCGAAACAAAAAGGCAAAAATTTATATTTACTCGATGAACCCTCAACCGGTTTGCATTTTAAAGATATTGAAACACTTTTAAAATTACTGAATCGAATGTGTGAATCCGGACACAGTATTATTCTCATCGAACACAATCAAGATATCATCAGACATGCCGATTATGTGATTGAATTAGGTCCGGAGGGCGGAGGTGAAGGCGGGTATTTAACGGAGAAAAAGATTGTTTTGAAATAGAGTCGGACGTCGGTCAATCTCTACGGATTTCCTGACCAAAAAATGTTATTTTTATTGCCAAGTTTTTAATTTAAAAGATAATTAATTGAAAAATATTACAATATACACAGACGGAAGTTGCCATACTCAACACAAAATAGGTGCTTGGGCTGCAATTCTGTTAATTGGTGATGAAGAAATCGTATTATCAGGGAAAAAAGCAGAAACCACGCATAACCGAATGGAATTATTATCCGTAATCAAAGCTTTTGAATATATTGATAATCATAAATTTACCGATTATAAAATTGTTATAAAATCCGACAGCCAATATGTTGTTGGAATAAGGGAACGCAAAGAAAAATTAAAAGCTGCCGAGTTTATTACCAAAAAAGGAAATCAGATTCAAAACAAAGATTTAGTTGAGCAATTAATCAGTTTTATTGAAACAATGAATGTTCAGTTTGTAAAAGTTAAAGCACATTTAAAAAAAACAGATAATCGAAATTATAATCGCGATGTTGACAAACTTTCAAGGCAAATTGTACGAGATTATGTCAGAAATATTAATTTTGAATGAAATTCCGGTTTAGTTTTGTGAAACTAACTTAGCTAAAGTTGTTATGTGAAATTATCGAAATAAAAAGAGACGCCTTGCAACGTCTCTTCGATAAAAATGTTATTGAATTGAAATTTTATTCCAATTCACCGACTTCTTTTATTACTTCATTTAAAATTTCACAAGATTTCACAAGTTCTTTCATTGCGGTGTGATCTTTATATAAAGGTCGGTCGATTTCCAGAAAATCAACGTGTTTACGAATAACTTCTTTGGCTTTTGTTACGCCTTTTCCGAATTTATATTCTCTGAAATCAAGGGCTTGTGCAGCAGCCATAAATTCAATACCGAGAATACCGTAAGCATTATCTAAAATTTGGAAATTTTTAATTGCCGTATTCATACCCATTGAAACAAAATCTTCCTGGTCGGCAGCTGCCGGAATTGAAAGAATACTTGCAGGAGCCGATAAGATACGCTGTTCGGTAATTTGCATATCTGCCGTATATTGACTGAGCATTAAACCTGAAAACATTCCGGCACCTTTAGTTAAAAATGCGGGCAAACCGGCACTTAATGCAGGATTATTTAATCGATTCATTCTTCTTTCGGAAAGTACTGAAACCATTGTTATTGCAATACCTGCCATATCCATAGGCACAGAGACGGGTGTACCCTGAAAGTTTGCTCCCGAGAGTTGCATATTTTCTTCGGGAAAGAAGATCGGATTATCTCCGACTCCGTTTAGTTCAATTTCTACTTGTGAACGAGCATAAGCCAAAGCATCATGTGCCGCTCCGATAACTTGAGGAGTAGAGCGCATAGAGTAGGCATCCTGTACTTTATGAGCAACTTTTTCTTCTTTTAAATCACCGCCTTTTACTAATTTATTAATTGATTTTGCACTTCTTACCGCACCTTTAAATCCTCTTACTTCATGTAATCTTGCCGTATAAGGTCCCATATTTGCTTTTAGTGCTTCCAAAGACATGGCAGCAGCAATTTCAGCTTGTTTTAACCAATTATTTGCATCATACAAAAAAATGGCACTCATTGCCGTTAAAACATTTGAGCCGTTAATAGTTCCTAAACCGTCACGTGCCTGCAAACCCGGAGTTTTAATGCCGGCTTTGTTCATAGCTTCTTTACCCGACATTAATTCTCCTTTATAATATGCTTCGCCTTCACCCATAAGTAATAAAGCAATTTGTGACATAGGAGCTAAATCGCCCGATGCACCTACTGAACCTTTTTGGCAAACATAAGGTGTTACACCTTTATTGAGCATTTCAACTAAAGTCAGGGTAATTTCGGGTCTGATGCCTGAATTCCCGTGTGCATGCACATTGATTCTTCCGAGCATTGCCGCACGAACATATTCCAAAGGCATCGGGTCTCCGATACCTGCCGAATGATTATAAATCAGATATTTCTGAAAATCTTTTACTTGATCGTCATTTAATACGGTTTCGGAAAACTCCCCGATACCGGTATTGACACCGTACATAATTTCGTGTGCTTCAACTTTTTTCTCTACCATAGCTCTGCAAACTTTAATACGTTTCAAAGCTTCCGGATGTAGTTCTGTTTTTTCGTTATTACGGGCAACGTTTACTACGTCTTTAATTGTTAAACCCGCACCTTTTATGATATATGCCATTTTTTTAATTAAAATTTTGAATTATAAGTTGTAAATAATGAATCTGAATATCAAATAAATTTCAAGGATAACGTACGTTTCCGGATTTACTTTTATATCTCTTAATACACTTAAACATTATTTCTTGTTATTTGCTTTAATATTATTTGATTGTGATTTGGCAATTAATTTATTTTCCGAATTATAAATTTTGCATTCGGCATTAATAATATTTTTTCCTTTTCTGATAACTTGTGCTTCTGCCGTAATTTTTTCACCGAGTTTCACCGAGTTCAAAAAATCTGTGTATAAATTCACACTCGGAAAAAAATACGGCAATTCTAAAGTAGCAATGCTTGCTCCGATTATTTCATCGGCAATCAAAGTTATCATTCCTCCGTGCAACATTCCGGCAGGATTTGTCATTTCCGGTCTTACGGTAAATTCTGCCTTTAAATAACCTTCTTCAACATTTAATAAAACAGGTTTTAGCCACATACCTGCCGGAGAAGGCGATTGTTTAATTTCTTTTCCTATTTGTTGTTTGAAAAATTCTATGGTTTTATTCATTTGCCAAAGCTGATTTTTGCAAAAATAATAAATATTACGTTCCTGCATTAAACATTAGTTCATTATAATTATCTGCACATAAAAATTTATTCTCTCTGTCAAATTCTTCTTTTGTTGTAATAAAAATTGGTTTTATTATTTGGTTTCTATAACCGTGCCACGCTTAGCGTGGCACGGATAATGCTTGTGTCTCTGAAATTATTTATTCTCTTTATCTATCAACTTTTATGTTATTTTGTGAAAATAATCCGGTTACAATAAAGGAAAATAAACTTATTACTAATAATAATTTTTTCATTTTAGTTAATTAGTTAAATTAAAGGCTTTTGTTTAGTATAGTGCATATTTACTAATGATAAGAAACACAGGAATTTACATGTGATTTACAAGGAGCTGTATTCCTTATTACTCAGTGTCTTTTGTATCTTCTTAGTGTTCTGTGCAATTAAATAAAATGATAACAAAACCGATTTAAACTATGGTCAAATTAAATTATCAATCATTTTTATCTGAAACCGAATCAAGTATTATTTTTCCCCTTTTTCTTTCTTATCCGGACGGACAAAAATTGCATCATCCATATCAACATTGAATTTTACTGTATCAATAGCAATTTGATTAACGGTTTGACCTTTCATCTTTGTTTCCAAACTAAAAGGAAAAAGAATACCGTCAACAGCTTTGTAATTACTTTCATAATTTTCAAATTCCATCTCCGTACCGCGGATATTTTTTTTCGAAACTATTTTCAGTACTACAAAATTGTCTGCATCTATATAGATGTAACTTACATCGCCTTTTTTTGCTTCAATTGTGTCATTTTCATTCTTTTTCGGTTTATCCGTCATTTTTAATTTGTAAACTTCTGTCCCTTCCATATCTTCTTTATCTACAAGCGTTAAACTTTGCACCTTATCTTTCCATTTCCATAATTTCCCGGTTAAATCGGATTGCTGTTTCATTTGTTCTGTTTGATCGGCATCCATATCCTGCGGTTCATCTGTTCCTGTCCATGGAGCAATCATCCAAGCGTTTTTACCGTCAAACGCTTGTATCATTTTATTGCCTTGAACCGTAACTTCCATTCTTATCTTTCCGTTTTGTTTGATTTTTTGAATAAAAGGCATTTCCATTCCTCTTGTAATTACTTTACCGTCAATTTCAACTGATTTTAATTTGCTTAACTTTTCAGTACCCATTGTTTCAAAATGTTTGGTAAGAATTTCATCTAAAGTTAAATCTTGAGCTGTTCCGGTTAATACAAAAGCAAATACAAAAGCAATTGTAAGTTTAAATAATTTGTTCATGTTTTTAGTTTTAATAAATATTTAAAAATCCAAAGGTACAGAAAATTCTCAATACTAAATAAATCCTTTATCAAAAGAAAAATGTTGTTTGTCAGTATTTTAAATAAGAAACAATAATATTTTGCAGCAATTTCCCTTTTGTGAGTGTCATCATGTGTGAACCGTTCTTCACGACATAATTAACATTTTTTACGTTTTTGAGAGGAATGGTATGATCCTTATTACCGTGAATATGAATTATTTTTGTATTATTATCTGTTCTGTTCCAATTAATTATCATATTTACGGAACGTTTCATAAATATGCTGTTTTTATTTTGTAACATTGATTTGCAGGTTTTTCGTTCTTTTTTGCTGTCAGGTTCAACAATAATTTGAACCAAAGGAGCAACAGAACGCAAAAAATTTCCGCCGAACATTTTATTTAAAGGAATTGTTTTCATAAATCGATATCTGAAAGGTAATTCGTTCCTGTTTTCGGCACTTGAAATAATAATGACCTTTTCGGGATGCAAAAATTCCGACATTTCAACAGCTATCATTCCGCCGAGCGAAACTCCGATAATCGAATAAGTTCCGGAAGTATCAATTTGTTTTGCTAATTGGTGAGCATAGCTTTTCATCGTTTCGTTTTTATCCGGAATAATATAATGAATATGCACGGTGTCATATTCCTGAAATTTGAAATATTTATAAATTCTGTAATCTGAACCTTGACCGGGAATAAGATATATCGTTTTCTTGGTTTGCTGTGAGAAACAATTTTCAAACAGACAGAGTAGAAATAAAAACAGTATAAGTTTTTTAGGATTCATTTCATTAATAATAAAATTTAACATTAAAGAAATCATTTTCTTTCAAAAATAATTAAATTTACACATATTTTTAAAACTATTTTTTAAAATCCGTATTATGAAACATTTAATAAAATTATTTGTATCAGTAAGTATCGTATTATTAGCCATTTTAAATTTAAATGCACAAAAACTTACTATTCTGCATACTAATGACATGCATTCAAAATTAACCGGTTACGGACCTGAAAGTGAATACAGTCCGGAGATTACCTATAATGACGGTACAATCGGCGGTTTTGCCCGACTTGCTGCACTTCTTACCGGTGAAAAATCAAAAAATAAGGATGCAACACTCATTTTAGATGCCGGAGATTTTTTAATGGGAAGTTTGTTTCACGTTTCCGAAGAAAAAACAGGGTTTCAACTTCATTTAATGAAAAAAATGGGATATGACTATATTACATTAGGAAATCACGAGTTTGATTTCGGACCGGAAACACTTGCAAACATATTAAATGCTGCCGAAGAAAAAGGCGGTTATCCGAATATTGTTTGCTCAAACATTCAATTCGATAAAAAATCTGATGCTGATGATAAACTTGAAAAAATTTATAATGACGGAAAAATAAAACCTTTCGCTGTTATAAATAAAAATGGTCTTAAAATAGCCGTGTTCGGACTCTTAGGCATTGATGCCGCAAACGTTGCTCCGGCAAAAAAACCGGTAACTTTTGAGAAACCGGAAGATGCAGCCGAAAGAACAGTTAAAATGCTTAAAAGCAAATATAATCCTGATTTAATTATTTGTTTGTCGCACAGTGGTATATATCCTTCGGAAGACGGAAAATCTTATTACGGAGAAGATATTGAATTAGCAAAAGAAGTAAAAGGTATTGACATTATAATAAGCGGTCATACTCATGTTGAAACTCCGAAACCGGTAATAATCGGAAATACTTATATTGTACAAACCGGATGTTATGTTCATAATCTCGGAGAAATTAATTTAACTGTAAAAAACGGCAAAATTTCAGAATTTAATTTTCGATTAATTCAGGTGAACGATACAATAAAAGGAGATATGAAAGTGCATAAAGAAATTCAGGAACAAAAAGAGTTTATAAATAAAAACTATTTGTCGAAAATCGGGTTAAGCTATAATACAAAAATAGGTAAAACAAATTTTGATCTTAAAATTAATTACAAAACATTGAAAAGCAGTAATCTCGGACCGTTTGTTGCTGATGCAGACAAATACTATTTAAAAGAAAAGGGAATTAATGCAGATTTCAGTATGGTGGCTTCCGGTACTATTCGTGAAAATATTTTAAAAGGAAAAAAGGGGATTCTTACCGTTCCGGATGCATTCAGAGTAATGTCTCTCGGTAAAGGTTATGATGCAGTTCCGGGATATCCGTTAGCAAAGATTTACATAACGGCAAAAGAGGTAAAAAAACTCTCGGAGATTATTGTAATGTCCAGACCGAAAGGCGGAGACGGTTACTTATATACTTCGGGATTAAAGATTTACATTAACCCGAATAAAATGATGCTGCGTAAAGTTCAAAAAATAGAACTCAACGGCAAAGAGTTGGATTTTTCAAAAAAGAATAAAAAATTATACAGTATTATCGCTGACACCTATCTTTTGAGTTTTATAGGAAGAATTAAAAAAATGAGCCATGGGTTAGTAACTGTTGTTCCGAAAGATAAAAACGGAAATCCGGTTACCGATATGAAAAATCAACTTATTGATATTAACTCCGAGAAATCCGGTATTCAAGAAGCCAAAGAATGGATTGCGTTGATTGAATATATGAAAAGTTTTACAAAAGACGATTCCGGTTTACCCGTAATTCCCGAAAGATATAAAAAAGGTGATAAAAGTTTGGTTGATATGAGTAATGAGAATAAATGAAATAAATAAACTAATTGAATTAGGCGTTTTGCAAATATAATAAAAACTTGTAAATTTGGAGAAAAAAATTTAGATATGGAGTCAAAGTTTAAAAGCATATCAAT
>JAADGE010000028.1 GCA_013152535.1 Chlorobiota bacterium
TTTGTACCTGAGGCCGGGGTCGAACCGGCACGACATTGCTGTCATTGGTGTTTGAGACCAACGCGTCTACCAATTCCGCCACTCAGGCAAATTAATGACAGGGGTGCAAAATTAGAGAAATGTTTTTTACTGCAAAAATTATTTTTCAATTTATGAATAAAAGTTTTGTAACAAAGGTTTCACTTCCGTCATCATTAGAGCAAAAGATGAGGTAAACTCCTGTATTTACCTTTCTTCCGTCAAAAGTTTTTCCGTTCCAAACGGCTTGTCCTCCGAGTGCCGTAGTTTCGTACACAACATTTCCGGATATATCGGTAAATTTAACGTTTACATCGGAAGCTAAGCCTGTAACGGTAATTTTTCCTTCGTAACCGGGTCGAACCGGATTCGGGAAAACATAAACATTCCCGAATACATTTTCGGCATCGGTTGCATCACTTCGGTATGACATTATGCCTTTATCCGTCAGAAAAAAAACTTCTCCTGTTGTGCCGTTTATTGCTATGTCGTTAATTGAATTTGAAATCAGCGGACTGTTATATTTATCAAAATGAAGAATTTCTTCTTTGCCGTTTTGTGAAACTAAAAAAGCACCTGAATTTTTTGTTGCAATCCATTTTCGGTTTGCACCGTCAGTTTCTATATCGGATATTTCGGCAGTTTGTAATAAATACTGCTCGGTTGTATCTTTGCCGTAAGATGTTAATTGTATTCTGTCGGCATAGAAATCATCTTCAAAAGCATTATCGGAATTGTAATAAATTACGACACCTTCTCCGGTTCCCATCCAAATATTGTTGTCTTTATCTTCTGAAAAAGCAGTAACATCAGATGAAATTAGTTTACCTTCACTTGTTGTCGGTTTGATGATTTTATACCTGTCGTCATTTTTATTTAATGGTGTGTTATTATCGTCGAAAACTAAAATTCCGTTACTTTGTCCCAATTCAACCCATTTAAAGTTATTTTCGGTAACATAAATATCTTCAACATAATAGTTTGTAATTGTACTGCCGAAATTGAAACTTTGCCATTGGTTGTCCTCTGTTTTTACGGAAACAGGATTTGCTGTTCCTTGATTTGTAACCCAAAGATTATTGTTTTTGTCAAATGCCGAACCGTAAATTCTTATATAACCGTACGGATAACCTGTTATTGGTTGCAACGTGCTGTTAAGATTATTATATGAAGCTGTCCATTTGTTACCTTCAAACTCAAAAACACCGTATCCCCACGAACCGAAAAAATAATTATTTTCATCTTTCGGGTTAACTGCTATCGAAAATAAATTTCGGGCAGTATCAACATAAATATGGTTTGATTTCCATTCTTGATTTTTAAAAATATTGTATGTGGGACGATGCCATGCTGTTGCAGTATTATTGCCGTCTGTGGTAATTAATTTGTTGCCTGCAGAAAATGCTTTAGCTGTATAATTATTATAAGGTCCGTTAGGATATATATAAGTAATTTGCTTATTAAATACTGACACAAGACCTTTATTGCTGTCGGCTATGTATAGTTTATCGTTGTCAATAATTGTGTAGTTGATTACGGGTATTTCCGAAAAAGTTCCTAAATTATATTCATTCAGTTCTTTTATAAGATTGAGATTTACATCAAAAATTTTAAGTTTGTTTCTTTCCGATAAAATTATTTTGTTATTTGATGTACTGATTGATTGCAGGTTATTAATATTATTGCCGAACAACTTCCAAACATTATTTTTTCTGTAATATAATGTGTCATTTTCGCCGGAAGCATCTGTTTGATTTGCAAATAAATACCCGTTAAAAGTTTCTGTGCAATTAAATTTGAAATTATTATTAGGAATATCGGGAACTAAATTCCAATTTCTGTAATCGGCAAGGTCGGTATTTGTAAAATAGGCATAAAATAAACCTTGGTCGGTTGCGGCATAAATATTTGTTTCATCAAAAGCAATGTCGTTTACTTTTACGTAGGAAGCATTTGGTCCGATGAAATAAGTGTCTTTAAATTCAAGTTTTTCGGTATCAATCAGAACAATTCCGAAACCGCAGGAGAGGTAAGCATCCTTGCCTGAAAAAGTTATGTTGTAAATTGTTTTATCAGTACTTAATAGTTTTCTTTTTATTTCCGAAAGGTTGTATATTATATTGTTTTTTAAGATATCGATATTTGAATTTTTGTAGGCAATTATTAAAACGTTATTGAGTTTATTGTATGCAATTGTCTGAATTTCAGCATCGGAATATCCGGTAATTTTTGTTAATTTTTCAATTGTACCTTCGGTTTTATCATAAGAGAAAACGGCATTTTCTGTCGCAACATAAATTTTTTCTCCGGCATCGGCAAGGCAAATTGCTTTTCTGTACGAAAAATGATCACGCCATTTACCGACCGGAATTTGAGAATAACTGTTTGAAGTAATTGCAATTAATGAAATTATAAGAAACTTTTTCAACATAAAAAAATATGATTTTTGTTATTGAGTTTTAACGGTAAAAACGGAACAAAATTGCTTACAATGTTTTTAAGAAATTAATGAGTTTTTGAGTTGCAAGTCCGCGGTGGCTTATTTTATTTTTTTCTTCCTGCGGAAGTTCGGCAAAAGTTTTATTGTATCCGTCTGGTAAAAAAATCGGGTCGTAACCGAAACCGTCTTTTCCTCTTTTGTTTTCTGTTATTGAACCGTTTATAATTCCTTCAAACAGAGACTCTTTACCGTTAATTATTAATGAAATTACGGTTCTGAATTTAGCGTTTCTGTTAGTTTGGTCTTTTAATTTTTGCAAAACTTTTTGAACATTATCTTCGTAGGAACAGTTTTCTCCGGCATATCGAGCAGAATAAACTCCGGGTTCACCGTTCAGAGCTTCAATTTCCAGTCCGGTATCATCGGCAAAACAATTAATCTTATATTTATTAAAAATAAAATGTGCTTTTTCAGAGGCGTTTCCTGCTATTGTATTTTGAGTTTCGGGAATTTCTTCGAAGCAATTTATATCGTTCAAACTTAGAATTTCAAATTGATTGTCAAGAATTTCTTTAACTTCTTTAAGTTTGTGATTATTATTTGTTGCAAAAACGAGTTTCATTATTTTTTAGTTGAAAGTTACATATTTTTTGGATTGAAAGTACATTAATCTGTTGTTTCAGAGTTAGTATAACTTTATTCTGAATTCGTTATTCCTTGTTCAATAGTCTGTATTTGTTTGAAAATATTAAGCTGTTATGTTTCATTAAAAATTATCAGTTAAAAGCGGACAGGTTACGAATTTTAGATTTTATTTTCCGGTATGACCGAATCCGCCTGAGCCTCTTTCAGTTTTGTTTAAAATTTCAACTTCAATGAGTTCTGCTTTTTCGTGTTTTGCAATTATCATCTGACATATTCGTTCGCCGTCATTTATCGTAAAATCTTCATTAGATAAGTTTACAAGGATAATACCTATTTCGCCTCTGTAATCTGCATCAATTGTTCCGGGTGTGTTTAAAACGGATATTCCGTGTTTGTATGCCAAGCCGCTCCTCGGGCGGATTTGTGCTTCGTATCCTTCGGGGAGTTCAATAAATAATCCGGTTTTTATTAATGCTCTTCCTAAGGGTTTGAGGGTAACCGGTTTATCTGTATTTGCACGTAAATCCATTCCTGCCGATAATTCAGTTTCGTATGCCGGAAGTTTATGTTTTGATGTGTTTACGATTTTTATATTCATACTTAATTTCGTTAAAATTTTGAAAGTTGAAGGTATATAATAAATATGTGATACAAAGTTAAAATGTTTTTTATTTTTTATGTTCGGAAGTTTTGATTTCTAAAATAAATTTTAAAAATCGGAATGAATTTACGTTATTTGTTTTTTCTTTTTAAATAATTACTAAAATCATAAAATAATGGTTGATAAAATTAAACATTCTTTAAGAGAGTCCAAAGGTGCACGTTGGACGGCATTAATTTTGGCTTCTTTGTCAATTTTTGGTGCTTATTACTTTAACTATGCCTTGTCTTCAATTAAACCGATGCTCGAAAGTATTTTGGGATGGAACAGTGAAGATTTCGGAACTTATACTTCTGCATATGCTTGGTTTAATGTCTTTTTATTTATGCTTATTATAAGCGGATTTATTCTTGATAAGTTAGGAGTAAGAAAAACCGGCTTAGGAGCAACCATAATTATGTTTCTCGGAACAGCATTAAATTATTGGGCAGTTAAGCATCAATTTGCTGAAGGAGCAGTAATTCACATTCCTCTGTTGGGTGCTATGAAAACGCAAGTTTTTCTTTCAGCTATAGGATTTGCAATCTTCGGAGTAGGAACAGAAGCTATCGGAATAACAATTTCGAAAGCAGTTGTGAGATGGTTTAAAGGGAAAGAAATGGCACTTGCTATGGGTATGCAAATGTCAATTGCTCGTTTGGGAACGGCTTTGGCATTAGTAATTTCAATACCTTTAGCTAAAAACTTTACAGTTACGGCACCTATTTTATTTGCTTTGATTGTAATGATTCTCGGTGTTGTTTCATTTATTCTTTTCTCAATATTGGATATGAAACTGGATAAATCGGAAGAAACTGTAACGAAAGAAAAATCAAGTGAAGATGAATTTAAAATTAAAGATATTTTATTAATTATCGGAAACAGAGGGTTTTGGTATATTGCTATTTTATGTGTTCTTTTTTATTCTGCCGTATTCCCGTTTTTATTTTATGCAACGGATTTAATGGTTAATAAATATAATGTGAGTCCTTATTTGGCAGGAGCTATTCCGGCATTACTTCCTTTCGGAACAATTATTTTGACACCGATTTTCGGAGGTATTTATGATAAATTCGGAAAAGGTGCTACAATAATGATTATCGGTTCTGTGATACTTATTTTTGTCCATGGAATTTTGGCAATTCCCGTTCTGTCTGTATGGTGGATAGCAGCATCAATGGTAATTATTTTAGGAATTGCATTTTCTCTTGTACCGTCTGCAATGTGGCCTTCCGTTCCTAAAATTATTCCCGAAAAACAACTTGGTACTGCATATGCTGTTATTTTTTGGATACAAAATATAGGTCTTTTGTTTATTCCTTTACTTTTAGGGGTTGTTTTAAATTCGACTAATCCGGATGTCTCGCCGAATAAAATTGTTATAAAAGATGCGGTTGAAAAAGCATTCTCAGAAGTTTTAACGGCAGAAAATTTTTCTGCAAAAGAAATTCATAAAGCAACAGAAAAAGCAACCGGAACTGCTGTTGATTCAATAGTTCAGTATGCTGAATATGAACCTGTTTCAGTAGAAAAAACTGATTCGAAAGATGTAGGGAATGAAATTTATTTAAGTGTATCCCAAAATATTAAGAATGTAGATTTATCCGGAAATAAAGATAAAGTTTTAAAAGAAATTATTAATGCAGGGAGTAAAAATACATTTGATATTATAAAAAAAGAAAAACTTAATATCCGCTATAACTATTTTTATGATATGCTAATATTTTTAACCTTATCAATTTTGTCATTAATTTTTGCATTTTTACTTAAAATTGAAGATAAGAAAAAAGGTTACGGACTTGAACTTCCGAATATTGAAAAAGAAATTGTTGCAGAAGATTAGAATAAATTTAAAACCGCTTGTATATTTGCAGGCGGTTTTATAATTTTGCAAAACTTTTTGAGATCCTTTAGCTCAGTTGGTTTAGAGCACTTGCTTGACAGGCAAGGGGTCGGCAGTTCAAATCTGCCAAGGATCACCTTTAAAATGAAAGGCTTACATTGATTTGTGGGTCTTTTTTGTTTTTCATTTGCATACAAAGATTTATTGTTATTTCTCTTTTTGTACTGATTTTCTTGTTAAATCATAAAATGCGAAAATAAAAAATATTGGAATTTTGTAGTTTGTAAAAGACAAAATGCTTCATATAAAGGAATAAAACATTTGCCTTTGAGATTATTTTTTACTGATTTCGTATAATTTCCTGTTAGAAATTCAAATTTTCGGGTTTCATTAACAGAAATTAAAAAGCCTCTGCCGAAGCAGAGGCATAGTTCTTTTGAACTTCGGCATATAGCCTTATTGTGATAAGATACAAAAGGAATTTGTGTTCTTATGTTTATAAAATTACATAATTTTTTATACTTTTCAAAATCTTTTCATAAATACTCTTATTATGGCAAAAATACTCGGTTTAGATTTAGGAACAAATTCTATCGGTTGGGCAGTTGTTGATGATGAAAAAAAACAAATACTCGGAACAGGAATTAGAATATTTCCCGAAGGTGTAGTTGCGAAAACAATCGGAACAGGTGACAGAGAAGTTTCAAAAAATGCTGCACGAAGAGAAAGCAGACAATCTCGAAGAGGTTTTTACAGACACCGTTTAAGAAGAATTAAACTGTTAGAAACATTGATTGAATTTAAAATGTGCCCTTTGACCGGTAAAGAGTTAAAACAATGGAAACAGTACGATAAGAAAAAAGGACAAGCCGGGAAGACTTTTCCGAGTTCAGAGGAATTTAACAAATGGCTGAAATTAAATCCTTATAAATTAAGAGCAAAAGCATTAAACAACGATATAAGTCTTTTTGAATTAGGCAGAATTTTTTATCATCTTATACAAAGGCGCGGTTTTTTAAGTAACCGAAAAGGGAATGAAGAAGGTAAAATATTTTCAGGTAAAGATAATATGACCGGTATTGATGAAACCAATAAACAGATTAAAGATAAAACACTTGGCACATATCTGAATTCTGTTATCCCGAAAGAATATGAACCATATAAAAATATAATTGACAAAAACGGAAAAGAATTACGTGCCAGAGGCAGATATACGTTAAGAGATATGTATGTTGATGAATTTGAGAAAATTTGGCAAAGGCAATCGAAACAACTCGGGCTTAATTCTATACAAAAAGAGGTAAAAAAAGAAAGTATTATATCCGGTTCAATCTATAATAAACGAAACAAGCACAGAATTAAAAATTTACAAAAAAGCAAAGGCAAAGAAAATGTTGAAATAAAAGGCAATATACTGACAATAAAAGAACATATTCACTTAAAAGAATATCTCGCCGGTAAAATTTATTACGATGATGAGGGGAATTTAAAACATAAAAGTCAGGACAGTGTCTTATTTTATCAACGACCGCTGCGTTCACAAAAAGGATTACTTGCAAAATGCAGTTTGGAAGGCAGAAAGTTTTATGACAAAAAAGATAAACGTTGGCGAACAGCAGGTCCGACACCGTGTCCGTTGTCGCATCCTGAATTTGAAGAATTCAGAGCTTTACAGTTTATAAACAATATTGAATACGGAATCAAAAAGAGACTTGATGAAAATCAAAGATTGATTTTGTTGAATTTATTTAACAGAAAAGATACAAATTTTGATTTTAAGCTAATCCCGAAAGAATTAAAACTAACTTATGAAACATTTAACTATGCAGATGATTTAAAAGCACCGGGAAATTATACAAATGCCAAACTCAGTAAACTTTTCAATCCCGATATTTGGGAAAAGCACAAAGAGAATATCTGGCATTGTTTTTATTTTTATTCTGATAATGATAAACTTATTAATAAACTAAAAACAGATTTTGGTTTAGAAGAAAAAAACGAAGAAAAAGCAGCAAAAATTAAGTTAAAAGACGATTATGCAAATGTATCATTAAAAGCTATCAGGAATATTACACCTTTCTTGAAAAAAGGATATAAATTAAGTGATGCAGTTTTGCTTGGAGGTGTTCGTAATGCTTTTAAAACAACTGATACAGAAAACAAACCCTATGACAGGTGGGAGAATTTTAACAACGAACATGAAAAAATTGAAAAAGATATTATACGTATAAATAAAGATAAGAAAAACAAAGAGGGCGATGCAGTAAAAAAAATAAAGGAGTATTTACATAACAATTGCGGTTTTGAAAAAGACGATAAAAACTTTAAAAAACTGTATCATCACAGCCAAGAAATTGAACAAAAAAAGATACAAGACAAACTTGATAAAATTGAAAATTTAAGAAATCCGATTGTTCAGCAAGGCTTAAATGAACTTCGCAGACTTGTAAATACCTTGATTGATGAACACGGTAAATTTGACAAAATAAAAGTTGAACTCGGAAGAAACCTGAAAATGGGTAAGAAACAACGTCAAGAAACTGAATTTAAAATAAGAGATAATAATAAGAAAAATGAAGAGGCAAGAGAGAAACTTTCCGAATACGGTTTAGCCCATTCAAGAGAAAATATTCAAAAATATTTATTGTGGAAAGAAATTGAAGATCGAAGCGGAACGGCAAAATGTCCTTATACCGGAAAAACTATAAACATCAGTGATTTACTCGGTAAAGAAAACAAATTTCAAATTGAACATATTTTTCCGAGAAGCACATCACTTGATGACAGTTTTGCAAATAAAACATTTTGCGATGCAAAATTTAACGGATTGAAAGGAAATAAAACGCCTTATAATTTTTATAAAAAAAACAACGATGCAAAACTCTGGGGCGGTGCAAAGTCATGGGATGAAATAAAACAAAGAGCATTTAAACTTTTACCGTACAAAAAAGCAAAGCGTTTTACTGCTGAAAAAGTTGATGAAAAAGCAGGAGGTTTTATTGAAAGACAATTGAATGATACACGCTACATGAGTAAAAAGGCAAAAGAAATACTTTCACAAATTTGCCCGAAAGACAACATAAGAGTTATGCCCGGTAGTGTAACATCTGAATTAAGACATCTCTGGGGATTGAATAATATTTTACAACCTGTTGAGATATTAGACTTTAAAGAGGCAAAAATTAATATTGATAAACTCGAAAAGCATTGGGTAGTTTTTGATGAAAAAGGGGAAGTTTTAAGTTTTTATCCTATACATAATGAAAAACCGAATTTAAAACCGAATGAAATTACAATTTCAGGTTATTTGAATAATAAAGGTGAATTTTCTTCAAAATATATTGCCTTAAAATCAGTATATGAAGAATTAAAAGGTGATAATTTTAAAGGAGAATATTGGAAAAAATTAAAATTATCAAATAAACCGTTACAAACTGTTAAGATTTTTACGGATAAACCTGCTGTAGATGATGATGAAATTGTTTTAAGAGGAAAAGTTGCAAAAAAATATTTTGAAAACGATACAATCGGAAAGAAAATTAAAACAAATTTTGAAGACGGCTATTATTGGGCAAAATTTAAGGTAAATAATGTTAAATTTGAAAAACCTATACCGAAAAAACAACCCAAAAAGAAGTCGGGGCAAATTTTATTATACGGAACTGTTGAAGATGCAATTTTTAAATCATATATTTTTGAATGTCAAACAGGAGAGGCTGACGGCAACTATTGGGCAATAATTGATTTAGATTTCGACACTGTTGATTTTTCTAATACAATGAACCCAAAGCCTGAAACTGATGATAATAAAATTCTGATACAAGGCAGCATAAACGAAACCGGTTTGTTTTCCTCTGATATTGATAATAAGCATAATTTTGAAACAACTTTACCTCAAGGAAAATATTGGACTATTTTTGAAATTGAAGGAGAAGATGCAAAACTTTATCCTCAAATAAATCTTGAACCGAAATTGCAGGATAAACAAAAAGTTGTTGAAGGAACTGTTTGGATAGATAAATATACGGGTGAAATAAAATTTGACCCGAAAAAGAACAGAGATGATCATCGACACCATGCAATTGATGCAATAACTATTGCACTTACGGAACAATCTTATTTGCAAAAATTAAGCACATATAATGCACAATTAGATGAAAAAAGAAGAGGCAAAGCGAAAAAACCGACTTTTGAAATGCCTTGGGACAATTTCTATAACGATGCAAAAAAAGCAGCTTCCGAAATGCTGATTTCGCATAAAGCAAATAATAAGGTCTTAACAAAAATTAATAAAGTAATTCATAAAAATGGAAGAACATATACAAGTAAAGGCTATGCTGCCGGAGGGCAATTACATAAAGAAAACGTTTACGGGAAACGCCAAACTCCCGGTAGTAAAAAACCGTATTATCATATCCGTAAATCGGTAGAAAGCTTAACTACCGATAAACAAATTGATAAAATAGTTGACGGAAAAATAAGAGCAATTATCCTACATGGAAAAGCACAAGAAAAAAGAATAAAAAAAGAAATTGATGAATTAAACAAACAGTTTAAAAAAGCAAAAACAGATTTTGAAAAAGCAGAAATTCAAAAGCAAATAAAACAAAAACAACAAGACATAAAAATGTTATTTTCTTTGCCGAATAAAAATGGAGAACGGGTTCCGATAAAAAAAGTGAGGGTAAAAGAAAATCTCGGTAATATGATGCAACTGAAAGATAAAAAGGTGTTTGCAGAAAAGAAAGGCAAAGAAGTTGAGCTAAACCAATATGTTAACCCGCGAAATAACCACCATGTTGCCATATATAAAAATACGGAAGGGGAATTATTTGAAAAAGTCGTTACATTTTGGGAAGCCGTAGAGCGTAAAAAAGAAGGATTATCCGTTATTGATAAAAACCCGACAGAAGGCAGTGTATTTGTTACATCTTTAGAAATTAACGATATGTTTTTATTAGGGATAAATGAAGACAATATTAATTGGGAAAATCCGAATTATTCAGATTTAACAAAATACATTTACAGAGTACAAAAAGTATCATCAAGTTATTATACGTTCAGACATCATCTTGCGTCAAAACTTGATAATTCAAAGCAAGAAATTAGTTTGCAAAGTTTTAAAGCATGGCAGGAAGTAAACCCGATTAAAGTGAATATTGATATACTCGGCAGAATATCAAAAGTTGATTGATTCCGGAATGAATCTATCCCTGTCAGGGTTAACAACCATGACAGGGATAGACGGTTGTTTGTAATAATGAAATAAGTAAAAAAGATGTCTCAAAAGATTATACCCATAGAGTACGATAAATTTTATCATATATATAATCAAGCCGTAAGCAGAGAAAACCTTTTTCGTGAAAAAGCAAATTATGAATATTTTTTGAAACAATATGATAAATATATAGAACCGATTGCTGAAACTTTTGCTTGGTGTTTAATGCCGAATCATTTTCATATATTGGTGAGAATAAAAGAAGAAAATGAAATTGATAGAATGAATTTGCCTATCACTGTCAGGGTTGTCAACCCTGACAGTGATTATTCAAATATTAAAATAAAGCAGCCGTCAAAGTATTTTTCAGATTTATTTAATTCATATACGCAGGCATATAACAAGAAATATAATCGAAGCGGAACTTTATTTAAACGTCCTTTCAGAAGAATATGGGTTGATAATGAAAAATATTATAAGAATTTAGTAATTTATATTCACAATAACCCCGTGCATCACGGGTTTATGGAAAGTATTATTGAGTATCCTTGGACATCTTACCTTACCGTATGTTCTGAAAGACCGACAAAATTATTAAGAAAAGAAGTTTTGAATTGGTTTGGTGATATTGATAATTTTGTATTTTTACATAAAAATGAAGATAATAATAACGGAATTGAAAAGTATCTTATTGACTGAGATATTAAAATTCCTGAATAAAATCCCTGTCAGGGTTTCAAACCCTGACAGGGATAAAAAATAAAAGATGTTTTTTGTTCTTTGAAATAATGAAAAAAGGAAATATTATAAAACCGGATATATCCGACAGTTATTGAGGTTGTGGTTTGATAACGAAAGATTCCAACTCAATGTTTTAAATTATCAATTTAAAACATTGCAACAATATCTAATTCGTAGTTGTGGTTTGATAACAAAAGGAAAAGGGATATATTTTTGCATTCATAAAAGGATATAAACCTGCAGTTGTGGTTTGATAACAAAAGGAAAAGGGATATATTTAAATCTTACAATAATGTATTACATTTGTTGTTGTGGTTTGATAACAAAAGGAAAAGGGATATATTAGACATGCAGTCAGACAGTTGGCTTTCAAGTTGTGGTTTGATAACAAAAGGAAAAGGGATATATTCCGTTGAAGTTTCATCTGTTCACGATACACGTTGTGGTTTGATAACAAAAGGAAAAGGGATATATTGAATAGAAAAATTACTCAAATGGTTGTTAAGTTGTGGTTTGATAACAAAAGGAAAAGGGATATATTGTATTTTTCACGTGGTTGGGTCAATGGTCAGTTGTGGTTTGATAACAAAAGGAAAAGGGATATATTATATAGTTATAGATACTATTACATCTTTAGGTTGTGGTTTGATAACAAAAGGAAAAGGGATATATTAGTTTAATGTTTATGAATAATCTTGACATAGTTGTGGTTTGATAACAAAAGGAAAAGGGATATATTTGCCACCCATTAGTATCTTCTTCTCTGTTTGTTGTGGTTTGATAACAAAAGGAAAAGGGATATATTAAAACGTGTTCCTGTTATCCGCCCGCAGCGTTGTGGTTTGATAACAAAAGGAAAAGGGATATATTTATATTTTGCTTGATAATGTTCAATATACAGTTGTGGTTTGATAACAAAAGGAAAAGGGATATATTAAAGAATTGATATATTTATCAATCCTTTTAGTTGTGGTTTGATAACAAAAGGAAAAGGGATATATTTAAATCAATAAATTATCCGGCTAAAATCAAGTTGTGGTTTGATAACAAAAGGAAAAGGGATATATTGGCAGTTCAACGGTCATGCTAAAAAATGGAGTTGTGGTTTGATAACAAAAGGAAAAGGGATATATTAAACGTGCCGCCCTTCAATTTGGAGTAGGTGTTGTGGTTTGATAACAAAAGGAAAAGGGATATATTTTTGGTTCTTTAATTGTATCACAGTCTGCTGTTGTGGTTTGATAACAAAAGGAAAAGGGATATATTTGTGCCTTAGAAATATAAGAAGAAAATAAAGTTGTGGTTTGATAACAAAAGGAAAAGGGATATATTAACTGCATTAACAGTACCTGTACTATTACTGTTGTGGTTTGATAACAAAAGGAAAAGGGATATATTAAAAAACAAGCAAACAACAACGGAACCGGAGTTGTGGTTTGATAACAAAAGGAAAAGGGATATATTTCTATTTACAAGATATTTTCCAATTTCCTTGTTGTGGTTTGATAACAAAAGGAAAAGGGATATATTTTTTTCTTTTTCTTTCCATCGCCTTTTCGTGTTGTGGTTTGATAACAAAAGGAAAAGGGATATATTTCTTCATAATTTAGAATGTCATATGTTTTAGTTGTGGTTTGATAACAAAAGGAAAAGGGATATATTGTTTCCTGAAATAAATTACACGGAAAGATTGTTGTGGTTTGATAACAAAAGGAAAAGGGATATATTATAAATTAAATTGTCCATTCGTCATCTTCAGTTGTGGTTTGATAACAAAAGGAAAAGGGATATATTCATCTTTAACTGTGTATAAATCTCTCCTTGGTTGTGGTTTGATAACAAAAGGAAAAGGGATATATTAACCTGCTACAATCTTATCGGGAGTGTACGGTTGTGGTTTGATAACAAAAGGAAAAGGGATATATTATATTGTTAAATAACTTTATAATATTCACCGAATTACAACAGAAACGCGAGAATAAAAATGATGCTTTTACAGTTTTTTTAAATATTTGTATTCGTTTTTTTATTTATAAAAAAAGATATATCCTTTAAAAATTCTCGTTCGATTAAAAAAAATCGTTCGGGGATTTTTTTTGAATAAGTTAAAAAATTTCCAGTTGCATCGGGGCGTTTTCGAGCGGAATCTCTTTTTTGCCCCAAAAATTTACAATATTTCCGTATTGCTTGTCGGTAACCGGTAAAATATTGATATGCCCTAATTCGGGTATGCCTTTTTCAACTCGTTTTATATGAACGTTCATACTTTCGCGACTTGCACAATGGCGTACATAAACAGAATATTGCATCATTGAAAATCCGTCGTCAAGCAGGGATTTGCGAAATTTGGAAGCTCGGCGTCTTTCTTTTTTTGTTGTAGTCGGTAAATCAAAAAATACAAATAACCACATAATTCTATAGGCATTTAGTCTGGTTTGATGCATTGTAATTTATTTAAACACAGGATAAGCAATATTTTTAGTTTCTCCTTTATAACATTTTACCAAAGATGCCGTTGTCATACTTAATCCTACAGATAATGGTCGAGTAACTTTCTTAAATCGGGTATCCGTTGTAAGAACATTCATTAAATCAAATTTTATTTCTTTTGTTAAGTCTTTATAATCGGGAAATTTTGCAAAAGTTTCTTTTACAATCCTGTCGGCAAAAGGGCGGTAAGGTTCCATAATATCATCAGCTAAACGGTAAGCATTATATTTATTTCTGTGATGAATGCCCAATGCAGGCAGCAGTCCTGAACCTACAATGGATTTTGCCGTTGCAGAACGTAATATCGTATAACAGAAATTCAGCATTGAATTCGGTTGTTTGCCGTCTTTGTGCCGGATAAAATTATTGAACAATTGATTCCAATAAATACGTGCTGCATACGATTCTCTGTTTGTAGTATCTCCGCTTTTTACATGTTTGGATATTTCTCTTAAAGCGTTTCCGTTTTTCTTAAAATAATCTAAAGCAGCTGCTTGATTTTGTATTTTTGCCTTTATGGTTTGCTGCCACAGGTTTTTTTTCAGAGGTTCGCTTGCTTTTAATTGAGCATCTGCATGTTGTCCGTGTAAATGATGCGATTCAAAGTTAATCATCATAGAAGTCGGCATGTGCTTGTCATTGCAGAAAATAACGGCAGTATTATTTTTGGAAAATAATTGCATAACCGAATGGGTGTATGTAATTTGCTTATTATCAAAGATAATGTAACCAATGTCTTCGGCAGCTATCATTCTTTCTTTATCAATTATTTTGTCTTTTACATATAGCTGTTTGTTTTTAACAAAAAGGTGGTAGGGGTTTACGAAAAAAAGAGTTCTTTTCAGCATGATGTTGATTTTTAATTATTTAAAAACTACATAAATTATGCCGACCTTTAAAAGAACGAAATTATAATCTCATTTTACTCATCTGCATATCTTGGTTGAATACTAAAACAATATTTTTTTTAACTCAAATATTTCCGAAATTTTGAATAAAGTATATTCCCGAAGTAAAACAATTAAATGTATAATTGCTTGATTTTAAAATAAGCAGAAAAATAAATTTGGATTAGAACACAGAAGGTTAATGAAAAGTAAATTTTTAAAAAATAATCGAAAGCAAATCAATATCTTTGTAGTCCATATCAAATTTCTTTGCTAAGCGTTCGTTTGTTAAAATGCCCTCGTAAATATATGCACCGTATTTTAATTCCGGAATGTTATGAATAATATTCGGAATGGTTTTTTCTAAACTTATTTTTTGCAATAAAGGAAATGTTGTGTTACTGAGTGCTATCGAAGCTGTTCGTGCAGCTTTTGAGGCAATATTAGGCACACAATAATGAATGACACCGTGAGTTTCAAAAGCCGGATTTCCGAGATGCGTAACTTTAGAGGTGGCAATACAAGATGCACTGTCGGTATTCAAATCGATAATCACGGAACCTTTTTTCATTTCAGCAATCATTTTTTCGGAAATAATAAATAGATTTTCATCATTTGTATTTTCTGCAGCAGCTATCAAAACATCCGCAGTTTTTAATGCTTTTGAAATTATTTCGTTTTGAAAAACAGAAGTGTAAAGTTGAATGCCTAATGTATTTTTCAGATTTTGTAATCGGAATAAAGAGTTATCAAAAACTTTTACCTGTGCACCGAGAGCAGCGGCAGCTCTTGCTGCATATTCTCCGGCGGTTCCTGCACCAAAAACAAGTACTTTCGCAGCAGGAATACCGGTTATTCCGCCTAATAAAATACCTTTACCGGTAATCGGATTACTTAAATATTCACTTGCAGTGTTTATTGCCAAAATTCCGGAAATTTCACTCATAGTCTGAACATAAGGATGAAATTCATCATTATTTTTTATCAGCTCTAATCCGATGCAGGTCATTTTCTTTGCTTTTAAAGCATTAATTTTTTGAGCTGTTTGTGTATTATAATGTAATGCGGAAATTAATAATTGATTTCCGGTGAGAAGTTTTATTTCATTCGATTCAATTGGTGCAACTTTTAATAAAATTTCGGATGCAAAAACTTTTTTCCTGTCTTCAATAACGGCACCGGCTTTTACGTAATCGGTATCCTGCCACCGGCTTCGTAATCCTGCACCGGCTTCTATAACAATATGATGTCCTTCTTTACAAAGCTGTTTTACAGCTTGCGGGCTTAACACAATGCGATTTTCGTATTTATCTGATTCTTTAGGAATTCCGACTGTTAAAATACGTCTGTTCTTTTTTTCTTCCAGCATTTCTGCTTGCGGCATTAATTGTTCACTATATGAGAATTGTCCTGAAGGATTTTGAGAAAAAGAGGTCATGTTGTATTACATTTTTAAGAATTGTTGTTTGGTAAATGGCTAATTTACAACTTTATTACAAGATATATACCGAACTGCATTTTCTTTTTCTTTAATTTCGATTTTAATATAATTTTCGGGCAGTAAATCTTCAATTAATTCAGGCCATTCAATAAGGCAAACAGCACCGCCGAATATATAATCTTCGTAACCGAAATCAAATACTTCTTCTTTTGTTTCAATACGATAAAAATCAAAATGATAAATAATATCATCGTTTTCGGTAAAGTATTCATTCACAAGTGAAAAGGTCGGACTGGTAACGGAATCAATTACTTTTTTGTATTTGCATATTTCCTTTATCAATGCGGTTTTTCCGCTGCCCATTTTTCCGAAAAAAGCAAAAATTTTCTCATTTTTATTGGTGTCAATAATTGCTTTTGCAATTTTCGGCAGATCATCTGTGCTTTCGGCAATATATCGGTTCATTTTAACTATCTTTTCGGTTTTAATTTAATACAAGGTATAAGCATTTCTTCAAGGGAAATACCGCCGTGCTGAAAGGTGTTTTTATAATATTTTACATAATGATTGTAATTATTCGGGTATGCAAAAAAATCTGAATTGTATGCAAAAATATAGGATGAACTGATATTTGTAACCGGTAAACCGACTGATTCCGGTTTTGTTATCTCAAAGATTTCTTTTTTATTATATGCCAAATTTCTTCCTTGTTTGTAGCGCAGATTAGCTGTTGTATGTCTGTCGCCCACAACTTTTATCGGGTTATCGACATTAACGGTGCCGTGGTCGGTTGTAATAAAAACGGTAACATCTTCTTGTGCCAGTAATTTTATTAAGTTTAAAAGCGGTGAGTGTTCAAACCAAGTCAAAGTCAAATCCCTGTATGCAGATTCTCCGTCAGCAAGTTCGCGTATCATTTTTGTATCTGTTCGGGCATGCGAAAGAATATCTACAAAATTATAGATAATAACAGATAATTGGTTTTGCATCAGGTTTGCAATATTTTCATTTACTTTTTCACCAAATTTATTATTTAAGATTTTGTCGTAAGAAAACTTTACTTTACGTCGGTATCTTAGAAAAAGTTCGGCAAGTAACTCTTTTTCGTGTGCATTTTTTCCTCCTTCTTCTTCATCATTCAGCCAATATTGCGGATAACGTCTTGAAATTTCGAGCGGTGTTAAACCGGCAAAAAAAGCATTTCGGGCATACTGTGTTGCAGTCGGCAACATAGAAAACCAAAGTTCTTCTTTTTCTGTTTCAAGATATTGATTAATAACAGGTTGCAAAAGCTGCCATTGGTCGAAACGTAAATTGTCAATCATTAATACGCAGACTTTCTTTTTTGCATCAAGCAAAGGAATAATTTCATGACGAAAAAAATCGAAAGGCATTTTCGGTCTGTTTTTCGTATCAGGGACAAACCAATCTTTATAATTATTTTTAATAAACTTTGAAAATTCAATATTTGCATCTTTTTTTTGCTGAATTAAAACTTCATCCATTGTATGGTCTCCTGATTTGTCAAGTTCCAGTTCCCAATATACTAAGTCTTTGTAAAGATTATACCACTCATGGTATGTGCCGGCTTGAGATATTTCTGTATTTAATTTTAAAAATTCCGATTGATACTTTTCAGAAGTTTTTTCGCTGATTAATTGTCGGTTTTCAATATTTTTTTTAATGGCAAGAATAATTTGCTTCGGATTTACGGGTTTTATCAGGTAATCGTCAATTTTTGAACCTACGGCATCGTCCATTATATCTTCTTCTTCATTTTTCGTAACCATCACAACCGGAAGAGCAGGTTTAATACGTTTAATTTCCGATAATACATCTAATCCGGAAATGCCCGGCATATTTTCATCTAAAAAAACAATATCATAATTATTTTCTTTCACTAATTCAACAGCATCAAAACCGTTATTAGCGGTAAAAACTGTGTGTCCTTTTTCTTCGAGATATAAAATTTGAATTCTTAAGAGGTCAATTTCGTCATCAACCCACAAAACTTTTGCTTTTGTCATATTTATTTCGGTTCTTTCAGTTTAATTACAAATATAAGGAAAAATATTTTATACTTGCATAACTTTTTAAGTAGTAAATTATTGTAATATAATAATGGTAAAACCAAAAAAATATCTCGGGCAACATTTTTTAAAAGATAAAAATATTGCCGAAAAAATTGTAAATGCACTTTCGGCAAACGGGATTAATGATGTGTTGGAAATAGGAGCGGGGACAGGAATTTTAACGGAATTTTTGTTAAAAAAAGATATAAACTTATTTGTTATTGAAATTGATACTGAATCGATTGATTATTTGAAACAACATTTTTTCGAGTTGAAAGAGCGACTTCTGAGTGAGGATTTTTTAAAGTTTAAATTATCCGGATTTTTTAAAAATGATATAGCACTTATCGGTAATTTTCCTTATAATATTTCAAGTCAAATTGTGTTTAAAATACTGGAAAATAAGCATATCGTAAAAGAAGCTGTCGGAATGTTTCAAAAAGAAGTTGCCGAGCGAATATGTGCTTCGCCCGGAAACAAAACATACGGAATAATAAGTGTTTTAACGCAGGCATATTACGAAGCGGAATATCTTTTTACGGTAAGCGAAAAAGTTTTTTATCCGCCGCCGAAAGTAAAATCGGGTGTTATAAGGTTATTGCGGAAAGATTCGGTAAATTTAAACTGTGATGATGTTCTTTTTAAAAAGGTTGTAAAAACCGGTTTTAATCAAAGACGAAAAACTCTTCGAAATTCTTTAAAAAGTTTAACACATAACATAGAAACAGAAAATGTAATTTTTAACAAACGACCGGAACAATTAAGTGTTGAAGAATTTGTTGAATTAACACGAATTATTTACGGGTAACAGCTATCTGCACATTATTTTACATCCATATTTTAAATATAAGATTTAGTTAAGAATAATTAAAACGGGTATCCTATTGCTAAATAAAAAGTCCAGTCATCATATCCAAATTTTTTGTATCGGTAAACCCATCTGTTGTTTACGGGTAAAGACGGGTCAAAAAGTTTCAATCCCATATCGGCTCTTAATAATACAAAGCCAAAATCAAAACGTAAGCCGTAGCCGGTTCCTACGGCAATTTCTTTATAGAATGTATTAAAATTAAATTTTGCACCCGGGCGAATATCTTCATCATTAATTGCCCATATGTTTCCGGCATCAACAAATAGAGCTCCTTCAAGTTTCCAAAATAATTTCATTCTGTATTCAATATTTGCTTCTAATCGAATATCAGCTGTTTGATTGGGATAACTGTTAAGTGTATCACTCAGCGAATAGGAGCCGGGTCCCAGGGTTCTGCTTTGCCATGCTCTGACACTGCTTGCTCCGCCTGCAAAATATCGTTCGCCGAAAGGTATTACTTTTAAATTTCCGTATGGTAATGCTGCTCCGGTAAAAAGTCTGAAAGCAATTTTATCATTTTCACGCGACAGTTTTTTATGAAACCTTAATTCAATATCTTCTTTAATAAATTGGGCAAAAACGATATTATTAATTCGGTAACTTCCGTTTTCTTGCGGCTTGTCAAGTGCTTTCATAACTGCGGACAAACTGTTTCCGGCTAATTTTATATTAAAGGTAAATAAAAAAGTATTTTTTTTGCCTTTAATAAACTGATTATTAAGTGTAAATTTATAGGATGTCCCAAAAACAAAATGTGTTTCATAAGTGTCCTCAAGTTGTAAAATTTTTATTAAATCTCTGAATTCCTGAGTTGAATTTCTTAAATCAACAACATCTGCGGTTACCGGTAAAAAAGCATGACTGATTGTTTGAGACGAATTCCAATAATAACCAATATTTCCTCCGGCAACAGTATAGGTGTAATCCGGACGTTGTAAAAAATTATAATTTGCCGCAATAACGGTTTTAGGATTTCTTCGTTTGAAAAATTTCTTTAAAGGAACGGGTGCGAGTAACCGAGGAAAGTCCAAACTGAAATTTACACCGTATTCTTCGCTGTTAAAAAAGGCAGATGTATTACTCGGCAAATAGGACTTATTTTTTGTCAAGCGTTTAAATGCAAGTTTTGTTCCAACATTTAAAACTCCTGCATTTCGAAAAATATTATTATGAATATAAGAAAACGTTCCGCCTACACCAAAATTACCGGAAGTATTAGTCAGCTCAGCAGTTGTATTTGTTGATTGTAATTTTGATTGTGTTAAACGTATTTCGCAATTTAACCAAGCAACGGTATCTGAATCATTGTCATTTTCCGTTTCGGTAAATTTCACATTTGCAATTTGAATAACAGGAAGTGAAACTAAATAACGATAAGTTGCATTGACATCATTCAAATTATAATAATCTCCGGCTTTGATAAAAATACCTCTTATAATTGCCTTGGGATTAATTCGCGGCATTTGATTGTATAAAAAGAAATATTTTTTATCGTTTTTATCATAATATATTAAAGTGTCGTGCGATAAAAAATAAGCATTTTTATCTGTTAATGCTTTACGAGCTTTAAAATACGGATAGATATATACGTTTTTTATTTTATATCTTTTATAGATATTATTACTTATTTGAGAAGTATCTTTTTTAATAATTAACCAAAGATCGTCTTGTTTATTTTTTGATACAGTATCAGCAGAAAATGTAATAAAGTCCTTTGAAAAATTATAATATCCTTTATCTCTTATCAGGGATGCCAAACGTTCTCGTTCATTTTCCATGTTATTAATGTCAAGATTTTCTCCGATTTTTATTGCCGAATGAGCGGTATCATTAAGAACGACAGATTTAATTCTTTGATCATTAATGTTGTAGTATATATTTTTTATTTTATGGGAATTCTCTATTTTTACAATATATTCAACCGTTATTTTTTTAGGATTATTTTTTTCACTTTTAATTTTAGAATTAATATTAAAATCATAAAATCCTTTTTCTTTTAAAAAGATTTGAATTTTATTTTTATTTCTGTATTCGTTATTTAAATTATAAAGTACGGGTGCTTCACCTAAGCGTCTTGTCCAATGTTTTTCTTTACAAGTTTTTTGAGTTATTTTATCATAACGGTTTTGTAATTTTGAAATTTTATTTGTTAAATGTTTATATTTTGAAGTTTCGGAAGACAGATTATCGGTTTCTTTATCAAAATGCCGAAGTTTTTTATTGATGTATTTTAATTTTTTATTTTTTTCAGCCTCACATTTTTTTGTTTTTTTCAGTTCAATATTTTTAATTTTCTCAGGATTAACAGAATTATAAATAATTAATTTTAGAGGTATTCCGAAAATTTTGGTGTTTAAACGCGGTTTTAAAATTTGTTCAATATCTTTTTCCGAAAAATCGGGTTTTTGAGAATTTATGTTATTATATTGAATTATAACCTTATTCTTAATTAATAAATCCTTATTTTCAGGAATATTTTTTGTTAAATTACACGAAACATTTACAATTGAAAGCGAAATAAACAAAAGTAATATTTTTGTATACATAAAGTTTGCAGTAAACCTGCAAATCAGCATACGAATATTCCTGACTAACTTTTGAAAAATATTAATTATAAACATAAAAAAATAATACTGCTAATAAAGTTAATATTATTGAAATCCGATTAAAATGATTTATTTTGTAAACAATTTAATAAGAGTTCATGTTATCAAAAAACGAAATTAAATTTTTTAATTCTTTAAAATTAAGAAAATTCAGAATAAAACATAATTTATTTATTGCCGAAGGCGAAAAATTAGTTTTTGAATTACTGCAATCACAAATCAAGCCGAAAATTATTTTTACTTCAAAAATTCAAGAATTCAGAAATTTAACCGATTTAAATGCCGAAATTATTGAAGTCGGTATTCCTGAAATCAAAAAAATCAGTCAGTTAGTTACACCGCCTACCACAATCGGAATTTTTAATATCCCTGACTATATTCTTGATATTAAGGAAATTGAGAGTTCGTTAACAATTTTTTGTGATGACATTCAGAATCCCGGAAATTTGGGAACAATTATTCGAACGGCAGATTGGTTCGGAATAAAAAATGTTCTTTGTTCGGAACATTCAGCAGATATCTATAATCCGAAGACAGTTCAAGCAACAATGGGAGCAATTGCTTCGGTTAGGGTTCATTACGTTAATAAAATAATTTTTTTCTCATCATTAAATAAAGTATTACCGATTTACGGAACATTTTTAAAAGGGAAAAATATATATGAAACGGACTTAAGTGATAAAGGAATTATTATTATAGGCAATGAAGGTAAAGGAATTTCCTGTGAAACGGAACAATTTGTAACGGAACGATTATTTATTCCGTCTTTTAATACAGATAATAAATCAGCAGAATCGTTGAATGCTGCTGTTGCAACTGCTGTTATTTGTTCTGAATTCAGAAGACGATAAAAAAGACCGTTTCATGCAGAAAACGGCCTCTTTGTAATTTCTTGTAATATTATTCTTTCGGAGCACCGTTTTTTAAGTGTTCTCTGATTTTGGCTTCTAATTCATCAGCTAATTCCACATTATCTGTTAATAATTTTTTTACGGCTTCTCTTCCTTGCCCTAATTTGGTATCTCCATAGCTGTACCAAGAACCGCTTTTTTGAATAATTTCGTATTCGGTTCCTAAATCCACAATTTCTCCGATTTTAGAAATGCCTTCACCGTACATAATATCAAATTCGGCTTTTTTAAAAGGCGGAGCCACTTTATTCTTAACAACTTTCACACGAGTTTTATTTCCCTTAACATCCGTATCGTCTTTTATTTGTCCGATTCTTCTGACATCTAATCTGACGGAAGCATAGAATTTTAAAGCATTACCGCCGGTAGTTGTTTCCGGATTTCCGAACATAACACCGATTTTTTCACGTAATTGATTAATGAAAATAACACAAGTATTAGTTTTTCCGATATTGGATGTTAATTTTCTTAAGGCTTGAGACATTAATCGAGCTTGCAGTCCCATTCTGGAATCGCCCATATCGCCTTCAATTTCTGCTCTGGGTGTAAGAGCAGCAACAGAATCAATGACAATAATATCAACAGCACCGGAACGGATAAGATGGTCAGTAATTTCCAAAGCTTGTTCGCCGTTATCCGGTTGTGAAACTAAAAGATTATCAATATCAACACCAAGTTTTCTTGCATAATAACTGTCAAAAGCATGTTCAGCGTCAATAAAAGCAGCAATACCTTCTTTCTTTTGAGCTTCAGCAATTACATGGAGTGCCAGTGTTGTTTTTCCGGAAGATTCGGGACCGTATATTTCGGTTACTCTGCCTCTCGGAATTCCTCCTATTCCCAAAGCATTATCTAATCCGATGGAGCCGGTTGAAATAGAAGGAATATTAAGAACGGCACCTGAATCAAGTTTCATAATTGTTCCTTTTCCGAATTCTTTATCTATCTTGTTAAGAGTCGATTGTAATGCTTGTAGTTTTGCTTCTTTGGTATCTTGTTCTTTTTTTGCCATAATGTTAAAATTTTTATTCAGCTAATGCTTTCATAATTTGTTCGTAATGTTCTTTTGTTTTTACTTTCGGAAATATTTTTATGATTGTACCGGCTTCATCAATAATAAATGTGGTTCTGTGTACACCCTGATATGTTTTTCCGTACATTTTTTTTTCTCCCCAAACACCGAATAAATTTAAGAGTGTTTTTTCAGTATCCGAAATTAATTGAAACGGCAAGTCCAATTTATCAGTAAATTTTTTATGAGATTGTTCCGAGTCCGGACTGACACCGATTACTTCAAATCCGTTTTTTTTCAATTCTTCATAATGATTTTTTAAATTTAATGCTTCATTCGTACATCCGGGTGTATTATCTTTAGGATAAAAATAAAGAATTAATTTTTTTCCTTTCAGATTTTTTAAATTAACTATATTTTCTGTTTCCGGAATTTTATCTCCTTCTTTTAATGTTATCATAGTATTAATATTTTATTACAAAAATAAGGTAAAATTTGTGTTTTGAAACTTTCTTTTTATAAAATTAAAAAAAGATTAAAATAATTGAAACCTTTACAGTAAATCTGCGTATATTAAAATAGAAAAAGACCTATACTTAATAAAATTAAACAGCTATGAATGATCAAGATAATAATAGTCAAGTAAGCAGCGAAACTGAAGTTATTGTTGATGAATTATTAGAAAAGTTTATTCAATTATCGTCAAAAGTTGAAAAGAATAACTTGTAACTCTCATAATACACAGTTAGTATCTTATGTCATTTGATGTAAGAATTTAAGGCACAATAAATTGTGTCTTTTTTATTTTAACTGATTTCCATATCCCTTTTTTTCAAAATATCTTCTAATAAATCAAAGGTTGATAAAATTTCAGCTTTTCCGTTAACAATTGCAATGTCGTGTTCAAAATGTGCCGAAGGCATACCGTCTGTAGTAACAATTGTCCATCCGTCGGATAATTGGCGTACTGCTTTTTTCCCGAGATTAATCATAGGTTCAATTGCAATTACCATACCTTCAATAATTTTTGCTCCGCGTCCTCTTTTTCCGTAATTCGGTACTGAAGGGTCTTCATGAAGACTCCTGCCTAAGCCGTGTCCTGTAAGCTCTCTGACTACAGAATACCCTTCTTCCTGAACATAGTTTTGAATGGTGAAACCGATATCTCCGATTCTGTTTCCTGTTTTTGCTGCTTCTATTCCTTTATATAAAGATTCTTTTGTAATCCTCAAAAGTTTTGAAATTTCGGGTTTTACATCTCCGATTTTAAAAGAATAGGCATGGTCTCCGTGAAATCCGTTTTTTAATACACCGCAATCAACTGATATTACATCTCCGTTTTTCAATACATATTTTCCGGGAATACCGTGAACAACTTCTTCATTAACAGACATACATAAAGTCGCCGGGAATCCGTTATAATTTTTAAACGATGGAATACCGCCGTTATCTCTGATAAATTCTTCTGCTAACATATCTAACTTACCGGTTGTTACCCCTTCTCCTATATGCTCGGCAATTAATGCTAATGTTTTTGAAACAGCTAAAGCACTTTCTCGCATTAATTCTATTTCTTCGCTTGTTTTTGTGTAAATCATTATTGTTGAAAATTTAGATGCAAAGTTAAGATATTAAATAAAAAAAAGCGAGTATTATTTATTAATACCCGCTTAAAATTTTTATAACAATAAAAAATTATTTCAGATCATTAGGAGACGGAACATCATCAACTATTTCCATAAAAGTTCCGTCTTTTTTAAATCGAATATCATAATCTTTTCCGTCTTTTTTAGCTTCAACAACATACCCGACAAGTTCATTTTTCCTTCCTTTAAAATATTTTTCAACATCTTTTACCGTATAGTCGGAAAAGTCAGCAGTAACTTTGTCTTTTGCAGTTTTCGGAATTGTATCGAACGGAATTATTTTGGCATGCAGACTTTCCTGCATAAACATTTCCTGAACATAATAAGTCCCCGCACCGGCGAAAAACCCGAGTGCTGCAAGCAATGAAATTCGTTTCATATACCAAATAAAATCTATTTTCTCCATTCCCATAGCAGCAACACCGGCGGCTGAACCTATGATTAAGATACTTCCTCCTGTTCCTGCCGTGTATGCAATTAGTTCCCAAAAAATACCGTCTTGCATAAATTGGACATGGAAAGGATCAATCGGATACATACCCATTGATGCTGCAACAAGAGGGACATTATCGACAACAGATGATAACAAACCGATAATGATAGCAACAGGATATACACCTAAGCCCCAATTTTTAAGTGAGTTTGCCATTAAATCCAAATGTCCTGCAGATTCTAATGCGGCAACAGCTGTTAAAATTCCTAAAAAGAAAAATATTGTCGGAACATCAACACGTGTTAAAATTGTATTTACAGATAATTTAAAATTTCCTTCAAATTGAGTTTTAGTTTTTCTGTGCATTATTTCAGTTGTAATCCAAATAACACTTAATCCGAATAACATTCCGAGATACGGCGGTAAATGAGTTACGGTTTTGAATACGGGAACAAATAACAGTGCGGAAACACCCATTATTAACATTACTATTTGTTCTTTATGAGTTGTTTGATATTCATTTTCTCCGTTGGGAATAACCTTAGGTCTTGTAACTTTTCCTTTTAAGGTTAAAGATAAAACGAGTAAAGGAATAATCATTGTAAATAAACTGGGAAGAAACAATTTCATAATAATATTAGCGGTCGTAATTTGTCCGCCGATCCATAACATAATTGTTGTAACATCACCGATAGGAGAAAATGCACCGCCGGCATTAGCTGCAACAACAACCATTGCCGCAAAAAACCAACGAGTTTGTTTATCATCAATTAGTTTTCTTAATAAAGCAATAATAACAATTGTAGTTGTTAAGTTATCTAAAACTGCTGACATGAAAAATGTTAAAAAACTGACAATCCACATCAATTTAGTTTTATTTGTGGTTGTAATTTTGTCAGTAATAATTTTAAAACCGTCATGTTGGTCAACAATCTCTACAATCGTCATTGCTCCTAACAAAAAGAATAAAATTGTAGAAATATTAGCTAAATGATCCATCACATCGTGATGAACAATAAATTCGCGAACACCTTCTGCCGTTTTTGATAACGGGTTTAATTCGCTGAAATGAAGCCAGGCTCTGCTGTATCCTAAATTAAGAATTTCTTGTCCGTTTAAAGCATATAAAGCCCATAATACAGTTCCCATAAGTAAAGCAGAAGCTGCTTTATCAATCTTTAACGGATGTTCCAATGCTATCATTGTATAACCCACTATAAAGATTACAACCATCAATATAAACATAACTTACTGATTTTTAGTTAATTAATAATTTTTTTAAATATGTGCAAATATAGATATTGAAATGTGATTATAAAAATAATTTAAACCCTTTTATAACATATTTTACGGTTAAATTTTATTTGTTTGAAAGATGGGTTTAATCGGTTCGTATTTTAAAATAGAATCAATCATTTTAGGATTATTTAATTTTGTTTTTCCTGTTTTTAAATCAACGGATACTAATGTAACTGAAGCAAAAGCACAAGTTTGAATTTTATTGTTCTTATTTTTCACTACATAACATTCAAAATCGTAACTTCTTTCTCCTATTCTTGATATTCGGGTATAAACATCAACATCATCATTTAAAAATATAGGGAACAGATATTTAATGTCAATTCTGCCTACAACAACATCAAAATCTAAGGAATTCTTTTTTAAGTTTAAAACTTCGGAGAGATAATTAATTCTGCTTTCTTCAAGATAACTTAAATACGTTTTATTATTTACATGCCCTAAAGTATCAAGGTCATCATATCTTACAAGTATTTGTACTTTGTTTTTGAAATTTTCTTTCTTAAATTCCGTATTCATATTTTTTTCTGCAAAGATGTATGTTTTCAGTTATTAGTCAAATAATTTTTTATTTATGTTATTTTTATAAAAGCTTGATAAAATCATTCCGTTAAACATTTTATCTTTGCAGAAATTTACAGAAATGTCAAAATTAATTCTTGTTCCCACACCTGTCGGTAATTTGAAAGACATCACTTTCAGGGCAATTGAGGTTTTAAAAGAAGCTGACTTAATTTTAGCCGAAGATACCCGAACTACTGCTGTTTTACTGAAACATTATGAAATCCGTAATACGCTTTCGGCATTTCATAAGTTCAACGAACACAGTCAGATACAAACTATTATTGGTAAATTACAAAGTGGTTTAACAATTGCGTTAGTCTCTGATGCCGGCACTCCCGGAATTTCAGATCCGGGTTTTTTAATTGTGAGAGAATGTATAAAAAATAAAATACCCGTTGAAACATTGCCCGGTGCAACGGCATTTGTACCGGCTTTGGTAAATTCAGGTTTACCTTGTGAGCGATTTTGTTTTGAAGGATTTCTTCCGCCGAAAAAAGGGAGACAAAAACGATTAAAAGAATTATCCGAAGAAAGAAGAACAATGATTTTTTATGAATCGCCTTATCGCCTTGTGAGAACTTTAATACAGTTTTCTGAATTATTCGGAGAAGAAAGACAAGTATCGGTTTCAAGAGAACTGACCAAAATTTATGAAGAAAATATCAGAGGCAGTTTAAGAGAAGTAATTTCTTATTTTGAGAATAAAACAATCAAAGGTGAAATAGTAATTATTACGGAAGGATGCAATACAAAAAAAACGAAGTCTTAAAACTTTCAGAAAAAATGATAAAAAAACCTTATATTTGCTTAACTGAAAAATAATGTATTGTGAAAATTAATTTTAAAGTACTTCTGTTTTATTTTATTTTTTTAGTTCTCACAACAGGAACAATATTCGTATTATATTATTTTGAAATTTTGAAATTTGATTTTTCAAAATATTCTTCTCTTTTGATTTTTGCCTGTTTAATTATTTTTATACTTCCGTTAATTTTAAGTGTTATTTTAAGTACGGGGATTTCCAAAAAACTAAAATTTCTTTATTCAGTTCTTCATAATTTTTTTAATGAGAAAAACTTTACTGAAAAGGTTTCTTCATTGTCTGAAAGAACTGACGAATTCGGAGTAATTTTCAATGAACTTTTTAATTTGCAGACAACTTATACATCTTATAAAAAATTTACTGAAGAATTAATAAACAGGAATTTCAATGCTGAATTAGAAAATACCGACAAAGAATCTTTCGGAGCAGTATTAACTGAACTTAAAGAAAATTTGCTGACTTATGAAAAAGAAAAAAAGTATAATCTGAAAGAACTTGAAAGAAATAATTGGTATCAGTCGGGAGTTACGGATTTTACACTGTTATTACAGCAGGATTTTAAAAGCACAGAAGAAATGGCTTACCCTGTCATAAGAAATTTAGCAGAACATCTCGGCATTGATCAAATAGGAATTTTTATTTTGCAAAAAAAAGGAGATAAAGAATTATTAATTTTAGAAGCTGCTTATGCTTATGATAAGAAAAAACTTTTAGATACGGAAATTGAAATAGGAGAAAGTTTAGTCGGAAAATGTGCAAAAGAACAAAAACTTATTCGTATTGATGATTTGCCTGAAGGGTACACGTACATTAGTTCGGGATTAGGTGAAGATACTCCTGAGTCTTTAATTTTAAGTCCTTTAATGTATGAAAAGAGACTGTTCGGTGTTCTTGAAATTGCATCTCTTAAAAAACTTCCTGATTACAAAATTAATTTTCTGAATATTATAGCGGAACGAATTGCTGCCGAAATTTCAAATATAAATTCTAAAAAACTCAGAGCAAAGCTTGCCGAAGATTATAAAAAACAATCGGAAGAACTTTCTTTAGAAGAGAAAAAAGCAGAAGACAAAATTTCTGAACTTCTAAAAGAAAAAGAACTTATTACCAACAAATACAAAATAATATCTGAAGATATTGAGTTAATAAATATGGTTATTCCGACGATTATTTTTGATTCGAAAGGTATTATAAAAGTTGTTAATAAAGCAGCCGAAAAATTATACAATATTCAAAAAGAAGATATTTTGAATAAAAACGGAAAAGATGTTTTTACGGAAAATCATAAATTTTCAGATTTATTTAACGGAGTTCTTAACGGGGAAATACAATACAACAGATTTTTTAATAAAAAAAGGACAGAAGAAACCGCAGAACAATATATTCCTGTTAAAGATAAAAATGCTGAAATTCAAAAAGTTATTCTTACAGCAATGAAAATTAAAAGAACCTAAAAAAGTTTTTTTTATGAAAACAATTTTGAGTATTGTATTATTTTTTTCTCTTTCTTTTGTAACAGAAGCAAATACTTGCAAAATTTTTGGTAATGCCGGAACCTATGCAGGTGAAACAATTCGACTTTACACCTATTCAGACTATATAACATTAACAAAAAAAGTGATTGCCGAAAGTTTGGTTGACGATGAAGGATATTTTACTTTTATGGTCGAATGTAACAAAAGTTTTGAAGCATTTATTGATTTAGACGTTTTTGTCGGATACATCATTGTTGAACCCGGTAAGGAATTTAACATTGTTCTTCCGAAAAAGACCATTCGAAGGCATGAAGATATAATGAATCCTTTTTTTAAACCTTTTGAATTTTATATTCGAATAATGAATGATGATAATACGGCAACTCAAGCTATGAAAAAATTTGATATTTTGTTTGAAAATGCTTCAAAAATAATATTCAAAACCCCTAATCATATTAATCCCGGTTTAACCGAAAAAGAAATTCAAAAAATTGAAGACAGCACTTCATATTGTAATAATCAATTTTTTAAAGATTATAAAAAATACAGATTTCTTAAATTACGATGTGATGCTGTTTATAAAAATAAAAAAGCCGTTATCAGAAAAAATTATTCAAATTCAGATATTTTATTCGATAATCCGGCATATAACAAACTTCTGAAAGAGGATTTCGGAAATGTTTTGTTTGAAACAAACGGTGATACAATTTTCAAACTTCTGGCAGCTGATGTCGGGTGGAATATGATTTCAAGAACTTTGGCAAATACAGATTTATGCCGGAACAGAGATTTTCGAGAATATTTTTTATTTATAAATTTGTATAACGAATTTTATAAAAATACAATATTTAAAAATAAAATTATTGATGTATTATATTCTGCAAAAAAATACATTAAAAATCCGCATACTTTAAATGCCGTAAATAATTTTTTAGAAAACTCTTCGAATTTAATTATCGGTAATAAAAGTCTGGATTTTCGATTATCGGACTTGAAAACATATATGCACAGTTTGTCTGATTACAGAGGGAAGTTTGTTTATTTAAGTTTTTTTTCAACAGAAAGTTATACTTGCAAAAAAGATATTTTGCTTTTAAAATCATTGGCTGAGAAGAAATTGAAAATGCTCAAAATAATAATTGTTTTTAAAGAAAATAATATTCAGGCAATAAAAACTTTTCTTAAGGATGTTAAAACTAATGATATTATCTTTTTACACAGCGACGACAGCAACAAAATAATTAAAGAATATGATGTACGAGCTTTTCCAACTTATTTTTTAATCAATCCTGCAGGCAGGTTGTCTTTAATTTCCGCACCCGGGCCTGCAGAAGACTTTGAATCTCTTTATTTTAAGGCAAAACAAGATTGGAAAATTAAAAAAATCAGAGAGAAAAATTAATTTTATCAGTATAATTGCCAAATTAAAGCACTTGCTCCCAAAATAGCGACATCACCGGATTTTAATCCTGATTTTTCAATACTTACGGTGTTTTTACAGATACTCAATAAATTATCATTCATATATTTTTCCGTTGGTTTTATCAGCAAATCACCGGCTTCGGCAAGTCCTCCGAATAAGAATATTTTTTCGGGACTTAATAAAGCCGTAAAGTTTGCTAATGCTTTTCCGAGAATTTCAGCAGTAAAATTAAATGCTTTCAGTGCAATAAAATCGCCGTTTTTTGCATAGTCATAAATATTTTTTGATGTTAATGTATTAAATTGAATATTACGTATCATACTTTCTTCATCGGTTGCCGATAAGAGTTCTTTAACTGTTTTTAATAATCCGTTTGCTGAAACATAAGTTTCCAAACACCCTTTTCTTCCGCAACCGCAAAGTCTTCCGTTTTCTTTTACAATAACATGACCGGCTTCTCCGGCAAAACCGCTGTGCCCGTACAACAAATTGTCTCCGGCAATAATTCCGCTGCCTAACCCGGTTCCTAAAGTTATCGTCATAAAATTTGAAATATTTTTCCCCTTACCGAATAGTTTTTCTCCTAATGCTGCTGCATTTGCATCATTAGTAACTTTTACCCGGACATTAAATTTTTCCTGCATCAATGAACCAATCGGTATAAAACCTTTCCAATCCAAATTTGCAGCATATTCAATTGTTCCTCTGAAAATATTTCCGTTAGGTGCACCTATTCCGATACCTTTTATTGCTGTTTTTTCAGGTAAGTTTTTAATAAGCTTATTTATTTCATTATGTAAAGTGTCAATAAACTTATTTATATTTTCATATCCTTTTGTAGAAACAGTTGATTTTGCAAGTATCTTTCCTTCCCGGGAAACTAATCCGAATTTGGTATTGGTTCCGCCTATGTCTATACCTATAACAATATTTTGAATATTTTTCATATTATCAGCAAATATTATCGTAAAGATAAGGGTTATAAAACATCATTCAAAATACAAAGGCTGTTAATATTATAAAAAGTTGCAGAAATAGTTTGACTTTCAAATTTTTTATACAAAAAAAGCCTGAAAAATCAGGCTTTTAGAGTGGTACCACCCGGAATTGAACCAGGGACACACGGATTTTCAGTCCGTTGCTCTACCAACTGAGCTATGGTACCTTTTTGTTTTGCGGATGCAAATATAAATATTTTTTTTATTCTGCAAAAAATAGATATTTTTTAAATGGAAAATAGTTGATAAAAACTATCTTCTATTGTTCTTTTTTTCTTAAATTATTATGTATCTTGTATAAGATTAATGAAATAAGAAAAAATAAATAAAAATACCAACTTTCTTTGAATGAAAAGAATACTGTTTTATGTATTCCTGCACTCAAACTTAGTATTGCTACTGCAAGCCACAGCAATTCTCTTGCTTTTGAAGGTTTAGGATTTGTATCCATTTTATTATCTATAACTTTATTCCGATTAATAAAATATCATCAATTTGCTCAGTTTTACCCATCCATTTATGAAGGATTTTTTCTGATACTTCTTTTTGTTCACTCATAGGTAAATGATGAATATGTATAAGCATTTCTCTGAAACGTCTTGTATTAAATTTTTTTTGTTTTATACCGCCGAATTGGTCCGCATAGCCATCTGAAAACAAATACAAGCAATCGTTTGGTTTTAAACTGACATATTTATTTTTAAACGGAATGTGATTTAATTTTTTATTACTGCCGACGGGCATTCTGTCAGCTTCTAATTTTGCTAATTTTTCATTTCTGATAATATATGCAGGGTTATTAGCACCGGCAAAGTTTAATTGCATATTTTTTTTGTCTATAACAGCCAAAGACATATCCATTCCGTCTTTTCGCTCTTCTTCACCATGTGCACTAAGTGCCGTTATTATCTTTTTTCTGAGTAAAGTTAATACATCGGCAGCTTTTATTTCTTTCTCGGTTTTACCGGATTCTTTTACAATTTCATTTAAAAAAGAAATCCCCAGCATACTTAAAAAACCTCCCGGAACTCCATGTCCGGTGCAATCAACTGCTGCAATAAAGAGTTTATTTTTAGATTCGCTTATCCAATAAAAGTCGCCGCTGACAATATCTCGGGGTTTAAAAAGTATGAACAACTCTGCTAAATATTTTGAATAAATACCGATATCTGAAAGTGCGGCTTTTTGAATTTTTCCTGCATATCTTATACTTCCGGTTATTTCTTTATTTTGATAATCTATTTTTTGATATTGTTCGTAAATTTCTATGTTTTGGTTTTGAATTAATTTGCTTTGTTTTTCAATTTCAGCAGTTCTTTCTTTTACTTTAAGTTCTAATATTTCGTTATACTCTTTAATCTTCCTTTGTTTTTTTCTGTAAAATGCAGATATTATTAATGAAACAAGAATTAAAAAAGTTGTAAAAACACTGATAATAAACCATGTTCTTTTCCAAATAGGAGGTTTTATTTCAATAATAATTTTAATGGTTTGACTTTTCTCATTCAGGGAATTGAGAGCATACATTGACAAAATATGTTTGCCGGGAGTAAGTTCCGGTATTGTAAGAAACTGTTTACCGGTTTCGGAATATTCATTATTATTCGAAATATCAATTCCGTAAAAGTAGCTTGCAAAATCTTTTTTCAAATAGCCGGGTGCCGAGAGAAAAATATTAATATTTTTATAGTTACTATTTAGCTTTAAATAGTATGTTACGGGAAAAGAATTTCCGCTAAAGTCCTTAATAGATGTTATATATAATTTAAAACGGGTTCTTTCTGAAGTAATTTTATTCCCGATTTTATAGATTTCATTATTACCTGAAATCAGCCAAATATCATTTTTATCATCAATTGTAATATTTTTTACATTATCAAAAATCCAAGCATATTTAAGTTGATTTAAAGAATCTCTGATATTTCCTTTATAAAGAATATGACTTCCCGAATTAATAGTAAAGCTGCTGTCGCTCAGCATATATATTTGGTTATTGTCATTTAAAATATTTGTTAATTTTTTGTTTTCAAGTATGTTATTGTATTTATTATCATAATAATATGCTCCGGATTTTGTTAAAAAGAAAAATTTGTTTTTTTCTTTTGTGATAATTATTTTTTCATCATCATCTGCGTTAATATTAAATTGTTCAGTTGATAAAATATCGGTTTCGGGTATTCGGAATAAATATATTTTATTGTTTCCGGTTGCCCATACAGTTGAATCATTTACTGTAAGAAGAGATTTGATTTTAATTTTAGAAATGCTTTTTGAGCTTACTGTTTTCGGATGAAATTGATTGTGTGAAAATTTTATTTTATAGAGACCCTTTGATGTGCTGACAAAAAAAGTATTAATGTCGTTATTACAACTTAAAGTATAAATGTAAACTTCCGGTATGACAACTGTTAATTTATTATTTTTAATGTAATATAAGCCGGAGTTTGCACCGATTAAAATTCCGTTGTTATATTCCGTAATTGTTTTGCACTTACTGTTTATTCCGTCAATTTTTTTATAAAAATATTTTACGGAATGTAATTCATATATTTTTTTGTATTCCGTTATTGTTTTATAGCCTTTTTTATAAAAATATTTGTTTTTATTTTTTATTTTATCAGAAACAGTATTTTTTTCGGAATCGTCAGAAATATTTTTTGTTTCTGTTCTTTTTTTCTCCCGTCTTTTTTTCCAGCGTTTAAAAAAACTTGAATTATAATCGGATTCTTTATCGCCTTCTTTTATTTGTGTTTCTGAATTATTATCCGAAATATTCTCAGAATGTGAATTATTTTGTGATACGTTTATTTTTTTTAAATATTTAACACGCTTATTTTCTGCAATTTCTACTTCTTCATAACTTTTAAGTTCTGATAATTTAAATAAGCCTTCTCCGGTAGCAACATATAAAGTACTGTCATAAAATTTTACGGCATTAATATTTCCTTGCAAGCCGGGGAAACGACTGAAATTTTTAACAGGAATATCAAATGCAACTCTGCTTATGCCGTATTCATGAGCCAACCAAAGTCCTCCGGTTTGATCGGCTGCAAAAGCATAAATTTCGTCATCAGGAAGACCTGTTATATAATTTAAAGTATTTAATGTTGTTCCTGTTTTTTTATCCAAAATAACAGCACCGCCGTTTATACTCGTAACAACAAGTTGATTTTTATTAAAATTTCCGCCTCCGTTTATTATACTTTCTTCAAGATATTCTGAAGAATTATTTTCAAAAGAACTGTAATTTGTTCCGTCAAAAATATATAAACGGCTGTTTGATAATCCGATAATTAAATTTTTTTCATACGGTACATTAAAAATAATTTTAGAAAATGAAAAAAGAGAGTCTGTTATAATACTTGTTAATTTATTATTTGTAAGAGTTTGTAAACCTTCATTCAAAAAATTTATATAAAGTTTATTGTTAAAAACAAAAATCCCTGTTATTGATTTATTCTTGTTATTAAAAATTTTTTCAAGTTGTTTAGTTTTTAAATCATATTTATATATAATATCATATCCCGAAAAAATAACTTCATTATTTGTAACAATTATATTATTATAGGATTGTAATTCGCGACTTTTTTTTGTAAGTGAATGATAGATGTAATTTCCTGTATTATTTTTTGAAATAATTCCGAAACCTTTTTTACAGGCAACATAAAAACGATTATATTTTTTGTCTTTTTTTATTTCAACGGGTAAATCAGGAATTTTTAAATACTTTTCTGTTGCACCGTCAAAAAAAGTAACGCCCGAATTATCTGCAAATACCATTACTCCGATACTGTCGGAACAAATTGATTTAATCCTTTTTTGTTTTGCTAAGGTAAAATTGGTAATATAAGGGTAACCTTCCGGAAGTTTATTTAAAGATGTGTCCTTTTTAATTTTTTCATCTGTATTTGAAACTCTGATTTTTTGATTAACGGTATTGATGCTTTTATACAACAATCCCGAAAAAATAAAAAAACTTGATAAAATTAAAAGGGTATAGAAAATGAAATGTTTCATATTTTAATTATAAATCGAATAATTAAAAATTACTTCAAAAATCCGAAAAAGCGTAAATATATTTTAAATAATACAAAAAATCAAAATGTTTTTATAAAAAGGATTAAATTAAAGTATAACTTTGCAAATTAAATAAAATATTTGGGTTTTATTAATCGGTTAAAGACAATAATTAAAATAGATTCATGAATATTTTAAGGAAAATACTTTTTCAGATAGCTGTTGCACCGATTAAATTTTATCGTTTTGCAATTTCACCATATACACCTTCTTCTTGTCGCCATATACCGACATGTTCGGAGTATGCTGTTGAGGCAATTCGTATTCACGGGCTAAAAGGTTTTTGGATGGCTGCAGTAAGGATTTCACATTGTCATCCTTGGGGAACATCGGGATATGACCCGGTTTTACCGAAAGGAATGCATAAAATTAAAGTACACAAAATTGATTTGGGAAAATATAATAATGAGATTGAAACAAAAAATTAAGATTAACCGTTTGCTGTTATTATTTGCTGCAGTATTTTTTTTGTTTATTTTTCCCTGGACAAAAAATATTGCAATTTTTCGTGCCGAAAATATTACTTGGAATATTTTAAAGTCAGCAGTTAAAACAAATGAATTTGATTCTCATTCCTTCTCTTTTGTACCCAATTATCAACTGAATGATAAAATTAAGAACTTAAACAATAAAGAAATTATTATTGAAGGCTTTTTTAAGAAAGAAGAACATAAAATCGGAACTGAATATATTTTGACAGAAACAGTTACAGAAGTTTGTTTTGCTTGTGATCATGATATGCATTATAATATGATACAATTAATTCCTGATGCAGGACAGAAATTTTTTTTCGATATTCTGCCGAATGATACTTTAATAAAAGTCAAAGGGATTTTTCAAATTAATAACAAAAAAAATGCACAATCTGTTTTTTTATTAAAAAATGCACATTTAGAAAAGTTTAAAAAATAAATATGTTTTTATTAACCATTCTGCAACAAGCTCTTACTATTACAATTTTTGTGTTAGTGATGATGATTGTTATTGAATATATTACAATTCAACATCAAGGAAAAACTGAAAAAAAAATACCGTCAAATCCGTTTATGCAAATTTTATTTGCTGTTTTTATGGGATTAATTCCCGGTTGTTTGGGAACTTATGCCGTTGTATCTCTATACATTCACGGCTCGATTAGTTTGGCGGCACTTACGTCGGCCTTTATTGCAACATCCGGTGATGAAGCATTTATTATGTTTTCGATGATACCCGAAACAGCCGTTAAATTAATGATTGTAATTTTTATTGTTGCATTAATTGTAGGCATCATTACTCATTTTCTTTTCAAAGGAAAAATGTTTGAAGGAAAATCAGCAAAACATAAATTTATTCATACACAAGAACCGAGCTGTCGTTCACATAATTTTAAAATTTTACCCGGACAATTAAGACATATTATATGGCAAAGAGCGGTAATTTTATTATTCGGGCTGGTTTTTTTAACTATTTTAATTTTTTTCGGAGATGCTCCTGAACATGGAATTCATATTATTGAAAATTCAGGGCAACATTCTGAAACCGGCGGATGGGGTTGGGAGCAAATTATCTTTTTTATTGTTACTTGTATCGGGCTTTTTATTGCTCTTACTGTTACTGATCATTTTTTGAAAAAACATTTGTGGGCTCACGTAATAAAAAAGCACTTTTTGAAGTTATTACTGTGGACTTTTGCAACATTTTTTGTTCTTTGGTTTTTAAATGAATATGTTAACGTTAAAGAACTGATAGCAGGGAATGTGTATATTGTTTTATTTATTGCAGCTTTAATAGGAATAATTCCCGAAAGCGGACCGCATATTATTTTTATAAGTATGTTTGCCGTCGGGCTAATTCCGTTTCCTGTATTATTAACAAATTCAATTGTTCAGGACGGGCACGGTTCTATACCCTTATTAGCGGAATCAGGAAAAAGCTTTATTGTTGTGAAATTAATTAATTTTATTGCAGGTTTAATCTTCGGATATACCTTATTATTTTTAACATAAATTTAAAAAACTAAATCATGAAAAAGTACCTTATTTTATTGTTAATTCCTCTGTTTTTCGCTTGCGGAAAGAGTAAAGAAGAAATCAGACTCGAAAAGAAAGTTGACAGTTTGCAGACAATTACTTCCGGTGACAAAGAATCAATTAATGAGTATTTGAAAACATTTAACGAAATTCAGGAAAATATTAATACAATTAAAGAAAAAGAAAATATTATTACAACTAAAACAGTCGGTGATAATGAATTGGAAGATACTGATGTAGAGTCAATTAATAATGATGTTTTGGCAATTTACGAAATGATGCAAGATAATAAAAAGAAATTAAGTTATCTGCGGAAGAAATTGAATAAATCAAATTCAAAAAATTCGGAACTGGACAGAACCATTAAACTGTTAAATCAAAATGTTGCTCAAAAGGATATTGAATTGGTCGATTTAAGAACACAATTAAAAAATAAAAATATCGACATTACCAAGTTAAATGCACAAATAGATTCAATTAATAAAAGTTTTAATGAATTAACTTTGGATAACGAAAGCAAAAATGTTATAATTGATTCTCAGGAAACACAATTAAATACGGCATTTTATATTGTTGACAGCAAAAAGAATTTAAAAGAAAAAGGAATATTAGAATCTGACGGAGGGTTTATCGGAATAGGGGCAAATACAAAAGTTAAACTTAAAGAAGCAGAATTTAAGCAGATTGATATCAGAGAAGTAACAGAATTTCCTTTAAATGATGCCAAAAAAGTCCAATTAATAACCGATCATCCGGATGGTTCTTACAGATTTGATAAAACTTCTAAAGGACGATATGATAAATTGGTTGTAACTAATCCCGAAGAATTTTGGAAAATGTCAAAATATTTGGTTGTTTCGATAAAATAGCACCTTATGAACTTTTAATAACTGAGCCGGCAAAATGTCGGCTTTTTTTAATTTAAAACAGCCCAAACAAGATAAGTAACATATAAAAAAATTAAAAAATAGCCGAATCTTTTTCCGACTTTCCATTTGTTAATCAGAAAAAAGAAAAGAACAATGAGAATTGAAGCAAAAAGAAAATAAACCGACTTTTCAAGATGTTCGGAATAAATGCTTATTGGTCCGCCGGATGCAAGAATAAAAAGCAAAAACGGCAAACCCAAACCTATCAAAATATCGAAAATATTTGAACCTACGGCATTGCTTACAGCCATTCCGCCTCTGCCTTGTTTCGATACAATAAGGGAAGAAACTAAATCGGGAACAGACGTTCCGGCAGCCAGAACGGTTAAGGCAATTACAGTTTCTGAAATTTCAGCAATACGAGCAATTTGAACAGCACTTTCAACCAACACCCAGCTGATTCCTGCAATAATCAGTATTGAAAGAACAAAAACGGCAAAATTATATTTCAAAGGAGGGAAAAGAAGATTTATTAAATAATCAACGGGAGCCGTAATTTTTTTAAACAGTGTTTTTTTTTCGGAAGCAGGTTTATTATTGCTGAATTTTGCTTCATCGTCAGGGTCTTTGTATTTGAAAATTTTTCGCCACTTTACGACTGTTAAAACATAAATGAAATAAACACTGATCATTAAACCGGCTTCTGTATAAGTAACTTTCCCGTCAATCAAGGTAACAAGTAACAGAACAACGGCAACAGCATAAAAAAACAAATCACGTAATACTGCTTGTTTTGCAATTACAGCTTTTCTGACAATTGCAGATGCCCCGATAATTGCCAAAAGGTTAAATAATGCCGAGCCTACAATATTTCCTATTCCTATTCCCTCGTGGTCGCCGGGACGAAAGACCGCAAACAGAGCTACGAATAATTCGGGTGCACTTGAACCGATTGCCATAAGTGTTGCTCCGGCTGCATCGTTCGACATTTTCAGTTTCTCTGCAATTCGGTCTAATGATTCTACAAAATAATCGTCAACTACTTTTGCAAGAACGTAAAACGATAATAATAATATCAACAAGTAGAGTACGAGCATATGAATTTTCGTGTTATTTTTAAAGATTCGGCAGGTTTTTAAAACCTGCCGAGTCTGTGTCTGCAATTTTAATCAAATTGTTTTATAATGTTTGTGATTTCCGAAACTTTTGCGTTTAATAAATCTTCAGATTTTGCTTCAACCAACATTCTTAAATAAGGTTCTGTATTTGAGGGTCTTATATTAAACCACCAATCGGAATATTCCACTCTGTATCCGTCAAAATCATAAAAAGCAGTAGGTTTTTCTTCATTTAAATAAAATTTTTTTACGGCTTCCATTGCTTCTTTTTTCTTTTCGAGTTTGAAATTTATTTCGCCCGAATTTTCGTAAGCTGCAATTTTTGAAATCATTCCTGAAACGCTGATACCTTGTTTTTTCTTTTCCGCAATAACATCTAAAAATATTAAACTTGCCAAAAGTCCGGAATCGGAATAATAAAAATCTCGGAAATAATAGTGCCCTGCAAGTTCGCCGCCGAACACACCGTCAATTTCGCGAAGTTTCAGAGCTGCATAAGCTCTGCCGACTCGCCACATATTCATTTCAAACCGGTTTCCGATGTATTCCGCAACAGCTTTTGAAGTTCTTATGTCCTGCAAAAATTTTCCTGTTTCGTTTTTGTAATAATCGGCAAGAACTGCAATCATTAAATCCGGTGAAATAAATTTTGCATTTTCGTCTGTAAACATAACACGGTCTGCATCGCCGTCAAATATAATTCCGATATCGGCTGATTCTTTTTTTACGAGCTTTTGTAAATCGACAATATTTTCGGGAACGAGCGGATTTGCTTCATGGTTCGGAAATGTACCGTCAAGATTATCAAATAAATAAATTGGTGCATTCCCCAGTAAATTTTTAATCAGTAATGCCGCCATCCCGTTCGAGCAGTCTATTGCAACTTTTAGATTTGAAATATCCGGAACATATTTTTTCAGAAAATTGATATATTCATCTTTTTGGTTGTATTCAATAATTTTTCCTCTTTTTTCGGAAACAATTACTTTTTCAGTTTTCATCATTTCTTCCAAATCTTTTAATCCGCTGTCGTAACCTACGGGTAAAGCATTTGTGCGGGAAATTTTCATTCCGTTATATTGTTTTGCATTATGCGAAGCCGTTATCATCACGGAAGCGTTAAAACCGTGTTTTGCCGTAAGAAAATATACCATCGGAGTTGTTGAAAGTCCTAAATTATAAACATCGGCACCTGCATCGTTAATACCTTTGCTCAGATATTCAAAAATTTCCGGTGAAGAAATTCTGACATCTCTTCCTACAAGTATCTTTTTTGTATTTAACAGTTTCGGCACAAAATAACCGACTTTATAAGCATCTTCTTTATTAAAATCTTTATTGTAAATTCCTCTGATATCGTATGCGTGAAATGCTTTCATTGTATTGACAGTTTAAATTTATCCGACAAAGTTATTATTTTTTTATCGGCTTTCAAATTCGTTTTTTATTGTCGGGTAATTATTTTTTTAAGTTTTATCTTGTAAAATTAAAATCAAATTACGTACATTTGTGTTTTAAAATTTATTAACTGTAAAAAACAAAAAAATTATGATTAAGAAACTATTTTTAGCTGTTGCAATTATATTTTTTGCTTCAAGCATTTTCGCGCAAAATTTTGAAAAAAGTGATAAAGCACTTAATGTAGGAATTGGTTTAGGTTGGGCTTCATCTTATACTCTAAGTCCGATTCCTTCTTTTAATGCCAGTTTTGAAGCAGGGATTGTTAAAATTCCTAACGTGGGCGTAATCGGAGTCGGAGGTTTTGGTTCTTTCAGAACATCTTGGTATAATCACGGAACATACAGAGATACATACACAAACGGAATAATTGCTGCTCGCGGTGTTTTTCATTTTCAATTTTTTGATACCGGAAATTTTGATTTATATGCAGGAGTTCATGCCGGCATAGGATTTAGTAAATATTCTTATACGGGATATTATTATACTGACTATTATTCTACAAATTCATATCTTGTAGATGATGTATTTGCCGGTGCACGTTGGATGAAAAGTAATAAATTCGGATTTTTTGCCGAACTCGGATACGGAGTATCCTATTTTAAAGCAGGTGTAACTTTAAAATTTTAATTAGTAATCGATTAATAAAAAAAATGCACTCTGTTTTTGAGTGCATTTTTTTTATTACGGCAGAAATTATTTTAAATCAAATTTTTGCCATCCGGAATCCGGATCATTACCTTTAACATCCAAACCGGCATAAAATAACCATTCATGATTGGCAAAATGCCCGTTATACGAAGGTGTTTTGTCTTCAAGTTTTATGTCAACAGACCAAGTATAAGATTGTTTTGCTTCCAAAGTTTGAACTTCCGAAACAATAAATTCTTTTCTCGGAAAACGATCGGTTGAAAGCTTGAGTCCTAAATTTGCCTCTTCTTTGAGATATTGAGGTAATGAATTTTTAGGAATGTCAATTTTTTCAACACTTTTTACCCAAAGATATACTTTTTGAACTTTCAGAGGACTTTCTTTAACTTCAACATTAACCGTAATATTAAGAGTTTCTCTGATATCATTTCCGTTCACGAAAACAGTTACCTTTGCTCCTCCGCCGGTAATTTTACTCACGGCTCCTTTCAGTTTCTTTAAAAACCCCATTTTTGCTTGTTTTAATAATTTGTAAAAGTAAGTTTATTTATATTATTATACTAAAGCTTTTACAAAATTTGTAAATATAATAAATCTGTTTTTCTCATAATATACCTTTTCAATAAAAAACTTTATCTTTGTATGTTTTATAAAACGATAAGTGAAATTATAATTAATGGCAAAAACAAAAAGAAAATCAACGAAGTCGAAAAAAACGTCTGTTAATAAAAAAATTCAAACGAAATTGAATGATCGAAAGTTCAGAACTTGGTGGGGAATGTTTTTTATTCTTTTATCCGTTTTGTTTTTAGTCTCGTTTTCTTCATTTTTAAAAACATGGGAACAGGATCAGGATATTCTTGACTTAGGTTGGTTTGATTATATTTTCAATACTTCCGTTAATACTGAAAATACCGTAGGAAAAGTAGGTTTGTTTTTTTCAGATATATTTGTGTACCGATGGTTTGGGCTTGCATCTTATATTTTTGTCATCGTTTTTTTTGTTTTTGGTTTGAAATTATTGCATTATTATAAAAGAAGTTTTCTGAATCTGCTTAAAAATTCTTTATTTTTAATATTGTGGTTGTCTGTAAGTATTTCTTTAATTTTCGGAAATCAAAATCCTATTCTCGGAGGTAAGTTTGGTTACGGTATTCATATTTGGCTGAAATCATTTCTCGGAATTGTAGGCGAATCGAGTTTGATGATTGTTACGGGAATCGGTTTCTTAATGTTGACGGTTGAAGGATTTAATAGTAAATTAAAATTAATAGTTGATAAGATTATTGAAAGGGTTAATATTAAAGATTTCAGATTTACGAAATTCAATACTGAAAATGCACGTGTGAATAAAGAACAAGATACTATTTTTGAAGATGACAATAATTTTAAATCAGAAAAAAGAGAGAAAGCAGATAAAAAAAATATACACAATAGAGATGATAAATCAATAATTTTTGATTTGAATGAGGATGACGGAAAAGGGAAAATTAAAGTTACCGAAAAACGAAATTATAAACTTACTGATGACGGAAGAGAAATTGAAAATGATTACGGATTTGAGGTTGAACATACTAAATCTGTTGATAATGAAAATATTACAGGCGATAAACCCGAAAATATAAAAGAATATATCGAAAAAGAATTTGATAAAATTGAAGTAGGAGAGTTAGCTCTGGATGTTACTGCAAACAAGGATATTATTTCTCAAAAGATATCGGATAAACCAAACGTTAATTATGACCCGACTTTAGATTTAGAAAATTTCACACTTCCGCCGATTGATTTATTAGAAGATCACAAAGCCGGAAATCCGGAAGTTACAAAAGAAGAATTACTGAATAATAAAAACCGAATTGTTGAAACTCTCAAACAATATAAAATTGAGATTGTTAAAATAAAAGCAACAATCGGTCCTACATTAACATTATATGAAATTGTTCCGGCACCCGGAGTTAGAATTTCGAAAATAAAAAATCTTGAAGATGATATAGCTTTAAGCTTGGCAGCTCACGGTATTCGTATTATTGCACCTATGCCCGGAAGAGGAACTGTCGGTATTGAAGTGCCTAATGAGAAACCGGATATTGTTTCATTTAAATCTGTAATTAAGTCAGCGGCTTTTCAAGAATCAAAAATGGAATTACCAATTGCTCTGGGCAAAACAATTTCGAATGAGTCTTTTGTTTTTGATTTGGCAAAAATGCCGCATATTCTTGTTGCCGGTGCTACCGGACAAGGTAAATCCGTGGGGCTTAATGCAATGATTGCATCATTACTTTATAAAAAACATCCCGCTCAACTTAAACTTGTTATGGTCGATCCCAAAAAGGTTGAACTTACTATGTATGAACGTTTGGAAAATCATTATCTTGCAACCTTGCCCGATGCTGAAGAACCTATTATTACCGATAATCAAAAAGTGATACATACGGTTAACTCTTTAAACATTGAAATGGATAACCGATATCAATTGTTGAAAAAAGCCAAATGTAAAAATATAAAAGAATACAATAAGAAGTTTGTTTCAAGACAGTTAAATCCTGAAAAAGGTCATAAATATATGCCTTACATTGTGTTAGTTATTGATGAATTTGCTGATTTGATTATGACTGCAGGCAAAGAAATTGAATTACCTATTGCTCGATTGGCTCAATTAGCTCGTGCTGTAGGCATTCATTTAATTGTTGCTACGCAAAGACCTTCTACAAATATTATTACAGGTACAATTAAAGCAAATTTCCCGGCAAGAGTTGCATTCAGAGTGGCTTCAATGATTGATTCCCGAACAATTTTAGACAGTCCGGGAGCAAATCGACTTATCGGACGAGGTGATATGCTGATAACTCAAGGCAGTGATTTAATTCGTTTGCAGTGTGCGTTTATTGATACTCCTGAATTAGAAAAAATAACCGAATACATTGAACATCAACAATCTTACGGAATGCCTTTTCTTTTACCTGAACCGGAAACGGATGACGAAGATATTCCGGGAGCTGTGGATTTGGGACACAGAGATGAGCTGTTTGAAGATGCCGCAAGAATAATTGTGATGAATCAACAAGGATCAACTTCTTTGGTTCAAAGAAAATTATCTATCGGATATAATCGTGCAGGAAGAATTATTGATCAATTGGAAGCTGCAGGAATTGTGGGACCTTCAAAAGGAAGCAAAGTACGTGATGTATTTATTACTGATGAATATTCTCTTAAGGATTTGTTAAACTCATTGCCTTAAAAGTACCGGATTATAATTTTTCCCGTTTTAAATGTCGGTATGCTTTTTGTTCTGTTTTATTAAAGCTCTGAACTATGAAAAAACTACATTTATTAATACTTATCTTTCTCTTATCTTTTGCTTTTGTTTCGGCACAAGTTGAACTGACGAAAGATCCGGCAGCTAAAAAAATATTGGATGCTGTTTCAAAAAAAGTTTCTCACAATAATGGGATTCGAATTAAATTTACATATACTACCGATAACCGACAAACTGATTTCCACGACACTCAAAAAGCTTATGTTTTTTTGAAAGGTCAAAAATTTAAAGTGATAATTCCAAAAATTGAAATTATATCAAACGGTTTAACCGTATGGACATATATGAAAGAAGATAATGAGGTAACAATTTCTGATACAGATACTTCTGATGTTTCAATTTTTAATCCCGCAAAACTGTTTACGGCATATAAGCAAGGATTTAAATATTTATTAATCGGGGAAGAAACAATTGAAAATGTAAAATATTATGTAATTGATTTATATCCCGAAGATAGTGAAAACAGTCCGTATTCAATTATCAGAATTAAAATTAATAAGAACACAAAAGAGATATATTCAATAAAAACATCGGGCAAATCCGGGGTTGATTACACTTTTAAAGTATTAGAATATAAAGCGGACATAAAAATGCCGCAAAATTTGTTTGTTTTTGATAAATCAAAATACCCGTCAGATATTGAAGTTACGGATATGAGATAAAAAGATTTTGGAATTTTAATATTTAATTTTATATTTACATGTTAAAATAAGTTTTATAATCAAATGAGCAGAGGTAAAATTCTTATAGTAGAGGACGACAGTATGTTATGTACTGTTTTTGAAATGTTTCTTGAAGAATTAGGTTATGAACATTGCGGTACGGTAGCATCAGGTGAAGATGCTTTAATTTATCTTGAAAATAAAATGCCGGATTTAATTTTGATGGATATTCATTTAAAGGGTTCTGTTGACGGTATTGAAACAGCAAAACAAGTTCTGGAAAAATATAACATTCCTATTATTTATATTTCAGGTGACAATGATGTTACGACAGTTAAAGGATCGGTATTAAGAAATACATACGGTTATATGACAAAACCGGTATATAAAAACAGTTTAGAATTAAATATTGAATTTGCCCTTCAAAAACACAAACTTCTTAACAGCTAAATGTTTAATTTGAGTATATGTAAATGAATTTTTGCCCCTTAATTATTAAGGGGTATTTTTATAAAAAATAAATAATTTCGTTATGAGACGTATATCTGCCGAATATATTTTTACCGGAAAAGAAATTCTGAAAAGAGGGATTATAGACCTTAATGAAAAGGGAGAAATTACAAAAGTAACAGATACCGGAGGTAAAATTTCGGAACGGCAATCTTTAGAATTTTATAACGGTGTAATTGTTCCCGGTTTTATCAATACACATTGTCATCTTGAGCTGTCGCATATGAAAGGGATGATTGATAATAAAACAGTAAAAGGTTTACCCGGTTTTATTGATGAAATAATCTCAAAACGAAATTTCCCCGAAAACTTGCAAGAGCAAATACAAAAAGCCGACAAAGAAATGCAAATGAAAGGAATTGTTGCTGTCGGGGATATCTCTAATACCGGTGACAGCTTTACTATTAAGAAAAACAGTTCAATTTATTACCAAACATTTATTGAAGCATTTACTGTAAACACCGAAAAGGTTAATGAAACATTTGAACAATCCGAAAGAAATTTTCATAAGTTAAAGCAAATGAATTTATCGTGCAGCATTGTTCCTCATGCGGCTTATACTGTTCCGGATAAATTATATAAAATGATTTCCGGTTTTAAAAATGAGAAATATAAAATTATTTCAGTCCATAATCAGGAAACACCGAGTGAAGATGATTTAGTAAAGAATAAAACCGGAGCTTTGGCTGAAGTTCTGAAAAAAAAAGGATTTAATTTAAAAGATTTTTCATATCCGGGTAATTCTGCATTAGAAACTAATTTATATTATCTGAATCAAAAAGATAATATTTTGTTAATACATAATACGTTCAGCAAAAAAACGGATATTGAGTTTGCCGAGCAATTTTCCGAAAATATTTATTGGGTATTTTGTCCGCTTTCAAATTTATATATTGAACAAACATTACCTAATATACCTTTGTTTTTCAAAAAAGGAGTTAAAACTTGCATCGGTACAGACAGTTATGCTTCAAATACGGAGCTTTCAATTTTGAGTGAATTAAAAGCAATTGTAAAAAACTATCCTGAAATACCGTTTGAACAATTAGTGAAATCTGCAACTGTAAACGGTGCAAAAGCACTGAAAATCGATAATAAATTCGGAAGTATTGAACCGGGAAAAATACCGGGGATTAATCTTATCTCTAAATTTGATTATAATAAAATGACATTAAGCCCCGACAGTTCGATAAAAGTTTTGGCATAAAAAAAACCTTCAGGATTGCCTGAAGGTTTTTTTATAAATTTATCTGAGATTATTTTCCTCCCAATAAATATCCTACGGATAATCCGAAATAAATATTTTTTTGAGAAGCATCACCTGTAATTGCAACAGTATTATCATCTTTAGTTGCATAATTAGTTGCACTGTAATATGTGCTGCCTGTATTGATGAAATTTAATAAACCCATTCCGGCATTTAATTCAACAAATACACCTGAGAAATTTGCTCCGAAACCTAAGTTAAGACCAACATCCATTTTATTAATAAGGTCACCTGTTCCGCCTGCATTATTAGTGTCAGAATATGCTTCTGCGGGGTTGTATGTTTTCGGGTCGCTGAAAAGATCAACCGTTCCGGTACCTGCAACCGGATAACCTACAGAAGAAGTCCCTTCCCATGTTCCTTTTTGAGAAGCACTGAGAGCATAAGCAAAATAAGGACCAACAAAGGCATAAACCGGACCGAAACTAAATTTCGGAGATATTCCGATTTGTAAATAATTAATGTTTTGATTGTAGCTGTATTCCATACCTAAAGCTCTGTACGGCCAGTTAGCATCTGTTTCGTCTTTTGAGTCATAATCAGAACCTAATTGGTTAAAAGTAACATCTGCTCTTAAACTCATCATGTCGTTTACGGGATATTCACCAAGTAAGCCGAAATTAAATCCGGTACTCATTTTTGATCCGTCGGGACTGTAAAAATTAATTAAATAACCGGACATATTATATCCTGCTTTAACACCGAATTTTTGTGCATTCATAGTAAATGCAAACAAAATTGCTGCTGATAATACCAATAATTTTTTCATAATTGTATATTTTAATTAAACATTAATAAATTCAAAGTTAAAAATAAAAAGTTAATATCAAAAAATTTCAATACTTTATGAATATAAAAAAACAAAGATTATTTTCCGAATAACATACCTACCGAAAGACTTATGTTGTAGTTTTTTGTAAATTCATCAGCCGGAATACCGTTGTAATTTTCGATATTTGTCAGCCCGACACCATATCTTGCTTCTGCAAAAAACATTAATAATTTTACTCCCAAGCCAAGGTTTAAACCCATATCCGTATGACTGAACGTAATGTTATCGCCGTTAAACTCTCCGTCTTTAAAAACATCATTTGACGGAACTTGTCCGTAATTTGCATATTGATCTTCTGCAAGTTTTTGTCCGTCAACAGTTATGCTTGCAATATCTTTTCCGCTGACGGCATAGGCAAAATACGGACCTGCGGTAATGTAAGCCGGACCGAGTTTTAATTTGAGTAATAAGGGAATTTCAATATAGTTCATTGTTAGTGAGGTGTTTATAACGGCATCTGTCCCGTTCACATTCACATCACTTTCAACAGTATATCCTTTTTGTGAAAATAAGGCTTCTGCTCTTATGCCGATACGTTTGACAGGGTTAAATTCAAAAACAAGTCCTCCGTTTAATCCTTTTGCTAAAGCAGCTGTTTGATAATCTGCAAGCACGGTGCTTGAATTAACACCGGATAAGTTTAATCCTATTTTAAAACCGAATTTTTGTGCTTGCATTGATAAAACAAAGAAAATGCTTACTGATAATAATATGAATTTTTTCATGTTTTTTGTATTTAGGAATTAATAGTTATCAAATATACGAAAATTCAGAAGATTTATTTTAAAATTATATAATTAATTCCGAAAGAAAATATTCTGTTTGTTAAAGCATCGGCATTTAATTCGGAACTGCCGGTCATACTGCGGGTGTATCTGAGAAAAAAATCAAGATTATTGATGTTGTATATAATTCCGGTAAAAATTCCTGCATCAATTCGGCTGTAGGTATAATCCGGATTATGAAAATCCACTTTTACGGAAGTAATTTCACCGGTATAATAATCTTTGCGTTTATATTTTCCGTCAGTCCAAAAAGCACTGTAAGCTCCGATATATATATTAAAATATGAATGTTTGGTTTTCATTATTGAATATTGTCCCGAAATCGGTATTTCGATATAATTCATGGTGTTGTATGTTGTTGCAAAAGGAATTTGTTCAGTTTTTAACCCTTTTTGAGAATATAAGATTTCTGCCTGAACAGAAAGAATTTTATTAAAAAATTGCTGAAATACAAAACCTGTTATAATTCCCGGTTTCAGCTTTCGTATCGGTTTTACCAAATTATCATTCGTTTTATTTAAGTAAACGGATTTTGATAAGTTCATTCCGGCTTTTATTTTAAAGAATGTTTGTGAGAAACTGAAACAAGATACAAAAAGCATACTTATTGTAAAAGTTAAATATTTTGTCATATTATTTAATTACTATTGGTTTTTATTAAACAGTATTCAAAAATAATGATATTTTACTAACCGGAATAAAAAAATCCCGACAATTAATGCCGAGATTTTTTATAATAAATTAAAATATTAATATTAGTATTCCATTTCAGCCAAACGTTTGTAATAATTGAAACGCCATTTTGCATTTTTCTCCGCAGCATCAAATAATTCATCGGCATGGTCGGGGAATAATTTATACAATGAATTAAATCTGACTTCTCCGAGTAAAAATTCTTTAAATAATTCATATTTCGGAGATTTAGAATCTAATGTAAACGGATTTTTACCTTCTGCTTCCAATTGCGGATTAAAACGGTATAAATTCCAATATCCCGATTCTACAGCCAGTTTTTCTTCTTCTTGAACTTTATCCATCCCGGCTCTTAAACCGTGAGCGATACAAGGAGAATAAGCAATGATTAATGAAGGTCCGGGATATGCTTCAGCTTCTTTAATTGCCTTAAAAGTTTGAGATTGGCTTGCACCCATCGAAATTTGAGCAACATAGATATAACCGTAAGTCATTGAAATGGCTCCGAGGTCTTTTTTGCGAATTTTTTTACCCGAAGCAGCAAATTTTGCAATCGCTGCAGTAGGTGTTGCTTTCGATGATTGACCTCCCGTGTTTGAATAAACTTCTGTATCTAAAACTAAAACATTTACGTTCTCACCGGATGCTAATACGTGATCAAGACCTCCGTAACCAATGTCGTATGCCCATCCGTCACCGCCGATAATCCACATGGATTGATTGACGAGGTATTTTTTTAAACCGAGAATGTCTTTTACACAATCACATTTTTCTTTTTCTAAAGCTTCAATAACTTTCGGAGCAACGGTTTTAGATTCCTGTGATTTGTCTTTTACCGAAATCCATTCTTCAAATGCAGCTTTCGTTTCGGGTGCAATACCTTTTTCAATAGCGGCATTCATCATATTGGTAATAATTTCTCTTTGTTTTTTATTGGCAAGAGCTATTCCAAAACCGAACTCGGCATTGTCTTCAAACAATGAATTTGCCCATGCAGGACCTTCTCCTATGTTATTCGTAGTATAAGGTGTTGCAGGTGCAGAAGCTCCGTAAATTGATGAGCATCCCGTGGCATTTGCAATAGTCATAGAATCACCGTAAAGTTGAGTTACTAACTTTATATAAGGAGTTTCTCCGCAACCGGCACAAGCTCCTGAGAATTCAAACAGGGGTTGAGCAAATTGTGAATTTTTTATTGTTTTTTCTTTTTCAACAATCGTGTCTTTGTATCCTACTTTATGATGCAGATAATTCCATTTAATATCTTCTGCACGTTGTTCATCGTCAAGAGCAACCATAACCAAAGATTTTTCTTTTGAAGGACAAACATCAACGCAAGAACCGCAACCGGTACAATCAAGTGTACTTACTTGAATTCTGTAATTATATTCTTTTGTTTTTCCGATACCTTTAATAAAGTTTGTTCCTTCCGGAGCATTTTTTACTTCTTCGTCATCAGCGAGGAACGGACGGATACAAGCATGCGGACAAACATAAGCACATTGGTTACATTGGATACAGTTTTCTGCAATCCATTTCGGAACTTCTGTTGCAACACCTCGTTTTTCATATTGTGCTGTTCCTGCGGGCATTGTTCCGTCTTCAATACCTTTAAAAACACTTACGGGAAGTTCATCGCCTTTCAGTGCATTTATCGGATCCATAATATTTTTAATGTAATCAGGAACATCGTCGCCTCTTTCAATTCCGTATTTTGCTTCTCCTTTCAAAGATTTCCATTCCGAAGGAACTTCAATTTTTGTAATTGCATTGCCGCCTTGGTCAACAGCTTCGTAATTCATATTTACGATTTTATCGCCTTTTTTGCCGTATGTTTTTTTAATGGCAGTTTTCATTTGTTCAACGGCGAAATCGAAAGGTATTACTTCCGAAACTTTAAAGAATGCTGATTGCATAATCGTATTTGTTCTGTTTCCCAATCCGATTTCGTGTGCAATTTTTGTAGCATTAATAATATAAAAATTAATATTCTTTTCTGCTAATACCTTTTTATAACTATCAGGTAGTCTGTCTTTTGTGTCTTCAACACTCCAAGTACTGTTTAATAAGAACGAACCGCCTTCTTTTATACCTTCAAGCATATCATATTTATGCAAATAAGCCGGATTTGAGCAAGCTACAAAATCAGGTTGTTTTACAAGATAAGTTGAACGAATAATATTGTCTCCGAAACGCAGATGCGAAATTGTGATACCGCCTGATTTTTTTGAATCATAGGCAAAATATCCCTGTACATATTTATCGGTAGAATCTCCTATAATTTTAATAGAATTTTTATTTGCACCGACAGTTCCGTCAGCACCTAATCCGTAGAATTTTCCTTCAAATGTTCCTTTATGTACTGTACTGATTTCAGGTAAAATAGGAAGGTTTGAGAATTTAATATCATCAACAATCCCCACTGTAAATTGATTTTTAGGCTCATTTCTTTCCATATTTTCATAAACGGAAATCATCATTGCCGGAGTTGTATCTTTGGAACTTAAACCGTAACGTCCGCCTACAATTTCAGGGGCATTTTTATCATCTTTAAATAATTCAACAACATCAAGATAAAGAGGCTCTCCGTTTGCACCGGGTTCTTTTGTTCTGTCGAGAACAGTAATTTTTTTAACTGATTCAGGTAATGCATTCATAAAGTATTTAGCTGAGAATGGTCTGTATAAATGAACAACCATAATTCCGACTTTTTTACCTTGTGCATTCAAATGCTCAACAACTTCTTTTATTGTTTGAGTTACCGAACCCATTGCAATAATAATATGTTCTGCATCCTCAGCTCCGAAATAATTAAAAGGAGCATAAGGTCTTCCTGTAATACGTGTAATTTCTTTCATATAATCGGCTACGACATCGGCAATCGGGTCGTAAAAAATACTTGATGCTTCACGTGCCTGGAAGAAAATGTCAGGATTTTGAGCAGATCCTCTTGTTACGGGGGCAGTTGAGGTTAAAGCATTATCCCTGAATTTTTGCAGAGCTTCCGTATCTATTAATTTTCTTAATTCATCTTCATTAGGAAGTTCAACTTTTGAAATTTCGTGAGATGTTCTGAAACCGTCAAAAAAATGAACAAAAGGAATTCGGGTTTTTATAGCAGCAAGATGTGCAATAGGAGCAATATCCATAATTTGTTGTGCACTTCCTGTTGCAAGTAATGCAAAACCGGTTTGTCTTACAGCCATAACATCACTGTGGTCTCCGAAAATTGACAGTGCTTGAGCTGCAATACTTCTCGCAGCTACATGAAAAACAGCAGGTAATAATTCACCGGCAATTTTATACATGTTAGGAATCATTAAAAGTAAACCTTGAGATGCCGTAAAGGTAGAAGTTAAAGCACCGCCTTGTAAAGCTCCGTGAACTGCTCCTGATGCACCGCCTTCCGATTGCATTTCGGTTACGGAAACTGTTTGTCCGAATAAATTTTTTCTGCCGTGAGCTGACCATGTATCTACATATTCCGCCATATCAGATGACGGAGTAATAGGGTATATAGCAGCTACTTCGCTGAATAAATATGCAACATGAGCTGCTGCGTGATTACCTTCACAGGTAATGAATTTTTTTTCTGCCATAATATTTAAGTTTTAATAAAAATCAAGATTATTTTAATCTGCAAATTTAGAATAAGTTTAGTTAAATAGCTATATGTTTTATTAAAAAATGGAGTCCTTTTGTTTTTTCTTCTGTAAGGCAAAGATAATCAGGGGTATAATTTAGTATGGCAATTTAATGTTTTTCAACAGGATAAATTATTCCTAAAGAATTGAGGAATTTATAATAAAAAAATGCGGAAAATTGCAATTGAAAAAATCCAAAAATAATAATACCGTATTATCTGCTGATTATACGGTATTATTAGATGTGATCCCGGCAGGAACACATCATCTGCCTTTATTTTCTCCCAATTTCGCTTAAATATCTATATAACAAGAGTATATGATTTTATAAAGAGCAAAATAAAGAGATAAAATGCAAGAAAAAGCAACATTTGTTGTACCAATTGTTGTACCATTGGATTATTTTTACTATCTTTATACCAGTAAATTACAAACCCCAAGCATTATGTCATCAGTAAAAATAATTCCTCA
>JAADGE010000003.1 GCA_013152535.1 Chlorobiota bacterium
AAAACTACGAAATTTCTTTGAGGTCGGATGCCGCAACTTGCAAAATAATCGGTAATTTTAAAAAAACTTTGTATTTTCTGAAAGTCCCTAATTAAGTCAACTCCGAAAAAGCCAAAAAGTTTATCTCATTCAGAGTGCTGTATTTTTGCAAATGTAAGGCTTAATGGTAATTTGTCGGGAAGAAAATAATTGCCCGCAATAATTCAAGTTTAAAAATTCACATGAAATCCTAAAAAGATACCGTTTTTGCGAATTCCCGGTTTATGAATGTGTGTTACTCTGCGAAAATAATTAATACTTAAAAAATTAAGAATATTCTCAACACCCAAACCGATTTCGATGTACGGAATTCTCACATCAGTCATATTTTCAGGAAATTGAAGAACTTCTTTATTTGCATCTCTTAAACTTCCCCAAACACCTTTTGCATATATCACTTCACGGAATTTTAATTTTCTGATTAAAGGTATTTTATTTAAAATCAGACCGTTAAAATGATGTTCCGCAAAAAAACTAAGATATTCATCGCTTGCAAATTCATAATAACTCATCAGATTAAAAGAACGCATGTTATAAGCAATGCCGGTACTGCCTTCATGCAGTTTCAATAAAGGAAAAGGCACAGTTCCGAAAATTTTTCCGGCTTCAATGTAATAAACTGTTTTTCCGAAAAATCCGAATATAAAAAAATGCTTCAAACCGACAGTAAATTTGTGATATGTATAGTTGCTGTTCCAGAAATTCGGGAAACCGTAAGTATATTGAAATTCAATGATAGGGAATAATGACCCGAAAGATTGGCGGTTAAAAACGGAAGAAACATATTCTTCATTAATGCCTATATGTGCACTTATCGTAATTTCAGATGCATTAATTACCGGAACTGTATTCATCGACATATCATAAAAATGAATACTGTCGGTAGGCATAATTTTTTTATGCGTAAAAAATACTGTTGCTGTTAAACTTTTAAAAATATCACGTTCAATTCCGGTTTCAAAATTTTCAATTTGTAATAATTTATCATTCTTTCCGGAAATAGAAAAGATGTTATCCGAGCCGAAATCTCCGAGATTAGCACCGAGTTGGATTAAATCTCTGCTGAAATTAATTCGTGCAAGAGTCCACGGGCTGCGGGTTATTTTAATTTTTGATCCGATACCGAATTTAAATCTGTTATCTCTTGTTCCGTATGCCGTATAGCCGTTAAGTTCAATTAATTCGCTTACATTATTGCTTGTTCTGAAACCAATCCTTAAACGATTTCCCTCAAGAGCATTTCTGCTGAAAATTTTATAATACGGTCCTATTTCAATGTAGTTTCTCTTTAAATAACCGGTTACTATTAAATAAACAAAATTTTCAATTTTTTTAAAAGTCGGTTGTTTTTTAACCGAATCAACCATATTGTAAATCTGTTTTTCTTTCGTGCTTAATTTTGTATGACGTAATGTTTTCCATTCCGAAGAATCATATTTTGCAGCATTGTCTGCAATTTCAATATCTCTGAATTCTGAAGGAGGGAAAAAATTTGCCGGAAATTTCGGATTTATTTTTATTTTAACTCGTGAGGTATATTTTCTGCCGAAAAATCCGGTTGTAAATTTTGATATATTAAAATCAATAAAAAATTCTTCTTTTGAAGGAAAGAAAAAACCGTTTTCTGTTTTTTCATATTCTTTTTTAACGTAAAAGTCTGAAACAAAATCAAGGTTGGCTGTTTTTGACATATTTGCGTCAATTCGTTTTAAAGCAAAACTTGTATCCGCTATCCACATATCTCCTTGAAAAGTATATTCATGTTTTCGTTTCGGACTGAAAGCAAGGTGATAACATATTGAGTTATCAATCAACGCTGTATCTATTAATGTGTATTTGTAAACAATGGGTCCGGAAAGAGATAAGGGACTGACAAATTCTTTGTCGATAATTTTGATGAAGTTTTTATAAAAATTAAAATCAACATACATTTGTCCGGTAAATTGACTTGCACTCAAATTTTTTACGCCTGAAATATTGCTTGCAATTATTTTTTCTTTTCTGTGACGCGGAAAATTCTGAAAATAATAATCGGATAAAGTTTCGGACAAAAGAAGCGGCATATATCTTTTTCCGGTTGCTGCCGATGTGTCAATACCGGCAAACGCAAAACTGAAATCATGAAGGAATTTTTCGTTTTTTAAATTTTTACTGAAATTATTTAAATCAATTTCAAATTTAGTGTATTGTTCGTAACTATATGAAGATAAGCGATTTGTATTATTTATCTTTTTGTTTCTGATAACTTTTTTTATCAACAGTAAAGCCGGATTTTTTTCCGGTTTCACTATAACTTCTCCGAGATTATACAAATCGGGTTTCAGGAAAACGGTAATTTCCTGGTAGTTTCCGGTTTTTATTTTTACGGTATCACTGTTGTATCCGATGCAATTAATAATAATATATTGTGATTTGGTATTTGATTTTATAAAAAAATTACCGTCATAATCTGAAACACAACCGATATTTGTTCCTGAAAAAATAAGACTTGCGAAAGGTATTCCCTCATGGGTTTCAAAATCACGAATTTCTCCTCTGATTTTAGTTTGAGACAGTAAGTCGGTTGATATTCCAAATAAAAAAAATAATATCGGCAGTAATTTCTTCATTAATGAATTTACATTTTGATGCTAAAATAAAAAAACTTTGCAGGTAAAAACAATGCAAAGTTTTTTTATAAAAATAAGAACTTTTAGTTTGCCATTTCAGACATAAATTTTATTCTTACCAAACGAATTTCTTCTTCGGTAAAATTCTCTTCACCTAATTCTTTGAGGGCATCTTGCACCGAATCGGTTTCAGATTCTGAGAAATAGTCATAAATATCATCAATATTTTCTTCATCAATTGTGAGTTCAATATAATAATCAATATTAAGTTTGGTTCCGGAATTAATAATTGCTTCAATTTCTGTAAGTAATTCACTGACAGACAGTCCTTTTGTTTTGGCAATATCTTCTAAGTTTACTTTTCTGTCAATATTTTGAATGATATATACTTTTACGCCGGATTTTTTTACAACTGATTTAACAATTAAATCCTGTGGTCTGTCGATATTAAATTCTTCAACATATTCTGCAATAAGTTTTACAAATTCTTGTCCGTATTTTATGGCTTTTCCGTGCCCTACGCCTTGTATCGAAGTTAATTCGTCAAGTGTTACGGGGTATCTTGTTGCCATATCCTCCAATGAAGGGTCTTGAAAAATAACATAAGGAGGCACTTCCATTTTTTTAGAAAGGTCTTTTCTCAGACCTCTGAGCATTTTGAAAAGAATTTCATCGCCGGCACCGCTTCCGCTTCCGTGATTTAATTGAATATCTTCATCACCTTCTTCACCTTCTTCATAGCGGTGTGCTTCCGAAATTTCTATATGATGCGGTTTCTTAATAAACGCTCTTCCGATTTTTGTTAATTTTAAAATCCCGTATTGGTCTATATCTTTTTCTAAAAAATAGTTGATTAATGCCTGTCTTGCTATTGATTCCCAAAATTTCTCATCTTTTTCATCTCCGGAACCGAAAAGTTCTGATTGATCGTCTTTGAATGATTTAATTGCAGAAGTAGCATTTCCGGTAAGAATATTGGCTATGTGGTCGCTTTTGTATTGTTCGTTTAATGATTCTACTGCTTTTAAGAATTTCAGAATATAATCTTTACCTTCAAATTTTTTCTTCGGATTTAAACAGTTATCACAATTGCCGCAGTCTTCTTCTAATTTTTCGCCGAAATAATTTAATAAAATTTTAGGACGACATACTGAAGTTTCGGCATAGGCAATTGTTTCGAGCAAAAGTTGTTTTCCTATTTCCTGTTCGGCTACAGGTTTGCCCTGCATAAATTTTTCTAATTTTTGAATATCTTTATAGCTGTAAAAAGTAATACACTTTCCTTCGCCGCCGTCTCTTCCTGCTCTTCCGGTTTCTTGATAATAACCTTCCAAACTCTTTGGTATATCGTAGTGAATAACGAATCGAACATCGGGTTTGTCGATACCCATTCCGAACGCAATTGTGGCAACAATTACATCAACTTCTTCCATTAAAAACATGTCCTGATGTCGGGAACGTGTCTTTGAATCCATTCCTGCATGATATGCAAGTGCTTTAATATCATTAACTTGAAGAACTTCTGCAAGTTCCTCAACTTTTTTTCTGCTTAAACAATAAATAATACCTGATTTTCCTTTATTCTCTTTTATAAATCGGATAATTTGTTTTTCGGGTTTAACTTTGGGGCGAACTTCATAATATAAATTAGATCTGTAAAAGGATGCTTTAAAAATTGTTGCATCTAAAATATCTAAATTTTTAAGAATGTCATGCTGTACTTTCGGCGTTGCCGTAGCAGTAAGTGCAATAATCGGAGCTCTGCCTATTTTATCGATTACAGGTCTTATTTTTCTGTATTCGGGCCTGAAGTCATGACCCCATTCCGAAATACAGTGTGCTTCATCTATTGCATAAAATGATATTTTTATGGTTTTTAAAAAAGCAGCATTTTCTTCTTTTGTCAGTGATTCGGGAGCAACATATAAAAGCTTAGTTTTGCCTTTTGTAACATCATCTCTTACTTGTTTTAATTGTGTTTTATTCAACGATGAATTCATAAAATGTGCAATAGAATCATCTTGATTGTAGCCTCTCATAGCATCAACCTGATTCTTCATTAATGCAATTAAAGGAGAAACGACTATTGCTGTCCCTTCAATAATTAACGAAGGGAGTTGGTAAGTCAATGACTTTCCTCCGCCTGTCGGCATCAATACAAAAGAATCTTTCCCGTTTAATACATTTTTAATAATTTCTTCCTGCTCTCCTTTATATGTGTCGAAGCCGAAGTTCTTTCGGAGTATTTTACTCAGATCTAAATTTTTAACATCCATTTTTAACAGTCGTATCTTTAAATTTTAATATTGTTTGAAACATATTTAATATATATTTGTAGCTAAATTAAGAATAAAATTACACAAAAAATTAATTTTGCAAAAAAATATAAAAAAAACGTGAAAAATATACAGCAAATTATTAAAACAGCACGCAAAGTTATACGTAAAGAATCGGAATCTGTTTCAAAACTTATTGAATTTATTGATGAAACGTTTGCAAAATGTGTAAATCTTATTCAAGAGAGTAACGGAAGGGTTATTGTTACCGGAATTGGTAAAAGTGCAATTATTGCCGAAAAAATTACGGCGACTTTAAATTCTACGGGAACTCCTTCGGTTTTTATGCATGCTGCCGATGCTATTCATGGTGATTTGGGTATTGTAAAACCTGAAGATATTGTAATTTGTTTGTCAAAAAGCGGAAACACTCCGGAAATAAAAGTTTTAGTACCTTATATAAAGAAGTTCGGTAATATTTTAATTGCTTTTGTCTCTAATGTCGATTCGTTTTTGGCTAAACAAGCTGATTATGTAATCAGAACAACTATAGAATCTGAAGCGTGTCCGAATAATTTAGTGCCTACTTCCAGCACTACCGCACAACTTGTTATGGGAGATGCTCTGGCAGTCAGTTTGTTAGATGCTCGAAACTTTTCTGACCGAGATTTTGCAAAATTTCATCCCGGAGGTGCATTGGGAAAACAACTCTATATGCGAGTTAGTGATTTATATACAATAAATGAAGCTCCGAAAGTTCTTACGGATGATAAACTAAAAGAAGTGATTATTGAAATTTCTGAAAAAAGACTGGGTGCGACGGCTGTATTAGATAAAAAAAATAATTTGGCAGGCATTATTACTGACGGTGATTTAAGAAGGATGTTAGCTAAAACAAATTCCCTGGAAGATATTACGGCAGAAGATATTATGAGTAAAAATCCGAAAACAATCAATTCGGATGCTTTTGCAATTAATGCCTTTGAAATAATGCGAAAAAATAATATCACATCTTTAATTGTTACTGAAGGAGAACAATATTTGGGAATTGTTCATATTCATGATATGTTAAAAGAAGGCTTTGTATAAAAGGGACTTATAAAATTTAAAAAGGAACAAAAATTTAATAATGGGAAAGAAAAAACCGAACGAAATGTCATTTTTGGAACATTTAGACGCTTTAAGAAAACATTTAATACGTTCAATTTTGTTTATTATCATATTTGCTTTTGCAGCATTTTTCTTTAAAGATTTTGTTTTTAATAATATATTATTAGCACCTAAAATGCCGAGTTTTATTACAAACAGAACAATGTGTCGATTGGGTGATTTTTTGGGAACGAATTCTCTTTGTATTAATCAAAAACCGTTCAGTATTATTAATATTAAAATGACCGGTCAGTTTATGACTCATATTACTGTTTCATTAATTATCGGTTTGATAATTGCTTTTCCTTTTGTTTTTAATGAGTTTTGGAAATTTTTGAAACCGGCATTGAAAAAGAAAGAAATTAATCACAGCAGAGGGGCTGTATTTTTTGCTTCAATATTATTTTCACTCGGTGCATTATTCGGTTATTATATTATTGTTCCTTTATCTATGAATTTTTTGGGCAATTATAATGTTAGTGTTGAAGTTGTCAATAAAATTAACTTAAATTCTTATATTCAAACATTTACTTCTGTTGTTTTGGCATCTGCCGTTGTTTTCGAATTACCTGTACTCATTTTCTTTTTAAGTAAAATCGGTTTGGTTACACCGAAATTTTTAAAAAAATATCGAAAACATTCCTTGGTTGTTATTTTAGCTTTATCGGCAATAATTACACCTCCCGATATTTTTTCTCAAATTTTAGTGAGTTTGCCCTTGTGGCTTTTGTATGAAATCGGTATCGGAATTTCAAAACGTGTTGAAAAAAGAAATGCAAAGAAATTTACGACAGATGTTGTCGAGAAATAAGATGTTATTTCTTTTTTGTTTCAATCTCATCGGCAATCATCCAACCGTGGGCTGTTGCATATATGATGGAACGTGTTAAGCCCGAGCAGTCTCCTCCGAATTTTAAATTATTGAATTTTTTATTATCTAAAACATTAGAATAAAATTTTATTTCAGGTGCATAAACTAAATTATCATCAGCAGCAATTCCGGGAATAACTTTTTCTAAATTTTCAATAAAATCAATAATGCTTTCAATAATTCTGCGAGGAAATGCTAAGTTTACATCACCTAAAATATAATGTTCGGGAGAAAGTGTAGGCAGCACTCTGTATAAATGTTTTGATCTTTTAGAGTTTTTGAATTTTGCATACGTCTGCAAAATAACTTTATCCTCTCCGGCAAGCAGATTTGATAATTTGGCTATGTATGAGCCAAAACCGGTAGGATCATTAAACGGTTGAGTAAGTTCAACGGTTGTCAGAATTGCAAAGTTTGTATTAGTACTTTTTTCTTTGAGCTTTGCATGACCGTTTACCGTTACAAAATCACCGTAATTTTCTCTGACAACATAACCCGAAGGATTATTACAAAATGTTCGGACCATGTAACCCGTTCTGCTTTTGTATTTTATCTTAAATTCATACATTTCTTTATTTAAGTCGGCAACAATATGGTCGGGGATTTCGTAGCGAATTCCCAAATCAAGATTCTTGTTATTTAAAATTAAATCCGGATGTTTTTCGATAATATTTTTTATTAAATTATGACCGCTTCTGCCGACTGCTGTCAAAACAAAATCATAAAAATCATTTCCGTCAATAACAAGTCCGTTATCCTCAAAATGTATCTCTTTTACTTTATGATTAAAATGAAAATATATGTTTTTATATGATTTAAATTCTTCAAAAATATTATAAAGGACTTTTTTTAATTGGTCGGTTCCCAAATGATAAAAATCGGATTTAACGGGCAGAAATCCTTCTTTATAAAAAGTTTCGTAATATTCTTGTGTTTTAAAAGATTTTCCTGTTTCATATTCGTTGCTGCCTGATTTTTCAATGTAATAATCTACCAGTTTTTTTTGCAAATTTATATCAATATCAATATTTCCGCCCATTTCCTTCGAAACAAACAATTTACCGTCAGCTCTGATACCTGAAATACTTGAAGAGTAAATATCTTTTCCTTTTTCGTAAACATGAATTTCATGTTCTGTTCCTTTTAATCGTTCAATAAATCCGATGGCTGCGGCTCCGAACCCGATAACTGCTGTTTTCATATTAAAATTTTATACAAAAATAAGGAGTTAAACTAAAGGGACAAACAAAAAGTTTAATTGTTGAAATTTTGTAATTTATTTTAAAATATCTTTTAATAATACTACATTTGTACTTTTAATATCTTTTGTTAATCAACTTTTATAAACAGAATAAAATGAGTAAAAAGAACAATAAATATTTGCCGTATATTGTAGGAATAATACTTTTCTTATTTTTATCATTCTCATATTTTTACCCGCAATTGGAAGGGAAAAAGTTAATTCAGCACGATAAAAAAACTTGGATAGGAGGGTCTCACGAAATAAATAAATATCAAAAAGAAACCGGAATACATTCATTTTGGACAAATTCAATGTTCGGAGGTATGCCGACATATTTAGTAACAAATTATGCTCCTTCAAACGTAAATAGATATCTGTATAAAATATTGGATTTTAATCATAAAATGAGGCCGGCAAGTTTTGTTTTTATGCTTTTACTTGGATTTTTTATTGCTTTGTTACTCTTTGGTGTCGATCCATGGCTGAGTATTGTCGGAGCAATTGCTTTCGGTTTTTCATCCTATTTTTTTATAATAATTGAAGCCGGGCATATTACAAAAGTTATAGCTTTGGCATTTATGGCTCCTGTAATTGCCGGAATTTATCATGCATACAGAAAGGATATCTTAACGGGAACTCTTGTTACAACTGTGTTTCTTGCATTACAGTTACTCGTAAATCATTTGCAAATAACTTATTATACATTACTTATTATTTTAGTGTATTTAATATTTGAATTTATTTATACAATTAAGCAAAAAACTTGGAATAATTTTTTTAAAGCTTCCGGTTTTCTTTTTATCGGTGCATTACTTGCAGTTTCAACCAATTTCTCACAAATTATTACGACCTATGATTACGGAGAAGATTCTATCAGAGGAAAATCGGAACTCGCAGATAATCAGCATAATAAAACTTCAGGCTTGGATAAAGATTATGCAACAGCTTGGAGTTACGGAAAATTAGAAACTTTTAATTTATTGGTTCCCGATTTAATGGGCGGTGCATCAACGGGAGAATTATCAAAAGAATCGGAAACATATAAAACATTAAAAAAACTCGGTGCACCGAATCCTGATAATATTATTAAAAACTTGCCTTTATACTGGGGACCTCAGCCGTTTACTTCCGGTCCTGTTTACATTGGATCTCTGATGATTTTTTTGTTTGTTTTGGGGATGTTTTTGGTAAAAGGGAATATTAAATGGTGGCTTTTTTCTGCAACTTTATTGTCAATATTTTTAGCTTGGGGCAAAAATTTTATGCCTCTGACTGATTTATTCCTGGATTATTTTCCGATGTACAATAAGTTCAGAACGGTTTCAATGATATTGGTAATAGCTGAATTTACAATTCCGCTGTTGGGAATTTTGGCTCTGAAAAATATTATTGAAGACAAAATTGATAAAAAGGAAATATTCAAAGCATTAAAATGGTCTTCAATAATCTTAGGCGGTATATTTTTATTCTTACTTATTCCGGGTGTTTTGTCATTTAAATCTGCATCTGATGCACAAATGTTTCAAAATTGGCCTAAAGAATTAGTAAGTGCGTTAGAAAAAGACAGAGCATCTTTATTTTATTCTGATATTTTACGGTCTTTAATTTTTATTTTTATCGGAATTGCTGCTATATGGGCTTTTGTAAAACAAAAAATTAATAAAAAAATATTTCTTTTAATTATTGGACTTGCTGTATTAGCTGATCTTGCAGGTGTTGACAGCAGATATTTAAACAGTGAAGATTTTGTTTCTGCAAGAAAAGAAAAGCAACCTTTTATTGAGAGCCAAGCTGATAAATTTATTCTGAAAGATACAGATAAAGATTTCAGAGTACTGAATCTTACGGTAAGCACATTCAATGATGCGAGTACGTCATATTTCCACAAATCAATAGGCGGTTACCATGGTGCAAAATTAAGAAGGTATCAGGATATTATTGACAGAGTATTGCAACCTGAAATGTCATACTTAATTAAAACGCTTCAACAGAAGGAAGTAACAGAACAAGATGTTCAATCTGTTTTATCGCAATTATCGGGCTTAAATATGTTAAATACAAAATACATTATAATTGATCCTAATACTTTACCTTTAATGAATAATTTCAGATTAGGAAATGCCTGGTTTGTCAGTTATATAAAATCGGTACAGAATGCTGATGAAGAAATTAAATCAGTTCAAAAATTTAATCCGGAACTGACAGCCGTAGTTGATGAAAAATTTAAAGAAAATTACTTTAAATTCAGATTAGACAGTGCTGCAACAATTTCACTAACAGATTATAAACCGAATTATTTGTCTTATAAAACGAACACTCACAGTAATCAATTAGCTGTTTTCTCAGAAATTTACTATGCAAAAGGTTGGCAAGCATATATTGACGGAAAACCGGCACCGCATTTCAGAGCAGATTATATTTTACGTGCCATGAAAATACCCGCAGGAATACATAAAATTGAATTTAAATTTGAACCCTCAATATGGAAAATAGGAAATACTGTATCTCTGACAGGGTCTGTACTGTTTGTGTTGTTTATCCTCGGAGGATTGTTTGTTATTTATAAGAAAAAGCGTATTCAAAAAATACCAACGGATGAATAATGCAGAAACAGATTCGTCAGGAAAAAGAAAAAAAGTTCTGATAATCAGTTATTATTGGCCTCCTGCGGGAGGAATCAGTCCGTTAAGGATTTTGAAATTTGTTAAATATTTGCGAAAATTTAATTGGGAACCGATTGTTTGCGTACCCGTCAAAGCTGATTATTTGTATTTGGACAGTGATAATTTAAAAGACATTCCGGATGACCTGAAAATTCTTAAGACAAAAATTGTTGAACCTTTTAAACTGTTTAAATTATTATCCGGACGAAAAAAAAACGATACAAATAATCCTTTATACGGAAATAATACAAAAAAATCAATTATTGATAATTTTGCTGTTTGGGTCAGAGGGAATTTTTTCATTCCGGACGCCAGGTGTTTATGGATAAAACCAACAGTAAAATTCTTGTCTGAATTTATTAAAAACAATCCTGTTGATGCAATATTAACAGACGGACCGCCGCATACAAATACCGTAATCGGAATGCGATTGTCTGAAAAATTTAATATTCCGTGGCTTGCTGATTTTCAAGATCCCTGGACTCAGGTTGATTATTATAAGTTATTTAAATTAACAAAGTTTGCAGACAAAAAACATCGAAAAACAGAGCAAAAAGTATTTAAAATTGCATCGAAAATAACAATTGCAAGTCCTTCCTGGCTGAAAGATTTAGAAAGTATCGGAGCCCGAAATATCAGTGTTATTTATTACGGATATGATGAAGATGATTTTAAAGATATTGATTATCAGGAAAATGACGATTTTATAATATCTCATACCGGAATTTTAAGTCAAGACAGAAATCCCGATATATTTTTTAAAGTTTTGAAAAATATATGTGACGAAAATAAAGAATTTAAACAAAAATTAAAACTTATTTTTGCCGGACCCGTTGATGAATCTGTACGAGAAAGTATTAAAAAAAACGGTTTACAGAACAATTATATTGAAAAAGGAAATATTCCCAGAAAAGATGCTTTGAGCCTAAATATATCTTCCAAAATTTTATTGCTGCCTGTTAATAAAGCCGAAAATGCTAAAGGTCGAATTCCCGGAAAGTTATATGAATATCTGAGAGCTCGGGTTCCCATATTGTGTTACGGACCGCAAGACGGAGATGTTGCTGATATTATAAGAAAAACAAATTCCGGAAAAATTTTTAAATATAGTAATTATCAGGATGTAAGACAGTTTATTGAAGATAATTTTAATCATTTTAAAAAGAATAATATTACGGATATTAGTGAATTTACAAATGAAAATCAAACAAAATTAATTGCAGAATACCTTGATGAAATTACAAACTGAGAAAATACATATTCTGTGTTTTTTCGACAATGATAAAGGGCGTGACTTTGAAATTCTGATGCCGGTTCTTTATTATGCCGAAAAGTATTTAAATGCCGTAACAGAAAATGCCTTTATTTTTGATATTGATAAAATCAGAAGAGCAAAACCTGACTTGGTTATATTAGCAAATACCATCGGTTCCGAAAATCATCATTTAATCGCAAAATATGCCTCTGAAAACGGGATTAAAGTATTTGCTTTAATTTCTGAAGGGAATTTCAGAACAAACGGTACATTTAATTATTGGGGTTATAATACCGATAAAATTATTTATCAGGAATACGTATGCCTCTGGTCACAAAGAACAAAAGATTTTTTATTAAAAGAACTGCCCCGTTATGCTGATAAAATGGTTCTTACCGGAGCAACCGGTTTTGACAGATATAAAATTTATAAATTTGAAACAAAAGAATCATTTTTAAAAAGATACAATTTAGAGAAATTTAAAAAGGTTATCGGATATGCCGGTTGGGCTTTCGGGAAATTACATAATTCTTCAGGATTAACAGAAATCAGGAATACGCATAAAGAAAATGCCGAAGCAAGAATAAAATGGATGCATGAGCAGCAAACCTTAATTGAGGATATTTTGAGAAAAGCAATTGAAAATAACCCCGATACATTATTTATTTTAAAAAGGCATCCGAACGAAATACATCCGCACTTAACTCAAAGAGATAATAATGAAATGATAAATCTTGAGCAATATCCGAACGTTTTGTATTTAAGAAACGAAGAAGCTGTTCATACTTTAATAAGTGTTTCGGATATTTGGACAGCTTTTGAATCAACCACAACCATTGAAGCATGGATGATGAAAGACATCCCTACGATTTTTATTAATCCGGATGTCAATTTTGTAAGAGATATAAATTATAAAGGAACTGTTATCGTTAAATCTTATTATGAATTTCAAGCTAAAATAAACGAATTTTACTCAACAGGACAAATTTCTGAAATGTTTGAACAAAATAAAATTGAAGCACGTAAACAAATTATAAAAGATGTCATCGGATTCGGTGATGGTTTTAACCATATCAGAGCAGGCTATTATTTGAATCAAACCGTAAAAAAAATTAAACCCGGGCAAAAGCATAAGATTAAAATAAATTATTTGTATTTTTTCAGATATCTTTTATTGAAAACAGGCAGCATTTTCTATATTAAATCATTATTTTTAAAACTTCCGAAGTTTAAAAAGACAGTTTGGCTTTTTGACAGGTTTAAGCTGAAAAATATTGAGTTTGTGAAGAATAAATATTTTAGTTATTTAGATGATTTTCATAAAGAAAATAATATTTATGAATTTATGAAAAAACTAAACGCGAGAATAATTAAAACAATTATATAAGAAAAAATTGTTATTCATTAAGTTTATACTGTGTTTCGTTTGAAAATTCAATAAGATGAATATGATTTTAAAAAATATTTCTTAACAACAAATTAATATTTTTTATTATTTAACAAACAGTGTTGCTTAATTATTGGTTAGACTCCAATAATAACAAATTATTATTGTATTTTTGAGCATCAAAAAATAATAATAAAAACATGGTAGATTTAAACAATAAATTAATAACAGGAGGTACAGACTCTATTGGAGGAAGAACAATAATCTATAAAAATATCCAAATATAATTTAATAGGATTAGTTCAAGATTCAGTGAGAAAATAATATTTATTATAAAATAAAAATTATGAATAAAGAAGAAATAATTAGTTATTTATCTAAAGAATGGAAAAGATGTGGTATTAATAAGGGTGATGTATTATTGGTTCATTCATCTCTGAAAAGATTAATAAATGAAGTTAAAAACAGAAAGAACATTGTTATTACACCGCATATTGTCTATGATTCATTAATAAATTCACTAGGTTCTAATGGTACATTGATACTACCGTTGTTTAATTTTGATTTTCCTAAAACCAAAACTTTTGATATTATAAATACTCCTTCACATATGGGCATGTTAACTGAAATAGCGAGGTTAGATAAATCATCAATTAGAACCGGACATCCTATCTATTCTTTTGCAGTAATTGGTAAAAAGTCAAATGAATTTGCAAATATTGATAATTATAGTGGTTATGGTAAAGATTCACCTTTTGCAAAAATTAAAGAATTAAATGGTAAGATTGCAATTATTGGTTTATCTGATCAAAGATCTATGACAAGCTATCACTTTGTAGAGGAACAAAAACAAGTTGAATATCGTTATTATAAAGAATTTACCGGAGATTATTTTGATAAAACAGGAAATAAAAACAAAAAAACATATGCTTTATATGTTAGAAATCTTGAAAAAGGGATAACAACAGATGTTAATAGAATGATGGACTATTTATGGGAGAACGGGTTTTATAAAGGTGATAAATTTGATGAAGGATTAGGAATGCGAACTATAAAATTTAATGATTTTTATAATGAAGTAGAAAAAAAGATTGAAGAAGGTAATGCAATTAATTTTATTTATTCGATTAAAAAAGAATAATTATGGACAATGAAATCAAAATAGGAAAATCAGCAAACTATTCAAAAAATTTTACAGAAGAAAATGTAAAAATATTTGCAAATATTTCTGATGATAATAATCCTATACATATTGATGAAAATTATGCTGCTAAAAGTTTCTTCAAAAAAAGAATTGTACACGGGTTATACGTTAGTAGTATGTTTTCAACAATATTTGGAACAATCTATCCGGGTAGAGGAAGTATATATTTATCTCAATTATGTAATTTTATTAAACCTGTTTACTTTAATGAAGAAATTACAGCCACTGTTACATTAATAAAGTATGATAGCGAGAAAAATATAGGTATTTTTACTACAGAATGTAAGAATAATAAAAAAGAATTAGTAATATCTGGAGAAGCAAAGATATTATTTCCGAAAAAACAATAACGATGGAATAATGAAAAACCAAATAGAAAAATATTTTGACAGATTATGGCCAATTAACAGAAGTTTAACAGGTGATGGCAATAGAGAAACTTTAAAAATATTATCAGAAATAGTTAAATCGCTTGAAATACAAGAAATACCTTCCGGAACAAAGTGTTTTGATTGGACCGTACCACCTGAATGGAAAATAAAAGAAGCATGGATAAGAAACTCTAGAGGCGAAAAAATAATAGATTTTGCAGAAAACAATCTTCATGTTATAGGTTATTCAACCCCAATAAACAAAAAAATTAATTTAGAAGAGCTTAAATCCATAACAAAAACATTACCTGAACAACCCGGTTTAATACCTTATGTAACATCTTATTACAAAGAAAGATATGGTTTTTGCATGAGTCATAATCAATTAGAATCTCTTAAAGAGGATACTTATCATATTTTTATAGATTCACAATTAGATTACGATGGCTCAATGACCATTGGAGATGCTGTTCTTAAAGGTGAATCTAAAAAAGAAATATTATTATCTACCTATATTTGTCACCCTTCTATGGCAAGTAATGAATTATCAGGGCCTTTGGTAACAAGCTTCTTGTATAATGAATTATTAAAAATAAAAAACAGAAAATACACTTATCGTTTTTTATTTTTACCTGAAACAATAGGTAGTATATGTTATTTATCAATGTATGGTGACAATCTAAAACAGAAACTTATCGCAGGATATGTAGTAACATGCATAGGTGATAATGGTAACTTTACCTATAAAAAAAGCAGAATGGGAAATTCTTTAGCTGACAGAGCTTCGGAATTAGTTTTAAAACAATCAGAAAAAAATTATAATATAATAGATTTTTTTCCTATGGGAAGTGATGAACGTCAATATTGTTCACCCGGATTTAATTTACCCGTTGGTTCGTTAATGAGAACTATGTACGGTATTTATCCTGAATATCATACCTCCGGAGATAACAAAGATTTTATAAACTTTGAAGCATTAGAAAATTCAATAAAAAAATATTTAGATATTTTTAAAGTAATCGAATACAACTTTAAATATATCAATAAAATGCCCTATTGTGAGCCACAACTTGGTAAACGAGGTTTATACCCCACTATGGGAGGCAAAGGTTTAAAAAAGATTATCGAAGGGACTATGTGGCTTTTAAATCAATCAGATGGGAAGAATGATTTAATTGATATTGCAAATAAAAGTAATGTTAACTATAATATATTAATTGACAATATTGACAAATTGTTAAAAAGTGGTATCCTTATTAAAGGAAATAGTAATTTTTAACAACTTCTTTCAATGATAATTATTTATTAAATATTTTATACTTTGAATTTATTAATAGACACGAAAAATATGTTAGATTTCAAAAATAAATCAATTTTAATAACCGGCGGAACTGGATCTTTCGGAAAAAAATTTGTAAAAACACTATTGGATAAATTTCCTGATATAGAAAGACTGGTTATTTATTCACGAGATGAATTAAAACAATTTGAAATGGCACAAGATTTTCCCAAATCAAAATTTCGGGGAATCAGATACTTTATCGGTGACATCAGAGATAAAGAAAGATTTAATCGGGCTTGCGAAGGAATTGATTATATTGTTCATGCCGCAGCATTGAAACAAGTTCCTGCCGCGGAATATAATCCGATGGAATTTATAAAAACGAATATTTTGGGTGCTGAATCAATTATTGAAGCCGCACTGAATAACCAAGTAAAAAAAGTAGTCGCTCTCTCAACCGATAAGGCTGCTGCTCCTATAAATCTTTACGGAGCCACAAAACTTGTTTCTGATAAATTGTTTATTGCCGCAAACAATATGAAAGGAAAACGAGATATTTCTTTTTCTGCTGTTCGCTACGGTAATGTGCTCGGTTCAAGAGGTTCCGTAATTCCGTTTTTTATGAAAATCAGAAAATCAAAAAAATTACCGATAACCGATTTGAGAATGACTCGATTTAACATTACACTTGACGAAGCTGTAAAACTCGTTATGTTTGCTCTTGAAAAGGCAATCGGTTCGGAATTATTTGTGCCCAAAATACCTTCTTATAAAATTACGGAAGTTGCCGAAGCTGTTTGTCCTGATTGCGAATTAGAAGATATCGGTATTCGTCCGGGCGAAAAACTTCATGAAGAAATGATTACCGTTAGTGATTCATTTAATACCCTGGAAACCAAGGACTATTATATCATTTTACCGCCTTTCGATGCAGAGAAGAAAAAGAAATATGCAGAATACTATCAAGCCGAAGAAGTAGAACCCGGATTTGTTTACAATTCGTATAATAATAAAGAATGGATTACGGCTGAAGATATACGTGAACAAATAAAAAAATATGTTGATCCGAATTTTAAAATTTAATAATGAAATCTATATCATACGGCAGACAAAATATTACGAATGAGGATATTGATGAAGTTGTAAAAGTATTAAAATCAGATTTTTTAACGCAAGGACCGAAGGTTAAAGAATTTGAAGAAAATTTTGCCCAATATATCGGTGCAAAATACGCTGTTGCCGTAACAAACGGAACCGATGCTTTACATCTTTGTAACTTAGCGTTAAATGTAAAACCCGGAGATAAAGTTATAAGCTCGCCGATAACATTTGTTGCAAGTGCAAATTCGGTTTTGTATTGCGGCGGAGAGGTCGATTTTTCTGATATTGATGAGAAAACCTATACATTAGATTTAAATAAATTAGAACAAAAACTTAAAAACAGTCCGAAAGGAACTTATTCCGGCATAATACCCGTAGATTTAGCGGGATACCCCGTTGATGTTGAAAAGTTAAGGAAAATTGCCGAAAAATATAATCTTTGGATTACAGAGGATGCTTGCCATGCTCCGGGAGCATATTTTACCGACAGCAAAAAACAAAAACAATATTGCGGTAACGGAGCCTATTCCGATTTACAGATTTTTTCGTTTCATCCCGTAAAACACATAGCAACCGGAGAAGGCGGTATGGTTACGACAAATAATGAAAAATTATACAAAAAACTTAAACTTTTAAGCTCGCACGGAATTACAAAAGATACTGATATATTAGAAGAAAATCACGGTGGATGGTATTATGAAATGCAAGAACTAGGTTACAATTATCGTTTATCCGATATGAATTGTGCATTGGGAATTTCACAATTAAAAAGAGCCGGAGAAAATGTTAAAAAACGAAATAAAATTGCTGAAAAATACAATGAGGCTTTTAAAGATATTGAACAAATAAAAATACCTTTTGTTGCAGATGATGTGTATCATGCATACCATTTATTCATAATCAGAATTAAAAAGAGAAAAGAACTTTATAATTTTTTAAAAGAAAGCAATATTTTTACCCAAGTACACTATATACCCGTGCATCTTCAGCCGTATTACAAAAAATTCGGTTGGCGGAAAGGAGATTTTCCCGTTGCTGAGGCATATTACGAAAGTGCATTAAGTTTGCCGATGTATCCGACTTTAACTGACGATGAACAAAATTATGTAATTGATAAAATCTCAGAATTTTTTAAATGAAAGCTCTGGCAATTATACCCGCACGCGGCGGAAGCAAAAGAATACCGAAGAAAAATATTAAATTATTTTCGGGTAAACCCATAATTGCTTATTCTGTTGAAATTGCCCTAAACTCAGGTTTGTTCGAAGAAGTAATGGTATCCACCGATGATAAAGAAATTGCTGAAATTGCCCTTAAATGCGGTGCAAGAGTTCCTTTTTTCAGAACAAAAGGAACAGCAAATGATACAGCTCCCTTAAACGATGTTCTCAAAGAAGTACTTAATAAATACAAAGAACAAAATGAAACATTTGATTTTGTTTGTCTTATTTTGCCTACTGCACCTTTAATAAAACCTGAAAACTTATTAAAAGGTTTGAATATGCTTAAAAACAGCAGTTTCGATTCTGTCAGACCGATAGTAAAATTCAGTTTTCCCGTTCAACGAGCATTCCGTCTGACGAAAAAAAACGAAGTTCTGCCTTTCAATCCCGAAGATTTTAAAAAACGTTCGCAGGATTTGGAACCGGCATACCACGACAGCGGACAATTTTATTGGATAAAAGGTAACAGAGATTTATCCGGAAACAAAGGAGCTTTTGAAATATCCGAACTCGAAGCACAGGATATTGATAACGAAACCGATTGGAAACTTGCGGAGTTAAAATATAAATTACTTTTCGGCAGATGATTGAAAATTGTTATATACGAGTTGATGCAAACAGCACAATCGGTACGGGACATCTCGTAAGAACCGAAATATTAGCCGATAAATTGGCAGAAAAAAACATTAATATCTGTTTTATTTGTAATACCGTTCCGGAAAATTATCAAAGAAAACTTATCCTGAAAAATTATAAAGTCTTAAATGTAGCAGGCGGTAATTCGGAATTGAATCAAATAATGAAAATTGTAACTGAAACAACAAATAATATATTAATTATTGACAGTGATAAAGAAGAATTCTATTCTGAAATATTTCAAACAAAAATAAGAAAAACCGGAACAAAATTAATGATGATTACGTTTTATAATAAGTATCATTATTATGCGGATATTATTCTTAATCAGAATATTATGGCTTTATCGCAGAAATATTCCTGTGAAGATTATACTCTTAAACTTTTGGGTCCGGAAAATGTTATATTAAATAACGCTTATCGAAATATATTACAAAATCCCGAGAAATATAAAACACATTTACGAAAGAAAACCGTTTTAATTACATTCGGCGGTGTCGATAAACCTAATCGTACTTCGTTGGTTTATAGAATATTAGTTAATTTAAAAAATAAACCCGAAAAAATAATTATTGTTTTGGGGGCAATGTATAAGTTTCGTAAAGAAATTGAAGAATCGGCATCAAAAACTCCGGTAAATACCGAAATTTATCAAAACACTCCCGAAATGCCTTGTCTTTTGGCAGAATCCGATATTGTATTTAACTCCGGAGGATTAACAGTGTGGGAAGCCGGTGTTCTTAAATCGCTGAATGTTATCACGGGTTTTACAGAAAGAGAAAATGTAGGAGGTAAATTTTTGGGTAACGATAAATTAGGAATTTATTTAGGTGATGTTTCAATTTTATTTAATCCGGATATTGAAAGAAAAATCGAAACAATTTTACAACACGATAATTCCGAAATTATTAATAATTTATTTTCAAAAATTGATGTTAACGGTATTTACAATGTTGTTAATGCAATTATTAGGATTTAAAATATTATTTTTGTTATATGATTAATTCAGACGAAAAAAGAACAACGAAATATAAAAAAGATACCATACAGGAATTTGTTTTGTCGGAAATGAACAAGACTCTTTTTTCAAAAGAATCAGAATTAATAAAAGATTTTGATAAACCAAAACTTCCCGTGATATTTATAGTCGGTGCTCAGCGTTCCGGCACCACACTGTTAATGCAACTGCTGACACAATATTTTGAATTGTCATATCCTAATAATTTTATTGCACGGTATTGGAATGTACCGTATATCGGAGCTGTTTTGTTTAAATCGCTTTCGCAAAATATTAATCAAAAAGCTGTTGATTTAAATTCGGATTTAGGCTATACTTCCGGTTTAGAAGGACCTCACGAATTTGGGTATTTTTGGAAAAAATGGTTTCCTCCGGAAAGTTGGGAAGAAAAAAAATACGAAGAAACAGATTATTCCATTTTAGAAAAACAACTTGCTGCTTGGCAAAGCATTGATAATAAGCCTTTGATTTTTAAGAATTTAATTCAATTAGATTATCATATTGAAAAACTGCATGAAATTTTTCCGGATTCTGTGTTTATTTTTTTAAAACGTAATTTAATTTACAATGTTCAATCTTCATATTTGTCAGGTGTTAAATTGTTTGGTAATAATAATGAACTTTTTGGTGTAAGACCAAGTAATTATCCGGATATTAAAGATTTGCCGATTTTCGAAAGAATAATAAAGCAAATTACTGCAATTAATAATGATATTGAAAATCAACTGAAAAAAATCCCGGAAAATAAAGTATTAAAAATAAATTATGAAGAGTTAATTTTTGACTATATGTTTCAATTAAATAGAATCAGTAAAAAAATCGGATTAGAATCAAAAAAAATGAAACCAAAAATACAACTTGTTTCCGGCAACAAAATAAACCTTAGTGTCGAAAAATTTAATCAAATTAAAGAATTACTTGATTCAATTAAAAAATAATTATGCAGCTAATAATTGAAAACAGAGCATCTGCCATATTATTTAATACTGTTATTTCTAATAAGTTAAATAAAGGTAAAATAATGTTACCTGCAAATATTTGTCCGATTGTTCCTGCCGTATTATTCAAAGCAAAAGCAAAATTTGAGTTTTATGATATAAAACTGACAAATTATTTGCCCGATGAAAATGAATTGTATAAAATTATCAACAGTTCAGAAAATATTTCTGCTGTTTTATATAATCATACATACGGTGTTGAAAAAAATGTTGAAACAATTTTTGAAAATATTAAAGAAATAAATAAAAACATTTTTATAATAAACGATTGTTGTCTCAAAAAACCGATTACTGAAATTTCTGTTACTGAGGCAGATATTACATTATACAGTACCGGATATTCTAAATATACGGATTTAGGATTCGGCGGATTTGCTTTTTTGAAAAAAAATGTAAAATATGAAAATTCAGAATTGAAATATTCAGAAAAAGATCATAAGAATTTAGTAAACGGTTTTAACGAAGTTTTGAAAGCTAAAATGAAATATGAATATACTGATACAGAATGGCTTAATGCAGAAAAAACAACTTTGAAAAAAGAAAAATATTTTAATGATATTAAAAATGAGCTTAAAAATGCCGAAATACACAAGACAATATTAAATAATATTTACAAAGACAATATTAAGAAAGAATTTCATCTCGGAGATGAATATAATAACTGGAGATTTAATATTTCTGTCAATAATAAAGCTTATGTTTTGAAGAAGATTTTTGAAAACGGACTGTTCGCAAGTTCGCATTATTCCTCATTGGTTGGTACTTTCGGCAAAGGAAACGGTAAAAATGCCGAATTACTTCATTCAAAAGTGATAAATTTATTTAATGATTTCAGGTTTAATGAAGAAAAAGCCGGTTTAGTTTCTGAAATAATTAATAAGTATGCGGAATAAACAAAAGAAAATAATGATTCTCGGTGCCGGTGAAATTCAAACACCGGTTATCCGAAAAGCAAAAACCGAAGGGTATTTTACAATTGTTGCAGATTACAATCCTTCTGCTCCCGGTTTTGAGTTTGCAGACCTAAAATTAATTGTTTCAACTCGAGATAAAGACGAAATATTAAAAAATGCACTGAAATATAATATTGACGGAATACTTACAACATCCGATTTTCCTGTAAGAGTCGTCTCTTATGTTGCCGAAAAAAACGGACTTAAAGCATTGAGTCCCGATTCTGCATATTTATGTACAAATAAATTTTTATTGCGAGAAAAATTAAAAAGCTCAAATTTACATTATCCTGACTATTTTTTTATTAAAGAAAAAAAAGATTTAGTAAACGTAACCGATTTTCCTGCAGTTATTAAACCCGTTGATGCTTCTGCAAGCAGAGGTGTGCGAAAAGTTAATAATCAAAACGAATTATTAAAAGAATATGATTATACAGTAAGTTTTTCCGAGAGTAAAAGTGTAATTGTCGAAACCTTTATAAAAGGAGATGAATTTAGTGTTGAAGCAATAACTTATAACGGAAAGACAGACATAATTGCAATTACACAGAAATATAAAACCGGCGAAAAAAATGGTTATTTTGTTGAATTTGCTCATAAGATTCCTGCCGATATTTCAAATCAAAAAGCCGAACTTCTGAAAACAACAACACTTAATTTAATTAATCTGATTAATCTTGATAATTCGAGTTCACATACAGAAATTATTTTATCAGAGAATAAAGCTTATATTGTTGAAATAGGAGCTCGATTAGGCGGAGATTACATTGCTTCTGATTTGGTTTATCTGTCAACCGGTATTGATATGTTGTTAAATGTAATTAAAATGTCTGTAAATGAAGAAATTGATACAGTCAGAAAATTTAATCGCCATTCTGCTGTTCAGTTTATTACTGCAGAGAATTACCAATCAGCCGTGAACTTTATTAATTCAAAAAATGAGAATATAATAAAATATGAAATAAAAGATTTCAACAATAAGATAATTAAAAACTCAAATGACAGAATGGGGTATATTATTTTATCTGCTTTTTCCGATAAAGAATTAAATAGTTTATTAAAAACTGTAAATAATGAAAATTAACAACACAGAAATAAACGAAAATTCAAGAACATACATCATTGCAGAATTGTCTGCAAATCACGAGCAAAACTACGATTTAGCCGAAGAAACAATAAGAGCAATGAAGCAATCCGGTGCCGATGCGGTAAAATTGCAGACTTACACACCGGACAGTATGACTTTGGACAGTGATAAACCTTGGTTTCAAACACGTAATGACAGTTTGTGGGCAGGACAAAAAATGTATGATTTATATAAAAAAGGCGAAACTCCTTGGGAATGGCATAAACCGCTGAAAAAACTTGCGGAAAGTTTAGAAATGGATTTTTTTTCATCACCGTTTGATTTAAAAAGTGTTAATTTATTGGAAAGTATAGATGTGCCTGCATATAAAATCGCCTCTTTGGAAATTACCGATATTCCGTTAATAAAAAAGTGTGCAGAAACAGGGAAACCGATTATTATTTCAACCGGAGCCGCAAGAATCGAAGATATTGATTTGGCAGTTAAAACTTGTCTTGATGCAGGAAATAATAAAATTGCTCTGTTAAAATGCACATCAGCATATCCTACGCCATACAACGAAGTAAATTTGAAACAGATTCAAAGTTTAAAAGAACGATATAATATTGTTGTCGGTTTGTCAGATCACACTTTGGGAACGGAAGTGCCTATTGCCTCGGTGGTTATGGGAGCAAAGATTATTGAAAAGCATTTTATTTTATCGCGAAACAGCAATGGTCTGGATAAAGATTTTTCGCTCGAACCTCAAGAGTTTAAACAAATGACAGATGCAATCAGAAATATTGAACAAGCAATAGGCAACGGCAGTTTTGATTTAACATCGAAAATTGAAACAGCAACAAAATTTCGCCGTTCTTTGTTCGTTTCTGCCGATATGAAAAAGGGAGAGATTTTTACCGAAAATAATATAAAATCTGTTCGTCCGGGTTTGGGCTTGCATCCGAAATATTACTACGAAATATTGGGAAAGCGGGCAACAAAAGATATTGAAAAAGGGGAACCTTTATCTTTTGAAGATATTGCCGATATGTGATATTATATTTTTATAATATTTTGTTACATCGTCAGAAACTTTCAATTTTAAAATCAATATTGAAAAAATAAGAGTAATTATTGTGCTTCTGTAAAGAAAATCAATATAAAGATTATTTAATTCGGGTAAAAAATGATTAACAATGATTAACAAAACGGCAATCCCCGTAATTATTAAATGTTTATAGTTATACGGTTGAAACCTGAATTTATAAAACAGAAAAAAGAAACGGATAATTACGGCAATTAATATGCTTATCATTGAGGCAAAAGCTGCACCGTTTATTTTCCAAATAGGAATAAAAATTATATTTGTGATAATAATCAGTAGTATTACAAAAATCATTATAAATGCACTGTATCTGAAATATTTTGAATTTGCGATAATTAAAGCCGCAGTTCCCGAAGCCATTTCAATAATTCCTGAAATTCCGATAAAAAGAAAAACATATTTCCCGCCTGCAAAATTGGGTATAATTTTAAAAACGTTATCAATATTTATCCATATTCCTATAAATAAAAAAATGGAGAGAAGAAAAAGATTAATACTGCTTTTTCGGTAAATTTGCATTATGATTTCTTTGTCGTTTTTTTTCCAAGACTCAGCTATTATTATCGAAGATATTTTTCTTAAAGGACGAGCGGGCATTGAAATCATTGCTCCGAAACTCAAAGCCACTGTATAAACTCCTAAACTGCTCAAGTCCAGATAGTAGTTTATCATATATTTATCGATATTTGCTGCTGCAATCCAACTGAAACCCGAGATTATTGCAAACAACCCTATGAAAAACATTTCTTTTTTATGTTTTGAAAATATTTTCTTGTCAATTTTGCCGATTAATAAATTTCGTCTGACTAATAAAATTGTAAAAATAATAAGAGTAGGAGAGATATATACCAGAACGTACAAAAGAACAAAATTGTCAAAATCTGTAATATTAAATACATACAATAGAATTATCAGTAAATTTAATACCCTAACAAAAAAATCTCTCAAAAATGTGCCGGTAACCGAATCTTTCAGAACTTTATTGTAGTTATCCAGTAAAACAAAATATACGTAGAAAAGTACTAAAATCGGAAGGTATTTAAAATTACTTTCAAGTAATGAAGATGTTCCTGATTTACTGTATATCAGATAGTCTTTTAATGCAAAAATTAAAATTAAACTGATAGTAAAACCTATTCCTGTAGTTATAATTCCGATACTCAGTATTCCGTTATGTTTTTTTTCGTTATCCTGAAACCATGGAAATATTCTGGTAATAACGGCAGAAAAACCCAAACCGGAAATTTGTGAAAAAATTAAAGTAAATGAAATTAAAATACTTATTAATCCTATTTCATCAGCCCTGAAAAATTTCGGCATAAGCAAACCAACATTTATAAAACCTATCGCCGCTCCTGCATAAGTGTAAAAAGTTCCTTTTATTGATTGCTTTGCTATTATTCCCATATTGCTTTGAAATCCGAAACAAATGTATCAAAAAATGATAAAATAACTAATATTTTGCTATTTGTCATACAATTAAGTTGAATAAAAAAAGGACAGTATCAACTGTCCTTCCTAATAAATAAATTTTGATAATCAGTTTACGCTTATTTTTTTGTTTTTATTAACAAATTCTTTTTTCTTTCCTATAGTAAGAGATAAAACTCCGTTTTTCATTTTTGCCTTTATCATATCTTCGTCTGTACCTTCAGGAAGCCTGAATATCCTTCTGAATGAAGAATATGAATATTCTTTTCTCAACCAATTTTTATCTTTTTCTTCATTTTCATATTTCTTTTCCGAAGTCAGAATAACGCAATTATTTTTCAATTCTATATTAACATCTTTTTTATCAAAACCCGGTAAAGCAATTTGCATTTTATATTCTTTTTTGTCATCGGAAATATTAACCGAAGGCAACATATCGGTATAAAACTGATTTTTATGATGCTCTGTCGGTTTTTTTTCGAAAAATCTCTCAATAATATCGGGCAGTTTTTTTGTATTTATTTTCAATGCTTTCATAATTTCAGGTTTTTAAAAGTTAAACAATTCATATAATAAAAAAGTGCCGGTAAAATTTCCGGCACCTTAACAAATTTTATGAAATAGCAATTTGTTTTGCCGGTTTGGGTTTTGCCTCTTCTTTTTTCGGAATAAAAACTTTTAAAATTCCGTTTTCATATTTGGCACTTATTTTTTCGTTATCCGTTATATTCGGAAGTGCAAACGAACGGCTGAATGATTGATAACTGAACTCTTTTTTAGTGTATTTTTGATCTTCTTTTGTTTCATTTTCAATTTTCTTTTCAGAAAAAATAGTTAATAAATCACCGTTGAGTTCAATGTTAAAATCTTTTTTTTCTAAACCGGGTGCAGCCATTTCAACTTCAAAAACATCATTGCCTTCTTTTATATTTACGGAAGGCAGAGTCGTATTTGTGCTCGAAAAATTTTTGTTCGACCAGTCAAATAAGTCATTTTCAAAAAATTGGTCGAACAAACTCGGTAATTGATTAAATTTTGCAAGTGTCATAATTTATTCCTCCATAATTTTAAGTTAAATAATAAATTTTAATTTTCAAATGTATATTTTCAAAATATATTCCAAACAATATTTTGGTGACAAAATGGCGTAAAAATGTAAATACTTGCCGGTATGAAATCCTCAGTTTTTGTATTTGCCTGATTATTAATGCTGTTTCTCTGTGCTTTTTCTGTCAAAATGACTCGGTTCTGTTATTTTTTCCGACAAAATAACTTTTAACAGTTAATGATTCAAATTGGAAATTGCATTTTCTTTTATATTTTTGTTGCGTATTATGGAAAATTTTATTGTATCGGCAAGAAAATATCGCCCGCATGATTTCAAATCAGTTGTTGGTCAGCAGTCTATTACTGTAACTTTAAAAAATTCAATTAAAACAAAACAACTCGCACATGCATATCTTTTTTGCGGACCCAGAGGGGTAGGGAAAACAACTTGTGCAAGAATATTTGCCAAAACAATAAATTGTTCAAATCTTTCCGCTGATTTTGAAGCGTGCAACGAATGTGAATCTTGCAAAGCTTTTAATGAAAACCGCTCATATAATATTCATGAACTGGATGCTGCTTCGAACAATTCGGTTGAAGATATTCGAAACTTAATTGAACAAGTACGTATTCCTCCGCAAATAGGAACACACAGCGTTTATATTATTGATGAAGTTCATATGTTATCCTCGCAAGCGTTTAATGCTTTTTTGAAAACGCTTGAAGAACCGCCGGATTATGCAATTTTTGTTCTCGCTACAACCGAAAAACATAAAATTATTCCGACGATTTTATCACGTTGTCAAATTTTTGATTTTAACAGAATTAAAGTTGAAGATTCCGTAAATTATCTGTCTTGGGTTGCCGAACAAGAAAATGTGGAAGCGGATAAAGATGCTCTGAATATTATTGCTCAAAAAGCTGACGGAGCAATGCGTGATGCACTATCATTTTTTGATCAAATTGTAAGTTTCACGGGTAAAAAAATTACATATCAGGCAGCAATTGATAATTTAAATGTTCTTGATTATGATTATTATTTTAAACTGACAAATGCTCTGACTGAAAATAATATTTCCGATTCGTTGCTTATTTTTAATGATATTTTAAATAAGGGATTCGACGGGCATCATTTTATAAGCGGTTTAAGCTCTCATTTAAGAGATTTAATGGTTTGCAAAGATGAAGAAACTGTTGAATTAATTGAAGTAGGTTCAGGAATAAAACAAAAATATATTGAACAATCTCGAAAAACCGATATTTTGTTTTTATTAAGAGCTTTGGATATCAGTAATCAAACAGACCTTTCATATAAAGCAAGTAAAAATAAACGTCTTCAAGTTGAATTGGCTTTAATGAAAATATGTGAAATTACAAAAGAAGCTAAAAAAAAAACTGAAAATATAAATCAAGATTCGCACCCGGAAGCCAAACTTTCTGTTTCGCAGGAACAAAAAACGGAATATAAAAAAGAACAGTCTAAGGAAATTCAAAACGAAGCTCCGAAAATAATTCAAAGAAAATCAAGAATTTCTATTAACGGAAATAATAGTAAAACGGAAGAGAAAACAGAACAAAATGATACGGATATTGCAGTATCTGAAACTAATAAAGAATTGGTCAGTATTAAAAAGGCTTGGGAAGAAATACTCGAAAAATTTGAACAAAAACCGCGACTTTATAATGCTTTAAAATCTGAAAAGCTTGTTATGACAGGTGAAACACTTGCTGAATTAACAGTAATGAATAAGTCTTTAGAACAAGCATTAATCCCTGTAAAAAGTAAAATAATTTCATTCCTGAGAAATCGAACCGGTATTTCAGACCTAAATATCATATTTAAACTCTCAGATGATAATTCTGAAAATAATGAAGAATATCTCTATACCGATCGAGATAAATTTCAATATCTCGTTAAGAAAAACCCGAGTCTTGATAAATTAAAAAAAGATTTTGATTTAGATTATTAAAAAATCTGAAAAAAATTCTGCCGGCGAGATTATAATATTTATTTTCGCAAAAATATTCAAACCAAAAAAAACTTGTTCTGAAATTTAATCTGAATTAATAACTTATTTTAATAAATATATAATGACAAATTCAAAAATTACTTGGACGCATACTGATGAAGCTCCGGCATTGGCTTCATATTCTTTATTACCGATTGTAAATGCTTTTACAAAAATTGCCGATGTTTATGTTGAAACTGCTGATATTTCGCTTGCGGGAAGAATTATTGCTGCTTTTCCGGATTATTTAAAGGATGAGCAACGAATGAAAGATTTCCTTTCGGAATTAGGTAAAATGACTCAAAAACCTGAAACCAATATTATCAAACTTCCGAATATAAGTGCCTCAATTCCGCAATTGAAAGATGCAATAAAGGAATTGCAGGAAAAAGGATATAATATTCCCGATTATCCTGACAATACTGAAACAAAAGAAGAAAAATTATTAGCAGAACGATTTGCAAAACTCTTGGGAAGTGCTGTTAATCCTGTTCTTCGTCAGGGAAATTCAGACAGAAGAGCTGCTGTTTCCGTTAAGAAATTTGCAATGAAAAATCCGCATAAAATGATGAAACCTTGGGGAGAAAATTCAAAAACCCACATTGCATATATGAATGACGGAGATTTTTACGGAAACGAAAAATCTGTAGTTACAGAAAAAGGAATTGAATTTAAAATTGAATTAGTTGATGAAAACGGGAAAACCGAAATTTTGAAAGACGGTTTAAAATCATCAGACGGTGAAATTTTAGACGCAACTTTTATGAGTAAAAATAAACTTCGTAAATTCTATAAAGAACAAATCGAAGATGCTAAAGACAAAGATATATTATTGTCATTGCACCTTAAAGCCACAATGATGAAAGTTTCCGATCCTGTTATGTTCGGACATGCAGTTTCTGTTTTTTATAAAGACGTTCTTGAAAAACATGCTGATATTATTGAAAAACTCGGTGTAAATATTAATAACGGTATTGGTGAACTTTATAATAAAATAAAACAACTTCCGGAGGAAAAAAGAAAAGAAATTGAAAACGATATAAATGCTGTTTATTCTGTAAGACCTAAAATAGCTATGGTAGATTCCGATAACGGAATTACAAATTTCCATGCACCGAATAAAGTAATTGTTGATGCCTCAATGCCGGTTGTTATACGAGACGGAGGCAAAATGTGGGGAGCTGACGGCAAACTTCATGATACAAAAGCAATGATTCCTGACCGATGCTATGCAACTATGTATCAAGTTGTTATTGATGACTGTAATGCTCATGGAGCTTTTAATCCCGCAACAATGGGAAATGTTTCGAATGTAGGATTAATGGCTCAAAAAGCTGAAGAATACGGTTCGCATCCCACAACTTTTGAAATTCCGGTAAACGGAACTGTGAGAGTTATTGATGCAAACGGAAAGGTATTAGAAGAAAATAAAGTTGAAAAAGGAGATATTTGGAGAATGTCGAGAGTTAACGATATTCCGATTCAAGATTGGGTAAAACTTGCTGTAAGCAGAGCAAAAGCTACCGGTTCGCCGGCGATTTTCTGGCTGGATAAAAATCGTGCACACGATGCACAAATTATTAAAAAAGTTGAAAAATATCTTAAAAATTATGATACCTCAGGACTGGATATTCGTATTATGCCGCCTGATGATGCAATGAGATTTTCATTGGAAAGAGTAAGAGCCGGGAAAGATACAATTTCAGTTTCCGGTAATGTTATAAGAGATTATTTAACCGATTTATTTCCGATTTTAGAACTCGGCACCAGTGCAAAAATGTTATCAATTGTACCTTTATTGGCAGGAGGCTGTGTTTTTGAAACCGGTGCAGGCGGTTCGGCACCTAAACATGTTCAACAATTTTTGGACGAAGGTCATTTAAGATGGGATTCTCTCGGCGAATTTCTTGCTTTAATGGTGTCATTAGATTTTTTAGCTGATAAATTTAATAATTCTAAAGCAAAAATTCTTTCTGTATCTTTGGATAAAGCTGTCAGTAAATATCTTGAAAATAAAAAATCACCTTCAAGAAAAGCCGGTGAACTTGATAACAGAGGAACACATTTTTATTTGGCACTGTATTGGGCAGAAGCAACAGCAAATCAAACTGATGATACTGAATTAAAAGATAAATTTGCAAAAGTTTTAAAACAATTGCAGGATAATGAAAAACAAATATTAACAGAAATTGCTGATGCCGAAGGAAAAGCTACGGATATAGGAGGATATTATTTGCCCGATTTTAAAAAATCGGAAAAAGCAATGAGACCGAGTGTAACTCTAAACAGCATTATAAATTCAATTTAATAAATAATATAAAATATAATATTATGTTAAAGGAAAAAGTTGAAAAAACATTAAACGAACAAATAGAATTGGAACAATTTTCTTCACAATTGTATTTAGCAATGGCTTCTTGGGCAGAAAAAAACGGATATAACGGAACTGCAAATTTTTTATATGAACATTCCGACGAAGAACGCGAACATATGCTGAAATTATTTCATTATGTTAATGACAGAGGAAGTCATGCAATTGTTCCCCAATCTGAAAAACCGGAATCAGAATACAAATCTGTGCAAAAAGTTTTTGAACAAATTTATGATCATGAAAAAATGATTTCTGAAAAAATAAATCAATTGGTAGGAATTTGCTATGAGGAAAAAGACTTTACAACTGTTAATTTTTTGCAATGGTATGTTGCCGAACAAATTGAAGAAGAAAATCTTTTCGGAACAATTTTGGATAAATTAAATCTTCTCGGAGGAGATAAAGCAAAAATGTATATGTTTGATAATGAGATGGAAAAGTTGACAACGGTTCAAACTCCCGACACTTCTTTATAATATTTAGTTTCATTTTTTCTTGATTTTGTGAAGTTTTTGTTGTACCTTTCATAAAACTGTAAAAAAAATCAAGAAAAAATGGAAGTCTGTAATAGTTATTATTGTCCTGCTTGTTCTGCTCTCTTAAATGTTGAAAATAATGTTGTTTTAGCAGTTCAAAAACACAGCGGAGAAGGAGGTGTTATTTTATTAGATGCAAAGTTAGGAGATTATACAAAAGTTAAACACTCGTCTTTAAAAATTGAAAAAGGTAATATTGTTAATCTGTTTTGTCCGGTGTGTCATAAAGATTTATTGTGTTTACCGGATTATAATTTGGCAAGATTAATGATGAAAGATGAAGCCGGCGAAAATTTAACAGTTTTATTTTCTGTTAAATTCGGTGAAGAAGAGACATATGTTTTGAAAGATGAAACAATTCATAAAACATACGGAAAGCACAAAAAAGAAATTGACTTTGAAAGTATGTCTCTTTGCAAATAAAAAAAGCCCTCATTCATTTGAGGGCTTTTTTATTAAGAGTTTATTCAATCATTAATTTTGAATTTATAATTTGATTTCCGAATATTATTCTTACAAAATATATACCTTTTGCCTGATTTGATAAATCAATATTAAATACATCTGAATTAATGTTTTTTTGATAAATTAATTTTCCGCTCATTGAATAAATTTCAATAAATGAATTCGCAGCCGTTAAATTATTAATTTTAACAGTAAAAAAACCGTTATTCGGATTCGGAGCAATTGAAATACCTGATTTGATTTGATTGATTCCGACATTGGTCACGGTAATATCTTTGCTTGTTTTATTATTATTGCAAACTTTATTTGAAGCAGTTAGTGTAACCGTGTAAGTTGAAGTTGTTTCGTACAGATACACCGGGTTTTCTTCCGAAGATGTATATCCGTCTCCGAAACTCCATAAATAATTTGTTGCATTTTCGGATGTATTCGTAAATGTAATTTCTTGGTTGTTTGCTTTATACGAAAAATCAGCAACAGGATTAAGATACACTTTAATTTCTTTCGGATATGAAATAGAATCGTTGCAAAATCCTAATGAAGTAACCGTTCTGAAATAGGTTGTTTCGCTTAAAATATCACTTGTATAGGTGTCGGAGTTTGCATCCGTGATATCAGTCCAATCAATTCCGTCAACAGATTGTTGCCATTGTATGGTGCCGTCATATCCGTCAGCGGTAAGTGTTACTTGTGAACCGGTACAAATATCGGCGTTTGTTACATCAATAATTCCGGAAACGGCAGACGGATTTACAATAATACTTGTTGTATCGGAATAACTTGTCGGACAAGCACCATTTTTGACAGCCGTTCTGTATAACCAGCTTCCGTCTTCGGAAGGTTCTTCCGATAAGCTTGTTTGGGTATCAAAGATATATTCCCAAGAACTGCCGTTTAATTGTCTTTCCCAATTTGTAATGGTTCCCGATTGATTAGATAAAGTCAGGTTTATATAATCTCCTTCACAGATTGTTGTATCACTGCTTGTATTTCCTCCGACACTTATAGAATTGACGATAATTGAGGCTGAATCGGAATAAGCAGCTCCGTTGTCAATAACAGCTCTGTAGTACCAAGTTCCGGGTTCTGCCGGTATTTCCGAGTATATAGTTCCGGAATATCCGACGGATATCCAACTGCTTGATTCAAGCTTTTTTTCCCAATCCGTAACAGTTCCCGAATTGTTTGATAAGTTGATATCTCCGGTATTGTCACCTATACAAATTTGTGAATTATTTGCCGTTAATATGCCTCCTTGTGTAATTCCCGGAGAAATATTTAAGGTGTAGTCTTCCGTTTCCCCCCAGCTGTATGTTCCGCATGCGGTAATGTTTGAAGCATCAGAGGTTTCTTTGCAAACAATTCGCATTCTTACATTTCCGATTTTTGCATCGTTAGGAACGGTAATTTCAACCGTGTCCGTAAAAGTACTGCTTGATGTATTTGAAACAAAAACTTCTTCATTTGTATCGTCAAAATCATAATCGCCGTTCCAATCTACAAAAACTTTTGCTCCTTTAGACCAGTCCCCGCTGCATGTGCCTATTGTAAGAATCAGTGAATCTTTTCCGCCTTGAACGACATTTGCCGTCATATAAGAAAAATCAGAATAAGTTGAGCAACCGTCGGATGTCGTATTATTTGAGATTTCACTGTTTAATACATCTTCTCCGAAAATGACGTTTTCTATTCGTGAATCGTTTGGACTTGTTGCTCTTGATTCACAGTATTCTTTATAGTTTAAAATCAGGTTAAAATCTTTATTTTCCGTATATTGAGAGTTCTCACCTCCGGAAACGGAATATTGAAACGTAACCGGAGTGTTTTCCTGAACGGAATTGTTTACGGTAACATTAAAAACAAATAATTGTGTTTCGTTTACGGATAAATTAAAAGGTGATGTTGATACCGAATTAACGGTTAAATCACTTCCTGAATATGAAAGGGTACCGACAGTATTAGAAATGTCAACATGTCCTTTATTTGATGTTTCAATTATAATATCGGCAGTTTCTCCGGGGTCGAGTATGCCGTTTCCGTTTCCGACAGCATCGTTAATTATCAAAGAACCAATTTTTAAAACCGGAGCATTTGCCGTCATTGTCAATTTTGACGGCCAAGTGTAATTTTTGTTTGAACCGTCTTGTCCGGTAATAGTTAAATCAAAACTGAATTGATACTGATCGGGAACATTATCGGCTATTGTAACAGAAAATGCATTATCAATTAACTTCGTTGCTCCTGCGGCAATTGTTCCGTAATTTTCGGTTCCGTCATTGACAGTAATATAAGGATCAGTCAGAGAAAGCGTTGCATTTGTATTTAGTGCATTATATCCGCTTCCGCTTTCAGTTACATTTTCTAATGTAACATTAAGTGTAATTGATTGTCCGTAATCCGGAGATGCACTTGTGGTATATGAATCTAAAACAACATAAGGTTCATTTGCCGGAGAAACAGAAATTGTTCCGATATGGGGAACTCTGTTTTGTGCCGTAACGACCAAATCTGCATTACCTATCGACAGTGCATCGCTTGCAAAAGATAAACTTGCATTACCGCTTGCATCGGAAACAGCAGTTGCAATTAATATTCCGTCTTGTGATAAAGCAACATAAGAATAAGGAACAGAATAAACATTCAGTGAAGTTGTACCCATTACTATTGCAGCAGGAGAAGTTGCAACCGGCATCGGTTGCGGTGTTCCCACAAATGGCATAATCGACGGGTCTCCGGCAACTTGATAGATAACCCAATAATAAGGCTTCCTTCCGGAAGTAGATGCTTCAACAGCAAGTAAGCCGGCTTTATTAAACTGATAGGTTGTTTCATACCAAGCAGAAATATTATTTACTTCATTAACCTTATCATGAAACAATCCGTCGAAACAACCTTCCGTACTTTCTTCATAAGAAGGTGTTCTTTTAATAGGAGCTATACCGACTCCCCACCAATAATCTTCATCCCAATAGGTATATTGAGAACCTCCGATATATCCGACAACTCCTGCATTCTCTTTTCGTATGGCTAATTCGGCAAAAGCCTCATTAACGTTAAACATATTTGATTGGCAGCAGTTTCCTACCCAAATACCGTATTTATCAACATTTGTAATGTAGTTGTTCAAATCATTTTGAGAGAAAGAGGGGTCTGCCCATCCGTCGGAAGAACAATGTGCCGTATAGTTAGCAAAAGCCACACCGTTATTAATTTGATATATTATAGAATCATGAGCGGCAGTATTTCCTCCGCTCCAGCTTTCAACAGTATCTTGTAACCAAAGATGGTTATTAATATTATGTTCGGGATTAAAATAATATTCGTTTCCGTACCACATGGCACCGCCGCCGTATGTATCTTCATTGCCTTCATCATTACCGGCGAGTAAAAAGGTGTTTTTTAAATAACTTATGTCAGGCATTTCAAGTTTTTCATATCTTATTGTTTTATATACAATATGTTCCACGGTCACAGCATCATCGGCAGACCAACGTCCGTAGTTTACTTCAGGAAGATAATCACCGGTATATTCGGCTAAATCCAAGTCGGAATACGGGCTGTCTGCAACTTCGGAGTGTTGCGTAGCCGGAACTTTGTCAATATCTCCGACAACAAGAATAAAAGAAGGCGGAGATTGTCCTGTGGGAGGATTATAATATAAATCTTGTAAATATGCTTTAATAGAAGCAACTGTATTTCCGACATTAGGATCATCGGTATAAGCTTCAATTACTTTAAATCCTTTAAGAGTTTTCCATTGAACAAAAGGTTGTAATGCCGATTCAAAGGAACGATCGGCTACAATAACAAAAGTAACCGGAGCATATTGTATCAGTTCTTTACTTTTGTTCTGAAGTTTATATATTACGGAAGTTGAGGACAAAGAAAAAAAAGGAGAAGCGTATTTTCTTTTTAGTGCCTCTGTTTTTGTGAAGTCGGCACCAATAAATTCAACCTTAACTAATATATTATTAAGAACTTTTAATTGATTTGTTACCGGATTGTATTCAAAAGGTCTTATTTCAATACGTCCGAGACGTACATCTCGCATTTGACCGGCTTCTTCATAAACGGCATGTTTACCTTGCGAATAAAAAGCATCTGTTTTATAAACTTTTTCATTATAATAAAACGGAACATCTTCCGGGTCTTTATCTTTTCGTAAAGAAGGTTGAGCCGGCATTATTTTATTATAGATGTTTTTGTCGCTTAGGTTTATAATTTCTTCGTCGTAAGAAACAACAGTTAATTTTACTTTTGCATCTTGAGGAACTTCGATTAGTCTCGAATAAACCGGCAAATCCGGATTTCCTTTATTGAAAGTTTTAATAAGATTTTGAGCTGATAATTTTATGAAATTTCCATTTTTCTTTTCGGAAATTGTAGTTAATTTAATTTTTGAAAATGAGTTTCTGACAGAAAATACATCATCTTTTATAGTTTTAACCTGAGAATTATTTTTGTCGGTATTTAATTTTATAATAATCTCTTTTTGCGAAAAACCGACAGACAGAATAAAAAATGCAGATAAAACAGTTAATATAATTTTTTTCATAAGTATAATTTTGAAATTATTGAAACGATTAGTTATATTTAAGACGACAGAAATTAATATTAGTTGCATCTAAAAGCGACTAAAAATACGATTAAATTTTTTTCCGGAGAATATTTTTTAAAAATTTGAGTTAACGAATAAAGAATTTAATTTGTGCAGAAATTGTGCAGTCCCAAAAAATAAATAATTTTCGTGTTGAAATTTGAAGTAAATTTTTTTAAAAATATTACGAAAACCATTAAAGCTTTTTTAATTTTGCGTTTAATTTAATTTAAAATAATATGGCAGATATCAGAGAATTAAATGAGAAAATAAAACAGGAAAGTGTTTTTATTGATACCGTTTCGAATGAAATGAAACGGGTTATTGTAGGACAAAATCATATGTTAAACAGTTTACTGATTGGTTTATTATCAGGCGGACATATTTTATTGGAAGGTGTTCCGGGTTTAGCAAAAACCTTAGCAATTACATCTCTTTCAAAAATTATAAATGCAAAATTTAATCGAATTCAGTTTACACCGGATTTATTACCTGCCGATTTAATCGGAACGATGATTTACAGTCATAAAACGGAAGAATTTATCACAAAAAAAGGTCCCGTATTTTCAAATTTTGTGTTGGCTGATGAAATTAATCGTTCGCCGGCAAAAGTTCAAAGTGCATTATTGGAAGCTATGCAGGAAAAACAAATTACGATTGGAGAGAAAACTTATATATTAGATAATCCTTTTTTAGTTTTAGCTACTCAAAATCCGATAGAGCAGGAAGGGACTTATCCGTTGCCGGAAGCACAAGTTGATCGGTTTATGTTGAAAGTTATTATTGATTATCCGAAAAAATCGGAAGAACAACTTATTATTCGACAAAATATATCGAAAACATTTCCTGAAGTAAATACTTTGGTTGCGAAGGAGGATATTATAAAAGCTAAGGATTTAGTTAAAGAAGTTTATTTGGATGAAAAAATTGAAAAATATATTGTTGATATTGTTTTTGCTTCCAGATACCCTGAAGATTACGGACTTTCTGAATTTAAAGGTTTAATTTCATTCGGAGCATCGCCGAGAGCCGGTATTAATATGGCTCTTGCAGCAAAAGCCTATGCGTTTATTCAACACAGAGGTGCTGTATTTCCGGAAGATGTACGATCAATCTGTAAAGACGTAATGCGTCACAGAATAGGATTAACATACGAAGCCGAAGCCGAAAATATTACATCGGAAAATATTATTACGGGAATTTTAAATGCGGTGGAAGTTCCTTAGAAGCAAAAAAGAATAAAGTTGAGCATAATTTATCTTTTTTATTTTACCTTATGACTTATCATTCCCATTCAATGGTTGCCGGAGGTTTTGAGCTTATATCGTAAACAACTCTGTTGATGCCCTTTACTTGGTTGATTATTTTATTTGAAACCGATGCCAGAAATTCATGCGGTAAGTGTGACCAATCGGCAGTCATTCCGTCAACGGAAGAAACGGCACGCAAAACGACCGTATTTTCATAAGTTCGTTCGTCGCCCATAACACCTACGGATTTTACCGGAAGCAAAATAGTTGCAGCTTGCCATACTTCATTATACAGCTTACTTTTTTTAAGCTCATTAATAAATATTGCATCGGCATTTTGCAGAATTTGAACTTTTTCGGGCGTAATTTCGCTGAGAATACGAATGCCTAATCCCGGACCGGGAAACGGATGTCTTCCCAAAAGTGTATTGCTGATATTTAAATTTGCCCCGATACGACGAACTTCATCTTTAAAAAGAAGACGCAGGGGTTCAATTACTTTTAATTTCATAAATTCAGGTAATCCGCCTACGTTGTGATGTGATTTTATAGTTGCTGAAGGTCCTTTTACCGAAACAGATTCTATAACATCAGGGTAAATAGTACCTTGGGCCAGCCATTTTACGTCTTTTATTTTTTTTGCTTCTTCGTCAAAAACTTTAATAAAAGTATTCCCGATTGCTTTGCGTTTTTGCTCAGGGTCGGAAATGCTTTTCAAAGCATCGTAAAATTTTTGTTTTGCATTAATTCCTTTAACGTTCAGCCCCATACCTTTATATGATTGCAAAACGTCGTTAAATTCATTTTTACGAAGTAAACCGTTGTCAACAAAAATGCAAAATAAATTTTTACCGATTGCTTTATGCAGTAAAACAGCGGCAACAGAAGAGTCCACGCCGCCTGATAATCCTAATATCACTTTATCGTTATTGAGTTTATTTTGTAATTCATTTACGGCAGTTTCAATAAAAGAATTCGGTGTCCAATTTTGTTCCGTACCGCAAACATTGACAGTAAAATTTTTTAAAATTTCTTTTCCGAAAACGGAATGATAAACTTCCGGATGAAATTGTAAACCGTAGGTTTTTTCATTTTTAATTTTAAAAGCCCCGACTTGTATGCTTTCGGTATCGCCTGTAATGATAAAATCTTTCGGAATTTCGGTTATAGTATCGGCATGCGACATCCAAACTTGGGAATTGTTGTCAATATTTTTAAAAAGAATATCGGATTTATCTTTGATTTGAAGATTAGCTCTTCCGTATTCACGATGTTCGGAAGGTGCAACTTTTCCGCCGTAATGATAAGCTAACAATTGAGCTCCGTAACATATTCCGAGTAAAGGAATTTTTCCTTTAATTTTTGATAAATCAGGAATCGGTGCATCGTTATCTCGCACTGAAAAAGGACTTCCGGAAAGAATAACTCCTTTAACGGTTTTGTCAATATCCGGAAAATGATTGTAGGGATAAATTTCACAGTAAATGTTCAGTTCTCTTATTTTACGGGCAATAAGTTGTGTATATTGTGAACCGAAATCTAAAATTAAGATTTTATTTTGCATTATTTCTTAGTTTCAAACAAGTCGATATAAACAGGTAAATGGTCGCTGTAACCATCGTGAAATTTAAATCCCAAATATGTTCTGAAAGGTTTTACACCGGTATAATTATTATCGGGTTCTAATAAAAAAGGTGCTTCAAAAACATGGACATTATCAGGGGTGGTATGTATTTTATTTTTTTTATTTAATAATATCCCCGAAACTATTATTTGGTCTAAGACACCCCATTCTCCGTTATGCTTGAGAGACCCTTTTCCTTTAACTTCCTGAAGATAATAGGCTAAATTATATAAACTTTCATTCTGAATATTATCAAAAGAAGTTTTGGCTCTGAGTACTTTAACAACACTGTTATTTGTAGGATAATCATTTAAATCTCCCATAATAATAATATTCGGGTTGTTGTCTGCTTTAAATAAGGAATCAACTTTTGCTCTTAATACAGAAGCGGCAAATTTACGTTTCCTGTCGGTTTCTGCCTGTCCGCCCCATCTTGAAGGCCAGTGATTTATAAAAATATGCAGCGTATCTTTATAAATATTTGTTCCTTTTACATAAAGAATGTCTCTGGTTGGTTTATTTGCATCAAACGGAAATTTTACACGAATTGCTTCATAGTTTATCGGGAAAAATTTATCCGGTCTGTATAAAAAACCGACATCAATTCCGCGTCTGTCCGGAGATTCTTTGTGAATGATTTTGTAATGAAATTTTTTAAGATCTGTTTTTTTTGTTAAATCTTCGAGAACTTTACGATTTTCAATTTCACACAGTCCGACAATTTCCGGAAGACTCCACTGTCCGACTGCTGTAATTACTTTAGAAATATTGTAAACTTTCTTGTAATATTTTGAAAGTGTCCAATGATGATCTCCTGTAGGTAAGAATGATTCGTCGATTTTTAATGTGTCGTCATATGTGTCAAAAAAATTTTCACAATTATAAAACATTAAACGCATATTTCCGCGAGGAAATTCATATGGTTTTAAGTCTTGTGCAACGCTTGTTTTTCCGAGGAAAAAAATAATTGTTAAAATTATTACTGAAAATTTCATATTTTATTATGTATTAACTTTGTAATTAGCCAAATGATTATTGCTGTACTTATCCAAATAATATTAAGTATAATAAAGCCGATAAAAAAGTGAAAAATATCCGTATTTATATTAAAAACAGACAGTAAACTCATAGAAAATGTATAATTAGGTAATTTATAATTTAAGGAAAAATTAGTTATAATTGCCATAACCGCATAAGTAAATACGGTAATAATCAAAATCATCAAAAGTGTTTTGAATATTTTTTTGAATGTATTCATAGTGTGCAAATTTCATATTTTTTATTAAAAATTAACTAAATATCTGATAAATTATTAATTTTATAGCTATGATGTACTAATTTAATTATTTTTGCCTTGTACAGATACACAGAAATTATTCTCTGTTATTAACTAATAAATATTCTGAAATGAAAAAACATTTCTTCTTTCTCTTTGGTATAATTATAACACTCTCTTTGTCGGTTCATTCTCAAAACATTAAAATTTTTACTGTTGACAGTTTATTTTCCGAATTAAAGACTTATTACGAAATAAATCCTAAAAATATTGTTAAAGACACTGTTTTGCAAAGAAAAGATTCAATTATTTCTGTGTTAAACGAAATGTGGGCTTCAAAATTTGATAAAGATGAAAGAATATTAATAACAAAAGTTCTGAATTATAATACAGAAAAACATTTTGATAAAAATACCACTTTTTGGTACTTTATAGAAACTATTGTAAAATTACGAAGTGAACGTTCATCTGATTTTAAAATTTGGTTAAATTATTATGATAAATTATTGCATACTGCAGGCTTAACATCTTCAAAAATGAAGTTTTTTATTAATGGAATTTACCAATTTATTACTAATAATTATTTAATGAAAATAAAATCTTCGGTATGGAAATATGCGAACGGGACTTACAAATTTCAATTTGATAATAAAAATGCACTGTTTTCTGTCGGATTAAAAAACATAATACTTGAATCGTTCAGTTCGGACGGTGATACATTAAAAATTAATAATACCGACGGTTCATTTATTTTATTACAATCAAAATTTAAGGGTATCGGAGGCAATATAAATTGGAAATATTTCGGATATTCTCCTTCTGTAATCAAAGCAGATTTAAGAAAATATACGATTAATTTAAATAAAAATGAATATAAAGCCGATTCAGTAAGTTATACAAATAAACGAATTTTAGATTATCCGATATTGGGACGTATTCATGATAAAGCATCTAAACGTGCAAGGAATCAGGGTTTTTATCCTGTTTTTACATCTTATGGCTATAATTATGAAGTTAAAAGCAAGCAAAACAACATTTCATTTCTGAGCGGAATTAAAATGAAAGGAGCTGTATTGAAATATGTGGGTTCCGACAGTATTAAGGCGACGGCAAAATATGTAAAAAACGGGAAATTATTCTTTGAAGCAAAATCAAAAGAGTTTTCTTCAAAAGACAGTCTTTTACGTTCTAATAAAGCTGCAATTGCGTTATTTATAGGCAAAACAGATTCTATAACGCACCCAAACGTAAATTTTCAAATTACACATAATGAGTTTTCTTTTACACGTAACAGCGAAGGAAGCGGAAATTTACCGTTTTATGACTCGTATCAAAAAGTATATATTAAAACCGATAATATAACCTGGAATACACAAGATACTTTAATACGGTTTTACTCTAAGTTCGGAAATGTGGCAAGTCTGAAATCCGTAGATTATTTTACAAAAAAAGACTTCACAAAACTCCGAATGTATGAATTAAATAATCCTTTGTTTGATATTAAAAGATATACCCGAAAAATAGGTTCAAGAAGTTTTTATGCACAAGACTATGCACGATTTGTGAGACAAAGTTCGGAAGGCGTTATACATCGGCTTATGGGTTTATGGTATGAAGGGTTTCTTGATTATAATACAGATACAAAGTATGTTACAGTAAAACAGAAATTATTTGATTATATTAAATTCTTTTTTGATAAGAAAGATTATGATGTAATAAATATTATTTCAAAAGGTGTTAAAAGAGCCCGAGATGCGGATTTATATCCGTTGATTAATGCGGTTTATAATATCAAAAATAATAATTTAACAGTTTTCGGGGTCAATCAAGTTGTACTGAATAAACGAAAAAAAGTCGGCTTTGTTCCGTCAAATAAAATATTTGTTATCGGGAAAAACAGAAATATGTATTTTTCCGGAAGATTAAGAACCGGGATGGCAGATTTTTACGGAAAAGATTTTTATTTTAATTATGAAAATTATGATATACATATTAATAAAGGTGATTCCTTGGTCTATAGAATATGGGACAAAGATTTTTCTGAAACTTCCGAAAAAGATAAACCGGTTTTTCTGACTTCCACTATTGAAAATGTTTCAGGTTTACTTCGAATTGATGTAAAAACAAATAAGTCCGGAGCTAAAAATATTCCGAAATTTCCCCTGTTTCAATGTCAGGATACGTCTTATGTATATTATGACAAAAGCAGTAAACACGGTGATGCATATAAGAGAGAAAAATTTTATTTTAAAAATTATCCTTTTAATCATGACAGTTTATTATATCTTACAAAATATAATTTAAGTATTCCGGGAGAAATGATTACCGGAGGTATCGTTCCGAATTTTGAAGATACTCTGACAGTTCAAAAAGATTATTCTCTCGGGTTTATCCATCAAACGCCAAAAGAAGGTATTGATTTATTTAACGGAAAAGTTTCATTATCGGCACAGAACAGTACATTGCGTTCATTTATAAAATTAAGTAATGCCGGCTTGGTGGCAAACGGTGTAGCTAAATGGAATAATACTACAATTACTACAAAAGATTTTAATTTGTATCCGGATTCTTTAACGGCATTAGCTGATAGAATTGATATAAGTAAATATATTAATGAAGATACATATGCTGAATTTCCTGAAGTTCACGGTGAAATGGTTTCTACTGTTTGGGATGCCGTAAATGATGTTGTGAAGTATAAAACAACAAAAGATAATCCGGTTAAAATGTATGACGGAAAGAGCAGTTTTGAAGGAGAATTTGAATACAGACCGAAATCTTTAACCGGTAAAGGCAGTTTTAAATTAGGCGAAGGGACTATTACGGCAGATGATTTTGAATTTAATAAAGAATCTTTGTTTTCTGATAAAGCAAATATATCGATAAAGGAAAAGAACTCGAAAGTAAAGGATGTCATAATCAATAATATGAAATCGTTTGTTGATATGAAAGCAGGAAAAGCTGTTTTTGCAAAAATTAAAGATGAAAAATCATCAGTTGAATTTGTTAATGATAAATATATCAGTTATCCTAATCATTTGGTTTGGCATACCGGGGAAGGGAAAATTAATATGGGATACAATATGACCAGATTTACTAATCCTAAATTTTCAAGAGAAGCACAACTTCTTGACAGTGCTTACCTTATTGATGTTTGCCGATTTGATAAATCCTTGTTTATGTCTGATTACGGAAATATGAAATTTATATCAACGGATCCGAGTAAAGATTCATTAATGTTTTTCGGAAGTGTTGCAAATTACTACACCGGAAATCATAAAATAATAGTGAAAGATGTACAAAAGATTATTGTTGCGGATATCGTTGTAACACCGAGCAGTGATGTAATTATTGATAAGAACGGTAATATGGAAAAACTTTTAAAAACAACAGTTAAAGCTCGCGGGTTGCATAATATTTCAGAAGTTGATATAAAAATCAGCAGCAGTAAAAAATATGTTGCATCATCCGGTATTTATCAGTATGAAGATATGAACAACAAACTTGAGAATATTAATTTTGATAACATTACTTATGATCAGCAAAAAGGAGCATCGGTTGCACATGGGTTTATAGAACAATATGAGAAGTTTAAGTTGAATCCGTGGTTTGATTATTACGGTGATGTCTATTTTAATGCTTCAAAAGACCGATTGAGATTTGAAGGATTTGCAAAAATTATACATTCTTGTAAAATTGCAAAACCTAAATGGTTCTATTTTAAATCCGATATAGATCCGGATAGCATCTATTTGCCTTTAGAACCCTTTTTACACTCAGATTTAGAAGCAAGTAAAGCCCGAATTTATGCAGATATTATGTCTGCAAAAGATTCAATTTATACATTCCCGGTTTTTCTTTCATCCGATCCGTACGGAAATTCCGAATCAATTTTATCTGTAAGAGACAGTAATTATTATGTAACATACAGTCAAAAAAATAACAGATATGAAATAACAACATTAGAAAAATTTAATAACCGAACTTTACCCGGTAATTATTTAGATTTAAACCGAACCTATTGTATCGTAAACGGTGAAGGACAAATAAAATACAGTAAGTCTGTTAAAATTAATGATTTTGGAGGAGTAGGTGATGTCAGATATGATACGAATTCCGGTGAAGTTACTATGCAAACATTAACTTATTTAGATTTTTTTATATCAAAAAAAGTACTTAATATTTTAAAAGATAAATTAATTGAGAATATCGGTTTAAATTCTTTAAGGGTTCGTGAAAATTCATATAAAAAACCCCTTTATGAACTTCTCGGTGTGGAAGCAACTGATAAAATGCTTGAAGAAATGTCGGTAAACAGCGGACAACCGAAAAAAATTCCCGAGAAATTAAATAAAACATTTGTTTTTACAAATTTGGATTTTAAATGGGATCCGATTTCAAAATCGTACAAATCTGTCGGGAAAATAGGAATTTTAAGTATTGGTAATCGTATGATTAATAAATATGTAAACGGTCATATTCAAATTAAAAAAAGAAGAACCGGAGATTTAATTTATATTTATCTCGAAACAGCAGAAAATGAATGGTTCTTTTTTACTTTTTCCGGAAGTATTATGAGAACAATTTCAAGTGTTCATGAATATAATCAGACTATTGAAGACTTGAAAACAAAAGACAAACGCTTTAAAACAGACAGAGGCATATATAATTACATGTTAACAAATGAGGAAACAAAAAATTTGTTTATTTATGAGTTTACGGGAAAACATCCTGCAATAGATAATTTTGATGATAATTCGGATGATACGGGTGATGGTGATAATTGATAAGTTATCATTGTGAATCTGCTCCGAAAACAAAGTTTTTCGGGAAAGATTAATTTAATATATTTCCGAGAAATTACCCTTTTCGGTGTGAAATAATTTAAAATTTTGATTTTTTCCTTTTAAAATCTTTTTTACACGTTCAGGATTGGTATCTGTCAGAAAAATTTGACCGAAATTATTATTTGTAAGTTTTATAATTTCACTGACTCGCTGTGCATCAAATTTATCAAAAATATCATCAAGTAAAAGCAAAGGGTTTACTTTACTTACATTTTTTATAAATTGAAATTGGGAAAATTTCAGAGCAATTAAAAAAGTTTTTTGCTGACCTTGCGAACCGGCTTTTTTAAGCTGAAAATTATTGATGCTCAAAGCTAAATCATCTCTGTGAATACCTTTGCCGGTATAACCTAAAATTTTATCTTTTTCAATAGTCTGAAGCAATAAATCAAGAAAATTATTTTCATTTAAATGCGAAACATATTCTATACTGACCGTTTCATTTTTGCCTGAAACCGTTTCATAATATTCATTGAAAATAGGAATTAAATCAGTTATAAAACTTTTTCTTTTTTGATAAATGTTTAATCCGGATTTTGAAAGTTGTTCATTATAAACAGCAATAGTATCTGCATCAAAATATCGGGAAGTAAGATAATTTTTTAATAATCTGTTTCTTTGTGAAAGAATTTTATTGTATTTTATTAATTCATACAAATATTCTTTATCATATTGAGAAATAACAGAATCAATGTATTTTCTTCGCTCTTCGCCGGTACCGGTTATTAAAATCGCATCGCTCGGAGAAACAGTAACAACAGGTAACAACCCGATGTGTTCAGAGAATCGTTTGTAGATTTTATCATTCCTTTTTACTGTTTTCTTTTTGTCTTTTTCATATGCACAATAAATATTTTCTGTTTTTCCGTTTCTTATAAATTCTCCTTGTATTACAAAAAATGTTTCATCGTGTTTTACCGATAAAGAATCGCTTGTATTAAAATAACTTTTTGTAAATGACAAATAATGAAGTGCATCTAATAAATTTGTTTTTCCGGAACCGTTATTTCCTGTAAAACAATTTAATTTTTCCGAAAAAATCAGTTTTGCATTTTCAATATTCTTAAAATTGGTTATTTTAAAATTTTTAAGGAACATTATTCTATTTTTTCCTGTTTATAATCAAAATTTTCAACAAAGGACTTTAAAAAAATTAAAAAAACATTATTTTTAGTCGATTTTTTTTATTCAGTCAGGATTTTTTATACTTTTGCGACCTAAAATTAATCAGAAATAAATTATGACTAAGAAGGATAAAGCAAAATTAGACGGAAGTTTCGGAACAATAGAAGAGTCATTATCAAAAACCGAACATTTTCTTGAGAAATATCAAAAACAATTATCAATTGCAGCTATTGCTGTTTTAATAGTTGTGGGTATTATTTATTCGTATAAGAAATTTTATATTCAGCCGCAACAGGAAGAAGCTTTAGAGCAAGTTTTTCCTGCACAACAATATTTTGAAAAAGATTCTTTTAATTTAGCCTTAAACGGTGACGGTGATTATCCCGGATTTATTCAAATTATTGAAGATTACGGTTCTACAAGTGTCGCTGAAGGTGCTTATTTATATGCCGGCATTTCATTTTATAAAATCGGTGATTATGACAATGCAATTGATTATCTGAAAAAGTTCTCAACCGATGATAAATTATTAGCTGCAACAGCATACGGAAATTTGGGTGATGCTTATACCGAAAAAGGTGAATATGAAAATGCCGCATCTTATTACAAAAAAGCAGCTGATGAAGGCACTAAAATTATAAGTCCTGTTTATTTAATGAAATTAGGGCAAATTTATGAAGAACTCGGAAAATGGCAAGATGCTTTGGATTCTTATAAAAAAATTCAAAATGATTACAGAGAAAGTGCTGAAGCAAGAGGTATTGAAAAATATATTACAAGAGCAAAACTGAATTTATAAAAATTCATATTCATAATAATAAACAGGAAAAAGATCGTTCTGATACAACGGTCTTTTTTATGATATTGTATCATATGCCTCTTTAATTTCTTGAAATTTTTTTTCTGCATTTTTAATAATTTCAGCACTTTGTCCTGCAAATTTGTCAGGATGGTATTTTTTTGCTAAAGTGCGATAGGCTTTTTTTAATTGTACTTTTGTTACAGAAGGCGAAACTCCCATAATTCGATAGGCTTCATACGGAAGCATAAACGATGAAAAACTTTTGTTAAATTTTTGATAGGCTTGTTTGCGTTTTATTTCTTCTTCGTCGGTCAATCCTTTTTTTCTGTAGATATTTTTAATCGTATGGTAAGTTTGTTTCGGAATAAGAAGTAATTTGCTGACATTCAGAATGAAACTTTCTTCATCTTTCTCTAAAACTTTATCGTAAGAAGCCAGATTAAATAAAGAATAGATTATAAATATCTTAATTTTTGTTTCAGTATTTTTAAGTTCAAAACATAGATTATCAATGTGTATTTTTTTAATTATATAACGATTAAACAGTTTTGTTAATTGATTTTCGGAATACGAACAGAAAATTTGTTTTAATAATTTCAGTTTTTCTTCGTCATTCATTTCTTTAATATTCAGAAATGATAACATTATTAAAAAAATATATCTGTCAATTTTGCCGAAAAGTTCTCCTTTACGTCTTCTGAAATATAATATAAAAAGAGCTGTTGCAAGTACTCCGAAACTGATTCGTATCCATAAAATTACGATATAATAATTTAATCCTAAATATGATGCAATAAGATTGAAGAAGAATATAAAAAATAAGAAAACCGTTATAAATACCGCAAAATAATACTTCACATCAATTATTTTTTTCAAAAGTAAAAATCATAATCAGAAACAGTATTAATATTTATCAATATTTTTTCGTCATTAGCCGGGATATAGTATTTTTTAAAGTTGTTAAAAAAAGTTTTCATATTTACGGCATCTTTTACTTCATTCTTTATTGCATTTATCATTTTTGCGGAAATCAAAATCGGATGTCCTCCTTTTTTATTATAAGAAGGAATAATGTAATCAGCTGTACCGGAATTATCTTTAAGAAGATGTAATATATTTTGGTTAACAAACGGATTATCAATGTTTTGAATGAATGTAAGACTGTTTTCGTCAATTGCCTCAGCACCTGTTTTTAAGGAATAAAATTTTCCTTTTTCCGGGTGTTCGTTGATGATTATTTTTATTTTTCCGGAGAGTTTTATTCCGGTTCTCATTAATGAATTAAAATTACTTTGATTTAAAACGGCAATTATTGTTTTGCAGTTAAATTGAATATATTCTTCCGTAATCTTTTGAAAAAAATTTCTGTTACTGTCAAAACTAAGTTCGGTTTTATGTGTTTTCATTCTTTCGGAAAATCCGGCAGCTAAAATAATAACAGATATATCTTCATTTTTTTGCACATTACAAAAGTATTAATTGTTTTTCGGTTTATAAACATATTACCAACATAAATATTTAAAACAATTTTATTACCTTTGTTGCCCTTTTTTATTAAAAATTTGATACGAATGACTGATAAATTCACACCTGTACCTTTAAAAAAACTTTTGCAAATTATTCTTAAAGAATACAATACAAAAGGAAGTATTCTCGGTATTTATGAAGAGTTGTTTTTCAAACCGGATAAAAAAGATGTATTTCGTTCTGTGCGTTTCGGGCAACTTTTGGAAACACCGCTCGGTGTTGCCGCAGGACCTCACACACAGCTTTCGCAAAATATTGTTGCGGCTTGGCTGACCGGTGCGAGGTATATCGAACTGAAAACCGTTCAAACATTAGACGAGCTCGAAGTATCAAAACCCTGTATTGATATGCAGGACGAAGGGTATAATTGCGAATGGTCGCAGGAACTTAAATTGCATCAGTCTTTTGACGAATATCTTAATGCTTGGATTTTAATTCACATTTTAAAAGATAAACTTAAAATAGGAAGCAAAGACGAGCCGGGCTTTATTTTTAATATGAGTGCAGGATATGATTTAAAAGGCATTATGCAGGATAATGTTCAGTGGTTTTTCGATAAAATGCAGGATGCTTCCGCAGAATTGAAACAAAAAATTGAAGAAATAAAAAATATTTATCCCGATGCGGCAGCTATGAACATTAATCCGCAAATAACCGATAATATTACACTTTCGACTATGCACGGCTGTCCGCCTGAAGAAATCGAACAAATTGCAGAATATCTTATCACTGAAAAGAAACTGCATACGACAATTAAACTTAATCCTACGCTTCTCGGAAAAGAAAATTTGCAAAAAATAATCACAAATTCCGGATTTAATACCCAAGTTCCGGACGAAGCGTTTGAACACGACGTAAAATATTCCGATGCTGTTGATTTTATTAAAAGATTACAAAACAAAGCAAAAGAACATAATGTATTTTTCGGTTTAAAATTGACCAATACACTTGAGAGCAAAAATAATAAAAGCGTGTTTCCCGAGAACGAAAAAATGATGTATGCCAGCGGTAAAATATTACATCCTATTTCGATAAATGTTGCACGGAAACTGCAAAATGATTTTAACGGAGAATTAGATATTTCCTTTTCGGGCGGTGCCGATGCTTTTAATGTTGTTAATATTGTTTCTTGCGGATTGTATCCGGTAACCGTAAGTTCCGATTTATTAAAACCCGGCGGTTACGGAAGGTTGAAACAATATATTGATAATCTGAGAAATTCAAAAAAGAAGTTATCTAAAAATGGTATTTTAAAAAAACTAAATACCTATGCCGATGATGTAAGAAGAAATCAACGATATAAAAAAGACAGTCCGCACGATCCGAATATAAAAACATTCAGAACATTGGGGCAATTTGATTGTTCGTATGCTCCCTGCGAAGATACTTGCCCTACAAATCAAGGAATTCCTTCGTATATGTATTACACGGCAAAAGGTGATTTTGAAAAAGCGTATGAAGTAATTACCGAAACAAACCCGTTTCCGAATGCTACCGGAATGGTTTGCGACCATACCTGCCAAACAAAATGCACGCGAATAAATTACGATAATCCGCTTCGTATCAGAGATATAAAACGCTTTGTAACGGAACAACACAATAAAAATATTAATTCTGAAACTTGCGTTGCCGATACTTTCAGAAATAAAACGGATAAAATAATGAAAGTTGCCGTTATCGGTGCCGGACCTTCCGGACTTTCGGCAGCATATTTTTTGAATAAAGCCGGTTTTAATGTTGAAGTTTTCGAAGCAAAAGAAAAAGCCGGCGGAATGGTATCGGCGGCAATACCGAAATTTCGCCTCGGTAATAATGCTGTTGATATCGACATAAATCAAATTGAAGAAGAAGGCGTAAAAGTTCATTACGGACACAAAATTGATAAAGAAAAATTCGAAGAACTGTGTGCCGATTATAATTACATATATATAGGTGTCGGAGCACAAAATGCCGTTTCGTTTATGATTGAAGGCGATGATGCCGAAGGTTTGCTCGATCCTTTGGAGTTTTTGTATGATGTAAAAGACGAAAAAATTGAACATTTCGGTAAAAATATTGCAATTATAGGCGGCGGAAATACGGCAATGGATGCTGCTCGAACAGCTTATCGCCTTGTCGGAAATGAAGGAAAAGTTACTATACTTTACAGAAGAACAATTAAACAAATGCCGGCAGAATATCAGGAAATTAAAGATGTTTTGTCAGAAGGCATTGAAATTGCTGAATTAGTAAATCCGGTTAAAATTAATTCCGAAAACGGAAAAATTGTTTCGTTAGCTTGCCGGAAAATGAAACTCGGTGAAAAAGATGCAAGCGGCAGAGCACGACCGATTGAAGTTCCGGGTTCTGATTTTGAATTTCCCGTTGATACGATAATTCCCGCAATAGGTCAGAAACTTGCAGTTGATTTTACCAATCCGAAATTGTTGCAAACAAAAGAAAACGAATACGAAACAAAAATTAAAAATGTATTTATCGGCGGCGATGCGAAACGCAACGCTTCAACCTTAATAAAAGCAATAGGCGACGGCAGAAAGGCAGCACAAGAAATTATAGACAAAACAGGTATTAATTTTAAAACACGGCAGGGCAGAGGCAGCTTGCGGCTGCCTGATAATGACAGAATTAAGGAATTAATGCTGAACAAAACAAAGCGTATACAGGGTATTCCCGTTAAGGAAATTGATTTAACCGACAGAAAAAACTTCAAACTCGTAACGGCAACCTTGACAAAAGATGAGGCAATTGCCGAAGCATCTCGCTGTTTGCTTTGTGATGAGGTTTGTAATGTTTGCACAACACTGTGTCCTAATCTTGCTCTGCAACATTATGAAGTTAAGCCTGTTAAATATAATTTGCAAAAAATTGAAAACGGGAAAATAACAGATGATAAAATTTTTGAAATAACTCAAAAAGAGCAAATCATTCATATCGCTGATTGGTGTAATATGTGTGCGAATTGCGAAACATTTTGTCCGACATCCGGAGCACCGTATAAAGAAAAGCCGCATTTATATTTAAATAAAACTAACTTTGCCGCTGAAAAAGACGGCTATTATTACGATAATGATAATCAAATACTTATGGCGAAGGAAAACGGATTTGATTTCAGTTTAAATGAAAAGAATGAATTTTATTTATATCAATCAGATAATCTGATGGCTAAATTAGATAAGAAAACACTTGAAATTATTGATTATACCGGAGCGGACAATGAAGATTACGATTTTATAAAAGCTGCTGAAATGAGTATTATTATTAAGGGAGCCGGTAATTTTGCCGAATAATTGTCAGTCTTAAGAATTAAAAATAAAACAAAATAAATAAAGTAATGATAAAATTAACAGAAAAAGTAACAAACGAAAAAGCATTACAAAATGCAGTAGAAAGGTATCGCAAACACGGAATTATACTTCCTACTTTTGCACAACAGAAAAATCCGGAGTTGATACCGGATAAAATTAAAGATGAATTAAAAAATATCGGACTTTGGGATTTCAATCCGTTAAATTTATTCCGCATAACTTGGAAAAACGAACCCAAAGAATTCGGCGGACTTTTCGGAAAACCGAATTATATTGAATTGCCGAAAGAAATTACCGGAGTTGATGCTCGAATTGTATTAATGGTGGGAAAATATTTTCCTACAGGAGCACACAAAGTAGGTGCCGCATACGGCTGTCTGTCTCCGCGTATTACAACCGGTGAATTTGACCCGACGTTTCATAAAGCCGTTTGGCCCTCAACCGGAAATTATTGCCGAGGCGGTGCTTTCGACAGTAAAATTATGGATACCGAAGCCATTGCCATCCTCCCGGAAGAAATGAGCCAAGAACGTTTCGATTGGCTGAAAAACGAAGCCGAAGCAACAGTTATTGCTACACCCGGGAGTGAATCAAACGTGAAAGAAATTTATGATAAATGCTGGGAACTTCGCAGAACTCGTGATGATGTTGTAATTTTTAATCAGTTTGACGAATTCGGAAATTCAGTTTGGCATTATAACATAACCGGTGATGCGATTGAGGAAGTTTATAATTTACTTAAAACTGAAAACAGTCGTTTTGCATCTTATGTTTCGGCAACAGGTTCTGCCGGAACTATTGCTGCAGGTGATTATTTGCGAACATTATTTCCGCATATTAAAGTTGTTGCATCAGAAGCTTTACAATGCCCTACTATTCTGCGTAACGGTTTTGGGGCACATCGAATTGAAGGAATAGGAGATAAGCACATACCGTGGATTCATAATGTTAAAAATATGGATGCCGTAACTGCAATTGACGATGAAGATCCGATGCGTTTATTACGACTTTTTAATGAACCTGAAGGTCATAAATATTTAAAATCGCAAGGCATAACACAAGAAATTATCAATGAACTTCCGTTGCTCGGAATTTCAAGTATCGGAAATTTGCTTTCAGCAATTAAAACGGCAAAATATTTTGAAATGACTTCCGATGATATTATCGTTACAGTTGCTACAGATTCTTCCGATATGTATCTTTCAAGAATTCAAGAATTGAATGACGCAAGAGGTGCTTATACCGAATTACAGGCAGCAAAAGATTTCGAAAAATGTATTTTCGGACAACAAACCGATAATATGCGAGAATTAAATTATCAAGACAGAAAAGCCGTTCATAACTTAAAATATTATACTTGGGTTGAGCAACAAGCAAAAGATTCTGAAGATTTAAGTCAACTTTGGTATGACCGAAAAATATGGAATTCTATTTTTAATCAAGTGTATCGTTGGGATGAATTAATTAATGAATTTAACGAACGAACAGGAGTTTTAAAAAAATATATGAATTCGTAATTTTTATTTATCTGTAAATAAATTTCGGTAAATACAGATACTTTACTGCCCGTATTTATTAAAATTCGGGCAGTTTTTAATATGAAAAAGTTTTAACTTTATTCCAAATTTAAAATGAAACATAAATTTATATACGAATGTGTCGATTGCGGAAAAGAATATATCGCTGACGGAATTAAATATTTATGTCCGGCTTGTGCAGAAACAAATACTCCCGACAAACCGCCCAAAGGTGTACTGAAAGTTATTTATAATTATTCTGAAATTTTAAAAATAACATCTTCCGATATTTTTGT
>JAADGE010000017.1 GCA_013152535.1 Chlorobiota bacterium
TACACCGGCGGAATTACAACGCAAGCTTCGACATTCTCAGGTAATCCCGAAAATTTATCAGCTTCCGGAATTTCTTTTTCAGAAATAGACTTAAGTTGGAATTTGAATACAGAATCCGATAATGTTTTATTAGCTTGGTCATCAGACGGCACATTCGGAACACCTGTTGACGGAACAGCATACAATTCCGGAGATGTAATCCCCGGAGGCGGCACCGTATTATCATCCGGAAACCAAACTTCATACAGCCATACAAGTCTTAATGCTTCCACACAATATTTTTACAAAGTATGGTCTAATATTAACGGAACTTCATACTCACCCGGAGTTACTGACAATGCTAAAACATTTGTTGCTGAATCAACATTAATTTCTGAAATAAATGAAACAACTGATATTAAAATATACCCGAACCCTTCAAACGGACATTTCAATATTGTCCTTAATAATGATTTCACAAAAGCAACTGTAAGAATAACCGATATTTCAGGAAAAATTCTATCAGAAAAATCCGATCTAAATAAAGGTTTAAACACAATTAATTTAACAAATGTTTCAAAAGGTATCTATTTTATCTACATTAATTATGACAATAACAGAATTATTTCAAAATTAATAGTTAATTAATTACAATAATTTTCTCATAATTTTAAAGCAGTTCTCCAAGAACTGCTTTTTTTATTCGACTTTTGTATTTAAAAAAGTTACTTTTGCCGAGAATTTTTAAAAAATAAGTTATGAAGATAAAAGCAGGAGACAAAGTGAAGTTCTTAAACGATGTAGGCGGCGGTATTGTCACAGAAATTATTGACAACCAAACCGTAAAAGTTTTAAATGATACGGGATTTGAAATTCCTGTATTGATTGAAGAACTAATGCCTGATTATTCTCAAGACACATACAAATCGGTTCCGTCTGAAAATATTATTAAAGAGGAGAAACATATCTTTGAAGAGGAACCGATATATACAAATACAGATGAAGTAAACGTATATTTAGCATTTGTTCCGGAAAAGCAAGATCAATTAAGCAATTCAAACTCCGAAGTTTATTTAATTAATGACAGCAACTATTTTTTATATTACAATTATGCCGTTAAAGGCACAAAAAAATATAAAGGCATCACCGGAACACTGGAACCGAATGTCAAAGAAAAAATAAAAACTCTTGAAATAGACATGCTGCCTGATAATACCGAAATAATTTTACAAATATTATTTTTTGATAAAAAGGAATTTGATATTATGAAACCTGTTCATAAAGAATTTAATTTCAGATCCGTAAAATTCTTTAAACAGGGAAGTTATACCGAAAATGATTTTTTTGATGAGTTCGCAATGATTCTGCCGGTATACGAAAGTAATTTAATGGGGCAAGCTATTGATAACCTAAAAGATACAGACATTGAAAAAATTGTTTCCCAAAAAGAAATTCAAAATAAAAAATTAAACAAACCAAAAGAATTCAAAAAGAAAGAATCCAAAAACATAAAAGAAGTTGATTTACACATTCACGAATTAATTGAAGATGATATGGGAATGACCGACTATGATAAATTAGAATATCAATTGGATGTTTTTAATAAAGAAATGCAATCGGCAATTAAAGAAGGATATAAACGAATAGTGTTTATTCACGGAGTAGGCAGCGGAAGTTTAAAATTAAAAATAAGATCAGAATTACAACATAAATATAAAAAGTATCAATTTCAAGACGCTTCGTTCAAAGAATACGGATACGGAGCAACGATGGTTTTATTGCATAAATAACTGTTTTTCAGTATTTTCTTTCACGCTAAAAAAGTTTTACCATGCATTTTGAATTAACACGTGATTTTTTAGATAATTTAATAGAAATTATCGATAAAAAAGAAGATAAAAAAGCTGCCGAAATTATGGCGGATATGAGAGCTGTTGATATTGCCGAGATGTATGACAGTTTAGACCTTGAACAAGCAAAATATCTTTATTTACTGATTGAGGACAGAGAAAAAGCTGCCGATGTTCTTGCCGAATTAGATGATAATGACAGGACTCGTTTTTTAAAAGCATTACCGGATGATGTTATCGCATCAAAATTTATCGATCACATGGATTCGGATGATGCTGCCGACGTTATTGCCGGTTTACCTGATGAAAGACAAGAAGAAGTACTGCAAAAAATTAAAGACATCGACCAAGCAGGCGATATTGTAGATTTATTATCTTACGATGAAAATACTGCCGGCGGTTTGATGGGGAAAGAAATCATTACAGTAAATATTAATGATGATGTTGAAAAAGCTATTTCCGAAATCAGAAAACAAGTTGATGAAGTTGATGACATTTATTATGTTTACGTAATTGATGATGACAGTATGTTAAAAGGAACAGTTTCTTTAACAAAACTACTGCTTTCTTCTAAAGGTTCCGGAATTAAAGATATTTATAATGATGACGTTATTTATGTAAAGGCGGATATGAAAGCTGAAGATGCAGCAAATTTATCAGATAAATACGACCTTGTAGCACTGCCTGTTGTTGATGAAATCGGACGTCTTCTCGGTCGAATCACATTTGATGATTTAGTAGATGTTATGCGTGAAGAAGCTGAAAAAGATTATCAAATGATGTCGGGTATTTCCGAAGATGTCGAACATTCGGATACAATTTGGAAATTAACACGTGCACGCCTGCCGTGGTTGCTTGTCGGTTTAGTCGGAGAAATTATAGGCTCAAAAGTTTTATCAGGTTATGAAACTCAAATAGCAAGTCATGCCGCATTAGCATTTTTTCTTCCTTTAATTGCTGCTATGGGAGGAAATTCGGGAGTTCAATCAGCATCAATCGTTGTTCAGGGTTTAGCTAACGGTTCAATAAGCATAGAAACAACATTCAGAAAAATTTTTAAAGAAATATCCATTGCACTTATTAACGGAATTATTTGTTCTGCTCTTTTATTTACTTATAATTTTTTCTTTTCAGATTCTTTTGCTTTAACCATTACGGTTAGTGCTGCTTTATTCAGTGTAATAGTTTTTGCCTCGCTGTTCGGCACTTTTGTTCCTTTGGCGTTGCACAAAATGAAAATTGATCCGGCAATTGCTACCGGTCCTTTTATTACGACTTCAAATGATATTTTCGGACTTATTATTTATATGACAATCGGCGGTATTTTATTCTCAATCATTTAACTATGAAATTTATTAAACATATTTCGTTAATTCTGATTTTCCTTTTTATCTCAAAAATTAATATCGGACAAATATTATCTCCTAACGCTGAAATAAGTGTTATTACTTGTGCTCCCGGCAATGAACTGTATTCAACTTTCGGACATTCGGCAATACGAATTAAGGATCCCGTACACAGAATTGATAAAGTATATAATTACGGAACATTTAATTTTGAAACACCCGGATTTTATATGAAATTTATTCGCGGAAAATTAGATTATATGCTCAATGTTGAACCTTATCGATATTTTGTGATGTCGTATATACAAGAAAAACGAGCAATAAAAGAGCAAGTGCTGAATTTATCCGATACTCAAAAATCAGCAATTTATAAAGCTTTAGAAATAAATGCTATGCCTGAGAATATGTATTATCGTTATGATTTTTTAAAAGATAATTGCTCAACAAGAATCTTAAAAATTATTAATAATGCCATACAGGACAGCTTAATTTTACCCCGAGAATTATCAGGCAGAAAAAAAACATACAGAGAAATGCTTATGCCGTATTTAGAAAATGATAATTGGGAACGTTTCGGAATTAATCTGGCACTGGGACTTCCGGTTGACAATACAGTAAATATTGAAGAAAGTGCATTCTTACCTGATTATCTTTATATTATATTTGAAAATTCTGAAATTATAACATCTAAAGGAGCAAAACCCGTTGTAAAACAAGAAAATAACTTATATCTTCCGACAGGAAAAAAAATTATTGAAATTTCATCATATACACCAAGTCGTATTTCTTGGATTTTGTTAATTTTAGTTTTGTTATTTACGATTATTGAGCTTAAATACAGAAAATATTATCTGCTTTTAGATAAAACGCTTTTTTTTATTTTTGGTTTTATAGGATTAAATATTATGTTTTTATGGTTCGGAACAGATCACTCATCTGTTATAAATAATCAGAATATTATTTGGGCATCACCTTTTTATTTTATTGCAGCATTTTTATTAAAATCTGAAAATAAAAAATATCTGAAAATATTCTTTTTTCTGTCTTTAATCATAACTGTTATTGGTTTTATTACAGACTTGTTTATTATTCCTTTATTTGATAAAGCAGTGTTGCCTTTAGAACTAATTCTTATTATTCGTACTTCTTTAATCTGCCTGAAAAAATAACGCATAATGCCAATTAGTCATAACAATACAGCCTTAATAATGCCAATCTGTCATACATATTTGTATGTTTCATAATTTTTTACTGACGGTATATAATTTGATAAGTTAATATTGAAAATATTTAACTGAATTATTAACTTAAAACATAGAAATCATGACAGTAGTAAGAAGAAATACCTCGTTTTTCCCCGAGTGGTTAGACGATTTTTTCACAGGAGAAATTAATCCGTCAGCAAAATCAAGAGTTTTAACGGTGCCTCCGGTAAATGTTTTTGAAACTGAAACTGCTTATAAAATAGAATTAGCAGCACCGAATTTAAAAAAAGAAGATATCAATATCAATTTGGAGAATGATGTATTAACTATTTCAGCAGAAAAAGAAGAAGATAAAATTTCTGAGGAAGGACAATACACAAAAAAAGAATTTAATTATTTTAATTTCTCACGTTCTTTTACATTACCGGAAATTGCAGACAGAGAAAAAATTGAAGCAAAATCCGAAAACGGTGTTTTAATAATTACGATTCATAAAAAAGAAGATGTAATAAAAAAACCGAAACAAATTGAGATTAAATAATTAATATCATATTTTTTATAAAATGTGACTGTAACAAGTCACATTTTTTTATTTTAGCAGACTAATTATTAAATATAAAAAATGAACGTATTAATAGTTTCGATAATAGTATTTTTAATAAATCTTCCTTTCGGAATGTGGCGATCAAAAACAAAAAAGTTTTCTTTACAATGGTTTTTATCGGTTCATATTCCCATACCTTTTGTAATTGCACTGAGATTTGCATTTAATCTGGGATTTAAATGGTGGACATACCCATTTTTAGTAGGTTCATTTTTCCTCGGGCAATTCTCGGGAAAGAAAATCGCAGATTATAAAACTAAAAAAAATGAAATTAAAAACTCGGACACGGAATAATTGTATGCTTGTCAAAGCGTCGATCTAAATTCTTGTTAAATTCCCAAACAAAAGAAATTTCATGTGCACCGCCGGTTTCGCTGAATAAATTTTTAATAATCGTCATATCATAGCTGTATCCGATTTTCACATCAGGTGTAACTTTAAACCCGACTAAAACAATAATTGCATCAATATTATTAAATGTTTTGTCATTTTTATCTATTACAGGAATACCTCTGAACCAAGCACCGAGAATTAACGGATCGTGAGTCCAATAAGCACCAATATCCAGCTGATCAAAATGATCCCAATATTGATAATTAAATGCAAAAGTAACACTTTCATTATCTCTGCCGTATCTTACACGTCTGTTTTTTTGACCTTTTAATAAAATTTTTGCCCCGCCGAAAACAGACCATTTCATACTCATTCTGTCATTTAAACCATACAAAGATTGGCTTGGTCTGAGCAAATGGTCAACAGAAAATCCTCCCCAATATAAATCGGTATATCCTAACAGTGAAGCAGCAAAATCAATATAAGCCTTACGTTTAAACGGAGGAGCTTCACTGCTTGAAGCCTGCCCCATTAATTGATCTCCGAATGTTAATGCTTCAAAATCTATTGAACGTTGAGAATATTTAAATTGAATTCCCGGTCTTAAAAACCATTCCGAATTCATATTTCCTCTTTTTTGCCCGATTTTAATTTTATATGAATACAATAAACTGGCTTCTGTTAAACCTAAATTTCCTGCACCTGCAACATCTCTGAAAAACAATAAGCCTACACCGCTTTTTGCTCGTTTAAAATAATTATCGACTCCTACAGAATACGTTCTGAAAACACCGGGTATTGCAGGCCATTGATCTCTGTAATTTAAAGATAATCTGCTCGCTTCGGTTAAACCGGCAAATGAAGGTGCAATAGTCATGGGTGTAGAATAAAACTGAGAATAGTGAGCTATCTGAGCAGTTCCTGCCTCTGAAACAAAGAATAATACAACTAAAAATCCGATTAATTTTTTCAATTTATCTGTTTTTGATACGCACAAATATAGAAAATAACGGTAAATAGTAAAATTTTATTACTATTTTTTTTACAAATGGAATTACAGCAAAATTAATACCGAAATAAATTATTTAATATTTTCTTTTGACAAACTATTTAAAACCTGCAAGCTTTCAAAGATATCATTCTTATCCGGAACCCTTTGTATCACAGGAAATCCGACATCTTTTAAAAGAACGGTTTGAATGGTATTATTTTTATTTTTTTTATCATATTGCATATATCCGAAAATAAGATTAAACTCATCTTCAGGAATAAATATTTTCGGATATATATTTAATAATTCTCCTGCAATTTTTGTAAATTTTTCTTTATCAAAATTCACATATTTTACAGAAAGCCACAGTTCACAAATTATACCGTAAATAACGGCAATACCATGTTTTACAGGCTTCTTTTTTGAAAAAAAATAACTTTCAAGGGCATGACCGAAAGTATGACCGAAATTTAACATTTTTCGTATTCCGTTTTCCGTAACATCATTTTTGACGAAATGTATTTTTATATTGACAGATTCATTTATTAACGATGAAAGATTTATGATTTTTTTTTCTGTAAATTCATTTTTAATAAAATTTATCAGCTCAAAATAATGTTTTTCATTATAAATAAGAGCATGTTTTATCATTTCACCAAAACCCGATAAGATATCATCAGAATTTAAAGTTTTTAAAAACCGCGGACTGACAAAAACTTTTTCGGGCATAGCTATAGTACCTATTTGATTTTTCAGTCCTTTATAATTTATACCTGTTTTGCCCCCGACCGAAGCATCAACCTGAGCCAGTAATGTCGTCGGAATATTAATAAATGAAATGCCTCTTTTAAAAGTTGATGCACTAAACCCGCCCACATCCGTAACAATTCCGCCGCCGATATTAATTATCAAAGAATTTTTATCTGCCCGCTTTTCAAATAAAAAATCCCAAATTTTTGTAACAATTTCTAATGTTTTATATACTTCTCCGATTTCAATTGAAAAAACAGATTGATTTTCGGGAAAAACACTTTTAATGAGAGGATAACATAATTTCAAACAATTTTTATCGGTAATAATAAAAATTTGTTTCGTTTCATTTTCATTTAAATATGTTTTTAAGTCAGAAATAATTTCATCAGTATGAATTATATCATTTGGATTAAAATTTATATACATTAATTTTGTTTTTTTTATTGAAATTTCATGCTAAAATAACAATTATAAATAAACTATATTTTAAAATTGGTTTATTAGATATTAAATTATTTTTAAATTATATTTTTGTAACGTTTTAAAAAAAGAAAAATGACAGATTTCACGAATACCGAAATTGCTTTTGTTTCCAAAACAAACAGAGACCTGAAAAAAGCTTTGCTTTTATACAAAATAATGGCAAGTCCTTTTATTACAAAAACAGCAAAAATCTTTACTCAAATTGCTTTAGCTGTCAGATTTCCGATAAGTTGGATTGTAAAACCAACCATTTACAATCATTTTGTCGGAGGTGAAACCATTGACGAGTGTATTCCGACAGTTAAATTAATCGGACAATACGGTGTAAAATCAATTTTAGATTATTCAGTTGAAGGAAAAGAATCACAGGAAGATATTGAAAAAGCTTTATCCGAAACATTGAAATCTATTGAAAATGCAGGAAAATCAGACAATATTCCCTTTGCAGTTTTTAAACCTACAGCTTTTACTTCCGTACATATTTTAACCAAAGCAAGCACAAAAGAAGAATTATCAGAACAAGAAAAAAGAGAAGCTCAAAATTTTAAGGACAGAGTGAAAATATTATGTCAAAAAGCGTATGATATGAATATTCCGATTTTAATTGATGCGGAAGATTCTTGGTATCAAAATTTTATTGATGAAACCGTTGAAGTAATGATGCAACTTTTCAATAAAGAAAAAGCCATTGTTTATAACACTTGGCAAATGTATCGAAAAGATCGTTTAGAAAATTTAAAATCTTCATATCAAAAAGCTGTTGACGGAAACTATTTCCTCGGAGCAAAATTTGTTCGAGGTGCTTATATGGAAAAAGAACGTGAAAGAGCCGAAAAAAAGGGTTATGAATCGCCTATTCACGAAACAAAAGAAGATACTGATAATTCTTATAATAATGCTTTAAAATTTTCATTTGAACATAGAGATAAAATTTCAATTTTTAACGGCACTCACAACGAAGAAAGCATCAAAATATTAGCTGACTTAATGAATGAGTATAATATTAAAAAAACAGATAATCGATTTTGGTTTTCTCAGTTGTACGGTATGAGTGATAATCTCAGCTTTAATCTCGGAGCCGACGGCTATAATGTTTCTAAATACCTTCCTTACGGTCCGATTAAACATGTTTTACCGTATTTATTCCGCAGAGCAGAAGAAAACACATCGGTAAAAGGTCAAACAAGCAGAGAATTAATACTAATTAAGAAGGAAATTAAAAGAAGAAAACAAACGAAAAAATAATTTATTCCTGTTTTTTTTAAAATAATGAAAGCAGATATAATAGCTATAGGAGACGAGATATTAATCGGACAAATAACAGATACAAATTCACAGTTTATTGCTGAAAGATTAAATTTATCAGGTTTTGAAATCAGGCAAATTACAAGTGTTGCAGACGATAAAAATCATATCATCACAGTTCTTGACGAAGTTTCAAAATATACCGACCTTGTATTGATAACAGGAGGATTAGGACCAACGGAGGATGATAAAACCAAACAAACATTAGCAGATTACTTCGAAACCCGATTAGTTTTAAATGAAGCAGTTTCAGAAGATGTGAAACGTTTTGTTAAAAGCAAAGGATTCGGTTTAAACGAGCGAAATATTAAACAAGCAGAAGTTCCTGAAAATTGTAAAATTATCAGAAATAAAAACGGAACAGCTGCCGGTATGTGGTTTGAAAAAAACAATACAGTTTTTATATCTATGCCTGCCGTTCCTTTTGAAATGAAAGAAATGTTTGAAACAGATGTTTTGCCGATGATTACAAAACGTTTTAAAAATCCGTACGTTATCCACAAAACAGTTTTAACTTACGGTTTTCCGGAATCGACTTTAGCAGAAAAACTTTCGGATTGGGAACAAAACTTACATTCAAAAATCACATTGGCATACCTGCCCTCACCGGAACGCATACGATTACGATTGAGTATGATTTGCGATACAAAAGAAAAAGCAGAAGATATTCTTGATAAAGAAATTCAAAAGTTGCAAAATTTAATCGGTGATTCTGTTTTTGGCTACGGTAATTTATTTTTACAAGACACTTTAGGTGAAATTTTAAAAAATAAAAACTTAACTGTTTCAACAGCTGAAAGTTGCACAGGCGGCAACATTGCTCATTTAATAACTTCCGTGCCGGGAAGTTCGTCCTATTTTAAAGGCGGAATTGTTGCTTATTCAAATAAAATTAAGACATCATTATTAAAAGTTTCAGAAAAAATATTAGAAAAATACGGTGCTGTCAGTAAAGAAGTTGTTGAACAAATGGTAAAAGGACAACTCGAACTTCTCGGAACCGACTATGGAATTGCCGTATCGGGTATTGCCGGACCGGCGGGCGGAACACCTGAAAAACCGGTAGGTACAACTTGGATTGCAGTAGGAAATAAAGAAAAAATTATTGCTCGGAAATATACATTCGGGACACGACGATTGCTAAATATTCGCTTTGCAAGTGCAAGAGCATTGAATAATTTACGCAGATTTATTCTCGGATATGATATAGATGATACGACCGAAAACTTAACAGACCGGTAGAAATTTTACTGAAAAATATTTTTTGTTTTTTATAACATGTTTAAAATAAAATTTTCATCTTGTAAGATAATAACAAAAGTATATAAGTTAAATAAAAATTTACTACATTTGTATTAATAAGACTCTGAAATTATGAAAAATTTCCTGACACTTTCATTTGTTTTCTTTTTGATATACAGCAATGTTAATATCACAGCCCAAAAAGTTAAAAACAGTTCTTCCGATTCTCATTTTGTGTTAAACTCAGAAAAACCAAAATTTCAAATTACATTTCCGTGTAAGTTCAATACCGAAGAGAATAATACTAAAAACGGCTTAAAATCAGGACTCTACAGGTGCGTAAAGAGTGAAGATGTTTTTATGCTGAAATTTACGGAACATAATAACCCTGCGGTTTCCTCAGATAATAAAGTTTATACCGATGCAGCATTAGAATCATTTACCGCCGGTATTCATGCCGCATTAATAAAAAAATATGCTTTTAAAGAAAAAAAACTAAAAGGATTGGAAGCATTTATGAAAATTGCTGATAAAAATCTATATGTTTTTTATCGTTTAATTATATATAAACAAGTTCAATATCAAGTAATTATTATTACAAAATCGAATACTAAAACTGATGAAATAAATAACTTCTTCAATTCTTTCAAAATATAATCACTTGCATAACGACATAATATTTATTACTTTGATTTTATAAAGAATATTATTCGGTAATAATTTCAATATTAATACCGAATTCTGAAGTTAAATCAATTATATCATCAACCGGAATTTCCGTATTCTCGGAATGATTCCAATTAATTTTAACGCCTGCACCGCGTTCTTTGTATCTTTTTAAAATTTCAAGTATTTCATATAACACACGGCTGGTTCCGGTATTTAAATTCTGAAGATTATAAATCAACAATAAATCTCCTTTCCCGGAAGATGTATAATTTTTAAACCAATCTGTTACAGGTTTGAAAAAATCTCTGGCATTTTGCATATAGGAATTACCTGAGATACTGCAAATACCCGTTTCCGCATTCAATTCAATCTCCGGAAAAACTTCGTTACCTTTTCGGGCTTTACGTATAAAAAGACTGTTCATTTAATATAAATATATATAGATTCTTAGCTTTAAAATTTCCAAAATTAACATTTTTTTATAAGTAAAGAATTTAGTTGAATCTTTTTATAGTATTTTCTTCATTTTTTTAAACGCAAAAACTTTTCCGGAATTGTATCAGAATAGTTTTTTTATAAAATCAGAACCCGAAAATTGTAAAACCTCCGTCAACAGCTAATATTTGTCCCGTAATATAGTCGGATGCCGGCATACATAAAAAAGATACCGCTGCAGCAACATCTTCGGGCTCACCTATTTTATTCATCGGAGTTCTGCTTAAAACATCGTTTTTATAATCTTTATTTTTCAATACCGTTTCAGCCAAAGGTGTTTTGATATACCAAGGAGCAACGGCATTAACTTTGATATTTTCACTTGCCCACTCAACGGCTAAATTCTTTGTCAGTTGATTAATTGCAGCTTTGGTCATAGCATAAACAGCACCTGTTTTTAAATGTGTTTGTCCCGCAACCGAAGATATAAAAACCACATTTGCCTGTTCGGATTTTTTCAGCATAGGAAATAATAATCGACTTAATTCAAAAGCCGAACGAAGATTTGTATTCATAATAAAATCATAGTCATCAAAAGTATATTCATAAGTTTTTTTTCTGATATTTGTTCCGACATTATTTATAAAAATATCAAAACTCCCCCATTCTTCTTTTATTTTATTAACAATTTTAATATAATCATTCCGGTTGCTGACGTCAGCCTTAATTCCGATAATCTCGGTTCCTTTCGCGGAAAATTTTTGTTTTAGCTCAAAAATTTCATTTTCATTTCTGGCAACAATTGCAATTTCTGCTCCCAAATCGGCAAATTCTGCTGCAATCGCAAGTCCGATACCTTTTGTAGCACCTGTTATTAATGCTTTTTTCCCTTTTAATGTCCAACGTATATTCATTTTTGGTTATAATTTAAAATTTGAATTGAAAGAAACAACGAAAATATTATAACTTTGTAAATCTAATAATTTTTCAAAAACTTATGAAACAAATAAATAAAGTGGAATGGCAACCGGGAAATTTATTATACCCGTTACCGGCAGTTATGGTCAGTTGCGGTTCAAAACCGGAAGAATATAATATCATTACAATTTCATGGACGGGAACAATTAATACAAATCCGCCGATGGTTTATATTTCGGTTCGCCCTGAAAGACATTCATACGAAATAATTAAAAAAAATAAAGAATTTGTCATCAATCTTACAACAGATAAATTGGCATTTGCAACAGATTTTAACGGAGTGAAATCAGGAAAAGACATAAATAAATTTGCTGAAAGCCGTCTTACACCCATACCTGCAAGAAAAACGAACACAGTTTTAATAGGAGAATCACCGGTAAATATTGAATGTAAAGTAACACAAATAATTCCTCTCGGCTCGCACGATATGTTTATAGCCGAAGTCATAAATATTAATGTTGATGAAAAACTCATAGACCCGAAAACAAAAAAACTGAGACTGGACAAAGCAAATCTTCTGTCCTACTCTCACGGGTTTTATTATATTCTCGGAAAAAGAATAGGAAGTTTCGGTTGGTCGGTTAAAAAGAAAAAATAAAAGGCGGAGGAATCCCGCCTTTTTTATTTTTTAAGAAAAATTCTTATGAAATAATTGCAATCGTTTCTCTAATTCAGGAAACATTGTATGATTTATTTGAGAAACACAAGCTCTCAATCCTTCGGAATGATCGCTTCCTGTAGTTTGCAAAGCAATGGCACTGATACCGTAATACAATAAATTATGTAATAACTCGCTGCCGGTCATTCCGGGATAATATACCGTAAAATAAAATCCGTCAGCCAAAGGTTCTCCCAAGTCATTATCATACACCAACTCAAATCCGTTATCCAAAAATATTTTTTTCATTGCTTTCGCACGTTCTCCGTATTCCAATACATCATTTCTGTAATTGTAAACACCGTCATTAACAGCTTTCAACAATGCTGTTAAACCATATTGAGGCGTATGTGAAACTCCGGCAGATAAAATATAAAGTGCATTATAAATTAATGAATGTCCGAACTGATCGGTACTGTAAAACCGCTTCAAATCAGGATATCTGCTTTTATAAACTTTTTCGGAAACCACTAACATCCCTACTCTTTGTCCGGCATAACTGAATGCTTTGGAACTCGAAATCAACATCGTCCAATTATCAGTATATTTTGCAACTGTGGGTTGAAACGGCGGTTTGCCCGGTTCGGAATAATCTTTTCTGAAATCCATACCGAAATATGCCAAATCTTCAATTACAATAACATTATGCTTAGTAGCCAATTCTCCTATAATTTGTAATTCCTCATCAGTAAAACTTATCCAAGTCGGGTTATTCGGATTTGAATATAAAAGAGAACTTATTTTTTTTTCAATAATAAGTTTTTCAAGTTTCTCTCTTAATTTTTCTCCTCTGAAATTAAAAACATCAAACGTATCATATTCATAACCCAAAACTTTAATTTGCAGTTTCTGAACGGGAAAACCCGGATCAATAAACAAAACTCCTCTTTTATTTTTATCGGTTCTGTTTGCAACCATAAACAGTGCCGTACTTCCTTGTGCAGAACCTACTGTTGCAAAACAATATTCCGGCTGAATCGTAATATCCAAAAAATTCTTTACAAATCTTGAAATCTCATTTTTTAAAGGTTTTACTCCTTCAATAGGTGCATATTTTGAAGCAACACCGTTTTTAAATGCTTTAATTTCTGCTTCAAGGGCTATCTCGGAAACATCCAATCCGGGTACGCCCATTTCCATCCGCAAAAACTTTACGCCTGATTTTTCTTCAACTGCATTAGCTAATTTAACAATCTCTCTGATAGATGCATCTCCTATATCCGAAAAAGGCATAGTTTTTAAAATACTGTCTGTAATTTTTTTATCAATCGGAATATTATTTTTCATACTTTTTTTTACTTTTATAAATGAAATAAAAAAACCGAGAAAAAATCTCGGCTTAAATTAAATTATAAATTATTTTTTGCATACCCGAATACTTTTTTAATAATATCACTGACATATTGATACGGATTTGCACGTATTTTTTTCTCTTCTTCGGCAACTTTATAAAACAAACCGTCTAAGGCTTTTCTTGTAACATAATCGCTCAAACTTGTATTTACCTTAGGCTTTCCTATAAACGGTGCAATCTTATTATATAATGAAGTTGTTTGTGTCCAAGCCTGGTTTGTAGAAATATTACCGACTAATTTCTTATTTAAAGAATTGTTTATTTTAGGTGCAAATGCAGATTTTAATTGATTATACGTTTTGCTTTTCAAATAATTTGTGGCAGCGGTATTACCTCCTTTTAATATTGCCATACCGTCTTGAATTGTCATTGATTTTACGGCATTAATAAAGATGGGTTTTGCTTCTATTGCAGCATCTTCAGCAGAACGATTTATTCGTAAAACCAAATCATCCATTGTTTTATTACCTATTCCTGGAATTTTTCGAATATTTTCAATAATAACATTAGCTTCGGGCGGAAGTAATATTTTTACGGCAGCATTTTTAAAATAACCGTCCTTAGCGTGCAGAGTTTTAGATGAAGAAATAGCTCCGGTTGTAAGTGCCTCTTTTAGGCCTTGAATAATTTCCGAATTACTCAATGTTGATTGTGTTGAAGCATCATCCAATATTTGTTGCAAAACATCACAAGAACTTAATCCTATTGTTATAGAAATTAAAAAAATAATTGCTGTTCGTTTCATAATGTTTATTTTTATAGTTTTATAAATTTGAAGTAAAATTGCAATTTTTTCTGCAAACTTCAAAATAATATTTTTTATAACATCTTAATATAATACTGAAACAAATGTTATTAAAACACATTTTACTTACATATTTTGTGTTAATAAGTTTGAAAACTAATGCTCAATTCTTTGATAATGAAGAATGTTCCGTTACTATTTCTGATAAATATATAAGAAAAATAATTCCTGTAAATGAAACCGGTTTCCGGAATCCACTTCTAAATCAATATAATCTTAAAAAAAATGATGTTATCTATATTATTCCCGTAAAGTTTTGGATATTCAAAAATAAAAAAACATCAAACGACCCTTCTGAACTTAAAGAATTTATACAATATTTAAACTATTATTATTCAATTAATAATACCGGAATAAGATTCTCATTAAGACCTGATTATGAATATATTAATAAAGAAAAGTTATTCAATTTACGTTATTATTTACAGGCACCCTTCCAAAGTTTAAAAATGAAATCCAAAGCATGCATCAATGTAATAATTGTTGATAAATTAGTTAAAAAAAAGTTTTTTAATTCACAAAAAAAGAAATATGCCGGAACATACAATCCTATTTCTAACGGAGTAATCATTTCAAGAAACATATCAACTTCAACATTATCTCATGAAATCGGGCATTATTTAGGATTGAAACATCCGCACAGAGGCTGGAAATATAAATGGTTTCAGGAACCCGTGAGCAGAACAAAAACAATGCCTTTCAGCAAGAAAAAAATGTGTGAATGCAAGGGCGACAAATTATGCGACACCCCCGCCGAACCGAATTTAACAAAATACACAGATAATAAATGTAATTATACCGGTTGGAACATAAAAGACAAATATGGCGAAGTATATAAACCTGATACACATAATATTATGTCATACACCAATAACCGAGAGTGCCGAAATAAATTTACAAAACAACAAATTGCACTTATGCTTCATACACTCTCCGAAAACAAATATTCAAAATATTGGAAAACGGATATTACGGAAAATAAAAAATACTTACCCGATGCTTTTGAACCTGATAATTACAAAGAAACAGCAACGGAACTGTTTTTCAATACACCACAAATTCATTCATTTCATTCAATTTATGCAGGAAAAAATAAAAAACTTTTGTACGACCGCACCGATTGGGTGTATTTCAATCTGAAAAAAACAATAAATCGTCCTCTGACGCTTTATCTTTCTTCAGTTGAATTTACTTTTCCCGAATTATTAATTTCAATTTATTATAATTCGCAACTAATCTCCGAAAAAAAACTTACTAACATTTCTCAAACAAATAAAATTACCGTAAACAAAGCAAAAGCCGGAAAATATTTCATAAAAATTCAGCAAATTGTTGAAACAGAAAGAGAAAAAAAATATATGATTTTTATTAAAAACTAATTTTTTTTATAAATTTGCATACACCATAAAAAAAATCATGAAAATACCGATACCTTTTTCCTCCGGAAAACCGTTCAGATTTCTCTTTTTTAAATTCCTCCTTCAACCTCATAAGTGTATAAAAAACAAGTAAGAACGGAAGTTAATGTTTAACCTCATAAGCTTCCTTTTTCGTTTCTTTACACAAAACACTACTGCTGACTTCATTCATAACTATTATTAAAACTCTTTTGAGTAAACTGTTACTATTTTTATTTATTCACTAAATTATGTATTATGAGAAAATTTAAATTACTCTTTCTTTTGTTTTTTGCATGTCTTTTCATTTCTGAAACTTATGCACAAAAAATTGTAAAACCTGCAGTTATAAAAAAAGCCGTTGGTTTTTCAATAACAAAACCTTTAAAAGACAATCCGATTGTTACCGGTCTCGAAAAACAAAACGAGGAATTTTACATGAATCGTCATCGCGATCGTGATCTTAATCCGAACATCACTCCGCCTGATTTCGACAAAATGCCTGCTGACCCGAATATGCAGACCAAACAAGGTAAAATTATTAACGGTTCCAAAGCAACAGTTAAAAATTTTGCAGGTCAAAACAGCAGTTCATATCCTCCGGATTGTAACGGTGCTGTAGGTCCTAACCATTTTTTCCAAGTGGTTAATTTAACCTATGCAATTTACAATAAATCCGACGGAAGTTTAGCTGCCGGTCCGTCAGCTTTAAATTCAATATTTAATTCTTCGTTGCCCGGTGCAGGATATAATGACGGTGATCCCGTAGTTTTATGGGATGAACATGCAAACAGATGGTTCTACTCTGAATTTTCTCTCGGAGGTTCAAATGATTATATGTTAATAGCTGTATCAACAACTTCCGACCCTACGGGAACTTGGTATTCATGGTCTTTTGATGTTGATGACACTCCTGATTATATGAAATTCGGAATTTGGCAAGACGGCTATTATATGGCTACAAATACAAGCACCGGAAATGATGTGTATGTATTTGAAAGAGATAAAATGATTGCAGGTGATCCGAATCCGCAAATGATTGCATTCCACAATCCGAACAGACCTTCAACTTTTGACGGATTCCATTGTATTATGCCGCTTGATAACGACGGCGATTGGGCTCCGACCGGAACGCCCGGGCAATTTATTACAATTGCTGATGACGGTCAAAGCAATCCGGCTGATGCATTATATATTTATGCCCTGAATGTTGATTGGAATACTCCCTCAAATTCAAGTTTTTCAAGAACACAAACAATCAATGTAAATTCATTCAGCGGAAACTTTACAGGAAATTGGGATAATATTTCACAACCCGGTACCTCCCAAAAATTAGACGGAATTTCTACAATACTAATGTACAGAGCTCAATACAGAAATTTTAACGGTACACAAAAAATAGTCTGTAACCATACAATTGCCGAATCATCTACAGAATCTGCCATCAGATGGTATGAATTGGAAAATACCGGTTCCGGATGGTCGATTGCACAGCAAGGAACTTATAATCCCGACAGTAAAAGTCGATGGAATGCAGGAATTGCTATGAATGACCAAGGAGAAATAGGTATGGGTTACTCCGTTTCTGACGGAAGTTCAACCTATCCCGGAATTCGTTATTGCGGTCAAACTTCTAATGCTCCTTCAGGAGTAATGGATATTGCAGAAACAAATATTTACACGGGTCAATATTCTCAATCATCTTATAACAGATGGGGAGATTATTCCGGCATGTCGGTAGATCCTTCTGACGGTTCAACTTTTTGGTTCACATCCGAGTATAAAAGTTCAAGTTCGCACGGAACTCGTATCGCTTCATTTACTGTCAGCACACCTTCAAACACAGCACCTGTTGCTGTAGCAAACGGACCATATAGTGCGGTTGCAGGAAATTCTGTTTCATTCAGCAGTGCAGGATCTTATGACAGCGATGGTTCAATTTCTTCTTACAGTTGGAATTTCGGTGACGGAAACACAAGTACAAGTGCCAATCCGACACATACTTATGCATCTGCCGGTACATACACGGCTACACTTACCGTAACTGATGACGGAGGATTAACCGGTTCTGATAATGCAACAGTAACAATTAATTCTGCTGCCGCAAGTTATGCTTCAATTCCTTATTCTACAGGTTTTGAAAGCGGATTAGATGCTAACTGGACAACCAAAGGGTCAACCTCTTATTCCAGAATTCAGGTAACAAGTGCAAACTCTCCGCACAGCGGAACTTATCAACTGACAATGGATGTTACGACAGACGGAAATTATAACACCAATGAAGCATGGATGGGTTTAAATCTTTCAGGACAATCACAAGTTGATTTAAGTTTCTGGTGGAAAGAATTCGGTGATGAAA
>JAADGE010000066.1 GCA_013152535.1 Chlorobiota bacterium
AAAAAACAGAGCTCAATTGGAATAAATTAGTTTCCGATGCTTATTGGAAACGTGTAAAACTTTCGGAAAAAGGGCATTATGCCACACCCGAAATTCATTTCGATAAAACAAAAGAAAAAGGACATCCGTTTGCATACCATGTTTACGGAACAGCAATTACGGTCGCAAAAGTTGATACTTTGAGAGGAACATACGAGATTGAAAAAGTTAATATTGTTCACGATTTCGGAAAAAGTATGAATATTCTGCTCGACAAAGGACAAATTGAGGGTGCATTAATTCAGGGCATAGGCTGGTTGACTATAGAAGAAATCAGGCATAACGAAAAAGGACAGTTACTTGCAAATGCTCTTTCAACCTACAAAGTACCTGATATTCATTCTGTTCCGAAAGAAGTTAATATTAAAGAACTTGAAACAGAAAGCAGCAAACATGCAATATTAAAATCGAAAGCCGTAGGTGAGCCGCCTTTTATTTACGGTACCGGAAGTTTTTTTGCAATTCAAAATGCAATTAAAACATTTAATCCGCATTACAAACCGGATTATAATGCACCTATGACACATGAAAAGGTTCTGACGGGATTATATCAAAAATAACTGCTTTAAAATTTCAGACAAAATTGTTTATTTTAGGAAAATAAAAAATACTTTTGCAAATTGAAATAAAAAACTAAAAAACAATGGACGACACCCCATATCAGAAGAAATTAAATTATTAACTTTCTGCAAAAGAATTTTGTTTACTTGCAGAATTAAAATGTAAGGAGGCAAAATTATGATTAAAATTTTTAAAACATTCGGCGGCTATACCGAAATTAACGACCTGCAAAAAAACTGTTGGATAAATACTACCAATCCGACACAAGATGAAATACTGAAATTAACAGCTGATTTCAATTTACCCAATGATATTATTCTTGATATTTTAGATAAAGACGAAAGACCGCGTATTGAATTTGACGATGACCGGACATTAATCATTCTGCGAATTCCGGTTGAAACAAAAAATGACGGAGTCCCTTTTCACACCATACCGCTCGGTATTTTCATTACCGAAAATTTTATTTTAACACTTTGTTTACAAGACAATGAAGTATTACCAATCGGACAACCGTCGCCGTTCAGAGATCAATATGAACAAATAACTGATAATATAAATTTCATTTTACGATTATTTTTACGTTCCGGGAGTTTATATTTAAGGTATTTAAAACGAATAAATCAAATGACGGAGTTAATTGAACAAGACCTTGAAAAATCCATTAAAAATAAAGAACTCAGTAAAATGTTAAAAATGGAAAAATGTTTAGTTTATTTTATTACTTCCGTAAAAGCAAATGAACTTGTATTGGCAAAACTACGAAATTCAAAAAAAATAACTACCGAGATTAACGAAGATCTCTGGGAAGATGCTCTGATTGAAAATAAACAGGCACTCGAAACAAGTCAAATATATTCCGATATTCAAAGCGGAATGATGGACGCATTTGCTTCAGTAATTTCTAATAATTTAAACGTGGTAATGAAACAATTAACACTGATTTCAATTATTTTAATGATACCGACTTTAATTGCAAGTTTTTTCGGTATGAACATCCGAAATTATATGGAAGACTCACTTTGGGCAATGCCGGCTATCATATTCGGCTCCTTGGTATTATCACTTTTAGGCGTAATCATATTCAGAAAAAGACAATGGTTTTAACAGAAAATATTAAAACACTTTTATGTTAATTGATTAAACTATCAAACAGAATTGGGTCAGAAGAATACATTGATACATAAAAATAATGATTTGGTATTATTAAAACAGTAAAATAAGAAGTTTTTATAACTTTGAAGTTCGGAAATAATTTTCAATATTCTTTAAAATGAAAAAACTCCTATTCACAATTCTGCTTTTTACCGGTATTGTTATAAATACTTTTGCTCAACATTCAAATCCGGATACCGTTCGGGTAACATATACAAATCAAAAAATTATTTTTGACGGCATCCCGAATGAAGCTGTTTGGCAAACTGCACAACATATCTCCAACTTTACGCAACGCGAATTAAATTTCGGGCAACCGGCAAGCGAGAAAACGAAAGTTGCTGTTTTATATGACAAGAACAACCTGTACTTCGGCATTTGGTGTTATCAAAATCCGAAAAGTATTGTTGCCAAAAATATGGGTGTTGATTTTGATGTCGAATCGGACGATAATTTTCAAATTGTAATAAGCCCGTTTAACGACAACCGAGGCGGTTATTTTTTTGCAATAAACCCAAACGGAGCAAGAAGCGATATATTAATTGCCGGAAACGAAGAAGGAAACAAAGACTGGAACGGAGTATGGGATGCGAAAACATCCGTTACTTCCGAAGGTTGGTTTGCAGAAATTATTATTCCGTTCAGCACTTTACAATTCAAAAATGATAATAATTACGACTGGGCAATAAATTTTGAACGCGATATCGTTTCAAAAAACGAACAAGCACTTTGGCAAGGCTGGACTCGCGATAATTCGATTTTTGCCGTTGTGAATGCCGGAACAATACGCGGATTAAAAAATATTACGTATGCACAAAAATTTGAATTAAAACCGTTTACGCTGGCAGGAATTCAATATAACAGAGATGATAAAAATAATTATCCGATAAAATTCGGCGGCGATTTAAATGTAAATATAACGCCTTCGTTAAAACTTAACTTAACCAGTTTTACGGATTTTGCACAAGTTGAATCCGACCGTATTCCGGTAAATCTTTCGCGTTTCAGTGTATATTATCCGGAAAAACGAGCTTATTTTCTGGAAGGATACGATAAATTCGGCTTCTATTTAGGCGATCGAAATATGATATTTTACACTCGAACACTCGGAACCGAAAACGAGCAAACCGTTCCGATTATAGGAGGAATTCGCCTTTTCGGAAAAATAGGAAAGCACAACATAGGACTGTTAAATTTGGAAGAAGGAAAAATCGACAGTATTTCGGCAACCAATAATACCGTTTTAAGATACAAATACGACATCGGCGAACAATCGTATATCGGCGGAATTTTCACGAATAAAATTAACAATACCGTTTCAAACCAAGTTCTCGGTCTTGACGCTTCCTATCAGAATTCACATTTCCTTAAAAATAAAAATTTAACTCTGTCGGCCAATATTGCACTGAGCGGAAAAAATTTCTCATTTTCTGATAGTGCAATGACATACAGACTGTTCGCTGATTACCCCAACGACCTGATTGACAACTATATGAGCATTGCAAGTATGCAGAAAGATTTTAATCCTGAATTGGGATATTTGCGTAGAAGCAATTATCGATCGTACAGCTGGTATTTCCGTATCACACCTCGATTTTTTACAAAATACGGTATTAAAAAAATGATATTTAAACCGTGGGGATTTACAGTTTATCAAACTCTGAGTTCCGGCAAACTCGAAAGTTTTTCTAACGAAACCCGTCCGCTCGGTGCTGTTTTTAAATCCGGAGAACGTTTTGAAGTAAATTTCCAACAATCATTTGACCGTTTAGACGAAGGTTTTGAACTTACGGACAGTATTACCATTCCCGTAGGCAGCTATTGGATGTTTCGAAAAGAGCTTCAATTTGAAACCAACAGGGCAAGACGTCTTTGGATTTCCTTATTTTACAATTGGGGAAATTTTTATACCGGAAACATTAATACCTTCGAGGGTGAAGTCGGTTTTAATATCAGCAAACATTTTAACATAAATACAAATTATACTTTTAATAAAGTTCATCTGCCTCAGGGAGATGTTTCTACACACGAAGTGGCAAGTTATATCAATTATGCGTTTAATACGCGTCTGAACATTTCATTTTTCGGACAATGGAACAGTCTGGAAAACGTGATGTTGTATAATTTCCGACTGCATTGGATACCCAAAATAGGCTCGGATATTTACTTAGTTTTCAATACAAATTATGATGAACCGATTAAACAAATCGAAATTTTAAAACCGGAAACAAGTGCCGGTATTTTAAAATTAGTTTGGCGATTTACATTTTAAAACGGGTAAACGCTTCGAGTTTATGTAAACTTAAAATATTTTTCTTATACATTAACTTTTAATAAAAAAATACAGAAAAATATTTTGGTATTATTAAACATTATCTATTTTTGCAAACTCAAAAATCGGTGATGAAGTTCACCCTAAACCGTTCCGAGTATTCTTCGGACTGATGACTTCTGCTTTTATGAACATTTAAATTTACTATTATGATTGTATCATTAGCAGGATTAGTTATAGCCGGAATGCTCATTGCCTGGCTTTTCAAATTTCTTAAAGTCCCCGAATTAGTAGGTATTTTAATTCTCGGTATTGCACTGGGACCCTTTGCTTTAAATATGCTGGACCCGAGTTTAATTAACATTGCGGGACAGTTAACTTCTGCGGCATTAATTGTCATTTTACTTCGAGCCGGATTTGAATTATCTAAAGACACACTTAAAAAAGTCGGACGTCCGGCAATATTATTGTCCATGGTTCCGGCCGCCTTTGAAGCAACGGCAATTATGTTTTTAGCCCATTATTTTTTAAATTTTACCTTACTCGAAGGAGCAATCCTCGGTTCCGTTTTGGGGGCTGTTTCTCCGGCAGTAGTCGTTCCGCTGATGATTAAGTTTATTGACGAAAAGCGCGGCACAAAAAAAGGTATTCCTACACTTGTACTTGCAGGTTCTTCAATCGACGATGTTTTTGTTATTGTAATTTACAGTATTTTAATCGGTATATACACCGGTGGGCATGTTAATGTTGCTTGGGAACTTTTCAGTATTCCTATTTCAATTATTCTCGGTATTGTTGTCGGTTTAATTGTGGGTTTAGTGTTGTATATTCTTTTTGATAAATTCAATCCGCGTGCAACAAAACGAATGCTCATTATTTTAGCAATTTCTGTTTTTTTGGTTCAGGCAGAACATTTACTTGATAATATAATTCCTTTTGCTTCATTACTCGCAGTTATGGCTATAGGATTTATTATTTTAGAAAAACGAGGAAAATATGCACACGAATTATCTGAAAAACTTTCAAAACTGTGGATTTTGGCAGAAATAGTTTTGTTTACTATGGTCGGGTCTGAAGTAAACATTCATCTTGCTTTAAAAATGGGATTAATCGGTGCATTAATTATATTTATTGCATTAATTTTCAGGAGTATAGGAACTTGGGTCAGTTTAATAGGAACAAATTTTACAAGAAAAGAAAAATTATTTATTATTATTTCATACATTCCGAAAGCAACCGTTCAGGCAGCCATAGGCGGAGCTCCGCTTGCAGCTATGCAAGCTTCCGGTATGACAACTCTGCCGGGTGAACAAATATTAGCAATGGCTGTATTAAGTATTTTATTGACTGCTCCACTCGGTGCCTGGGGAATAACCGTTTACGGAAAAAAAGTTTTGGAAGTTGATACTGAATTAACGGTTCATACGAAACAAGAAATTTCAGAAAATAACAAATAAGTATTTTTCAGAAGATTATAAGCATATTCTTGATATAATTACCTCAATTTAAATATTATGTTCATTTTGAGGTAATTTATTTTTATATTTGCGGCAAAATCACATAAAATATCAATTGTCAATTTAGAGTTTCTCTTTCAAATATTTTGCGGTATAAGATTTTTTGCATTTTGTTAATTCTTCCGGTGTGCCGGAAAATAATAAATATCCGCCTTTTTCGCCGCCTTCAAGTCCCAAATCAATTACATAATCAGCTGATTTTATAATTTCAAGATTATGCTCAATAATAATAATTGTATGTCCTCTGTCCGACAAAGCATTAAATGATTGTAATAATTTATTAATATCATGAAAATGCAAACCGGTTGTGGGTTCATCAAATATAAACAAGGTTTTTTTTTGCATTTTTTCCTTACTTAAAAAAGATGCCAACTTAACCCTTTGACTTTCACCGCCGCTTAATGTATTTGACGATTGTCCGAGTTTAACATAGGATAAGCCGACATCAAGCAATGGTTTTATCTGCGATGCAATCTTTTCTGTTTCTTTTTTCTCATAAAAGAAGTTATAAGCTTCTTCAACCGTTAATTCCAAAATATCAAAAATATTTTTACCTCTGTATGTAACATTCAGGATTTCTTCTTTATAGCGTTTTCCTTTGCATTCTTCACATTCCAAATGCACATCAGCCATAAATTGCATTTCAACAGTAATTTCACCTTCTCCGTTACAAGTATCACAACGTCCGCCGTCCACATTAAACGAAAAATGTGAAGGTTTAAACCCGTTTATTTTCGATGCTTGTTGCGAAGCAAATAATTTTCGAATTTCATCAAATGCTTTCAAATAAATAACAGGATTTGAACGGGATGATTTTCCTATCGGATTTTGATTTACAAATTCCACAATATCAATTTGTTTTATGTCTCCGTATAATTCTGAAAAATCTCCCGGCTTTTTTCCGAAATCATTAATTTCACGACTTATTGCAGGATATAAAACATCACGAACTAAAGACGATTTACCCGAACCGCTTACTCCGGTAACAACCGTTATCACATTTAAAGGAAATTCAACAGAAATATTTTTCAGATTATTATGTGTTACCCCTTTCAGACCTATAAAATGATTTGATGTTCTTCTTTTTTCAGGTAATGAAATTGAAAGTTCATTTCGTAAATATTTTGCCGTGTAAGATTTTTCAGCTAAGTGCTTTTTATTAACTAACTCGCTGTAAGAGCCTTGAAAAATAACTTCGCCGCCGCCGACACCTGCATTCGGTCCGATATCAATAATACTGTCAGCCGCTTTTATAATATCTTCGTCGTGTTCAACAACAATAACTGTATTCCCGATATCGCGAAGTTGCTTTAATACTTTTATAAGAAGGTGCGTATCTCTCGGATGTAAACCTATACTCGGTTCATCCAAAATATACAAAGAACCTTCCAAACTGCTGCCGAGAGAACTTGCCAAATTTATACGTTGTGACTCACCGCCGGATAATGTTGATGACAATCGATTCAGAGTTAAATAAGATAACCCGACATCCGACAAATATTGCAATCTGTTAGTAATTTCCGTCAATAATCGTTTTGCCGTTTTCTTCTGATATTCAGATAAGTTCAAATTTTTAAAAAAGTTTTTCAAATCACTTATCGGAATATTTACCAAATCACTTATTGATTTTCCGCTTATTTTAACATAAGAAGCTTCTTTTTTTAATCGTGTCCCTTTGCATTCGCGACAAATTGTTTTTCCTCTGAATCGAGAAAGCATTACTCGATATTGTATCTTTCTGCTTTTCTTTTCAATTTTTTTAAAAAACGAGAAAATACCGAGAACCGATTTATTCCCTTCCCATAAAAGATTTTTTTCTTTTTGCGATAATTCAAAATATGCACGATGAACAGGGAAATCAAAATCTATAACATTTTCAATAAAACGATCTTTATACCAACTCATTTTCTCGCCCCGCCAACAAGCAACAGCTCCCTGATATACCGATAAAGTTTTGTTCGGAATAACCAAATCTTCATCAATTCCCATGGTTTTACCGTAGCCCTCACATACCGGACAAGCACCCACAGGATTATTAAAATTAAACATATGAACAGAGGGGATTTCAAATTGTATTCCGTCAGATTCAAACTTATCGGAAAATTCATTAATTACAATCTCATCTCCGTTATAAACTTTTATTCTGCAAATCCCTTTTCCTTCATAAAAAGCCGTTTGCACGGAATCTGATATTCTGCTTATGGTATCTTCATCATAATTAACGGATATTCTGTCAATCACAATATTAGCAATTTTTGGTTTACTCAATTTCTTTTTCGTAATAAGTTCTTCCGTTTTAAAAACATTCCCGTCAAATTCAACACGCATAAATCCTTGTTTTAACAAAACTTGTAAATGTTCCGAATATGTTCGGTCATTATTTACGTATAAAGGAGATAAAATTATTGCTTTTGTTCCTTCTGTAAATCCGTTAATAAAATTTACCACATCACTAACTGAATCTTTTTTTACTTTTTTACCTGAAATCGGAGAAAAAGTCTCTCCTGCCCTTGCAAACAATAATTTCAAATAATCATACACCTCAGTAGAAGTTCCGACAGTCGAACGCGGATTTCGTGTATTTACTTTCTGCTCAACGGCAATTGCCGGAGGAATTCCTTTTATAAAATCAACTTCAGGCTTATTTAATCTTCCGAGAAACTGACGTGCATAAGACGATAAACTCTCAACATATCTCCGCTGCCCTTCGGCATACAAAGTATCAAAAGCTAAAGACGATTTTCCCGAACCCGACAAACCGGTGATAACAACTAACTTATCACGCTCAATTGATAAGTCAATATTCTTTAAATTATGAACTCTTGCACCTTTAATTTCAATATTTTCAGAAAATAATTCATTTTCTTTATTTACTTTTAAAATATTATTCTTATTTTCTTTCGGCACGAAAATTGTTTTTTTAAATTAATAATCTGCAAATCTAATGATATGCTTTTATCAAAAAATATTTTTTTTTTTCAAAATTTATTTCATATTTGCATTGTTGTTTATTAAACCTGAACTTTATTTTATTTTTTAACTTAAAAATCGCAGCCTATTAGCAAATTTCTACTTTTATTTTAATCAAAATAGAAGAATGCTATGAAAACTAAACTCAAAGACAAAGAGCTTGTAATGAATTTTATGAGCGGAGACAGGATTGCAATAGAGACACTCATCAACCGACACAAAGAACGCGTTTACACTTACATTTTATTTATCGTAAAAAATGAAAAATTAGCCGAAGATATTTTTCAGGACACATTTATTAAAGTAATCAAATCCTTACAAAAAGGAAAATATAATGAACAGGGCATTTTTGTATCTTGGGTTATCAGAATTGCACATAACCTAACAATTGATCATTTCAGAAAAAAATCACGAATGCCTACTTATTCTAATGATGAAAATCCGGATATTGATATTTTTAATTCTCAAAAATTTGCCGATGCTACAATTGAAGATGAGTTGATAAAAGATCAAATTGCTGCTGAAATTCGTCAATTAGTTGACATTTTGCCGCATGAACAAAGAGAAGTTGTACTTTTAAGACACTTCGGAAATTTAAGTTTTAAAGAAATTGCAGAGCAAACAGACGTAAGTATAAACACAGCGTTGGGAAGAATGCGATACGCATTGATAAATTTAAGAAAATTAGTAGGAGAAAAAAAACTGAATCTTTTATTAATGTAAAATAAAAAAACCATTCTTAAGATGCTTGTTTTAATTACAAGCATTTTTTTTGCAATAAAACACCATTTTCCGATGATAATATTTATTTTTGTTGATTATGAATTATAATTCTTATTTATGAAACGAATATCACTTGTTCAATATTCTGCCGTCGGGTTAATACTCTTGTCATTGTTAATGTATTATGTTTATTATAATCAAACAGGAAATTTTAATTCACCAATCATTGAGTTTGAATTTGTAAAAAATCAACAAGATGTTAAAAATATTTTTTTAGAAAATAATGAAATAAAGCATAACATTGTAAAAGGGGTAAAAGATCAAAATATTGTTGATTATGCTTATATGTTTTTTTATGCTTCACTGTTATTCTTTGCCTTCAGAAAATTATCTTTAGGCGAAAAAAAGAAAATTTATTATATCGGAATTGCTTTTTCAATTATTGCTCTTATCAGTGATATTATCGAAAACATTCAACTTTTTCAAATTTCGGAGCTGCTTATAAACAGAATTGATTTTTCAAAACCGGTAAAAATACTTTTTATAATTACTCGTTTGAAATGGTTAAGTTTGGCATTTGCTTTTATCATCCTTTCGGTCCATTATTATAAATATAAATTCTTGGGAAAACTGTTTGCATTAATTTCAATTCTCCCGTTGTTAAGTGTTTTGACATTTATTATTTTCGGGAATTCTAATAACAGTTTTTATAACATTTTTACCGGTTTTATAATGCTTGCTTTTGTTATTTTGATGATTTGGATTTTTATTCCGCATAAAAATAATAAAGAGAATATAAATTTTTATAATTCCGTAAAAAACACTTTATAAGATTACAAATGAAAAAAATAGTTCTATTACTTTTTTTTAGTATCGAAATTATACAATTCGGGTTCTCACAAGTTCCGGTAAAGATTTCAGATCAAACCGTTATTCTGAATAATAAGAAATTTTATCTTCATAAAGTTAAAAAAGGACAAACTTTATATTCATTAAGCAAAGCTTATAAAGTTGACCAACAGGAAATTATAAGAATCAACAAACTCAGTAATTTTGAAATAAAATCCGGACAACTTTTAAAAATACCTTATTCCAAAGAATACAATAATGATACTTCACCTGATTTTTTTTACCACAAAGTAATTCAAGGCGAAACATTATTTTCTCTTTCTCAGAAATATTATGTCGGTGTTGAAGAAATAATTGAGACAAATCCTGTTGTAAAATACGGTTTAAAAACCGGACAAATTCTGAAAATTCCTAATAGTTTTAAGAAAAAAAGAGAAACTGAAAACAAAAAATATCTATTGTACACTGTTGAGAAAGGAAATACTTTATTTTCAATTGCCAAAAGATACAATGTCTCTGTTGACGAATTAATAAAACTTAATCCTGAAGCAGCAAACGGTATTAAACCGGATCAAGTTCTGAAAATTCCGAAAACATACCATAATAATAAAGAACAAATTAACGACAGCATTCCGATTGACACAATTAATAAGCTGCAAAAAGGATTAAACGACCCCTTATATTTTACGGAAGAAGGAATTACACCGTGTAATCAATTTGAATATTCTAAAAACAAAACTTTCGAAGTTGTTTTATTATTACCTCTTTTTATAGAAAATAATCTGCATTACATAAGCAGCTATTATAAAGAAAAAGACCCGATGTTCTACAAAAACACAAAACGATTCATTGAATTATATGAAGGTTTTTTATTTGCACTGCAAAAACTTAAACAACAAGGATTATCCGTAAATTTAAAAGTATATGACACAGAAAACGACAGTATAAAAACGGAAAGCATTATGCAATCTTTAAATTATCCGAATATTGATTTAATTATAGGTCCTGTTTATTCGAAGAATATTAGAATTGCATCAAAATATGCAACAAAACATCATATAAATTTAGTTTCACCTCTTTCAAAAAACTTATCTTTGCTAAAAAACAATCCTTTTGTATTTCAAGTTATTCCTTCAACAGAGGCTCGCATTAACAATATTTCAAAATATTTGAGTAAACATAACGACAGCACAAATCTTGTTATAATTTATAAAAATTCCGGAGAACAATTAAAGTGGGTTAACAAATTTAAAGAAGATTATACACTTTATGACAGTCTGCATTTACAACCGGATACATCTATTTTTAAAATCATTCAATATGATACGGATATTAAAGTTGCGAATGAACAACAAGAAAAAATTAATCGTGCATTAAAACAAAAATATAAAAATATTATTTACATTCCTTCTGATAATGAAGTATTTGTAACACAGGTAATTGACAAACTTTTTGCTGCCAATGACAGTTTAGACCTTGAAATTATCGGATCCGACAAATGGATAAATTTTCAAAATATTAATTCAGCTGTTTTTAACAGAATTTCATTTAATTTTATATCACCGCTCTTTGTGAATTATAATTCCCCCGATGTTAAAAAGTTTATCGTCAATTTCAGAACTGTTTATAAAACAGAACCCTCTTTTTTCGCATTTCAAGGATATGATATTGCTTATTATTTTTTAAATACTTTAAGAAAATACGGCAGAATTTTCCAATTTTGTGTATCAGCAAAAGATGCTTTTCCGAATCACCGCGGATTAATTTCGAATTTTAATTTTGAAAGAATTAATACAACAGGCGGTTTTGAAAATAAAAGTTCATTTATTCTGAAATTTAATGATACTTTTCAACTGGAAAACAAAACTTTAAATGAAAAAACAGAATAACAAAAAAGAAAATTGAAAATAATTATTATTTTTGATAATTCATTTTTAAATATATAAAATTTTGAAAACAAAGTTCAGATTTAATATTTTAACAAAGCTTTTATTTGGCTTCGGCATATTGTTAGTTGCTTTTTTTATTGCATACACATCAATATACAAAATGCTCAAAGACAATGAAAAATTGGCCGTAAATGTTAACGAAAATATCGTTCCGTCAATGTCTGCTCTTAATAAATTTTCATTTCAGATATTTGAATCAAAACATTTATTAACAAACTGGATTTTGTTTGAAAAAGAAAGCAACACACCTAAAAAACTCAGATTAACAGAAATCATACAAAACGGATATCCTCAAATAAAGTATGAGATTAAACAACAGGCAAAACAGTGGAATAAAACCGAACAATTAAAATTAAATCAAATTTTTAATTTAACCGACAGCTATTTTTCTCAGGTTACAAATATAATAAACGGGCTTAATAACATTGAAGCTTACAATGCTCCTGATTTTGAATCTCGTTATGTCAGTATTATTAAAGAGGGAAATCCGCTCCCGGAATTAGCTGATAATATAAAATCTCAGATTGATGAAATGTATGAGAACAAAAATGACATATTACTTTCGTACAATATAAAAATTGAAAAATCTTTTAAAATATTCAGTAATAGAATTTTTGTTTCCGGAATCGTATTGCTTTTTACAGTAATAATAATTGCATTATTAATGGCAAATGCTACAATATTTCCTATAAAATACATTAAAACCATTATTCAAAAAATGTCATTCGGAGAACTGCCGTCACAATCTATAAAAACTTCAACCGATGAAATCGGAGAAATGGGTAAAGCCCTCAGTAATTTAATAGCAAATCTTAAACAGAAAGTTGAATTTGCAAAAGAGATAGAAAGAGGTAATTTCAGAAGTTTTTTTGAAATAAGCGGAGAGCATGATATTTTAGGAAGTTCATTACTTTCAATGAGAGACAGCCTGTCCGAAGCCTATAAATATGAAGAAATAAGGAGAAAAGAAAACGAAGAAAGAAGTTGGGCTGCACAAGGATTGTCCGAGTTTAACGATTTAATACGTGAACACAGCAAAACACTTGAAGAATTTGCACTTGTAAGCATTAACAAATTAACACGATACACAGAATCACAAATCGGCGGAATATATATACTGAATGAAGAAAATATAACAGATCGTTTTTTAGAATTGGTAGGATTTTATGCGTATGACAGACATAAATTTTTTGAAGAAAAAATATATCCGGGAGAAAATCTTATCGGACAGTGTTTTCTCGAAAAAGATACTATTTTTATTACTGATGTTCCTGAAAATTATATTAAAATTTCTTCCGGTTTAGGAAAAGAAAACCCGAAAAGTATTTTAATTGTGCCTTTAATTTTAAATCAAAAAGTATATGGAGTTATTGAATTGGCTTCTGTTCAGGTTTTTATAAAATATAAGATTGAATTTGTTGAAAAGATTGCCGAACTTTTAGCTTCAACAGTTGCAAGCATTCAAATCAATATTCAACGTACAAAATTAATTGAAGAAACAAAAGATAAATCGGAAACAGAAGAACAAGAAAAACAAGAACTTCAAAAAAAGATTATTAAACTTGAAAATGAATTGAAAATAAAATCGGAAGGACAAGAAAAATTAATAAGTCAAATACAACAATTACAAGCATCTTTATCGGAGGGTAAAAAAAATAATGATGATACCTAATACCTGTTCCGTAAATTATCTTAAATTTTTGTTCTTACAAAAAAATAAGTTCCGACTGTACCCGGTACTGCCAAATTAATTATCCACAAAACAGCAGTTGCCGATAAAATACCCGGAATATCAGTTGAAAACATGCCGAGAAAAAAAACTGCCGCCATTCCTCTTATCCCTATTTCCAAAAATGTTAATACCGGTATAAGTGAACTGATAAAATAAGTTAATGCAATTCCGATAAAAGCCTGTGCAACAGTAATTTCTGTTTTAAAAACATATAAAAGAAGGACAAATTGCACAGAAAATATGACATATCTTAAAAGACTTAAACATAATACAATAATTATATCTTTCGAAGAATAAACTGTCAGCGGTTTTATATATTGAATAAATTTTACATTAACTTTCAATTTTTCGGCAACAGGAACAAGATATTTAAAATTAAAAAGTACTAAAAACCCGAAAACTATTATTGATATTGATATAATTTTAAAAAAGAATAAATTTTGAGAATTTATTCCGGTTAACTTCTCAGGATAAAAATAAAGCAATAAAATTCCGGCAATTGAACCAAAAACCATCGTTATCATCATCTGACTTAAACTCCCGGCAGCAGTTACAAAAACGGCTTTTTCTCGATTTTCATTTTTTAATACAAATACTCTTCCTGCTAATTCGCCTATTCGATTCGGTGAAATAAGTGCAAATGAAATTCCGGATAAAACAGCTCTAAATGCAAGTTTTAAATTTATTATTTGAATTTTTTTCAGCAAAAATTTCCACTTATAAGATTCAATCAGCCAATTAACCGGCATTAATACAATTACAATTGTAATAAATAAAAAGGACCGGAAGTTGAAAACGGGAAAGGAAAAATCAGACAGATTAAAATTTTTTATTTTTACCCAAATATACCAAAATGCAAAAAATACAATCGTAATTTTTAAAATGAATATAAGAATCTTTTTAACTGATTTTCTCAATGCGTATATTTTAAAAATGCGAAATAAAAACAGGAAACATTAATATTGAAAACATTTCAATCTTTAAAAATAATTTCTTTAATCATTAATTGTAAACTCTTTTTTCCTCTGAATTCATTTTCGTTTATAGAATAACAAATATCAAATTTAGTTTTGGGTTCTGCCGATATTCTTTCGTAGTATTCAGGTTCAAATGAAAAACCGATTCCGGGCATTATAATTCCCTCTTCATCAATAACTTCCAATTTTAAATGTTCTTTATTTGATCCGACTTTTCTTGAATTTCCGGTATTCTGAACATTTCTTGTAATAAAAACAGGCGACATATTTCCCGGACCGAAAGGTGCCATTTGCATCATAATACGAAAAAATTTTTCGTCAATATCGGAGAATTTTATTTCAGTATCTACATGAATAACGGGTATTAATTGTTCGTCGGAAATTGTTTCGGACACATACTTTTCGAAACATTGCGAAAATGCCGATACATTTTCCACTTTTAAAGTTAAACCGGCAGCAAATTTATGCCCTCCGAAATTCTCTAATAACCCGTTGCATGCATCAATTGCCTCATAAATATTATAATCGGATACCGAACGAGCAGAGCCGGTAGCCAATCCGCCGGATTCACCTAAGACGACAGTCGGTCTGTAATAAGTTTCCGTTAAGCGAGATGCCACAATTCCCACAACACCTTTATGCCAATCTTTATGAAAAACCACAGTTGATTTTCTGTTTCTTAAATCAATATCGTTTCCTATTGCTCGTAAGGCATCATGAGTAATAGTTCGGTCTAATTCTTTTCTTTCTGTATTAAAAGCATCAATAGCTTTCGCAAATCCGTGAGCATCTTTTGAATTATCAGAAATCAACAACTCTACGGCAGACATTCCGGATTCGATTCTTCCGGCAGCATTAATTCTCGGACCGATTTTAAAAACACAGTCAGAAATTGTTAATTGTTTATTTTTTACTCCGGCTATTTTTTTAATTGTTTTAATACCGGTAACAGGGTTTTTATTTAATTTTTGTAATCCGTAAAATGCTAAAATCCTGTTTTCTCCGGTAACGGGAACAATATCAGAAGCAATACTAACTGCTGTCAAATCAATATATTGTTTTAATTCCTCGAAGGGAATATTATTTTTTTCGGCAAATCCCTGCATTAATTTAAATCCGACTCCGCAACCTGAAAGATTTTTATCCGGATAGTTACAAGCCGATATTTTGGGGTCTAAAACAGCAACTGCATCCGGAATTTTGTCTCCGGGCGTATGGTGGTCGCAAATTATAAAATCTATATTTCTTTGATTGGCATATTCAATTTTATCAACGGCTTTAATGCCGCAATCAAGGGCTATTACCAGAGAATAATTATTTTTTTCGGCAAAATCAATTCCTTTGTATGATATGCCGTAACCTTCGTCGTAGCGATCGGGAATATAATAATCAATTTTTTCAAAATACTTTTTTAAGAATGAATAAACTAATGCAACAGAAGTTGTTCCGTCAACATCGTAATCGCCGTAAATAAGTATTTTTTCATTTTTTAGTAAGGCTTTCTCTATACGAGCAACTGCCTTATCCATATCTTTCATTAAAAACGGATTATACAAATTATCCAAAGACGGTCTGAAAAATGTTTTTGCTTCTTCAAAAGTTGAAATACCTCTTTGAACCAATAAATTCGCTAAAACTTCACTTATTGTTAATTCATTTTGAAGATGCTTAATAACAACGATATCTGCTTTATCTTTTATGACCACTTTTTTATTCATTCGGCAATCTCAAGTAACATTAATTATCTTAAATCATATTCATCAAATATATCCAGAGTTTCAGGATTTAAAACTTTTACCGAAACTTTTTTACCGTTAACATAAATCAAAACCAAAGCATTTTGTGTTGTAAAACCGCTTACGGCATCAGTCCACGGAACTGATTTATCTTGAGCATAATACGGAGCACCCGCAGCACCGTTGTTAATTTGCCAAATTGTTCTTTTCCGTTTTAATTTTTCAAGTTTCCAAGCATCAGGATAAATATTTACATCAGGACTCAACTTTAATTTATTATAATTATGTTCGTCACCGGTTAATAATGAAATAACTTTTGTACTTTTATTAATTAAAATATTGAGGTATTCATCGCGTCGTTCAATTATGCCTTTATCAACAGCTTTTCCGGCAATGTAAGGTCTGTATTTATTTTTTCCTTTATACCACATATCATCACCCGTATGTCCGCCGTCCGGAAAGGCAGGTGTATGTTGTGTAACAAAAATATGGTCAATATCTTTATCTTTTTCTAATTTTTCAATAGTTTTATCAAGCCATTTTAATTGATTATCCATAATATAACCGTGTAAATTTCCGCTTGTTCCGGTATTATATTTTAGCGAAGGACAGTACCAATAATCTGAGTTTAAAACAATTACTGCAACATTATCATAGGTATAATAAAAAACGGTTTCATCATACGGCGGAAAATCCGTTTTATCCGGATTGGGGTCATATTTTGAACCGTCTTCACTTTTAAGACTGCTGTGAGGATTGACAAAATTACTTGCAAAAACTGCCGATGAAGATTCTGTTTTAAAAGGGAATCTTACAACGGAGCCTCTTCGTTTTCCTTTTTTATTCACAAACTGAAAACCTACAAATTCGTGATTTCCCTGAGCTGCCACAAAAGGAAAATAATGGGTAAAAGGTTCCGCAGAACGTTTCCAGTTAGCATATTGCAAATTAATTTTCTCTTTGTTTGAAACATACCCGTTTACCAAATCACCTGTAAACTGAACAAATGCAACATCCTTGCAACTTGCGGCAGCAGCAATTTTTCGCATTTCATAAAAATTTACTCCGTAAACATTATGCTCTCCCCCGCCCTGTCCTTGTCTGGAATCACTGGCATAAGCAAATACAAAAGGTTTACGTTCACCTTTTTTATGAGCTGTTTTAAAACTGTATTTTTGAGATAATTTACCGTATTTTACTTCGTAAGAATATTTCGTATCGGATTTTAAACCGTCAATTTTAATCTCATGATGAAACGCCGCTGAATTATCGGTATATTTTTTTCCGTTAACAAAAATATTTGCACCGGCTTTTTTATTAAGGTCAAAAGAAATAACAACACTTTTCGGAGCTAACAAATTCACAAACGGACCTTCTGTTATAGTTTCGGCAATTTTAAATATTTTATTTTCAAAATAAAATGAAACGATACCGTCATACAGTATATTACCTTTATTATCAGTTACTCTGTATGACAAAGTCCCTTTTCCGCTTTTTTCCCAATTACTCATATCATACCTGCCGGATAAGTTCTTTTTTATATTTATTGCGGCTTTTCCGTTTTTAATTTCAGACGTTTTCTTAAACCAAACAGGTAAGGGATTTTTTGCATCTTCATAATTAATTAATCCGTATATCAGTTTGCCGGATAAATCTTTTATTCCAAAATCAAAACTAATACCGTCAGCATAAGCTTGAGGATTTCCTTTCATTTGATTTAGTGTATAAAATCCTTCTTTTTCGTCGGCATAAAATTTCTTTCCTAACAAAGTATAATATAAATTACCGTCCTTATCTGTTTGAATATCTGAATATACCTGAGGTACGACAAGTTGAGCATAAAAAACCTGTCCGAAAAACAGCATAATAATTATTAATAAATTCCTTTTCATCATTCTGAATTTTAAGATATATAATTTGTAAAGATAAGAATTAAGATAAAAGAATGTTATTTTTAAAGATGAAATTTCCGAATAATAATGTTGAATTATAACACACGAAAATCCTGAAAAAACAATTTATTTGCTTTAAACAATTTACCTGATAAGGGTATTTGTAAAAATTCTGATATTGACATAAATCTAAAAAGTTGAAAGATCAGAAAAACTTGAATTTCATTGCAATTTAAAGCATTGTACATCAATTAATTACATTTCATTACTTTAACTATGCTTTCCGAAAACTCTGTTTTCGGAAAAGACTCAATATTAAAATATTTCATTCTGCATTTCAATATTTATTTATAAACTGAATTATCATTTTTTGCCGTAAATACACAATATTTTTTAAAAAATGCGTTTAAAAATATAACTTTACCGGATAAAAAAAATATATTGAAAAAACTAATCCTGATAATTACCGGTTTTCTGTTTGTAACAATTCTGTTTTTTTCTTGCTCTACAGAAAAAAATACGGCATTAAGCAGATTTTATCATAATACGACCGCATATTTCAATATTTATTTCAACGGAAATGAAAGCTTGAAAAAAGGAATTGAAACTATTGAGAATACTCCCGAAGATTATACACAACTTCTGCCTGTTTATAAAGCTGAAAGAAAAGACATTCAAAGTGCTGTTTCTTCCGATATGGATAATGCAATAAAAAAAGCCGTTAAAATGATAAAAATGCATTCCATAACGGCAAAACCAAAACGCAAAGAACCAAAAAAAGGAAAAAGAGCATACGGATTAACTGCTAAAGAAAAAGCATTTTATGCAAAAACCGAATATAATAAATATGTTGACGATGCCTATCTTTTAATAGGAAAAGCACATTATTATAAAGGAGATTATGTCGGCGGATTAAAATCGTTGCACCTGATAATTAATAAATTCCGAAATGAAGAAATAAAATTTGATGCACTTTATTGGATTGCAAGAATAAAAAGTGCCGACGGGAATTACAGCGAAGCCGTAAATTATTTAAAATTAATATCCGATGACACAAAACATCCTGCAAGATTAAATCTTGAAATTGATAAATGTTATGCAAATATTTTCGTAAAACAAAAAAAATACCCGGAAGCCATTGAAAAACTGGATTTTATTATTTCCAAAACAAAAAAGAAAAAAGATAAAGCACGTTTAAAATACATTACGGCACAACTCAACCAAAAAATTAATAACGGCGATAAAGCCATAAAGCTTTTTTCGGAAGTCGTAAAAATGAATCCTCCGTATGAAATGGCTTTTAATGCTAAAATTAATATGGCTAAAGCATTTTTAAACAGTTCCGAAGGTTCTGCAAAAATCAGAAAGATTTTAAATAAAATGCTGAATGACGATAAAAATATTGATTTTCAAGACCAAATATATTATGTCCTTGCCGGAATTGAACAAAAAGAAAACAAGGAACAATCTGCAATTGAATATTATAAAATGTCTGTCAAAAAAAGCATATCTAACGATAACCAAAAAGCACTCTCGTATTTAGCTTTGGCAGAAATTTATTTTAAAAACAGAAAATATCTTCCTGCAGGTAATTATTTCGACAGCACAATGACTGTGTTAAAAAAAGATTATCCGGACTATGCCGTTATTTCAAAAAAAGCAAAAAATATTAAAGAACTGACTGATAATTTAAAACTTATTTCTTATGAAGACAGTGTTCAACGAGTTGCGGCAATGGATTCCTCGAACCGTATTGCTTATATTGAGGCAATTATTGCCAAATTAAAATCAGATGAACTTGCCGAAAAAAATGTCGGTATGTCAAGGTACAGAAGTAATGAATTTATACAAGGTGATTATTCTCAAAGTCCTTCAGCAGGGAAATGGTATTTTTACAATCCGCAAGCCATAAGTATCGGAAAATCAGAATTTTTAAAAATATGGGGAAAAAGAAAACTTGAAGACCATTGGCGAAGAAAAAATAAACAAGTCATTATTTCGGAAAACGAAGAAGAGGAGACATCAAAAAAAGATTCCGGAAGAGTTACCGATAACAAAAAAGTTGAATATTATCTTCAGGATTTACCTTTAACAGATTCATTAATAAATGTTTCAAACCAACGAATTGCAAAAGCATACTATAATGCAGGTATTGTTTATGAACGTAAAATGAATGACTATCCGGAAGCAAAAAAATCTTATAAAACTTTAATCAAACTTTTCCCGAAAAATGAATTAACCTTAGAGGCCTATTTTAATCTTTACTTACTGAATTACAAAATATTAAACAACAAATCACAAGCAGAAAAATATCGAACCATAATTTTAAAAAACTATCCTTACAGCAAATATGCACAAATTCTTTCCGATCCGAATTATCTTGTAAAACTTAAACAAAACAAAAAAACTATTGATAATTTATATGAAGAAGCATATACTGCCTATAAAAAAGAAAAATACAACGATGTTATCAGTAAAACAAAAGAGGCATTCAAAATATCAGAAGAAAATTATTTAGCTCCTAAATTTTTATTTCTTGAAGGTATGGCAGAAGGAAGTATGGGGAAGCAAAGTGAAATGAAAAGTTTACTTGAAGAATTATTAAAGAAATATCCGAATGATGAAATAAGCCCGAGAGCTCAAAATGTTGTAAATTTACTGAACAGCGGAAAATATGACCCGAATTATTATTCCGACAAACCCGATTCAGCATACTTTTATATTATAATCACTGCCAAAAATGATTCAACAAAAAATATTATTAAATATCTGTTAACAACTTTTAATGCTCGAACATTTCCAAAAGGAAAAATATTAACAGAACTTATTGATTTAAATGATAATCAGTCTGTTATAGTTGTAAAAACTTTTACTGATTATGAAAGTTCATTATCTTATATGAACAAAATAGCTGACTCGGGTAAATTATCAAAAGTTCCTGCAAGCAGTTATATTCCGCTTATTATTTCATCACAAAACTTTAAAAAACTCAAAAAACTTCCCATCACAACAAAATACATAAAATTTTATAACAACCGCTATTCTAAAAATTACAATTAATGATTCTCATCGCCGTTGCCCTTGCCCCTGTAATTGTCCTTTTGATGTATATTAATTACAGAGATAAGTATGAAAAAGAACCTCGCCGTTTATTGGCAAAAGCATTTATTTTCGGTATTATTTCAGTAATTCCGGTCTATTTTATCGAAACCGGACTAACGAACTATTGGCATACAAAATATGCTTTGCCGAATATGCCTTTAAAAACAGCTGCTTTTGATGCCTTTGCTGTTGCAGCTTTTACCGAAGAATTTTTTAAAATTCTTGTTTTCTTCATTTTAATTTGGAAAAATAAAAACTTTAATGAAAAATTCGACGGTATTATTTATGCCGTATTCATTTCAATGGGGTTTGCCGCAACGGAAAACCTCATGTATGTTCTCAGTTCCGGTTTCACAACAGGATTAATCAGAGCATTTACGGCTGTTCCTGCTCATGCAATTTTTGCCGTTTCCTCGGGATATTTTTTAGCTTTTGCAAAATTCAAACCTTCCGGAAAATTCCTTTATCTTATCCTTGCACTTCTTGTTCCGGTTTTACTTCACGGAATTTACGACTTTATTCTTTTGTCAAAAAATGACTTATTGCTTCTGATTTTTGCTCCCTATGTTATTTTTATTTTAATTATAGCCTTGAAAGGAATAAAAAGGCATTCGAATGCATCAAGATTTAAACCGAATATAGAATAAAAGATTTTAATCGGCATTTGTAAATCAAAAGATAAATTACAAACCTCTCTCCCGCTCTTCTCGCAAATTTGCATATTGCGGTTTTCTTAATACTTCATTAATTTTGTTTAAAAGCATTTCTTTATCTTTTGACAAAACACCCTTTAAAACAAGATAATTTGAAGCGTGGTCGCTTCTGAAAATTGTTTGTTTCAATTTAGTATGTTTGAGAAAGACACCCATTTCTTCAATTAATTCAAATGTATTCAGCATTGTAAATTTTCCGTTATGTCGGTTCTTAAAATGTTGCTCGCCGAACGGAAAACTCAAAACTAATGTTGACAGATATTCAGGTTGTATGTCATTTAAGACTTTTGCGGAATTTATCGCATGTTGCCGACTTAATTCTTTTCCGCCCAAACCGTTTAAAATCATTACAGAAAGCTTAATTCCGGCTTCTTTTGCTTTCAACAAACCCTCAACAGTTGTTTTTTGAGTTTCACCTTTGTTTACGTTTTTAAGCACTTTATCATCACCCGATTCTATACCTACATACGCCAATTTCAATCCTGCCGATTTTAATTCTTTCAGCTCCGGTAAAGATTTATTTAAAAAATCCGACGGTCGGGCATATATTGAAATCCGTCTGACTCTTTGAAATGTATTGTTTATTTCATTCAAAATCTGCAATAATTTTCCGGAAGATAAAACCATTGCATCGCCGTCAGCCAGAAAAACTTTATTAAAATTTAAGCCCGAACCGGCAATTTGCTTTATTTCTTGCCGAACAATATCAAAGGGCTTTATTTTAAAAGCTTTAGAACTGTACATTTCGCAAAAAACACACTTATTCCAAGAACATCCGGAAGTTACCTGTAAAATTAAAGACCGTGCTTCAGACGGCGGTCGAAATAGAGGTTGTTCGTATTCAATCGGGAAGTTGTACATATTTTTTGGTTATTATACTTATTATCCGTGCCACGCTGCAGCGTGGCACGGTATTTAAAAGTTGTACATTTTATTCAAATTTAAACATAAAAAAAATCCCGACAAAATTTGCCGAGATTTTAAAGGGTGGAAGATGGGACTCGAACCCACGACCCTCTGAACCACAATCAGATGTTCTAACCAACTGAACTACAACCACCATTTTAAGAGTTTGCAAATATCATATTATTTCATTGATTATGCAAACAAATTTATGTTTTTTATAATAATTATCCGTAAATTAATTTTGAATCTCTTTTTTAAAAACTATTGTAGTTTCTTTATCTTTTATATCAAAATTATTAAATCGTATTTTCGGATTATTAAAATCTATTCTAAATTTAAATTCAGTATCAGAAATAAATTTAATAATTCCTTTTGCTCTTTCACTGTCATCATTTGTATATAACGGAATTAAATCAAACCAAACAGGATTTTTCGAGTAATTTATTTTATATTTAAAAAAAATTAAAGTTTCCTTCTCTTGTCCTTGTTCAGTATGAAAAATTGAAAATTTAACAATATCATTTTTATTAAAAAACAAACAAACTTGAGCACATTCTGTTTCTCCGCACCATTTTCCGTTAAGGTTATATTTTTTTGTACAACTATTTTCTGTTAAAAGAAAAAGAAATAATATGAAAAAATATTTAATATTCATTTTAAAAAATTTTACTGATTCCAAAAACCCTGTTTTTTCACAACTTTTAATAAGGATTTGGAAAAAGCAATATTATTTTCTTTTGTGTATCTCTTATCCGTAAATACTTGTGCCAAATTCTCGGTTTCGTTTTCTTCAATTAATTGTTTTGTAAAATCCGAATTTTCGAGTTCGTTATAAAGCTCATCAATATCTTCATCCGAAAAATCTTTATATGTTTCATAATGGACAACTGCTTTTGCAGGTAAACGGTCAGTTAAATACGGTGTTTCATCCGGATAACCGACAGTTAAAGTCGTAACCGGAATAACTCCTTTCGGAAGTTTTAATACATCAATAATTTTTTCCGCCGTATAATTGGTTGTTCCCATATAGCAAATTCCGAGTCCTTCGGCTTCGGCAGCCAAAGCACAATTTTGAGCGGTAATAACGGCATCAATGCTTGCTGTGTAAAACCACAAGAAATTATCGTAAGCCGGCTTTGCATTTCGCAATTTACACCACTTGGAAAAGCGATTTAAATCTGCACAAAAAGTCAAAATCAAAGGTGCTTGTTTCACGGCTTCTTGATTAAAATGCAAAGGCAAAAGCTTATTTTTCATTTCTTCGTCTTGCGTAACTATAATACTGTATGCCTGCATATTTCCGGTATTCGAAGCTCTTATTCCGGCATCTAAAATTACATTTAATGTTTCTTTCGGAATTTCATCCTCCTTATACTTTCGTATAGATCTGTGATTCAATAATATATCTGTCATTTTATTTATATTTTATAAACTTTCTGATTACGACTTTCAACTTAATACCTCAAAGTATCAATGCCTTCACGAATTATTTTAATAACATCACCGGTGCAATCAGCAATCGTTGATGCCTCAATTTTTCCGTAACCTCCGTCAATTACGGCTTCAACTGAATTGTGATATTTTTCATAAATTAAAGACGGATCTGTCATATATTCTCTTACTTCGTCATCGGCATGTACCGAAGTAGATAAAATCGGATTTCCCAATTCTTTTACAATTATCATAACAATCTCATTATCAGGAATTCTGACTCCGATGGTTTTTTTACTTTTCCTGAAAAAATTCGGAATGTTATTATTTGCATCCAGAATAAAAGTAAACGGTCCCGGTAAGTTCTTCTTTATAACTTTAAAAATATGATTACTCATCGGTTTTGTATATTCCGATACCGAACTTAAATCATCGAAAATAAATGAAAAATCTGCATCTTTTAGTTTTACGCCTTTCAAATTTGCTAATTTTTCAACCGCCTTACGATTATTAATATCACAGGCAATTCCGTAAACAGAATCCGTAGGTATTATTACAAGTGAACCATTCTTAAGCAATTCAATAATTTTCCGGATTTGCTTCATATCCGGATTTTTATCATAAATTTTTATAAACATCTTCGATTTTATTTCTTATTATCAATCTGCAAAGATAACAATCTTAATTATCTAAAAATATGTCGTATAATTTTCTCATTATTAATACTTGCCGGGTCATAAATATATTTTTTTATGTTCACTTTTCATTGAAATAAAAGAAGATACCAACATAGTTCAAATTTAAGAAAAAGTTTTATTTTTCAAGTTCCCCCACATTACGTATAGTCTTTTTTGGGGATATGTGCAATTTGCAGCAAAAAGAGTTCCTTGTTTTTTTTGGGAATTTTAAAAGTTTATCCAAAAAGAATCCTAATGCAAAACATTAGGATTCTTAAGTAAATATTTAAAATTTGAAATTAATCAAAATTCAATATATTTTTTTTACAAAGCACCTTCATCATAGGCTTTTTCTCCGAGTAAAGCGGCATCAAGTCCCATATCTTCAACTTCTTTTGATACTTTTACTTTAGTAATCAGATTTATTACTATAAGCATTACATATGTAAAAACAAAAGCATAAGCAGCAGCTGCAATAACGGCAATAGTTTCTTTCATAAAGAAACCGAAGTTACCTTCTATTAAACCGGATTGTCCGTTAATAGTTGTTGAGGCAAATATTCCTAACATAATTGTTCCGAAAACGCCACCCATACCGTGTACGCCCCATACATCTAAAGCATCATCCCATCCCCATTTATTTTTGAACTGTACTGCTACAAAACAAAGTGAACCGGCTACAAGACCTATAACAATAGCTGCCCATAAAGGGACATAGCCTGCTGCGGGAGTAATGGTAGCCAAACCTGCAACAAAACCTGTTAATAAACCTACAAACTTTGGTCGCCCTTCTTTAATCCATTCTATTACTAACCAAGTTATACCTGCCACTGAAGCAGCAACATCAGTATTTAAAAATGCAGTTGTTGTAACAGCATCAACTTTTAACTCGCTACCGGCATTAAAACCGTACCAGCCAAACCAAAGTAAACCTGTTCCGATAGCTACTAACGGAATACTGTTTGGCGGTGATTTGGTATCTTTTCTTTTTCCGACATAAATAACAGATGCTAATGCTGCAAAACCTGCTATTGCGTGGACAACAATACCTCCTGCAAAATCAAGAACACCCCATTCTGCTAACAATCCGCCACCCCAAACCATATGAACGAACGGATAATAAACAAAAATTTGCCAAGCTACTAAGAAAATTAAATAAGCTTTAAATGTAATTCTGTTTACAAATGCTCCTGTGATAAGGGTAGGAGTAATTACGGCAAACATCATCTGGTACGCTATAAAAATATATGTCGGATATTTCCCATTGGCTCCGGAATATGCTTGGTCAAATGGTATTCCATTTAAGAATGCCCAATCAAAATTACCGAAAATAGCACCTTCTCCGCCACTAAAACAAAGAGAATATCCGAATCCTATCCATAAAATTGTAGTAATCCCTAATGACACAAATGTTTGCATCATTATTCCCAATATGTTTCTTTTACCGGCCAATCCGCCGTAAAAGAATGCCAGTCCGGGGGTCATTAACATTACAAGACTCGTGCTGAGAATCATAAATGTTGTAGTTCCTGTATCAAAACCCATAATTATAAATTTTAGTTATTATTAAATTTAAAAAATTGTGTTCCTAAAATGAAAATCCGGCTACAAAATATATTTTTTCTGCTTGCGGATTTGTTATTACCGATAACGTTAACGGAAGCTTATAATCTTTTGTTATTTTAATTTTTTTAGTTGCTGTGATACCCATATTTACTACACCTAAATAATTGCCATAATATCCCGTTTCGCCTTTATCTGCATCTACTTGGGTTAGATTTGCCCCTATAAAAGCATCAAAATATTTAAATGAATAAGTTAATTCCGCATAAGTTGAGAATTGATTTTTTCCCGTTGTTCCGTCATCATTTATTTTTTTGGCATCTGCTCCATATACATTAGTTGCAATCATAGCAGATAAAGGAAATTTTTCTGTTCTGTTAAATGTTAGCGATGCTTCAAAAACATGACCGGTAGTTTCTTTTTTATAATCAAAATAATTTTGATTAACTAAATCGTTTTGAAAATAATAATCGGTTATCATTACCGTAAACATTTCTTTGTAAAAAGTATATCCAAGGTATAAATCGGACTCTTGATAACCTTGAAATTTAACAGCATATGCACCCCAAGCACCTGCTGCAAAACCTGATTTGCTGTACTCAATACCCGGCTGAATGCATGGTGATGCACCAAAATCAGAACCTCTCCATACATATCTACTCATTAATTCGCAACTAATACTAATTGGGTTATCTTCTTTGCCGGTTTCTTCTTGTGCATATAAGTTACTAAATACTATTGCCAATAATACAATAAAACTATATTTCTTCATCCCTTTTACTGTTTAAAAAATAACAAAGCAAAAATGTAAGAAATATTATTTTTATACAATTGTGTGATTGCGTATAATAATATACGTGTTTTACGTAGTTTTACAATTCAATTATATTATTTTTAATGGCAAACTTTACTAAATCAACTGTGCCGTTTAAATTGAGTTTATGCATTATGTTAGTTTTATGTGTTTCTACTGTCCGGATACTGATGTATAATTTTTCTGCAATATCCTTATTATGTAAACCCTCTACTACATAAAGTAAAATTTCGTTTTCTCTTTTAGTCAATTTACACAATTTATCATCGGAAACATTGTTGCCGTATTTTGCACTTTTAAGATAGCTTTTCAGAATAGTATCCGATATGGTTTTGCTAAAATATTCACGCCCTTCAGAAACTTCGTTTATTGCCTGTAAAAGTTCGTTGCGAGTGATATTTTTGGGTAAATAACCGTTTACTCCCGATTTAATTGCATTGAAAATAAAATCTTCAGAAGTGTACATAGATAACATCAGCTTCTTGATTTTGGGAAAATCTGACGAGAGTATTTTTGAAACTTCAATACCTGACATAGTCGGCAAAGAAACATCTAACAAAACAATATCAGGAATTTGTGTTTTGAGTAAATCAAAAAGTTCGTAAGCACTTTTGACCTCTCCGATAACTTTAATGTTAAGACTATCTGACAAAAGAGCTTTTATACCGTCTCTTACAATTTGATGGTCATCAACCAAAATAATTTTTATTTCACTCATTTTCTCTTTTTGTTAAACGGGATTTTAATAATAATTTTTGTTCCTTTTCGGATTTTAGAAATTATTTCAAGTTTACCTGACAATAATGCGACTCTGTCTTTTATATTATTGAGTCCGTTTGATTTTACATTTTTGTTTTCAGACAGGTCAAAACCGCATCCGTCGTCTTCTATTTTAATAGTAACTATATCGTTTTTAAATGAAAGACAGATACTTGCATTTTTTGCATCAGCGTGTTTAATTATGTTTGTCAAGGCTTCTTGAATGATTCTGAAAAGGTATATTTTTACTTCTAAATCAATATCATTACCCGAGCCTTCCGTTTCATATTTTACAGTAATTTCTGTTGTTTCCGTAATTTCGTTACAAATATTTCTGACAGAGGTTGCTAAGCCAAATTCAGACAAAGCCGCCGGCATTAAATTATTGGATATTCTGCGGGTTTCTTCAATTGTTTTATCAAAAAGTAAACTCAATTCTGAAAAACTATTCGATTTGAGCTTTGATTGATTCAGGGAACTTTCGTATTTCAATTTAAGCCCGATTAGTAATTGCCCCAAACTATCGTGCAACTCTCTGGATAATCTCTGCCTTTCGGTTTCTTGACCATCAAATAAAGAACGTAAACTTTTGGATTTCTCGATTTCTAACTCTTTGGTTTGTTTTTTTAGCTTAACAATCATTTGATTAAAAGTTTCGGTCAATTCCCCGATTTCATCGTCTGAATTATTATGTATTTCAATATCCAAATTTCCCGTTCCAACCTCGTGGGCAGCTTGATTTAGTTTTTGAATCGGGTAGGTTATTTTTTTTGAAAGCACTATAATTACAATCAAAACTATTAGAAAAATAAAAATACTGATAAAGATTATTTCACTTCGTATTTTATAAATCGGAACGGTAACTTCTTCAAAATCAATCTCTACGATAACAGCCCAATTAAGATTGGGTATTTTTATTTTGCTATATGAGCTCAACACTTTAATTCCTCGGTAATCATCAATGACTTTTGTGCCCGGTTTATTATCAAATATAGAATCAACTGCTTCTGTTTTTACAAGAGTATTTAATATGGAATTAGTTTGAAATCGCGAAGAACTTCGCATTAAATAATCCGGTCCTACCAAATACGATTCCCCCGATGCTCCCAATCCGTTGGCAGGTTCATTATTGAGCATTATGGTATCAATGGCATCCTGTAGTATTTCAAATACAATCAGACCGATAGGATTATTTAACGAATCGGTTATCTTTGAACTTATGGTAAGAAACTTACTTAAACGCTCTGTTTTGGAAAAATCGTTAAAAAGAACAGATTTACTTGCAATGTTTTTGTTCCATAACAAATTATAGTTAATCGTCTTTTTACTGTTTAATTTAACAGGATATACAAGTTTGTTCCGCCCTACAATATAGATATTATGATAGTATTCTTTTGATATTTTATTTACAAACAGGTTATTTGTTTTAAAGATATGACGATTGATTATTGTAAAATCAGGGGTACCGTTTAAGTTGTTAATTTTATTTACAATATTCTGAATATCAGACGATACAGCGGCTAACTGAATATCTTTTTTACAATTATAAAAGAAACTTTCTAACAAGTTGGTTTTTATTACCCGAACCGAATTTATCTGGTCAAAAGATCTGTCTAAAATAGCAATCTTGGCTTTATAAAATGAAAATGATGCTACAATAACGATAATGATAATGCTTAATAGAAATGCTGCTATTATTAACTTATCGGTTATTGAAAATCGTCTCATTTTAATTATTTGTTGATAAAAATTATTTTATGATTTTTATGTATTTAAGTTGTCTTCATAGTCTATGTTCTATTTAATTACAAAATTAGTATAAATTCTTATGTACAGAAATACAATTCTTTTGGACTTTTTGATTTAAAATTGTATGAATATTAAGCGTACTATTGCGTAATGAACATCTATTATTTTATTCTTGTTCATTTTTCTGTGTTATCAAAGATATTGCAAATACAGCATCAGCAGGTGGTGTTGCACCTTTTACAAGATAAACAACAAAAATTATTCAAATCTGTTGATACTTGCGGAGTTACAAACCTCCACGGACTTCCCGGATTATTCGGATTATTCGGCGGATTGGCAGCAATATTTGTCGTTGATAATTTAAGTGCCGCAAACCAACTTTCAGGTATTGGTATTACAATTGTAATTGCAGCTGTTTCAGGTTTTGTTGCAGGAAAAATTGTTTCTCTTTTCGGAAGAAGAAAAGTTCCGTATATTGATGCAGAAGAATTCGAAGACGCAGAATAATTTCACAAAAAAGTATATGATAACAGTCAGTTTTTCAGCCGACTTTTTTATTGTGCCTGCAAAACAAAAACAGTCGGACGCTTATTAATTTGCGGTTTTTGTTTTTTCCATTCCGAAATTGTTTTGGTTTTTATATATTCTGAAGATAAAGTTATGTCGGCAGCAACACAAAATAAAGTGTTATTTCGACAGGTTTTCAAAACAGCATCAAGCATTTTTGTATTTCGAAAAGGTGTTTCCATAAATATTTGTGATTGATTTTCCGATTTAGATTTTCTTTCTAATTCCTGAATTTTCTTGATACGTTCATTGTCTTTTATTGGTAAATATCCGTTAAATGCAAAATTTTGTCCGTTCATTCCGGAAGAAATTAACGCCAGTAAAATTGAAGACGGACCGACTAACGGAACAACTTCAATATTTTGTTGATGTGCCGATTTCACAACAACGGCACCGGGATCTGCTATTCCGGGATTTCCGGCTTCAGAAATTATACCGATTGAATTTCCTTGAGAACAAGGGTTTAAATAAGTACTTATTTCAGAAATATCCGTATGTTTGTTAAGTTCAAAAAAAGTAATTTTATCAATATTTTTCGTTGCCGATACTTTTCTGATATATCGCCTTGCAGTTCGAATATTTTCAACAATAAAATAATTAAGATTTTCGATTACGTCAACAACATTTGAGGGAATTACAGAACTTATTTCACTGTCGCCCAACGTCGTAGGAATTAAATATATCTTACCTTTTTTGCTCATTTTATAATTTATTTTTCGGGCATTAATATCAATTTACCGGAAAATTCATTAGTATCGGATTTAATTCTGACAACAAACATTCCAGTATTATTTTTTCTTAAATCAATTTTTATCAATTGCTTGTCGTAAGTTGAAGTTTCAATAGTTTTAATTTCTTCGGCAGTAAAATATTTTTGATATACGATTTTTCCCGACAAATCCGAAACAATAACATCGGCAAAATTAAGTATATCAGTGTTCAAAAATTCAACATAAAAATAGTTATTTCCCGGATTCGGATATATAGAAATTTTATTTTCGGGAATTTCGGGTGTTGCAATTTCGGTTCCGGAAACCATAAAATCGTCAATATTCCAACCGCAATATTGATCGGCATGGTCAGTCGGACCCAAAGAAAAGCGAATTAATATTTTTTTCCTGTCGGCATACGATGCAATATCAAAACTTTGTTTTGTCCAACATGTATCTGATATTACAGTATTGTAATTTCGCCAAATTGTTTGCCAACCGGTAGTATCATTCTTAATTTGAATAGCAGCTTGGTCAAATTTATGTTTATCAACTCCGAGTTGTCTTTGAAAAGACAGTAAAATATTTTCATAATTTCGGCAGTCAATCATTGGTGAAACGGCAAATTCTTTATCATAACCGATATTATTTTCATAATCGCCGGGATGTTGCCCCAGTCCACTTAAATCTGTTCCCAATATTTGAGTTCCGGAAAAAGCATCTGCGGGGTCAGGATTTCCTTTTTCTCCGCCTAGTCCCTGCGGACTTGCTATTTGAAATTCTCCGGTTAGTTCCCAAGTATTTCCGTTTTCAAAATCATCTTCAAATACAGTTTCGTACAAATAGAAAGTTTTTTGCAAAGTATCGTTATAAAGATACTCATCCTGAGTTCCGTTCGGCATTTCTGTCCATACTTTAAGCGTATGTTTTGCAAATGATAAAGTAATTTCATCAAAATTAATATCTGCTATTTCACCTGTTCCGAGGTTTCCGGTCCATTGTTTGGTTTTTACACCTGAATTATCAATACGGTATGAAACAACTGCTGATGTTAAAGTTTGATTTCCTCTGTTTCTTATTTTAAAAGAAGGTACCAATGAATTTACTCCGAAAGAATACTTTTCAGGAGTAATAATCTGAAGCATTTGAGCATCATTATCTGCCAGAGGAATATTCGGGTCGTATCCTTCAAAACTTGTTATCCCTATATTCAAAGGATCTAACCAATCTTTTAATCGTGTTTCGGGAATTGCTCCGGTATTCCACGACCACGAAAATTTACCGAACCAATCCGGCTCATCAAGATTGGAACAAGACGCATAGCCTCCGTGTAACTGACCAATAATTCTTCCGTTTTGATTAAAAAGCGGTGAACCGGAAGAACCTCCTTCTGTTGTAGTATTACGATTCCAAACAACTTTCCAATGCGATTCGGCATCACTTGAATTTCCGAGATAATAATCAGAAACAGGAGCATCATCGTCATAAGATATTTTTTTTATGTCGGCACTCGGATGATGAATGCAAACCGAAGTTGCAGCAGAGACATCTTCGTTATTCCAACCGGCATAATACACATTATACGTATATGGCGGAATATCGTTCAATTCAAATAAACAAAAATCCGATTCATAATCTCGTGCACGTAAAACTGCTCCGGATAAATCATCATGAGAAGGTGAAATTGAGGGATTTGCACAAGTCGCACTTTGCCAATTAAACCAAAAAACCATATCCGAAGGATCTTCGTAACAATGGTTTGCTGTTAAAATATACGGTTTCCCGTCTAATTGCGTATTATTAATTAACGAAGCAGAGCAAAAACCCGAACCGCCTGTTACTAACATACACACGGAACGTATTTCATCAGAATAGGTTCCGTCATCGCAGGCAACATTTAAATTGCAATCCCCTGAATTACCGAAACTTTTACTCATATCCTCTACTCCTCTGAAACCATGTGTAACTCTGTCGATTATCAGTTCGCCTGAAAACACGGCATCATTCGGTTCGTAATATTCAAGAATAATTTTATCTCCTTTTAGCAAACTTGTAGCAAAAATACCGTTTTGTTGATTATTAGCTGATGTAAATCCTCCCAAAAGAGCAGTTTTCTCATAATTATAAAGATACAACACAGCACCGTCAGGAACCATATATTTCTTAAACCTAAAATTTAATGTAATAGCATTTTTAGAAATAATCGTTAATCGATATAATGTCCCTTTCGGCAATTTATCAGTAAGTGCTGATTTTTTTAAATTGATATTAACAGAAATATTTTTTCCGAATTGCCATGGTTTGTCTTTTGTTTCGTGAGCTTCTGCATCATTTTTCAACTTTTTATTGTTTAATATCGGAAGTATAAAAATTTCAGGAATTTTGATTTGCGATTTTAGGTTTAGCTCGAGATTAAAACTTTTCGGTTTTCCGTTGATATTAAGTTGTGCAGATAAAAATTGAAAATCTGCCAAAATTAAAATTACAACTATTATCTTATTAAATCTCATAATATAAAATTCATTTTGCTTTGCAAAGATTGTTATAATTTATAATTTTACATGATTTTTTTTATAAAATAACTGTAAATATCTTGAAAATAACATTTCTCGGAACCGGAACTTCACAAGGTGTACCTATGATCGGCTGTGATTGTGAGGTATGTCGCTCAAAAAATCCAAAAGAAAAACGCTTAAGAAGTTCTGTTCTTATTCAGGTAAACGGAAAAAATATTGTTATTGATGCCGGACCTGATTTTCGACAGCAAATGTTGCGGGAGAATGTTCATCGTTTGGATGCTGTAATATTGACACACGAACATAAAGATCATGTCGGCGGATTGGATGATGTTCGAGCATTCAATTACATCCAAAAAAAGCCGATGGATATTTATGCCGAAGAAAGAGTTTGCAATATCCTGCAAACAAGAGATTTTGCTTATGTTGAAGAACGTAAAAATTATCCGGGCATTCCGAAAATAAATTTTAATATTATTGAAAATAAAACATTTTTTATCGACAACATTATTAAGATAATTCCCATAAGAGGTATGCATATGAAGTTGCCGGTTTTCGGATATCGTATAAAAAATTTTGCCTATATTACTGATATGAATTATATAAGTTTTGAGGAAAAAGAGAAGTTAAAAAAACTTGATTTGCTTGTTATTAATGCTTTACGAAAGAAAAAACATGTTTCGCATTTTAATTTGGAAGAAGCATTACAAATAATTGATGAAGTAAAACCGAAACAAGCATTTTTAACACATATCAGTCATAAGTTAAGTTTTGAACACGAAGACATTAAAGCATTACCCGAAAATATAAATTTAGCTTATGACGGACTTTCAATAAGTAATAATTGACAATTTAATATTGATTTAAAAAAATATAAACTCAAAATTACAATTACCAAATAAGCAGTACTTTTATTGTTATATTTGCAAAACTCACATTTTCAACTTTATACATCTGCAAAATATGTTTACGGAAAAAGATATTAAGCAATTTAAAGAAAAAAATATTACGGAAGAGCAGATTAAAACCCAAATTAAACAATTCGAAAAAGGTTTTAAATTTATGAATATTATTGCTCCGTCAACTGTCGGAAAAGGAGTTTTAAAACCGAGTGAAAAAGAAATTAACAGATATATAAGCAAATACGAAAAAATTCAAGATAATATAAAAATAGTAAAATTTGTTCCGGCTTCGGGTGCCGCAAGTCGAATGTTTAAAGAATTATTTTCTGTTTTAAACGATAAAATTGAGATAAACGAAGATAAAAGTTTTAATTCAGCATATATTTTCATCCAAAATATTGAAAAATTTGCTTTTTTCGAAGACTTAAAAAATACTTGCGGCAATATTACGAATTTCAAAACCGAATACAAAAAAGTATTTGCTTGTCTGTTAACAGAAAACGGATTAAATTACGGAAATTTACCGAAAGGTTTATTAAAATTCCATAAATATAATAAAGATGAAAATCGCACACCGGTTCAGGAGCATCTGGCAGAAGGTGCAAAATATGCCTCATCAAAAAATAACGTTTTTATTCATTTTACGGTTTCTCCGGAACATAAGCATTTATTTGAAAAACATATCGAACAAATAAAAGAAAAATACGAAATATTTCTTAACACAAAATTTGAAATAAGTTATTCCGTACAAAAACCTTCTACCGATACAGTTGCCGTTGATATGCAAAACAAAGCTTTCAGAAATGAAGACGGCACAATTCTTTTCCGACCGGGAGGTCACGGTGCTCTGATTGAAAACCTGAATGATATTGAAGCCGATATTATTTTTGTGAAAAACATTGACAATGTGGTTCCGGACAAATTAAAAAGCGATACGATTTCCTACAAAAAAGTTCTTGCGGGAATATTAACAGAAACTATAAACAAAATTTATTCTTATATTAAAAAACTCTACAAATCATCTGATATTGAAATAATTAACGAAATTAAAGATTTTCTGAAAACAGAACTTTTCATTACACTCGATAAAACTTTTGATACAAAAAGCAACGCAGAAAAAGCAAAATATCTCAGAAGAAAACTTAATCGACCGTTGAGAGTTTGCGGAATGGTAAAAAATGAAGGCGAACCGGGCGGAGGTCCGTTTTTTGTTCAAAAACCAAGCGGTTTCGTATCATTACAAATTGTTGAAAGTGCTCAAATTGATATGCAAAACCCCGAAAAAGCCGAAATCGTAAGAAATGCCACACATTTTAATCCGGTCGATTTGGTTTTGAGTGTAAAAGATTATAAAGGTAAAAAGTTTAATTTGAAAAAATTTATTGACCCCGAAACCGGATTCATTTCACACAAATACAAAGACGGAAAAGACCTGAAAGCACTTGAATTACCCGGGCTGTGGAACGGAGCCATGGCAAATTGGAATACCCTGTTTATCGAAGTCCCGATTTCAACTTTTAATCCGGTAAAAACTGTTAATGATTTATTACGGAATACGCATCAATAAAAAAAACAAAAACCGATAAATTAATCGAAGAAACAATGAAATAAGAAACATTAACGTTAATTTTATATGAACCATAAAAAAACATTACTTCTCGGCATTTTTCTTTTGCTTGTATCTTTGTCATTCTCGCAAGATATTCTTCAATACAGAGATAAAATATACAAGAAAAATATTAAAACCGTACTTTTTTACAGAGCCGGTTGGGAATTTACATATCCGGTTTTCGAACTTAATTCCGGCAAGCAGTTAATTCTTGAATTTGACGACTTAAACCCCTCAACGACTGATTATTATTACACAATTATCCATTGCTCTTCCGATTGGCATCCGTCTGATTTAAACCCGATTGAATATATTTCAGGCTATGAAGAAAATCAAATAGATGATTTTGAAAATTCTTTCGGAACTTTGATACAATACACACATTATTACTTAACTTTTCCGAATGAAAATATGAAACCGCTCATTTCCGGAAATTACTTGCTTTTAGTATATGAAGATTATGATCGAACAAAACCGGTACTGACAAGACGTTTTTATGTTGTTGATAATAAACTGAAAACAGAAGCAACCGTAAAACGATCAACTCAAGTAAATGTAATGAATACTTCACAAGAATTGAGAGTCATTGTGAGCGACAATCAAAATTATATTACTAATCCGCAAGATGATTTCTCAATGACTATCGCACAAAATAACAGTCAGGATATTATTCTTTCCGGGTTGAAACCGGATTTTATCAAAGGCAATGTTTATGAATTTTACAACCCGCATATATTAAAATTCCTCGGAGGTAACGAATTTCGATATGTTAATTTAAAAAGTGTTAAATTTGTAAACGACCGCATCCAATCCATTCAATTTAACCGTCCGTATTATATTTTTGAAATAGTACCTGATGCTTTTCAAAAAATAAAAAGCTATTCTTATTTTCAGGATATTGACGGAGAATTACTGGTTACGGCAGAGCATGTTCAAAATCCGACTCTTGAAGCCGATTATGTTTTAGCAGACTTTTCTTTACAGTATAATAAAATTTTACCCGAAGGTAATTTATATGTTTACGGAGCAATTTCAGATTGGAATTGCAATGAAACTAACAAAATGACTTACGATAACAGCAGCAAAGAATATAAATTAAGAATGCTTTTAAAACAAGGATTTTACAATTATGAATATGTTTTTTGCAAAAAAGGAAGTACTGTTCCGGATTTGAGTTTTACGGAAGGCAATTATTATCAAACCGAAAATAATTATGCAATTTTTTTATATAACAGACCGCAAGGAGGACAATATGACGAACTCATAGGGTATAAAATCATTAATTCATTAAAACATTTGTAAAATATTAATGCAAAAGAAAAAAATCATCATTACTGCTCCAGAAATCTACGGAAACAAATTAAAAACAGTTTTAAGCAAATACAATTTTAATGTTATTCAATTTCCGACTATTGAAACCGTTTTATCAGATAATTCTGAATTTAAAACTCTTTTCAGTGAAATTCTGACATTTGATTACATTATTTTACCCAGCAGAAATGCAATTAATAGTTTCATTAAACAAGCAAAGAAATATCATATTACAAATAAAACTCTGCAAAGTCTAAAATATGTAACGATAGGCAAAGACACAGAACTATTAAGGAATTTCAATTTACATCCCGAATTAAAAATTAAAGAAGCAAGCACAAAAGGAATATTTGAAGCCTTAAAAAAAATAAATCATATTAAAAAACTTGCCGTTATAACACCAAAAGTTAAAATAATTAATGAACCGGATATTATTCCTGATTTTATTAAAATGCTGCAATCACTTGCAAAAGTTTATCGCATTGACGGATACATTACACAACCGGTATTAAATTACGAACAAAAAACTCATAAAATAATTTCACAATCAAACTATGATTTAATTGCATTTACAAGCGGTGCCGAAACCGAAGCATTACAATACATTTTAAAAGACGATACAATATTTTCAAACTTAAAAGTTGCCTGTTTCGGTCCGTACACAGCTTCTTCCGCCGTTAAAATCGGATTAAATCCGAAAATAATCGGAAGAAATTTTAATTCATTTGAAGGTTTTGCCGAAGTTATTATACGTTATTTCGGATAAAACTTAACTGTTACTTTTTATAATTATTTCGGCTAATTCCGTACCCTGTTTAATTCTGTCTGCCAAACTGATACCATCACGCATACTGCCTGCTAAAAATAAATTTTTATTCTCTTTTTCCAACCTTTCAATTGCCTGCAAACGTTTTTTGCTGTCTGCACCGTATTGGGCTATGGCTTTTTTATGATAAAATATTTTTATCAAATCAGGATTAAATGTTTTTAATACGAGCAATTCCTGCAATTCAGGTTTAACAAGTTTTAAAAGCTCATCATCAGGCATTTCAGAAAGTTTATTATTTTTTATTCCTCCTACAAATGTTGTCAGTAATGCACCTTTTTCCGGAGCTCGATTTTTAAATATTGACGACATAAACAAAATTCCTAATAAGTTTTTCCTTTCTTTTGAAGGTATCAATCCGCCGAAAGCATCCAAATCAATTCCTTTCCATTCCTTAAATCCGATTGCAATTTCAGCTACTTGTGCATAAACTAAATTTGAAATATCTTTTAAATATTCTTTATGCAGAAAAGGAAATAAACTGCTTAATTCCCCGGCATTTGCCGTATTAACGACATGAGAGAAAACTTCATTCTCAACATTGTAAAACCTGTCGTTTTTTTTCACTTCAATTTTTGAATTCAATATAATATTTTCTTCCCCGATATATTTTACAAGTGCATTTACAATTTTAGATAAGCCGCCTTGTGCCGAAAATATTTTTTTAGTTACCTTTTTATCCTGCTCCGATTTCGGCTCCTTTGATTTTTTTATTGCTCCGCCAATAAAACTGCCGTATTGTTGTTCTAATTTATACAATTTAGGTAATGCATATTTGGTAACCAAATAATTAGTATCACCTGCATAAATTCCTGAAATAAAAGGATCAACAGCATAATCTAAAAATGAATTTCCCATACGCCTTATTACCAATTCGGAAATTGTTTCAAACGGATTATTTCCCGATTTTCTGAACGGTTCTGCCAAAAGTCTAAATTTATCCTTTACGTTAAACAAAGGTGTTGAAATACCGGAAAATAATCCCGAAGGCAAGGCATACCATTTATTATTTTTCAGTATTAAACGTTTTTTTGCTGTCTCATCAGCTGTTTCAAGTTCAAAATTACCGGCAAGATACTCAAACAATTCAACAGTTTCAATATTTGATAAAGTTCCCGAATTAGGTCCTGTTTCAAACACAAAACCATTTTCTGACACAGTATTAATTACACCACCAAAATGATTTGTTTTTTCAAATATTTTAAACTTAATACCTGTTTTTTTTAAATAAAATGCTGTTGTCAATCCGGTAATTCCGCTTCCTATTATTGCTGTATTTTTTTCCATTTTTTATAAAGATTTTGAGAATTTCTTTTCTGTATTTTTAAACAAAGGATCGAATAAAGCCGCAATATTTCTTAAAAAGAACATACCCTTATGAGTTACGAAAATTTCCTTACCGGTTAAAAAAACAAGTCCTTCATTCTCAAACTCTTTCAGTTTGTCAATATTTAATTCAGTAATTGAAAGAATTTCATCATACAAAATATTAAAACGCTTTTCAACAGTATTAAAAGAAATATATCGATTACTCATAATTTCCGTTATTATATAACCTATAATTTTTTCATTTTTATTCAAAAAATATACTTTTTCAAAAGGAAAAATTCCTTTTTCAATTTGGCTTTTGTAAACAGTTAAATCTTTTGTATTTTGCAAATAAACATTGCTTAACTGACTTATTCCACTGATACCCAATGCGTAAACCTGTCCGGTTGTTCGGCGTGTGCAGTAGCCCTGAAAATTTCTGCTCAACATTTTATTTTCAGATGCTTGTGAGAGTTCATCTTCCGGCTTTGCAAAATGATCTAAACCTATTGAGATATAACCGTTTTCGGTTAATATTTTATAAGCTTCATCGAATAATTTTGTTTTCAATTCGGCATCGGGCAGATTATAACGTTCGAGTATTTTTTGATGTGTTTTCACCCAAGGAACATGTGCATAAGAAAATAATGCCAATCTGTCAGGAGAAATATCCGCAGCTTTTTGAATAGTGTGTCTGAAACTTTCAAGTGTTTGTCCGGGCAGTCCGTATACAAAATCCAAATTTACCGAAATACCTTTATTGTGCAAAAAAGACACTAAATCTTCAACAGGCAGATTCGGCAAAGCTCTGTTTACATTATTCAAAACATCCTCACTAAAATCTTGAATTCCGATACTCAAACGATTAAATCCTAAATCTGCCGACAAATTCATAAAATCATAGGTTAAATGTGCAGGATGGCATTCCATTGCAATTTCCGGATTTTCAATAAAATTGAAATTCTCGTAAAAGACCTGTATAATATCCTTTATTTGACTGATATCCAAATAATCAGGAGTTCCTCCGCCCCAATGTATCTGAGAAATTTTTCTGTCGGCAGATAAATGTTCTTTATACAGTAAAATTTCTTTTTTAAGAACTTCAACATAATCCGAAATTATATTCTTATCTTTTGTTATAACAGTATTACAACCACAGTAATAACAGAGTTGTGAACAAAAGGGAATATGCAAATAAAAAGAAATATTCTCCGGAATTTCTTCATTTGATTTATTTACTGCTTCAATTGCCTTATAATAATCAAAATCGAAAGTAAAGAAATTTGCCGGCGGATAACTTGTGTATCGCGGTGTAGGAACATTATATTTTTTTAATAATTTATTATCGTTTATCATTTGTTTCAGAATTAAATGTATATAAGACAGGAAAGAAAATAAAAACAAAAATTGCAAAAATTAATTCTACCGTAAATAAGCCTCTATATCCGAAATTATATGCCAATTTACCGCTCATAATCGCCAAAAATAAACTCCCGAGGTGTGTTAAAACAATTTGTATTGTAAAATCAGTTCCTTCCCTGCCCGTTCGCACATTGTCCATAGCCAAAGTATATACAGCAACGGAATTTGCTCCGTAAACACCCCAGATAAGTAATAAAGCAAGGATAATCAATGCTGTTGAAAGCGTTAGATAACTGATAATTACAAAATATGCAGTAACTAAAATAGTTAAGAACATAAAAATACGAACAGATTTTCTTCTTCCGATTTTTCTCATCAGCCAACCGGCAAAAAGTGCCGATAAAAATCCTGCCGATGCACCGTAAATTCCGGAATAAATTCCTATTTCTTTAATATTATAACCCAAATCAACAAGCCAGGGTTTTACCATTGTTAAAATACCTACGATGCCGGAATAGAAGAAAAAAAGCAAAAGAACATGTTTCAAAATTCCTTTTTGAGTAAAAAACAGATATAAATCTTTTCCGGAAATTTTCTTAAATTTTTCTTCCGTTCTTATTTTTTGTTTTTTGAAAAATAAAAGAGGAATGAGAGCAATAAAAACGAAACCTGCAAGTCCGAGCATCAAAAATTTCCAACCATAAAAAGAATATATAATCAGGAGTACACCGCTGCCGATAACAGTTCCGAGAAAACTGCCGCCTGATTGCATTGAATTTCCTATACTCCTGTCTTCTTTTTTGAGGATTAAAATTGCAAAAGCATCGGTTGCAATATCCTGCGTAGCAGATGCCGTAAATGCAAAAAGTAACAATATAATAATCAAATTAAAATCAATTTGCAAATTCAAGAATCCAATGGCAACAATTAAAACAGCATAAACGATTTCAGATGAAAAAATCCATTTTTTAAAATCAATTGTTCGTTTTGAAGATCCGTCAACCAAAGGTGCCCATAAAAACTTTAAAATCCACGGTAATTTTACAAGTTGTAACAGGCCTATTGAAGTCAAAGAGTATTGTTCCTGCCTCATAATAACCGGCATAACCGTTGAAAAAAAAGTCATCGGAACAGATTGGGCAATATATAAACTAAACAGAGTGAAAAAATTATATGCTTTTTTCTCTTTCATATATTTTTATTAAAATAGTGAAAATTTCCGGTCAAAAGCCTGCACCGTTAACCGAAAATTTCAAACCTTTGTTCTATATTAAAAATATAATTTAACAAAGGCATTTATTTGCATAGGATTACCAAGTTGCACATAAGAATTACCCAAAGCCTCAAAAAAATAAGAATTATAATCGGCATTTAATAAATTCTTTCCGAATACACCAAATTGTATGTGTTTATTCGTATTAACAGAAATATTTGCATTTAACAAACCGTATGAATTTTGATATGCCGTATTTGCATCATTCCAGTAAAATTTTCCAATATACTGATAATCAACTAAGAACATAACAGATTTAAAAAATGAACCCGACAAAGGTAAATTGTAACTAAAACCAATATTTCCGGTATATTGGGGAATATAAGGAATAATATTTCCGCTGTAATCCGTATTTTCATCTTTTACATAATCTAAATAACGAACATCATTATATCCTGTATTAAACCAAATTTGAATATTTCTTACCGGTAAGGCTTTAATTTCTGCTTCAATTCCTTTACTTACTGAATGACCGGCATTTTTTAACATTGCACCGTGTCCGCTCGGAACGGGTTGATAAACTTGCTGGTCTTTCCAATCAATGTAAAAAATATCTGCATTTGCTGAAAATTTACCGTTCATAAGGCGGGTTTTTACACCCAATTCATAATTGTAACTGAATTCAGGATTAAAACTGATATCTTCATCTCTCTCAAAAGTCGAATTAAATCCGCCGGTTTTATAACCTTTAGCAATACTGAAATAAGTGTTTATACCATCATTTATCTTGTATGTCAATGTCACTTTAGGCAAAATTTGATAAAACGTATTAAAAGTATCAGCATCCTGAATTTGTGTTAAATTATCATTTAACATTCTGTCATAATTGTATTTCAAATTATCTTTTTCATAATCAGCTCTGATACCTGCCGACAAACTAAAATTGTAAAAAGGAATACTGATTTGGCCGTAAGCAGCAGCTCCTTGAGTCGGCTGATTATAGTTTTTCAATTTAATAATAGGACCCGGCAAATGATAAGCAGCAACGGCATCTTTACCATAATAAACATTTACATTTTTATCTTTCAATTGCTTAAAACCGAACAAACCGGCTACCCATTTAATTTTAGAAACAGATAATGATTTAAGCGTAAATTCCTGAACAAATGTTTGATGCTCTCTGTTTTGATCCACAAAAAACAAATCCTTGGGTGTAAAATCCTGGTCAATTCTTTGAGTGTCAGTTAAAAATTGAAAACTTGAAGCACTGTTTAATTCAAATTTACCCGCTTTATAATTTATATTCAATCCCGAAGAAAGCAAGTCTCTGTGATAAGTGCTTAATTGATTGTAATTAACATCTGAAGCTGTCTGATTTGTAGTATCATAAACTGCATAAGGATAACCGTTTTCAAGATTTCTTTCATAACTTACATTCAAATTAATTTTCAATTTTGAAGTCGGAATATATCGAAACTTTAACCTTCCCGAATAGGTATTGAAAGCATCGGCAGAGTTATTTAAAAATATATTTTTAAAGAAACCGTCAGAATGTGTGTATGCACCGTCCAAAGCAAAAATTATTTTATCGGAAAGCGATTGATTATAATGCACAACCGATTTAATCCGATTGTAATTTCCGTAATCAGTTTGTAAAGAAATTTCTTGTTTTTCTGACAGTTCAGCAGAATAAACAGAAATTAATCCGCCCATAGTATTTCTTCCGTATAAAGTACCTTGCGGTCCGCGAAGAACCTCAATTTTACTTAAATTATAAAGCTCAAAATTAAAAGAACCGAGCTCAAAATACGGAATATTATCAACATAAAGTCCTACCGCTTGAGAATTAATTCGTGAACCGATACCTCTTATATAAATCGGACTTGTTAATCGTGATCCGTGTTCGGGAATAAATAAATTAGGAATTCGAGCATTCAATTCTTCAATATTATTGATACGCATCATTTCCAAAGATTCTTTTTTTAATAAAGAAGCAGAAACAGGTGATTGATGTTCGGATAAATTAATTTTGGTTGCCTGTATTACAACTTCATCAATAGTTTGTGATTTAATACTATCGTTTTTTTGAGCAATTATTTCCGCAAAAGAAATGAATGTAATCAAAATTGTCAAAATAATATTTTTCATTTTTATTTTTTTGTAGTTTAATAAATTATATGTATCATATTGTTGGATTATGATTAAAAATAACAAAGCGTTCTACATTACCTAACCGGTTCTGACCGCTTAAAGCAGCTTGAATACGTTTGTTTTAACAGTTTGTACCACATAAAAGCTTACTGCTTGTGCAAAAAACACAATTATTCCGAACCAAAGCCTATTAAGAGTATAATCAACTGATACAATATTAGTTAAAGCATATCTGAGAACTTCGGTATCTTTTAAAAAAGATACCGACTGACAGAAAAATAATCATTCTGTTCAGATAAAAATCTCCGGTAAATTATATAAACAATAAAATTATACGAGCGGAGGTGCCCTGGGAATTAAATGTGTTGTATTAAGTATTAATTTTGAAGAAATTTTATACTTAAAAAATACATTAACCTTCGAAATAAATGTATTAAGTTCCGAATTGTCAGAAAGAAGATTAAATAAATTTGAGCCGGAATGTAAATTTTTTGTTTTGGACTTTCCTACTTTAATTTTATGTGAAGAATTTGTTTTACTGTATGGATTATGAGCAGCATATAAATCAATTTTATAAATTACCTTCAAGTGTATCTCAATAAGATCACTTACGGAAAATATAAAGAAAATGAATAAGAAAAACCCATTCAGAAATTTCTTAAATTTATATATACTTCTTAAATTCAAATTCTTATTCTCTTTTTTTCTTAAACCAACCTTTTTTTACTCGTTCTTCCTGTTCAATTGTTTCATGTATTCCCCAAAGAAAGATAAAACCGAATGCGGATATTGCTGATGAGAGTATTAAATTATCAAAGAATAATGAAACAGAAAGACCTGCAATTCCGACAAGCAAAAATACAATCCAAAAAAATTTTGTAAAATGATATTCACCCCAAATACATAACCTGCGAGCAAAAATAATTACTAAAAAAACAAATAATCCGACAATTAAACCGGAAAAATTAATCGTTATATTTAAAAAGTCAATACTCATTTTTCATATATTCTGTTCGGATTTCTTTCTGCTTGCCCTTTTATCACACGCTTATGTTGTTTGAAAATTTCAATTGTACTCCAAAACAAAGCAAAAGAAATTATTCCGAAAATAATTGAAAGAATATCATTAAATAAAAATGACAATATTAAAAAAAATACTCCGCCGAGTAAAAGTATCCACCAACTTTTTTTTCCTTTATAATATTCTAATTTTGCAACTAAAGGATGACATAAGCCTATAATTAAAACTGCTGCAAAACCCAATATTAATCCTTGCCAATTCATAATTATTATTAAATTTTGTACAAAGATGTAGTTTTCTTTTTAAATAACATATGTTTTATAATAGAAATTGATTATTCAAAAATTATAATACTTAAGAAAAAGAAGTCTTTATAAGATATTCAATCAAATAGAGATATCTCAATAATTAATGTTATAAAACACACAACACTTAATGATAAATTTAATTTATTTTTTGTCAGTAATTTTAATAACAGATTGTCTGTCTTTGTTTACAATAAATTTTGTAATATCAACACAAGAATAATGTACTGCGGTATTTGTATTCATTTTATATTCTTTCTTTAAAATTATTAAAATATAAGAAAACAGAAATTTTATGACAATAAATTCTATATTTTTAAAAATCTTTGTATTATCAATAAATTACATTATATTTCGTTTTAAAATCGAAACAATTGAGTACTTACAAGCAAATATTGACCAAATATTGGGGACACACAAAATTTCGACCTTTGCAGGAAGAAATTATTACTGCATTTGCCGATGAAGGAAAAGATGTTTTAGGATTGTTCCCTACCGGCGGCGGGAAATCCGTTATTTTTCAGGTTCCTGCACTCGCAAAAGAAGGTTTGTGTTTGGTAATAACCCCTCTGATTGCTTTAATGAAAGATCAGGTCGAAAACCTTATATCAAAAGGAATAAAAGCAGCAGCAGTGTATTCGGGTATGTCAAAAGACGAAATTGATATTGTCTTAAACAATGCTGTCTTTGGTGCGTATAAATTCTTGTACCTCTCACCTGAACGCCTGGCAACACAATTATTTTTAACCCGTTTTCCGGATATGAACATAAATTTCATTGCCGTTGACGAAGCACATTGCATTTCTCAATGGGGCTACGATTTCAGACCTTCATATTTGAATATTGCAAACATTCGAAAAATAAAACCCGATGTTCCGTTTATTGCCCTTACTGCTACGGCAACACCCGAAGTTGCAACAGATATTCAAGATAAACTTCTGTTTAAAAAACACAATCTTTTTCAGAAAAGTTTTGAACGAAAAAATTTAATCTACATCGTACGCGAAGTTGAAGACAAATTAAAATACCTGCTGAAAATTGTCGTAAAAGAAACCGGAACGGGGATAGTTTATGTCAGAAGCCGGAAAAAAACTGTTGAAATTTCAAAATATTTACACAGTAAAGGTATCAATGCCGATTATTATCATGCCGGAATTGATGCTAAAATAAAAGACATTAAACAAAAACATTGGAAAACCGGACAAATTCGTGTAATTGTAGCTACAAACGCATTCGGAATGGGTATTGATAAACACAATGTCAGATTTGTTGTTCACGTAGATTTACCCGATTCGCCCGAAGCTTATTTTCAGGAAGCCGGAAGAGCGGGACGAGATGAAAAAACCGCATACGCTGTCTTACTGTATCACAAAGCAGATAAATTGAATATCGAAAAACGTATTCAATCAAATTTCCCGGAAATTTCCGAAATAAAACATATTTATTCCGCTTTATGCAATTATTACCAAATTCCGGAAACTTCGGGAAAAGGGATGATAAAAGCATTCAGCATACGTGATTTTGTCAGTAAATTTAAACTGCCGATTCAACTTGTTCTAAGCAGTCTTAAAATATTGCAAAGTGAAGGATATCTTGACTTTACAGAAGATGATTTCACTCCTTCAAAAGTATTGTTTACAGTTGACAGAGAAGATTTATATCGTTATCAGGTTGCCAATAAAAATTTTGACAGTTTTATAAAACTGATTTTAAGAAGTTATACCGGATTATTTTCAAATTTCACGTCAATTGACGAAGAATATTTAGCAAAAAAAGCTCATTCAAAATCCGAAATAATATACGGTTATCTTGAAAAATTAGCCGAACATCAAATCATAAAATACATTCCGCAAAGGAAGATGCCTTTTATCATTTTCACTTCGGAAAGATTAAACGAAAAGAATTTACTTATTTCAAAAGAAAATTATCGCAAGCGAAAAGAAAGATACGTAAAACGTGCCGAAGCAATGTTGCACTACGCTGAGAGTAAAGCAAAATGTCGCAGTCAGATATTATTAAGTTATTTCGGCGAAAAAAATGCTTACCGCTGCGGAGAATGTGATGTTTGCAGAAGACGTAATAAGCTAAATATCAGTAATTATGAATTTGACCTCATCAATAACAAAATAAAAAAGATATTAAAAGAAATACCGGTTAATGTTGAAAAATTGATCGATGCAATTGATTGCGAAGAAGAAAAAACATTAAAAGTAATACAATGGCTTTTAGAATCTGAAAAAATTGAATATACTATTGATCAACGAATTACTTGGAAAAAATAATAATAAGATTCCGTAAAATTTATCTTTTGCAATTTCCTACTTTCAATTTTCAATTTATTCCCAAATATTTATTTTCAGAATTCATTAAAAATATAAAACTTCGCAGCCTGAATACTCAAAGAGAATAAAAAGATTTTGAATGAAAGACATTTTTGAAAACGGAAAAAAATTACCCTTAATACAAGAGTTTTATACTTTACAGGGTGAAGGTTATCACACGGGCAAAGCAGCCTATTTTATACGAATAGGCGGTTGTGATATCGGTTGCAGTTGGTGCGACACAAAAGTTTCGTGGAATGCCGATATACATTCTTTGGCAAAAACTGATGATATTATTGAAAAAGCATTTTTGTCCGAGGCCAAATCAATTGTTGTAACAGGCGGTGAACCTTTGAGTTATGATTTAGATTATTTATGCAAAAAAGCCGATGAAAAAAATTTACAAACTTTTATTGAAACTTCCGGAGCTTATCCGATGTCCGGAAAATGGGATTGGGTTTGTTTGTCTCCGAAAAAACAAAAACCGCCTTTAAAAGAAAATTATCTTGCCGCCGACGAGCTTAAAGTTATTATTTTTAATGATGATGATATCCTTTGGGCAGAAAAATGTTCCGAAAAAGTTTCCGAAAATTGTATTTTATATCTGCAACCGGAATGGAGTACAAGAAAAGAAAATACTCCGAAAATTATTGAATACATTAAAAAAAATCCGAAATGGAATTTATCGGTTCAATTGCATAAATATTTGAGAATTCCGTAAAAATTAAGTTTTTTTTTGCTGCCGAATATAAAGGATTTTTCAAAATTAATTGTTTTTCGTTATCCGTGCCACGCCGGAGTGTGGCACGGGAAGTCTTGATTTGCTGAAAGAGGAACACAATTTATGTTTTTTTTAATGCTTATTTTATGTATTTATCAATAAAAATACCGCCTTGTTCCTATCGGAACTAAGGAGGATTTAATATATATGAGGAAAGAAATTTTTACTCTTTAATTATTTTTCAGTAAAAATTATCTGTTTCAATTTTTATGAAATAAATTCCGTTTGCAAATTCTCTTTTTTTAAGCTCATAAAGTTAATACTTTTAGCTCAAATAATAAAATTAATGAGCTGTATTTTTTTTCTAACTGAGCTGCAACGTTTGCATAAGTAAAGCAGCAAAATCTTTGCGAGGCTTATTGCTTTTTGCTGATTATCAGATTTATAATTTATCCTTATTTTTTACGATGTTGACGACTGTGTTTCAATTTGTTATACAAGTTCAAAGTGAGAATCAGAATTAAAATCAATACTCATTTTAACTGTTGCTTTTAATGCAGAAAAAACTCTCATTATAGTAGAAAATCTAACATCTTTTGTGTTATTTTCAATTTTTGATATTTGAGCTTTTTGAACTCCGATAAGTTTGCCCAACTCTTCCTGTGTAAGATTCTTCTCTTTCCTTGCTTTTTTAATCATTTCACCAAGTATGTCAGTTTTCAACTCAAATTCAAAAAGTTCTCGCTCATTTGAACCTTTTTCCCCGATATATTTATCTGTCAATTCTTCTAATGAATACGTTTTCATATTATTTTTCCTCCTTTTTTTGTTCAAAATAATCATTCCTTATTTGTTCTGCTCTCTCAATTTCTCCTTTGGGTGTTTTTTTAGTCTTTTTTATAAATCCGTTTGATGATATTACCAAAGTTTTTGTTTTATCTGTTTTGTCCCAAAATGCTAAGAGTCTAATTTGCTTTGATAAATACTTTGTCCTAAATTCCCAAATTTCATCAGTCAATTTTTTAAATAATTCCGGGTCATTTACTTTTTTAGATTTCCAAATATTAAAAATTACTTTTTTTCTTGTTTTTTCATCAAGTCCGTCAAGAAATAATTTTGCTTGTTCCAAAAATATCACACCATATTTATCCATTCAATTCTTTTTTAATGCAAAGATAATGTAAATTTCCTTAAAGGGAAACAAAATATAGTTTTATTTCGGTTTTTTTAGTCCGAATTGCCGGCAATATATATCAGAAACTAACCGGTTATAACAGTTATTATCTTTTATAAAAACACTAAACAGGTTTCGTTAAACAATAAAATTTATAAATTCTTAAATTTTTCGTTATCCGTGCCAAGCTGGTGCGTGGCACGGTATGCCTTTTGTGTAGTTTTACAGCATCGCAAACCAATTTACAGTGTATTAAGAATTGTAGCAAAAGGGAAGTCTAAAAAACTTGCATTAATAGCTGTTTGCAATAAATTATTGAAGCAAGCGTTTGCTGTCACAAAATCAGGAATACCATACGATCCGTATTATAAATCGTGTATTCCTTCATTATAATTTTTCTTTTTGAATCTGCCTCCGTAAAAAAAGGCAGTTCGAAAAGAAAAATTTATTGAAATTTATTTGGTTTTTAGCTTAGTTCTTTGTTGTACTCCGTTCTATTTATTATATTGCTCTTTGAATTTATTTATCATTTTTAAAGTACCTTCTTCAGTGTAGTAACTCTTGAGTATTATTTTTGGTTTACCAGAATTATTGGTTATGAAAAAGTCCATATTTTTTATTGCAATTTCGCATATTTTTATTGCAGTTTTTTCGAATTCTTTTTTATTTTTAACTAAAGCTAAAGCTTTTTTATAAACCTCTTCAGGAAGTTTGGTTTTATACATATTACATTTCTCAATAAAATCATTATCAAGAGAGATGAAAAGTAAAAGAAGAAAATGATGTCTTAAACTAATTAGTGAAGGGTACTTTGACCTAATATATCTTTCTAGATAATTGAATAAAATAGCAGAAATATGATATGTTTTAATATCATACTTTGATTGACCATTATTTTTTGTCCCCAAGAAATCCTTTCTTTTTAACATTTCTCTCTCAAATCCTCCATAACCTACAGTTAATTTATGAGGAGATTTGCCGAAACTAGAATAAAATGCTCTAAAAATGTCTGTTGTGAGTAGTTTAAATGATTTCCCTACATCTGGATATTGATTGGAAAGTCTTTCATAATATAATTTTTCAGTATTTCTAATTTCAGAACTAAATAATACTTGCAAGTTTTTAGCTTCATCAGAAACTGCAATTAATTGTATTGTTTTTACTTCATTTTGCGAGTTTGCCGTTTCAGTTACTTTGGCTCTCAAGTCATTATTACTTGAAATAATAAGCTTAACAGGGATATTTATTTTTTGAATAAATTCATCACTCTTATCCTCATTTTTTATCCATTCCCAAATAATATTTGATGTTTGGCATCCATTTATTATTGAAAAAGCTTTTATTTCCAAATTCCCATTTTGAGGATTAAAATGTTTAGAATGGGCAGTAATTGTAATCCCATTATGTAACAAATGAAATATATCTTTATTATCATCCAAACTTTTGTATATTTTACTATTAACACTATCAGAAGTTCCCATACCTTCAAAATATCTTATATTATCAAAAAAAACATCATCCAAATGCCCTCCATCACTTGTTAATAGAGTTTTTAATTCTTTTAAATTTAAATAACCTAAATAACACGTTGCTTGTTCATTGGTTATTTCAATAAATCTATCTTTCAGGTTTTCAATAGGGAAATTTCTTTGATTAGGAGATAATATTGCTTCTAATTCCTCTTGATAGTCTTGTCCTGACTTAATTTCAATATTTACATTTGAAAATATTGTAGATTTTAATTCTTTTTTTTGTTTCTCAATTGCACTTTTCCAATCAGAATTGGAAGTAAGTTTTGTCAATGTTCGAGAGTCTTTATGAATAGCACAAAGTTTTAATGTCAAGTTAATTGCATGATTCTTTTTACTAATTTCGCTAAATACATATTTAATAGTTTCTACTTGTAAATTAGCAGACAAATCTGATTCTTCATTGCTAAATGTATCATATACAGCATCACAAAACCCTTTAAACTTATCTAAATCTGTTCTAGATGATTTTGATTGAATAAATATGAATTCTGCATCAATGTGCTTCACTTTTTCTATAGATTCATTAAAGGACTCTTTCCAGTCTGCGTAAAAATCCGTTATTTCTTTAGTGGGTAAATAGAAAAATTGATTATTTAATAATAAATAACAACCATCTATACCTCTCATATCCCCTGTTGATATTTGTTTTATAGATTCTGTATTGATTTCTTTTTGAGATGTGTAAAATTCAATTGAATTCACAAAATATTCATAATTTAAAGCTTTTTTGTGTTGTTCCTTTTCTTGATTTGCTCCTAAAATGGAATAGTCAATATCAGGGAAATGTTTATCAATAAACGCGTGTATTTTTTGTTCTAAACTTGCCATATTTTTTAACTATTTAGGGACTTTCAGGAAATACAAAAATCAGCTCATTTTGCCGAGCTGATTTTTTTTTATTTTTGATTGAAAATTTTATCGGATTAATTCAATTTTATCGGATTAATTCAAATACACATAGAAGTAAAGTATAGTTTACTTTTATGTAATGTTAAGACATAGTTCTCCCTGTCAAAAAAGATGTTTATTAAAAAATTATGCTCTTTGCGGGATTTCTTTTGCTTGTTTTATTCTTTTTCCTATTTCAACGGCATTGCCCGTGTGTATTCCGAAAAATATCCATA
>JAADGE010000005.1 GCA_013152535.1 Chlorobiota bacterium
AATTTTAAAGGTCAAAAATCCAAAAATTTCGCTAACTTTATAATTTGAAAGTAGTTGCGGATTTATCCCTTACTTTTCTTATACCAACGTTGGCGTGCATTAAAAAAAAGATTTCACATCAAAAGAAAAAGATTGTATTTTTGTTAATATGAAGAAAGAAGTAATAAAATCATTAACGAATACCTTCGAAAGTCATTCATATATGACTGAAAATGGTATTGAATTTTGGTATGCACGAGATTTACAACATTTACTTGGCTACACAAAATGGGATAATTTTGTAAAAGTCATTAACAAAGCAAAAACGTCTTGTGAAGCAAGTGGGAATAACATTTCTGACCATTTTGCCGACGTCGGGAAAATGGTCAAGATTGGTTCTGAAACAGAAAGAGAGATAAACGATATTATTTTAACAAGATATGCTTGTTATTTGATAGGGCAAAATGGAGACCCAAGAAAAGAAGAAATTGCTTTTGCTCAAAATTACTTTGCTGTTCAAACAAGAAAATTTGAACTTATTGAAAAAAGAATTAAAGATTGGGAAAGATTAAAGGCAAGACAAAAATTAACCTTGTCGGAAAAAGAACTCTCAGAATTAATCTATGAAAAAACAGGTAGTGATAAAAATTTTGGACTTATAAGAAGTAAAGGAGACCAAGCTTTATTTGGAAAAACAACTCAACAAATGAAAAATAAACTTGGTGTTCCAAAAGGAAGAGCATTAGCAGACTTTTTACCTACAATAACTATTAAAGCTAAAGACTTTGCAACAGAAATAACTGTTTTTAATACAAAGGAAAAAGATTTACGAACAGAAAGGCAAATATCAGCAGAACACATTACAAACAATCGTTCTGTTCGAAAGATATTGCTGCAAAGAGGTATTAAACCGGAAGAGTTACCACCGGAAGAAGATATAAAGAAACTTGAAAGAAAAGTAAAATCAGAAAGCAAGAAATTAGGTAAAAATCCCGATAAATTAGAATAACGACATGCCAACACTGTATATAAGTCATTGGGCGATAAGTGATAAAATTAAATAGTATGAATATTAATAAACGGCATAGTAGATTGAAAGTTAGGTGCTTTAAAACGCCCAACGCCTCATATACTCACCGTTATGAGCAATAAAAAAGGATTTTTTTCTCTTCCAAAAAGCAAAATTTAAAGCCCCGACTGAAAATTTGATATTCCGGCAATCGAGCAAAAAATAGTTCGTAATTTTTAAAAGGCGAGGAACATAGGCAGCACAGACAAAAAGCTGTCTGCAAAATTGCGATTTTTTGATTTTTTTTCGATAAGCATTCTTGCATTTTATGAAAAATTGAATTTACCGAAAAAGTACGAGTATTAAAACCGCAAAATCAATAAAGACTGATTTGTTCTTAATAAAAAAAGTTCAGCAATTAATAAAAAATGGATTTTGCTGAAACGGCAACAAAAAAAATCAAAACCATAACTTGCATCAACACAGCAACTTGCAAACTGACATAAAGGAGGATGATTTGATAAAAAGCACATAACACCATATAAAAGAAATAAGGGCAAACTTCCGAACTGAAAGTAAATGCAAGTAATCAGCCCCGCAACTTTTTGCGATTTTGTATTTTTTAATAATTTCAAAGGTTAAAATCCCAAAAAATTTGCTACTTTTATAAGCTGAAAAGTACTTGCGGATTTATCCCTTACTTCTCTTATACAAACGTTAGCATTTATGCAAGAAACAGAATGAGAAGTTTGTTAGAAATAAAAATAAGAGAGAATTACTCGAATGCGGAAGATTTAATATTAATCATTCGCAAATATGATTTTGAAGCTTTTTTAAATAAAGTTTTTCATACAGTAAATGAATATCTTAAAAATGAAGAAAATGATAAAATATTAAATATTGCAAATACCGTTTTAACAAATACAAATGAGAAATTAAGACAAATAACTTCTAAAACTGACAAAAAAGCTATTAAATATTTACTGAGTGACATATTTAAATCATATATCACTGAAATTGACCAAAAATCACAAAATGAATTTATACCCAAATTAATAGAGAGCTTTAAAACTATTAGTAATATTTCAGACTATAATTATGCTGAATTAGAGAATTTGTTAAATCTCGAAAGTTCAAATGTATTAAAATCGAAAAAATATTTTGAAAGTCCTTATTATGAATGGGCAGGTAAAACATACGAATTCGATGAGTTTTTAAGAGATATAAAAGACAAAAGAATTATAACAAGTATCAAATCATTTAAGAAACTTTTTAAGAAAAGTGAAAGTGAATATTTTGTAGGAAATCCTGATAAAATAGAAGACTTACTAATTGTATTTGTAATATTAAAGGAAAAAAAACTTATTCGACCAAAAGTAATTAGTGGTTATTTTTCGCCCTTAGTTCATTTTGGAGTAGATAATGAAAAAAACTTTTTGTTTAAAAAAGCACCAAACAAATTACACGAACTGTTAAAACGAAATACATTGAAATATAATAAACTAAAAGAAAAACACGAGAAATGGATTACATATAGTGCAAATACAAAATAGATAATGAATAGACAATGGCGATTGTCCACATCTAAAATTTGACTATCTGCATTACATTTGCAACGAATAAAAAAAGAAAAATTATGTATTTAAACAGTTTTATTAAACAAAATAATTTAAAACAAACGGACGCTATTGTTTTGAAGAAAAGATTTCTGGGCTTAGTAGACCATTATGTTTTATTTATGGGATACAGAGGAAATCAACCCGTATTTGTTGCTAATTACAATGATGGAGTTCAGGAAGTTCCTAAGAGCGAATTGGACAAATATTTGAAAGTATTGAAACCTGAACGAATTGAAAGATTTCCTGGTAATGAAAGCGAAAGAAAATTTGCATTTAAAAGAGCAATTTCAAGATTAGGAGAAAAAGCTTATAATTATTTTGGTAATAATTGCGGACATTTTAAGAATTATGTTCATATAGGTGAAAATTATAGTGAACAAGTTGATAAAGTAGGAAATGTAGGATTAATAGCAGGAGCAGGTCTTGGAATTGCGGGAATAGCAAGTAAAAACCCAAAAGTTGCGTTGTGGGGAGCAGGTTTATTATTAGCTGGTGTAATAATGAAGGAATTAGCAAATGAATAATAAGCACAAAATGCTAACAAAATGTATAGTTCATAGCGGTTTTGGAAGTAAATTTGAACTTCATAACTCATATTCAGCCCCGCCAAATCTGCCGATTTGACTATTTTTAAAGGTGGCAAATTTGGCTCATTGCGTAATTTGAACATTATCGCTTTGAATTCCGCTACGAAACCATACATCAGTCGTTGTAAATAATGTAGAAATAATTTTTTGAAAATATTTTAATATTTTTTGAAATTTTGGATAAGTAAAAACGGATTTTTCGTGTTTATCTGCAAGACAGTTTTGGAAATTCACCGAGAATCCCGGCAAGTCTTCAGCCCGGCATCTCAA
>JAADGE010000062.1 GCA_013152535.1 Chlorobiota bacterium
GCAAAAAACGGCAAAGACGGAATCGAACTCGTAAAAACAAAAAAACCGCATCTGATTATATTGGATGTTATGATGCCGAAAAAAGACGGTTATCAAACGTGTTCCGAAATCAGAAAATTACCGAACAATCACAAAACAATTATCCTTTTTCTCTCCGCCCGAAACGAAGACTACTCACAAATTGTCGGATTTGAAGCCGGCGGTGATGATTACATTGCAAAACCGATTAATCCCAAAGTACTTCTTTCCAAAATAAAAGCTTTATTAAAAAGATTTCAAGCCGATGAAAACGATGATAATAAAACACTTAGTTTAGGAGCATTCAAGCTTAATAAAACCGAATATACCTTATTTAAAGATAATGAAAGCATTATCTTACCGAAAAAACAATTTGAGATTTTAAGATTGTTGTTTTCGCATCCCGGGCATGTATTTTCAAGAGATGAAATTTTTGAAAAAATTTGGGGCGATGATGTAATTGTAGGATCAAGAACCATTGATGTCCACATACGAAAAATACGGGAAAAAACGGGTATCGAAAACATCAAAACATTAAAAGGTATCGGCTATAAATTAGAAATTTAAAAAATACAATTGAAAAAAACGCTTTTAGATACATCAAATCCCGGCAAACTGTCATTATATGTTTCTCTGCTGACAAGTATTTTTATTACACTTCTGTATGTCATTTTTTTATTTTTATATAATGATATTCATTTTCATTGGACGGCACTTGCAGCTATCCTTATAAGCAATTTTATATTTTCATATTTTATATTTAAATACATCCTGCAAAAATTTATTTATAAAAAAATTCGACTGATATACAAAACGATTCGTAATTTAAAATTGTACAAAGACGAAAAACCCGAAATTAATTTAAACTCAGATATTATAAAGGAAGTAAAAGAAGAAGTTGAAGTTTGGAGCGAAGAACACAAACAAGAGATTTCAATTTTAAAAGACCGTGAAACATTCAGACGTGAATACATCGGAAATATTTCGCACGAATTAAAAAATCCGATATTTAATATTCAAGGATATGTTTATTCGTTAATGCACGGAGCTTCTGAAGATTCTGAATTGCTGAAAAAATATCTTAAGCGAACAAATAAAAATATCGAACGTATTATTACCATTATTGAGGATTTAGATACCATATCAGAACTTGAAATAACAAATATTAAACCCAACTTTAAAGAATTTGATATTCTTCAGTTAAGTAAAGAAGTTATCGAGCTGTTTATTGATAAAACGACAACTAAAAACATTAACATCTTTTTCAGAGAAAATTACACAAATCCGATTCTTGTAATCGGTGATGAAAATCGCATCAAACAAGTTCTTATAAACCTGATTGACAATGCAATAAAATACAATTTCAAAAACGGAAGAATAAAATTCAGTTTTTTTGACATGGATAAAAATATTTTGGTTGAGATTACGGATGAAGGACCCGGTATTGCACAAGAAGATTTACCTCGAATTTTTGAACGATTTTACAGAACAGACAAAGCTCGAAGCAGAGAAAAAGGCGGAAGCGGTTTAGGACTTGCCATTGTAAAACACATTATCGAAGCTCACAATCAAACAATAAACGTAAGAAGCACACTCGGAGTAGGAACAACATTTGCTTTTACAGTAAAAGAAGCATAAAACATATTGTCAAACTTGGTCTTTCTAAATTAACAAAATTTCATTATCTTTGTAAATTACTTAATCTAATAGTTACATAACCAATGAAAAAAACAATCTTTATTCTAAGCATATTAACAATTTTTTTAATAAGCAGTTGCAGCATAACACAAGAATATCATTTTAATAAAAATTTATCCGGAACATACCGTTTAGAAATGAAAATGGGGGATTTAATTAATATGATACAATCAATGGACACCTCCGGTAATGCAATGTCCTCTATAGATACACTTGATAAATCGTTTGAAGAAGTTGCCCTGAAATACAAAAATGCCGGTGCAAAAAATGTAAAAGTAGGGTGGAGAGACGATAAAACAACCATCTATATCAATTTTGATTTTGATAATATTGAAAATTTAAATTCTGTAATGGAAAATTCCGGCAAAGAATCTGGCATGAAACTGTTTCCCGGGAATTCCGAATCACTCGGAAAATTTACACATAAAGGAAAACGAAATATTTTTTTCGATTTTCCGGAATTCAGTAATGATACTGCTTCAATGAAAGATTTAGCTTCAATGAAAGATTACATCAATATTGAAACCGTTTTTTCTTTTGACAGAAGAATTAAAAGCATTGATAATAAAAATGCAGTAATCAGTGATGATAAAAAAAGTTTTAAATTTTCCGACAAATTAAATGACATGTTAAATAAAGATTTTTCAATGGATACACATGTTAAACTAAAATTCAAATAACTATAATCATTTTAAAAATATAAAATTATGAAAAAAATATATTTAATTCTGACCGTTGCAGTTTTTACATTTTTTACATTCGGCTGCAGCAACAATAATGAAAAAGCCACTGATAAAACTTCGGAAAAAATTGCCGAAAAATTCATTGAAGGTGCAACAGGAAATAAAGTTGACGTCGATATCGATAAAAGCAACAATACCGGCAGTATGACAATTAAAGGAGATAACGGAGACGCAGTAACAATTTCATCTGACGGGAAAAAAATACCTGATAATTTCCCGTCGGACATTTATCTTGCAGAAGGCGATATTGCTTCTGTCGGAACTATTGATACAGGTGACGGAAGTATTATAACAATTTTAATGAACGTAAAAGAAGATACCGGGACAACAGCCGACAAAATACTTAAAGAAATGAAAGCTGCCGGTTGGAAAATTGATATGAATATGAAAACAAGCGAAGGCGATGTTCAAATGTATTCAAAAGGTAATAACAGCCTTACTGTTACCGTCGGAAAAGATCATGAACAAACTTCGGTTAATTATATGGCAACAATTTCTGAAAAATAAATTAAAAAAATGAACTTTTTAAAAGTTTAAGCGTATATATAAAAAATAAAAGATGATAAAACATATTGTATTTATAAGAATTAAGGGTGCAAATTCGGAAGATGCTAAAATAAATGATTTAAATAAATTAAAAGATGCTTTGGATCAATTGCCCTCTCAAATCCCTGAAATAAAAAGTTATCAAACAGGCTTAAATATTTCAGATTCTGCAGCAGCATCAGATGCTGCCCTTATTGCTGAATTTGAATCTAAAGAAGCTTTCGAAACTTATAAAAATCATCCCGAACATATAAAAGTATTGGAATTAATCAGCAGTATTAAAGGCAGAACTTCGGTTGTTGATTTTGAATTTTAGCAATTTAAAACAGAACTGCTTCAAATAATTAGGGACTTTCAGGAAATACAAAAATCAGCTCATTTTGCCGAGCTGATTTTTTTTTATTTTTGATTGAAAATTTTATCGGATTAATTCAA
>JAADGE010000058.1 GCA_013152535.1 Chlorobiota bacterium
ACGGTTTATTATTAATTTTTAAAAAAATTATTTTTTATTTTTTTTTCCTGTTGCAGCACGATATCTTTTATTAAGAGCTCTTATAACATCTTTTGTAATGTCATATTTTTTATCAAAAAGTAAAATATTAGAACCGAGAGTATCGCTCGTTAATATCATATCGTAATGATGCTCTTCATTATAAATTTTTAAGTAATTTTTAATACTGTCCAAAATTTGCAATGTCATTTTTTGAGATTTTGCCATCATATCCGATTGATAGTTTTGCTGGTCTTGTTGCAATTTTTGTTGTTCCAAAGCTAATTTTTTTTGTTTTTCTTGTGCGGAAGTAGGTGTTATCATTCGATTTTGAGCATCTCTTTGTATTTTTAAATACTTAGTTTGCAAAGATTTATATCTGGCACTCAAATCTGCTTCTTTATCTTGTTGCTCAAGCATCAAAGCTGTTTGCAAATCGTTATAATATTCGTAAACTTCGGCTAATGTATCGGTTTTTACAACAGCTACTTTAAAAGAGTTTCCGTTTGTTGCTGCTGCTTCATTATTTTTGTCCTTATTGCAATTTGAGAATAAGAAAGAAGCTGCAAAAAGTGTTACAATACTTAATACTGAAAAAAGTCGTTTCATCTGATTTTTATTTTATTTTTTATTTTATAATATTTGTTGTGCAAAGGTAATAATATAGTTATAAATTAAAAGTTTATAAGATTATTCCTGTTTGTTTAAAACAAACCGCCGTTTTGATAAATTTCTGCCTGAACGTCCGAAAACGGTTCTGCCTGTATGTCGGTATTTTTTGAAATATTTTCAATTTTACCTGTTTCAAAATTAACTCTTACAGTATTACCATCTTCCAAGTTAAGCCCTTCCAAAGATTTATAACTTAAAATAGGGAAAGCGGCATTAATTGCATTCCTTTCGTAAATTGCACCGAATGATTCGGCAACTATCGCCTGAATACCAAGTGCTTTAAAACAATCTACTGCTTGTTGTCGCGAACTTCCGGCACCGAAATTTTTATGCACCAAAACAATATCGCCGGGTTTTGCTTTTTTTGCAAAATCTTCATAACCTTCCAAATTATCAAAAGCATATTGACCCATTTCGTTAAAATTGGTAACGGCAAGATACCTATTATGAAAAATCATATCTGTATCTATATCATCCGCAGGGATATACCAGACTCTGCCTTCAACAATCATAGGTTTTTGTTCGAGTTCTTTATGAGTTTCAAAGATTTTATTTTTTTCTTGAATTTCGTTAGCGGTAAAAACTTCGGGTTCATCAGGAATATGGTCGAAAGTTGTTATATAACCGGCAATTGCCGATGCTGCAACCGTAGCCGGCGATGCCAGATACACACTTCCTTTTCCTTGTTTTCCGGGAAAATTTCTGTTACCCGTACTAACGGTGATTTCACCCTGCCCATTCTGTCCTACTTGTCCGGCAGCACATCCTGCACATCCTGCATTAGAAACCAATGCCCCGGCATCTTTAAAAGTTCTCATAATTCCCTCATCTAAACATTGTTGCCAAATTGCATCAGTTGACGGAACTATTTTAAGAACAACTCCCGGAGCAATTTTTCTGTCTTTCAGAATTTTTGCAACTTCACGCATATCTTCAATTCGTCCGTTTGTGCAACTTCCTATAAAACCGGAATCAATTTTAATCTTTTTGGTGTCAATAATATTAATTGTGTCATGCGGTTTTCCGGGAAGGGAAATCATCTGTTTAAACAGACTTATATCAATATCAAAAACTTTATCATAAATTGCATTTTCATCAGCATAAACACCTTCAATTTTTTTACCGGCTCTGCCGGAACAATATTCAAGAATTTCTTTATTCGGCGGAAACAAGATAATGATTGTTCCCATTTCAGTTCCCATCGAAGCAATAGTAATTCGCTCATCTAAAGTAAGTTTGTCAACTTCCTCACCGTATATTTCAACAGAATAGCCGAGTAAACTGTTAGCTCCGAATTTATGCAATAAGTTCAAAACAATATCTTTTGCAGAAATATCATCGGGACGCTTTCCTGTGAAGTTTAATTTAACAGATTTAGGAACTTTAAACCACACACAGCCTTTGCTGAAAGCAACAGCCATATCTTTATCTCCCATTCCTTGTCCGAAAGCACCTACGGCACCCAAAATATTTGCATGAGAGTCTGTAGTTAAAGAAGTAGTTCCGGGATATGCCAGCCCTCTTTCAATAAAAGTATGCGTTCCTATTCCGTTATCTATATCAAAAACTTTTACTCCGTGTTCACGAGCAAATTGCCGGCAAATTTGTTGATTTACTGCATATTTTTGGTCTGAACCGGTTGGATTTGTATCAAATGTAAAAAATGTTTTTGAAACATCGTCGATTGTTAAATTATGCTCTTTAAAGTGCTTGACCACATTAGGTCCTCCGAAATCACGTGCTGCTCTTACGTCAATTTCAATATCAACAATATCACCCGGTTTTACGATATCGAATTTAGAGTGATTTGCGATGATTTTTTCTATAATTGTTTGTGCCATTTTTTTATTTTTTTCAATTTACAAAGTTAATTTTTTATCCTGATTTTAAAATCTCTTATTTTAATTTTTGATAGAAAAATAAGCTGTCATTTCTTATTAATTCAGGATGCAGAATTTGAATTAAATCTTTAAGAATTAAATCGGGTCTTACGGTTCCGGATTCCATATAATCATTCCCGCCGGAAGGTGATAATCGGTTGTTTCTGTTAAAAACTTCCCCTGTTTTAAGAGCCGAAAATTTTTTAAGTCTTATATCCGTCCCGATGATGTCATTAATTGATTTTGCCTGTCCGGGATTCAGCCAAAAATCTGCTTGTCGTGCTTCGGAATAAACTTCTTCAATACTTAAAGCTGTATTATGTTGTTCTTCAGTATTTTTCCAAATATAATTACCGCCCGCATCTGCAATTAATTGTGCAACATTTGATTTTCCGCCGGGAATATACCAAGTTCCTTTCCAAGGCATATTTAATAAAACTGTGGGTTTTTCTGTTACAGTATCTGTCATCTTTTTAAGTTCGGAATACGATTTGCAAACAGCAGCAAATTTATTTTTTGCAAATTCACTTTTATTAAAAAATTCCGCAAAAAATTTTAACCACTCGGCTTGCCCCAGAACAGAGGGTTCTAAATATTCATTAATTTGAACAACAGGAATATGATATTGTTTTAATTTATTAATTGCAGGTGAAATACTGCCGTTAATATCATAAACCGTAACTAAATCCGGTTTCAGACTTAAAAGCAATTCAAAATCAAGAGAGTTTTCATATCCGACATCTTTAATTTCATCTTTCTGAATTCTCTTTCTTAGGATCTGACTATAAACATATTGCGTTCCGGATACAGCAATAATTTTATCTGTTTCATCAAGAATATCCAAAAATGCAATATGTGTTGTTGAAAGACATATAACTTTTTTAACCGGAACTCTGATTATTGATTTATTCTTAATATTCTGCGGAATTTCTTTTTCTGTATCAATTAAATAATATTCGTTTTTTAAAATTCCTTCTGTATCAAAAATTGAAAGTTTTGTAACAGCATTATTTTTTTCAATTTTAAAACATTTTGCGTAAAAATTTTTAACGGTATTAAAATTTGTATCATTATTTTTAGATTTACGGTTTTCACAAGACAGAAAAAAAATAATTAATATAAAAGATATTATTCGCAAAAATCGTAAGTTTGTATTCATTGAAACATTTTATTATGAAATATTTTATTATTTCCGTAAGTTTTATTTTATTTTTCTCGGCTTGCAATAATACTCATTCCGAAAAGAAAAATACCGAAAAACCCGTACTTGTTATTAACAAAGATTCATCAACTTATACAATAAGCAAAAAAAAGCAAAAACCGCATATTCTTGATACTTTAACTGCAAATTTCAACGATTCGGATTTGGTTGATATAAGGTTATTTTCCGACAAGGCAATTTTACAAATTCGCTATGCAACTAAAGATAATTTTTTGGATACAATTTTATATCCGTGTGCAAAATGTTTATTACGTTATGAAGTATTAAAAGATTTGCTGAAAGCCGAAAGTGAATTTGCCGAAGCCGGTTTTAGTATAAAACTTTATGATTGTTACCGCCCCTTGCATGTTCAAAAATTAATGTGGGAAAAAATTCCGATTCCCGGTTTGGTAGCTAATCCTGCAACAGGTTCAAGACATAACAGAGGCAGTGCAGTTGATATAAGTTTGGTTGATTCTGCAGGAAAAGAGCTTGATTTCGGCACTCCGCATGATGATTTCAGCAAGAAAGCAAAAACATTTTATCAAGATTTACCTGATACGGTTAAAAAAAATCGGATGTATCTACGAAAAATAATGCAAAAGCATCATTTTAAAGGTATTAACTCAGAATGGTGGCACTTTTCGCATACTTGCGGAACCAAATATAAAATCAGCGATAGAGGTTTTGACTGCGGCAAATAGTAAACGTTGTGTTAAGAATTAATATTAATATGCTTTTGCAAAAAGCACTCTGCGTTTTGAGGGTTTTCCGGTAATTATACATTTTCCGTCTTCTTCCGGAGCGTCAAAAGGAATATTTCTGATTGTTGCCTTTGTTTCTTCCTGAATTTTTGCTTCTGTTTCAGATGTTCCGTCCCAATGAGCCATTACAAAACCGCCTTTATTTTTAATAATATCTTTAAATTCTTCGTAAGTATCTGCTTTATAGGTATTTTCTTCTCTAAATTTAAGAGCTTTTTTATAAATATTATCTTGAATTTCATCAAGCAAATTCTCAATAACAGTCTCAATTCCTGCTATATCATAAATTTTCTTTTCCGAAGTATCACGACGTGCAAGTTCAATTGTTCCGTTATCAATATCACGCGGTCCTATTGCCAAACGCACGGGAACACCTTTTAATTCCCACTCGGCAAATTTATAACCCGGACGATAAATGGTTCTGTCATCAAATTTAAACGAAATATTTTCATCTTTCAGTTTATCGGTAATTTCAGAGACTTTTTTTCTTATTATTTCTAATTGCTCTTCATTTTTGTATATGGGAACAATAACAACTTTTATCGGTGCTAATTTAGGAGGTAAAACAAGTCCTTTATCATCAGAATGTGCCATAATTAAAGCCCCCATCAGCCGTGTGGAAACTCCCCATGATGATGCCCATACAAATTCTTCTTTGCCTTCCTTACTCGTAAACTTTACATCAAATGCTTTGGCAAAATTTTGACCGAGAAAATGAGAGGTACCTGCCTGTAATGCTTTACCGTCCTGCATCATTGCTTCAATACTTATGGTATCTAATGCTCCTGCAAATCGTTCACTTTCAGATTTTGATCCTTTTATAACGGGCATTGCCATCCATTTTTCTGCAAACTCGGCATAAATATCAAGCATTTGTTTTGTTTCCGCAACAGCTTCTGCTGCCGTTGCATGTGCCGTATGTCCTTCCTGCCAAAGAAATTCGGAAGTTCTTAAAAACAAGCGAGTTCTCATTTCCCAGCGAACCACATTTGCCCATTGATTAATTAAAATCGGTAAATCTCGGTATGAATGTATCCATTTTTTATAGGTACTCCAAATAATTGTTTCAGAAGTCGGACGAACAATCAATTCTTCTTCGAGTTTTGCATTTTCATCAACAACAATTTCACCGTTTTGATTTGTTTTCAACCGATAATGCGTAACAATTGCACATTCCTTTGCGAAACCGTCAACATGACTTGCCTCTTTGGTAAAATAAGATTTCGGAATAAAAAGCGGAAAATACGCATTTTCATGACCTGTTTCTTTAAACATCTTATCTAATTGCTCTTTTATCTTCTCCCAAATTGCATAACCGTACGGTTTTATAACCATACTGCCTCGGACTCCGGAATTTTCTGCTAAATCGGCTTTTATAACAATATCATTATACCATTGAGAATAATTTTCTTTTCTTGATGTAATTCCTTTCGACATTTAATTGTTTTTGTAAATAAACTGCAAAAATAGAATATTTTAATTTATAAAAAATAACAGATCAAACTTATTAAAACAACTTTGACAAAGATTTAAAACTTTGCCAAAGTAAATTGTATTTTGAATGCCTTATTTTACTAATAATTTTTCACCGGTATCTTTTACAATTCTTCTGTAAAAATCTTCACCGTAGCCGGGTTGAGATAAATGCGGATTTAAATGACCCGGGTTCGGAGTTTTTACATTTCCGTCCATATATTTCATAAATAAATAATGATAAAAATCTTTCCATTGATATACGAGACTGTTTGCATTGTTAACAGAAAAATCCGTAACAAAATCCAAAGCTGCTTTTTTATCTGTTTTATATAAAATTTTTGCTCCGGCATCTATTGCTTTTACTTTATTCTGATAACTTTTTTCCAATTGATGTTGTTTTTTATCAATCTCAGGATGAATTCTGTTGTATGCCAAATAAGCAAAATTTGAAACTTGGTTGAAAGTCCAAAATGCCGAATTATCAGACCATTCCATCATTTTACCGTTTCCTACGGCATAAGTTTCGGGTACTTTATAAGATGCACTGTAAATTGGTGTATAAACCGTACTTGCTGCATCGTCAACACCAAACCAAATAATTCCGCCGATTTCATCGGGCAACCAACTTCTGGATTGTGCAACAAAAGTAAATCCTGTTTGTTGAGTAGCTGTTGCTCTTTCATTACAAAACTCAAGTGTATCTGTTTTATATTTTTTAAATAATTTATTCAGTTCTTTACTCCCGTCACTTGTAATTTTCCAAGTTAAATGCCTCCACCTGTACGGTAATTCAAAAGGACCTGCACCTACATCTTTTCTCATATCCAAAGGAGTTCCTTCGAGATGATCTCTCATAAAGTCTATCATATTTTGAACTGTAATTTTTTTATCGGGTTTAATCCACAGAGGCAATCTGTTTGTAGCATATTTATTCGGATTTTTTCTGCCGTCGGAAAATGATTTTGCGTGCTCTACATTTCCTTTTGCATAATTGAAATATTGCGACATATTATTATTTACATCTTTAAACATAGACCAAACACGTATTTCACAAAATCTTGCACCTTCAAAATCAACAGGTGCATAAGTATCAGAAAAGCTGAAATCTTTGTCGTTGCCGACATACAAACCTTTTTTTCTTGCAAATGAAATAACATCTTTTGAATACATACAATTTTCAGAATCGTTAAGCGGAAAAGTAGTAATTCGAGCTTGATTGGCATGACCGCAAATATATCCGTCGGGAATTTTTCGAGCAACCCAAACAGCCCCTTTTTCTCCTTCACCTTTACCTATCATTTCAAAAATCCATACTTCATTCTTATCGGAAACCGAAAAAGATTCACCCTCACTGTAATATCCGTATTTTTCGACTAAATCAGTCATAACTTTAATGGCTTCACGTGCCGTTTTTGAACGTTGCAGAGCAATATAAATTAAACTTCCGTAATCCATAATTGCTCCCTTTTGATGCTGTAAATCGGATTTACCGCCATAAGTTGTTTCTCCTATTGAAACTTGATGCTCATTCATATTCCCGACAACATTATATGTATGAGAGACTTGAGGTATTTGACCGAGAAATTTACCTGTATCCCACTCGTAAATATCTAACATTGAACCGGAGGGCCAATCAGTAGCCGGCCAATGATACAATTCTCCGTATAAAAGATGAGAATCGGCATTGTAACTAATCATAACTGAACCATCGGCAGATGCGCCTTTTGTAATTAAAAAATTAGTACAGGCATTCGATTGCGAAAAATAGACTGTAAACATACTTATTAAAACTATCGCAAATAATTTCTTCATAATTATTATTTATTAAATTTATACAAATTAATACTCATTTAATTACAAAATTTACAAACAGAATTCATATTCCGTATTATAATTTCATATGCAAATAAGTATAAAACAAAAACGAAACAAAAATATAAGAATTAACATAAAATTCACTACTTTTGTTAAATAAAATCGAAATTATGACAAGCAACAAGGAAGAGGTTATTCTTGAAACAATAAAGAAGAAATCAATATTTAAACAAAAAGTTTTTACGAATACTTTTAATGTTTTTAAAGATTTGAAAGGATTATTAACCGAAATTGAAAAAAAATATAACACTAAACTTAAGGGCAGTGTAACGGAAGATCCGTTCAAATATAAAAATATAAGTGATTTTCAGTGCGAACTTAAAATTGCCGGAGATATTTTAGTTTTTCAAATGCACTCAAATATTTTTGAGTTTGACAGAGATCACGGAGTTTGGAAGATTTCTTATGTGCAAAATAATGATATGGTTACATATTCGGGAATAATTAATGTTTACAATTTTTTAGCCGATTCTTTTAAGTATAACCGTACAAATGATTTGGGTTACCTTATCGGCAGAATTTTTATTAATAAAGATATGCACTATTTTGTTGAAGGAAAACGACAAATGGGCTACCTTTATAATGATTTCGGAAACAGTATAATAAATAAAGCCGGTTTAAAAGAAATTATTGATACGGCAATTGCTTATTCACTGGATTTTGATTTATTGGTTCCGCCGTATGAGAATATGAAAGTTATTACAGTTGAACAAATTCAGGAAAAAAGAAACAGAAATCCGTTACAAACAGGAAAACGTCTTGGTTTTGGTTTTCGTGCGGACGATGTTCGGGGTGAAATTCCGATTTACACCGGAGGTTGATAACTTTCTATGTTGTATTCCAAATATTATTAACACTTTTTAATTAAAAAACCTCTTTAACTTCGGGCAATACAGAGCCGGAAAGTATTTATTACTTGGCAAAACAAACCCAACATACTGACTGTGTTTATGCAATTTTCTGAAAATGTCGAATACAAAAAAAGACTTTCGAAATGAAAGTCTTTTTTAAAGAAATATAATATCTTAATTTGAATAAAAATTATTTTGTAATTTTTCCTGAATTTCTTTGAATGCTTCAATTGTTTTATCAACATGTTCTTGCTCGTGAGAAGCTGTAGGGATAAGTCGTAACATTATTTTTCCTTTAGGAATTACGGGATATACAACTGCCGAACAGAAGATACCGTAATTTTCACGAAGATCTTTGGTTATTTTAATAACTAAGGTGTCATCGCCGTCAAAAAATACCGGTGTTACAGGCGATTCTGTTTCTCCGAGATTAAATCCGTTATCTTTCAATCCTTTTTGTAAAGAATTAACAATTAACCATAGTTTATCTTTTAATTTTGTATCTCTTTTTATAATTTCAAGACGTTTCATAGCACCAAATACCATAGGCATCGGTAATGATTTTGCAAAAATTTGTGAACGCATCGTATAGCGTAAATAATCAATGACCTGTTTAGGTCCTGAAACAAAAGCACCTATTCCTGCCATAGATTTTGCAAAAGTCCCGAAATAAATATCAACTTTATCCTGAACACCGTAATATTCACCCGTTCCTGCACCTGTTTTTCCCATTGTTCCGAAACCGTGAGCATCATCAATAAATAATCTGAATTCGTATTTGTCTTTTAAATCAGTAATGCCTTTCAAATTGCCTAAATCACCTTCCATTCCGAAAACGCCTTCGGTAATAACCAAAACACCGCCGCCGTTTCTTTTTGCAACCCGTCCTGCATGCTTTAATTGTTTCTCAAGACTTTCCATATTGTTATGTTTAAAAACAAAACGTTTACCCATATGCAATCTTGCACCGTCTAAAATACAGGCATGAGAATCTGAATCATAGACTATTACATCATTTCTGTCAACCAAAGAATCAATAATAGAAACCATTCCCTGATAACCGTAATTCAGAAGATATCCGCTTTCTTTGCTGACAAAATCAGCAAGTTTTTGCTCTAATTCTTCATGATATTTTGTATTTCCGCTCATCATTCTGGCTCCCATCGGGTAAGCCATGCCCCATTCAACTGCAGCTTCACCGTCTGCCTTTCTTACTTCCGGCAAGTTTGCCAGTCCTAAATAATTGTTAATACTCCAAGTGATTACTTTTTTACCTTGAAATGTCATAATCGGACCGATTTCTCCTTCTAATTTCGGGAAAGTCATATATCCGTGAACGGAAGATTGATATTTTCCTAAATCGGTTTTTGATGTGTCTAATTTTTTGAATATATCCACGACATTGATTTATAATTAATAAATTAAATTTCTGAGAATGTGCAAATATAGAATTATTATCGTTTTTTGAAGATATTAAAAAACATAATTTTTACGAATAAGCAAAATTAGTATCTTTGCAGCTTATTTGAAAAACAGTAAAAATAAAATGAAATATTTAATAAGCGGTATTCAACAAATTGGAATTGGGGTAACTGATGTTAACGAATCATGGAAATGGTATCGTGAACATTTGGGATTTGATATTCCGGTGGTTAATGCTCCGGGAACAGCCGAAAAAATGCTTAAATATACCGGCGGACAACCACAGGAAAGACATGCTGTAATCGCTTTAAATATTCAAGGCGGTGGTGGTTTGGAAATTTGGCAATATCTTACTCGTGAGCCGAAACAAGCTGATTTCCAAATACAAGCAGGTGATTTAGGCGTATATGCCGCAAAAATTAAAAGCAATCAAATTGAAAATGCTTTTAATCAGTTAAAAGGAAATCATGTACATTTGCTTAGTGAATTAGAGAAAGACCCTAAAGGAAACAGACATTTCTTTTTTCAGGATCCTTACGGAAATGTTTTTCAAATGGTTGAAAATGACACTGTTTTTTCTAAAACAAAAGCTTTTTCCGGAGGTGTCTTCGGTGCTGTAATTGGTGTTACTGATATTGAAAAATCCATTCGTTTCTATTCTGATATTTTAGGTTATGATACTATTGAGTATTATGAATCTGACATTTTTAAAGATTTTTCCAGTTTAAAAGGGGGCGATAAAAAATTTGACAGAGCTTTATTATCTCACAGTAAACCGAGGGAAGGTGCATTCAGCAAAATGTTAGGTAACAGCCAAATAGAATTGATTAAAGTTTATGATTCTGAACCAAAAAAAATATATGAAGGCAGGTATTGGGGCGATCCGGGTTATATTCAAATTTGCTATGATGTTCGTAATATGAAAGCATTTAAAGAACATTGTAAAAAAGCGAGTTTTCCTTTTACTGTTGACAGCAATCCGGAAATATACGAAACAGGAGGAAAAATCTTTGATATGGGAGAAGCCTCAGGGCATTTTACATATACCGAAGATCCCGACGGAACGCTTATCGAATTTGTTGAGACATACAAAATTCCGATATTTAAAAAACTCGGAATTAATTTGGATTTAATGAAAAGAAAACCTGAAAAAGCATTACCGAATTGGATGCTTAAAACATTGGCTTGGAACAGGGTAAAATAATTTAAAATATGGTTAATAATCTTACACAAAAAATACAAAACCTCTCAATTAAAGAACAACTTGAATTTCTTGCAAAAGAATTTAAAGACAGAATCGCTTTTTCGATAAGTTTTGGACAAGAAGATCAGGTTCTGACAGATATTATCTTTAAAAATAATATTTCCATTGAAGTTTTTACGCTTGATACCGGACGTATATTTGAAGAAACTTACAAAGTTTGGAATATCACAAATAAAAAATACAATAAAAAAATAACGGCATATTTTCCCGATAAAGATGAGGTGGAAAAAATGGTTAAAGAAAAAGGAATTTACAGTTTCTATGATTCAATTGAAAATCGAAAAGAATGTTGTAATATCAGAAAAGTGTATCCGTTAACAAGAGCTTTGAAAAATGTTGATTTGTGGATTACCGGACTGCGTGCCGAACAATCGGTTACAAGAACCGACTTAGCACTTCTGGAAGAAAACAAAACCTTTAATGTCATAAAATTTAATCCGCTTACTAAATGGACATTACAGAATGTTTTAGACTATTTAAAAGTAAATAATGTTCCGTATAATGAGTTACACGACAAAGGTTTTTTAAGTATTGGCTGTGCTCCGTGTACAAGAGCTGTAAAAGAAGGCGAAGACATAAGAGCCGGCAGATGGTGGTGGGAAAGCAAAGATAAAAAAGAATGCGGATTGCATATAGATTCGAATCTTGAAACTCGAAATTCGAAGATTACAAGTAAAAAAATAAATATTTAATATGAATAATGCTGAAAATGAAATAAGTTAAGCACGTTTATAAACAAAACAAGAAACAGTTAATAACAAGTTTCAAATAACAAAAACATATGAATAATTATCATCTTAATCATTTAAGAGAATTAGAAGCAGAATCAATCTTTATTTTCAGAGAAGTAGCTGCACAGTTTGATAATCCGGTAATATTATTTTCGGGAGGAAAAGATTCTATCGTTATGTTTCATCTGGCACGAAAAGCATTTTACCCGGCAAAAGTTCCGATACCTTTATTGCATATTGACACCGGGCATAATTTTAAAGAAGCGATTGAATTCAGAGATAATTTAGTTGAAAAATATGGCGTCAAACTATATGTAGGGTCTGTCCAAAAAACTATTGATGAAGGTAAAGTTCAGGAAGAAACCGGCTATAATGCAAGTCGCAATGTATTGCAAACTACTACTTTACTTGATGCAATCGAAGAGCATAAATTTGATGCAGCTTTAGGAGGCGGAAGGCGTGATGAAGAAAAAGCCCGTGCAAAAGAACGCTTCTTCTCTCACAGAGATGAATTCGGACAATGGGATCCGAAAAATCAAAGACCGGAACTTTGGAACATTTTTAACGGCAAAAAACGTATGGGTGAACATTTCAGAGTTTTTCCTTTAAGTAACTGGACAGAGTTAGATGTATGGCAGTACATCTATATGGAAGATATTGAAATTCCTTCTTTATATTACACTCACAGAAGAGAAGTTTTTGAAAGAGACGGTGTTTTACTTGCCGCAGCACCTTTTATGCAACTAAAACCGACCGAAAAAATTGAAACCCTTGATGTCCGTTGCCGTACAATAGGCGATATTACCAATACGGGACTGACACGTTCCAAAGCGGATAATTTAAAAGATATTATTGACGAAATAGCGGCAGAAAGAACAACGGAAAGAGGTCAAAGATTTGATGATAAACGCTCAGAAACTGCAATGGAAGACAGAAAAAAAGAAGGATATTTTTAAATTTTACGTTTCAAGTTTCCCATTTCAATTTTCAAACACCCAATTTCAAATTTCAAAATATAATGACAGAAAAAAAAGATACAAACGGATACCTCGATATGGAACTCTTACGTTTTACAACTGCAGGAAGCGTTGATGACGGAAAAAGTACGCTTATCGGAAGATTATTATATGACAGCAAATCAATTTTTCAAGATCAAATTGAAGCTATTGAAATAGCAAGCAAAAATAAAGGAAACGAAGAAACTGATTTGGCATTACTGACAGACGGACTTCGTGCCGAAAGAGAGCAAGGCATTACAATTGATGTGGCATACCGCTATTTTGCAACACCCAAAAGAAAATTTATTATTGCTGATACTCCCGGACATATCCAATATACCAGAAATATGGTAACCGGTGCTTCTACTGCAAATTTAGCAATTATATTAATTGATGCAAGACACGGTGTAATTGAACAAACATTAAGACACTCCTATATTGCTTCTTTGCTTAAAATACCCCATATAGTAGTGTGTATTAACAAAATGGATTTAGTTGATTATGATGAATCAGCTTATGAAAAAATTAAAAAACAATTTATGTCGTTTGCACCTAAATTAGATGTAAAAGATATTGAATTTATACCTATAAGTGCTTTAAAAGGTGATAATGTTGTTGAACCGTCAAAACAAATGACTTGGTATCAAGGCACAACTTTGTTGTATTTACTTGAAAATATTTATATTAAAGGTGATAATAATTATGTGGATGCCAGATTTCCTGTTCAATATGTTATTCGTCCGCAATCGGATGAATTTCATGACTACAGAGGATATGCCGGCAGAATTGACGGAGGAATTTTTAAAGTCGGTGATAAAATAAAGGTTTTCCCCTCCGGGTTGGAATCAAAAATTAAATCAATTGATACTTTAAATGAATCACTTGATATGGCTTTTGCTCCGCAATCGGTTTCAATTACAATTGAAGATGATATTGACATCAGCCGCGGCGATATGATTGTAAAAACCGAAAATCTTATGCGTCAATCACAAGATATTACGGCAATGATTAGTTGGTTTAACGAAAGACCTTTGCAGGTCAGAGGAAAATATGCTTTAAGGCATACGACAAATGACGTAAAATGTATCATTCAGGAAGTGAAATTTAAAATGGATATTAATTCTCTGGAAAGAAATTACGATGATAAAGAAGTTAAGATGAATGATATCGCAAGAATTCAATTAAAAACGACAAAACCCTTATTTTTTGACGGCTATAAAAAGAATCGATATACCGGCAGTTTTGTTTTAATTGATGAAGTTACAAATGAAACTGTAGGAGCGGGAATGATTATTGACAAAGCTTGATATAAATTACCGAAGCCTTAGCCTGTTGAAAACCGGTTTCACTCTTGAAGCCGGTTTTCGATTATAAATTCCAACTTTCCGAAATCAACTTTCAAATATCCGACTTTTTTTTCTACTTTTGAATTTTATTTTTAACTCGAATATATGTCGTTTGATGCGATAATCGTAATTCTCGTTTTGCTTTTTCTTATAGTTTCATTATATACAGAAATCGTAGGACCTACAATGACCTTTATTATTGCGGTTATTGTGCTGGGAATTACGCATGTATTGAAACCGTCCGAAATTATTGACGGATTCTCAAACGAACAAATTGCAATCATCATTATGCTTTTGCTGCTTGGTGATATTTACAGAAGAACATCAGTTTTGGATATTTTTTTTCATTCAATTTTTAAAGGGGCAAAAACAATGAAAAGTTTTAGTGCCCGAATGATGTTGATTGTAGCTCCTTTGTCAGCTTTTTTAAATAACACACCGCTTGTTGCTTTAATGATGCCTTATGTACATACGGGAGCACAAAAATATAAAGCATCTGTATCTAAATTAATGATTCCGCTTTCATTTGCTGCTATTCTCGGTGGTTGTACGACCCTGATAGGAACTTCTACTAATCTCATTGTCAATGGTTTAGTAACCGATCAAAAAATAATTCCCAATCTTCCCGAATTAGGAATCTTTGATTTTACAGCGGTCGGTTTACCGATGTTGGTTATCGGAATAATTTATTTGCTTGTTTTCGGTCAAAAATTATTACCCGATCACAAAAGTGTTATTGATAATATTCCTGAAATTTCCAGAGAATATATTATGGAAGGCAGAATAAAAGGAAACAGTTCTTTAATAGGAAAAACAATTGCCGAAGCCGGATTAAGAAATTTGGAAGGTCTTTTTCTTTTTGAAATATTACGAGAAAATATACGAATTACTGCTGTTCCTAATGATACCATTCTTTTGGAAGAAGATATATTGTTATTCACGGGAAATACAAAAGCCATTGCCGATTTTGTGAAATCACGCGACGGAATTGAAATTCCCTCTGTCGGGATGTTTTCACGAAAGAAAAATACCGAAGTTCTGGAAATTGTGATTTCGCATAATTCAGCATTGAAAGGAAAGACATTAAAAGAAGTTAATTTCAGAGCAAAATTTGATGCAACGGCAATTGCCGTTCACCGAAACGGAGAAACTTTAGCAGGAAAAATAGGTTCAGTGGAATTAAAACCGGGTGATGCTGTTTTGTTACTTGCCGGAACCTATTTTGAAGACCGCTATAAAGACACTTCCGATTTTTATTTAATTTCCAGAATTAAAGAATTCAGGCGTATTGGTTTTGCCAGAACTACTTTTCTTGTCGGCGGAACAATTGCAGTTATTTTGTTATCGGCAATCGGACTCATAAAATTATTTAACGGATTATTAGTCTTGCTTACCGGTTTGGTTATTTTTAAAATTACACGACCGAAAGATTTAATAAAAAGTGTGGACTATGATCTTATCCTTGTAATTGCTCTTTCTTTGGCACTCGGTACGGCAATGATTAAAACAGGTGTTGCCGATATGTTTGCAACCGGAATTATCACAGTTTTTAAACCCTTCGGGACTATAGGAATTTTAACCGGAATTTATTTTATTACTGCAATATTAGCAGCATTTATCACAAATAAAGCTGCAGTTGCCGTAATTTTTCCGGTTTCTTTATCACTTGCTTTAAGTCTTAATGCCGATGTGATGCCTTTTATTCTTGTGGTTGCTTATGCTGCTGCTGCAAATTTTATGACACCGATCGGTTATCAAACAAATTTAATGGTGTACGGTCCGGGCGGGTATAAATTCAAAGATTTCTTGAAAATCGGAACACCTTTAACAATAATTTATATGGTTGTTACTGTTACTATATTGAGTTTAATGTATTTTTAATTTAAAAAACGCTTATGGAATATCTATTGTTAGTTTCAGTTTTATCAATTTTATCCCTTATCTTATGGTTTTGGGCATTAATTGATATTGTTAAATCTCGTTTTGCAATTCAATATGGAAATTCATTATGGCTTTTTCTTATTATCATTTTGCCGGTAATCGGACCTTTAGTTTATTTTTTATTAAAACGAAAAATGACAATTAAGAAAAAAAGAGAATTTAAGCCGAAGTTTCATAGTCTTTAATAATTTGACTAAACGGAATTTTATTGTTCTGATTTTAACTATTTATTTTATAAATTCTAAACCGTTTTACTATGAATAAAACAGCACTCGTTACGGGATCAACTTCCGGCATTGGTAAAGCTACTGCTTTAATGTTAGCAAAACATAATTATAATTTAATCATTACCGGCAGACGCTTACAAAGATTACAAGATTTTGAAAAGGAATTAAAAGAAAAATATCATATCCAAGTTCTGATTCTAAATTTTGATATCAGAAATCGAGAAGAAACAAAAAAGCAAATTGAAAACTTGCCGGAAAACTTTCAAAATATTGACCTTTTAATAAACAATGCAGGTTTGGCGTCGGGTATGGATTTAATTCACGAAGCGGATATTGACGATTGGGAAAAAATGATTGATACCAATGTAAAAGGCCTGCTGTATATTTCGCGTGCAATTATGCCTAAAATGGTGAAAAAAAAATCAGGGCATATTGTAAATATCTCATCAATAGCCGGTAAAGAAACTTATTTAAAAGGAAATGTTTATTGTGCAACCAAACATGCCGTTGAATCCATTACAAAAGCAATGCGTATTGATATGTTGCCCTACGGTATTAAAGTAACATCGGTTGCTCCGGGTGCCGTTAATACGGAATTTTCTTTGGTTCGCCTCGGCGATAAAACAGCAGCCGATAAAGTTTATGAAGGTTTTAATCCTTTATACGCACAAGATATTGCCGATGCCGTTGAATTTGCAATAACACGCCCGCCGCACGTAAATATAAACGAACTGTTAATTATGCCGACAGCACAAGCAAATTCATCGCATTTACACAGAACTTAGAAACAGCTTGCGGCTGTTTGAGAATACAGACTCTGCATGACAAAAACCGTGGCACGCTGCAGCGTGCCACGGATAACAAACAGATAAACTTATCTTATGACTGACAAAAAATACATAAAAGATTTAATTCTTACGGCAATTAAAGCATCCGTAAAAGCCGGCGAAGAAATTATAAAAGTGTATGAAAGTAATGATTTTCATACGAGTTTAAAAGCCGATAACTCACCCTTAACGCAAGCCGATAAAAATGCACATGCTATAATAAGCG
>JAADGE010000035.1 GCA_013152535.1 Chlorobiota bacterium
CTACATATGATTTATGTGTACCTTGCCTGTTTTGCTTCCGGTATGGCAACTCATACAAGCTGTTGTAGCAGTCGGATCAACATGTTCAAAACTATGCGGAGTATGACAGTCAGTACAATTAAAACCTTTATGATTTTCCGCTACGTATGAACGGCTGTCACCTCCCTGAGGTCCGTAGTTAATATTATCAATAATAACTTCAGGTTCTTCACCTTGATCAGCCGGATCATGACAAGAAAGGCACAGTTTTGTTGCTTGAACAGCAGGTTTTGTCTGATCAGGGTATGTATAGGTTGTGATAATACCCGTTGATAAAGACAGAATCTTCTGATAAGCGTCCGGTAATGCCGAAATCTTAATATAACCGGCACTCCAATTACCATCCAATAAGGATCCGTACTTGGCCAACTTAAAAGTATTGGTTGATGTCGGGTCATGACATACCTCACAGTTTGTTGCCTTCCAATCGCCGGCATTCTTTACGGTCCAAGTTCCTGCAGGTGAACCAATTTGATCCACAGGAGATATGAAATGAGCTACACCAAGCGGAAACTGGAATGTTGAGTGGCACTTCAGGCAGTCATCAACGAGCAACTCTTCTGTGTTATGATCTACGTTTGCCAGAACATCTGTTGCCGGCAGGGCATGTAAATTTGCCTGACTCGCCCATTGGCTTTGTTCAGTTGTATGACAACTGCCGCAATCAGCGTTTGCCACATGAGGATCTGCTTCTTTTTTGCAGGAAGCAATTGTTGCTGTTACTGCTAAGATTAATAAAATTTTTTTCATGATGCGAATATATTTAGTTAGAAAATAATATTTTTCAGGTTTATTAGAAATTATCATTTTAAAATAAGCTGTAAGAAGGCAAAAAACTAATTCTTTCGATTTTTGTTTCAAGACTTTTTGTATAAATTTATTATGTCTTTTTCTTCTTCATTAATTTTGTTGCTAACTTGTTTTTATAGTCCGATCACTTTTATGATATTCTTACTAATAAGTACAATTTTATGAAATATTAGTTCGATATGTCAAATTTACTTGCGGGCAATTAATTTGTTTAAAGGTAAAAATTAAGTAGTGAGAATACAAATTATGCGAGAGGTTTTTTTTATGTTTTTTTTTACAATTATTTAAGCTCGAAATTTCGAGCTGTTTAAAATGCTAAATGACTGAATTTTAATGAGATATGCAAAGTTCCGGATACTTATATATGTCATTGTTTATATCTTTTTCAGATGTATCTTTGTTGTGAAAAATTACGGTAAATACATGAAATATTTATAGTGGTAAGCAACATAAATGTTCCCGAAAATGAGGCAAAAAAGCAGAAGTTGAAAAAATATTTACTGTATTTTAATTTTGAGTATAATAAAAAAAGATGCCGTTACAGCATCTTTTTTTATCATCAGAAAAAATGTAATTTTACTTTTTAACAATCATTTTTTTAACAGGGTCAGTGTACCAAACTTTGTATTCACCTGTTTCTTCGTCAGAATAGACAAAGTATGCATCCAATCCTATATTTTTAACAATTTCCTTACTTTTTTCCAGACCTGAAACCATACAAGCCGTAGCATAAGCATCAGCTGTCATACAACTGTCTGCAATGATGGTTGCACTTAAAATATTTTGAAATGCAGGGTAACCTGTATGCGGGTCTATGGAGTGCGAATATTTTTTGCCGTCTCTGACATAAAATTTCCTGTAATTTCCGGAAGTGGCAACGGCTTTATTCGTAATAGCCAAAATAGTTTGTAAATCTTGGCCGGCAACATTATTTCCTTCGTAGGGTTTATCAATTCCTACACGCCATTTTTTGCCGTCTTTTAATCCTTTAACAGCTAATTCTCCGCCTATTTCAATCATATAATTTTCTATACCTTGTTTTTTAAAGAATTTTGCAATATAATCAACTGCTTGTCCTTGAGAAATAGCATTTCCTGAAAGTTTGATATTGTCATTTTCTTTAATAAGCCGGTTGTTAATAATTTTCACTTTATCCATTCCGACATATTGTAATAGGCTGTCAATTAATGCACTGTCAATTTTTGTTTCTTGTTTTCCGTAACCGAAACCATAAGCATTTATGAGCGGACCTACAGTAATATCAAAAGCACCGCCGGAATGTTTTGTAACTTCAGCAGCTTTATTAAACATTTGTGTAAATAATTCATCAACTTCAACATTATTGCCTTGATTTACTTTTGAAATTGTTGAATACGGCTCGTAAGTTGACATAGACAAGTCGAAAATTTGCAGTAAAGAATCAACTTCTTTTTTCAAATTCGGATGCTCTCCCTGATAAATCATGTGATAAGTTGTGCCTTGAGTTTCTCCGGCAATTTTGTAAAAATCTTCTGTTTTATTACAGGATAAAACGGTGATGCTTAAGATAATAAGTAATGAATTGATTCTTTTCATGATAGAATTTTTTTATGTAATTTTATTGCAAAGTTATACAGAAAATTTTGATAAAATATAGAATAAACAAGTTTGTTAAATTAAATTATATTTGAACAGCAATTTTCTGTAAATTTGCATCGTAAAAACAGTATTGATTATATGATTAATAATAAAAAAATAATTGTTGTTTTACCTGCTTATAATGCTGAGAAAACATTGGAACAAACCTATAATGAGATTCCTTTTGAAATTGTTGATAATGTCATTTTAACGGATGATTTAAGCAATGACGACACTGTTTCGGAAGCCGAACGAATCGGAATAAAACATATTATAAAACATGATAAGAATAAAGGTTACGGAGCTAATCAAAAATCGTGTTACAATAAAGCATTGGAACTCGGTGCAGACATTGTTGTTATGTTACATCCTGATTATCAATATACTCCGAAGTTAATTCATTCTTTAACTTATTTGATTGCCAATGACGTTTATCCTGTTGCGGTTGGTTCCAGAATTTTGGGAAAAGGTGCATTAAAGGGCGGAATGCCTTGGTATAAATATATAGCCAACAGATTTTTAACTCTGTTTCAAAATATTTTAATGAATCAAAAATTATCGGAATATCATACCGGTTACAGAGCTTTCTCCAAAGAAGTTTTGGAAAATATTAATTATAATATTAATTCGGACGATTTTATTTTTGATAACCAGATGTTGGCACAAATATTTTTTAAAGGTTTTGAAATTGCCGAAGTAACTTGTCCGACAAAATATTTTGAAGAAGCATCATCAATTAACTTAAGTCGAAGTATGAAATACGGAATAGGCGTATTAGGTGTTTCTGTTTCGTATTGTCTTAATAAAATCGGTTTAGGTAATAATAAGATTTTTCAATAAATACAGTTATTTCTTGTGAGTTATAAAATTCAGATTGTTTCTCGTATTAAATTTTTCCTTGTATTTGATATATTTGTATTATTGTTTGCATATCCCGTTTATTCACAAGAAAAAACAGATAGTGTTGTAATTTCGGAAATAATAATTTTAGGCAATTATAAAACTAAAGAAAATGTTATTCTGCGAGAATTGACCTTTAAAACCGGAGATCGTATTTTGCTGAAGAATTTACCGAAACTTATAGAAGACAGCAAACTGAATTTATTGAAAATGCCTTTGTTTAATTTTGTCAATACGGAAATTCAATATTCTGATTCACAGCATATTGTAATTGTATTAACCGTAACCGAACGTTGGTATTTTTGGCCGCAGGCAGCAATTTATTATGCAGACAGAAATTTTACTAATTGGTTAAATAACAAAGATTGGTCAAGAACAGATTTTGGTTTGGGTTTAATAAAATATAATTTCAGAGGTCGGAATGAAAAATTGAGTTTTTATTCGATTTTTGGTTATGACGAGGAATTCATTTTGAATTATGAGCATATTTATTTTGATAAAAAACGGCAGCATTCGGGAGCTTTGTTTTTAAAACAATTAAAACGCAAAGAAACCGGCTGTATGATTGAAAACGACCGAGTGAAGTTTATAAAATTAAGCGGTCAGTATGCTTTAAAAGCTTATAATGCCACTTTTAAATATCAATTCAGAAAAAAGATATATATATCAAATTCGCTGTATCTCGGTTTTGAACATCGCACAACAGCTGACAGTTTGTTTTTATGTAATCCTCATTATACAATAAATCCGAATGCTCCGGTAAATTATTTCTTTTTAAAATACATTTTTTTAAATGACAAAAGAGATTCTCGAATATTCCCTTTAAAAGGTTACCGAATAAAATTAAAAGCAGTGAAAAACGGTCTTTATATTTTTCCGGAATCTGAAATAAATTCATTGAAACTAAAAGGTGAATTCTCAAAATACTCTCAATTAAATTCTAAATTTTATCTCGAAAATAATTTAACATTGCAAAAAACTTTCGGACAAAAGAATCCGTTTTTTTTGAATACGGCACTCGGATATTCTTCAAACATAAGAGCTTATGAATATTATGTCGTGAACGGAGGCGATTTTATCTTATTGAAAAATACTTTAAATTACGAATTGCTTCCGAAAAAAATTATACGTCTTAATTTTATTCCTTGGAAGAAATTTAACACACTGTTTATTAAAATTTATGCTGATATTTTTACCGATGCTGCTTACGTGAAAAATGACGATGTGTTGTATATTGAAAATAATACATTGGCAAATACTCTTTTATACAGCTGCGGAGCAGGAATTAATATTGTAACATATTACGATTGGTTAATACGACTTGAATATTCCGTAAACAGACAAAAAAATGCCGGATTTTTTCTGCATTTTGAAGTCCCTTTTTAAATTTTATATTGAGTTCAGGTTATTAATGTTCGCAAATTTTCTGCTTTGTCAAAAATCATAAATGTTTTTGCAATTAAATCAGTTTTTTCGTTCAGAAATTTATCGTCGCATTTCAATTCTTTTAATTCCGTTAATAAAAAATCTGCTGTTAAAATCAGTTTTTCAGTATAGTTAATTTTTTTGTCGATACTTTCTTCGGTAAAAATCAAATCAATTAATGTTGTTAATTCTTCTGTTTTTTGTTTTATGAAAAATAATTCGGATTTATTGTCTGAAACTTTCACTAAGTCATTAATAAACAAGCTTATATCGAGTTTGTAAACTGTAATTCTGCCGATAATTTCTTTTATTGTTTCATTTGTTTTCATTGCTGTTTCGTGAAAAGTTTATTCGTATCTTCAATAAAAGTTAAAATTTCATCTTTTCCGGCTTTATTTACTGCTGAACTGACAAAATAGTTCGGCAATTCTTCCCATGTTTTCAATAACTCCTTTTTGTAAAGATTGACGTTTTCTTTAATTTGTTTTTTAGAAAGTTTGTCAAGTTTTGTGAAAATTATTGCAAAAGGAACTTCGTTTTCTCCGAGATGTTGCATAAATTCCAAGTCATTGTTTTGAGGTTTATGGCGCGAATCAATTAAAACAAATAAATTCATTAAATTTTCACGGGTAAGGATGTAATCTTTAATAAATCCTTTCCAAATATTGCGTTCTTGTTTTGAAATTTTGGCGTAACCGTAGCCGGGCAAATCAACTAAATACCAGTTGTTGTTTATTAAAAAGTGATTAATAAGACGTGTTTTGCCGGGTTTTCCCGAAATTTTTGCAAGTTGTTTTCTGCCTGTAAGCATATTTATCAAAGAAGATTTACCAACATTGGAACGACCGATAAATGCGTATTCCGGTTTAGTCGGTTTCGGACATTTTTTTAAATCGGTATTACTTATAATAAATTCGGAAGTTTTTATTTTCATTTTAATGTTTAATTATTATTTCATCAATCTTCAAAAATCTCTTTTCAATCTTATTCAATCTGAGATATTATTGGTAATGCCTGTAATTCCTTCAAGTGCACCGGCTTGAATTTCAATACCTTTGATATATGAGGGAATATGATAATCACGCGGATTAATACGAATTAATGTTGTGTCAAATTCCGAAGCCAATCTTTCTGATTTCATTCTTACAGTCGGAACAGCTTTGCCTGCACCAATTTCAATTACAACCGGTTTAACGTTTTGTTTCTTGAAATTTGATAAATAGTGATAAAATCTTTCGCTTTGTTCGACGGAACGACGAGACAGCCAATTCCAATCGCCGAACATTAAAATATTCGGTCTGGCAATTGCTCCGCATTTCGGGCAAACCGGCAAGGGTTCCTGTGCTTCAAATTCTTCCTTATCTATTTCAATTTGTAAATTCTTGTCTTCATAAATGTTTGAATTACAGGAAATACTGCATTGCAAATGATTTATTGAGCCGTGCACTTCTTCAATAAAATTTACGTCAAAACCTGCTTTTTGAAACTGTCCGTCAACATTTGATGTATAAACAAAATAACCGTGTTCTTTTTTATTCCCCAGATTTAAAAGTATTTGAAAACCTTGATGCGGAGCGGTATTTTTATACAGATTGTAACGATGACCGTAGAATGCCCAAGCAAGTTTAGGATTGTCTTCAAACCAATGCGGATTTGCCATTTCAGAAAAAGAAATTCCGAGGTGTGAAATGGCTGGATATTCATTCCAGAAACCTTTATCTCCTCTGAAATCCGGCAAACCGGAATCAACTCCCATACCGGCACCTGAGGTATAAATTAATGCTTCTGCATTTTTAACAACTTTTGCTGCTTTTTTATAAACATCTTCCATTATAACAGTTACTGAATTCCTACTTTTTATCTCTCAACTTTCAACAATATTTACTTTTTGTTTTTTCTCATCTCATCTTTGTAAAGTGTAATCTGTTTGTCATTATAAACACTCATCGACGGTTTTCCGTATTTCTTTTTTACTGTACCCGAAACACATATTTTTTTATTCAGCAGATATTTTTGGGGATTATAACTGAAGTTTACGATATTATTTTTCCATATCGTACACCAAAATAATTGTTCCGGAAAGTCTTGGTCAAAATTAAGAAAATAATTACCGCTTTTTGTTTCGTGAACTTCAACAACCGTTCCGCAGACTTTTGCTTTATTATCATAATAAGAGCGAGCCATTACCGTATTTATTGCTTCTTTCGGAAGTTTATTACGGTTTATCGGTTTTCTGTTATTTTGTCTGTTCTTTGTTTGCCAATGACGAATATCCGTAGTTTTTTCAAATTTAACCTGAATGCTGTCGGGTAAAGATGCGAAAAAATTGATTCCGGTTATTTTCTCTACCGAATCAATCGGAACGGCAAAACTTATTACAGGATAGTTACTTCCTTCGTTGGGGACAATAAACGCAATGCCTTCCGGTATTTTACCTTCTAAATCAACTGCAACTTTATAAAATTCTTTGGGTATGCTGACTTGGTTAACACTTCTTTTAACTTTCGGTAAGTTATCTGATAAAATACCGCCTGTAACAACATATAAGTCGTGTTTGTTTTCTGCAACGTATTCTCTTAAAAAACTTTCGACACTTGCCCAAATTCCTCTGTTAAAATCAGGCAATTGGGGAGACATATTTGAATAAAAATACGATTCACTCATTGCTTCTTTGTTCCAACGGAAATCTGCCGAAGGTGCCAAATGTCCTCTGTCATAGCCGAAACCGTCATAAGTATAGCTGCCGTCAGAATTAAGATGTTTCAGAAAAAAATCTTTTTCTTCTGTTGAACCGGTTTTTACTAACGGATCAGGTCGAAAATCATTGGTTCTGCTGAACCCTTTTCCGGTAATTTCTTTACTGATAATGTGAGCAACCCAATTTGCTTGTTCGTATTTTTCGTTATACGAAAGAATTATTGCGGGATGTTCAACAATTTCAACATCTCCGGAATATTTTGGTAAACCGTATTTCTTTAATTTATTGTGTAAAATTGTAAGTTTTATACTTTTGGCTAATAAATCTAATGAATCTTTTTTTGTATCAAGTTTGTGAATTTGATTTTCTATTCTGTTTATTTCTTTTTGATAATCTTGTGCAAAAGTTGAAAATGATAAAAAAATAAGTAAGAAAAATAGCGTAAATTGTTTAAGTTTCATATTAAAATGTTTAATTTTACAGCGTAAATAAAATAATAGAATTCAGAATGTTGACTTTTGATAAATATATTACAAAATTAGAAAAAGAAATCGGAAAAACCTTTAAAAACAGTAAGTTTAATATTGACGGATGGGTATTTGATAATTTTGCCAGATTTCAATTAAATGAAAATAACGAAATTATTAAACTGAAAATAACCGATGCCGAACTGACTCACATCCCTGAAACTGTTTTTGAAATTGAATCATTAGAAGAATTATCGCTTGAAAGTAACAATATTTATATTTTATCCGAAGGAATTAAAAAATTGTCCAAATTACGTTTTTTGAACTTGGCATATAATAATTTTGAAGTTTTTCCTAATGAAGTGTTGCATTGTGAAAATTTAGAAACTTTAATACTTACCGAAAACAGAATTAAAGAACTGCCTTGTGAAATAAAGGATTTTGAAAGTCTTCTTGAATTAAATTTAAGTCGTAATAATTTCGGTTCGCTTCCGGAATGTATTGAAAACTATTCCCGACTTTCATATTTAAATTTGTCGCAATGCGGATTAAGCTCATTACCTGAAAATTTTAAAGATTTAAAAAGTTTACAGGAATTAGATTTAAGCAATAATTTTTTTACGGAGGTTCCTGATGAAATATGTGAATTACCGATATTGTATCGTCTGTATTTGAGCGGAAATAAAATAAGTAAAATAAAAGATGAATTATTTAATATTTCGAAATTGGAATTTCTTAATATGGGATTTAATTCAATTTCGGAGATTCCGGCATCGGTTGGTAATTTACATCAAATCAGAACTTTGGTTTTTGATTACAATAATATTAAAAGCCTTCCTGAAGAAATAGCTTTGTTAAAAACATTACGTAAGTTGGATTTGTCCGGAAATAAATCGGAGCAGTTTTATCCGGAAATTTTCGGGATAATTAATTTACAGGAACTAAATTTAATAGGAAATAAAATCAGAGAAATTCCCGATAGAATTGGTGAATTACAACTTCTCAGAGTTTTATTGCTGATGGATAATGAGATTAGTGATATTTCAGATGAATTATTTAATTTACAAGAATTGCTGCATTTGGAATTGGGGATGAATTATATTTCGAAAATACCTGAAAAAATAAGTAAACTTGTTCACTTGGAAACTTTATCTCTTTCAAATAATAATCTTCGTGTGTTACCTGTTGAAACAGCTGATTTAAAAAATCTTAAAGAACTGGATTTGTCAAATAATTCATTAGAATTTTTACCTGTTTTTCTTTTAGATTTGAATTTGCCTATTAATTTTGATGCTGATGAAGACGGTGTATTGTTGCAGAATAATCCGATTAGTTATCCGCCGATTTCAGTTATTAAAAAAGGGAATAAGGCAATAAAAAAATTCTTCCGAAAAAATAATTAAGAAAAATGGATCGTCATACTTCGGAACAAAGAAGACGGAATATGCAAGCCGTTAAATCAACCGGTACCAAAATTGAAATTATTCTCGGAAAAGCATTATGGAAAAAAGGATTTCGTTATCGAAAAAATGTAAAAACAATATTCGGCAAACCTGATTTTGTTTTTAATAAATATAAAATTGCAGTTTTTTGCGACAGTGAATTTTGGCACGGAAAAAATTGGGAAACCAAGAAATACGAAATAAAATCGAACAGAGATTTTTGGTATAAAAAAATTGAAAGAAATATTGAAAGAGACGTAGAAGTTAATACGAAATTAAAAAAAGAAGGTTGGACGGTTTTGCGATTTTGGGGTCAGGAAATTTTAAAAAATACAGATAATTGTGTAAAACAAATTGAAACAGAAATTTCAAAGAGAACCTAACAGACATTATTTTAAAAAGATTTTTATAAATTTGCGGGTTTATTCGTTTTGGGAAGAATATTAGCTATTGATTACGGAAGAAAAAGGGTGGGAATTGCTGTTACCGATCCTTTAAAAATAATTGCAAACGGTTTAACAACAGTTCACTCAAAAGATATATTTACATTTTTAAGTGATTATCTGTCAAAAGAATATGTTGAAACAATAGTTGTAGGTTATCCGGTTAATTTAAAAAATGAAGGTTCTCAATCATTGCAGTTTATCAATCCTTTTATTAAAAAATTGATAAAACAATATCCCGAAATAAAAATTGAAACTTACGACGAAAGATTTACTTCAAAAATGGCTAAAGCAGCTATGCTTGAAGGCGGATTAAAGAAAAAAGACAGGCAAAATAAAGCTTTGGTTGACAAAATAAGTGCAGTAATTATTTTGCAGTCGTATTTAGAATTTAAAAATATATAAAATGATATTACCTGTTCATATAATCGGTTCTTCGGTATTACGAAAAGTTGCGGAAGAAATACCTGAAGATTATCCCGCTTTATCGGAACTTATTGACAATATGTACGAAACGATGTACAGTTCGGACGGAGTTGGCTTGGCAGCACCGCAAATCGGAAAATCAATACGATTATTTATTATTGATGCTTCGCCGATGGCGGAAGATGAGCCCGAACTTGAAAGTTTTAAACGTACTTTTATAAATGCTCACATTGTTGAGAAAAGTGATGATTTTATGAATTTTACAGAAGGTTGTTTAAGTATTCCGGATGTTCGCGAAGATGTTTCACGACATACAACCGTAACCATAGAATATGTTAACGAACAATTTGAAGCTGTAACTGAAACATTTAAAGGAACTGCTGCCGTTATTTTACAACATGAATACGATCATACTGACGGAATTTTGTTTACTGATAAAGTCAGCCCTTTACGTAAGAAGTTTTTAAAGAGAAAATTAGCTCAAATTGCAAAAGGGAATTTTGAAAAACGATATAAATTTATTCTCGGACAAAAATACAGATAATATTCATTGAGGTTTATAAACATTTTTACAAAAATCATTAATTAATTTTAATGATTTTTCTTTTTCTTCAATCATTCCCATATGTCCTGAATTCTCTAAAACAGCAATTTTATAATTTTTCGGCATATTCATTTTATTTAATACGTTCTCCGGAATAAAACGATCTTTTTTCCCGAGAATATACAAAAAAGGAACTTGCAGGTTTTCTAAAATATTATTTCTGTCTTTCCGTTCTCTCATTGTTAGTAATGAGGCAATTATACCTTCTTCCGAAACAGATAAGGCAATTCTTTTACCTTCTTTTATTTCTGCTTTAAATTTTTCAATATTATCATCGGCATAAACTGCTTTGGCATGTTCAGAGCAAATAATATTTTTATTTCCTTCTTCTGTTTGTTGTATCGTATTAAGCCTTATTTGTTTTTTTATTTCATCATCGGCAAAAGGCGAAGAGTGAAACAGGCATAAACCGGAAAGCATAAACGGATAATTTTCCGCAAATGCCAAAGCAACATAACCGCCCATTGAATGTCCGACAATAATAGTTTCTGTAATATTTTCTTCATTTAAAATGTAATAAATACTTTCGGCATATTTACACATTGTTTCCGGTTCTTCATGAAGTTCACTTCTGCCGTGTCCGGGTAAATCAACGGTAATTACTTTGCAATTTTGAGATAATAATTTTGCAAAATCTTTCCAAGTTTCAGAAGTTTCTAAAAATCCGTGAACAAGCACAACAGCATTCCCTTTACCTTCAATCTTGTAATTTATTCTTAAATTATTGTTATATATTTGTTTTTCCATAACAGAAATTTTTTCAAAAATAACTATAAGATGAAATTATACAAAATTGAAACAGGAAATTTAAAATTAGACGGCGGTGCAATGTTCGGAGTAGTACCAAAAGTTATTTGGCAAAAATTATATCCGGCAGATGAAAATAATTTGGGAAATTGGGCAATGCGTTGTTTATTGATTGAAACTAAAAGCTATAAAGTATTGATTGATACCGGAATGGGAGATAAGCAAGATGCTAAATTTTTTTCATACTATTATCCTAACGGAGACGAAACATTACAAAGTTCTTTAAAAAAAAGCGGTTTTATTTTTGAAGATATTACCGATGTAATTTTAACTCATTTACACTTCGACCACGTAGGCGGTGCCGTAAAATATAATGAAAAACACGAGCTTGTTCCTACTTTTCCGAATGCTGTTTATCACATCAGCGAATCCCATTGGAATTTAGCCGTAAACCCGAACAGAAGAGAAAAAGCATCATTTTTACCCGAAAATTTTATGCCCTTACAAGAACATAATTGTTTAAATTTAGTAAAAAATGAAGGTGAACTTTTACCCGGAATAAGAGTGAAATTTTTTAACGGACATACAAAGGGGCAAATGATACCTTATATTATGTATGAAAATACTGAGCTTGTTTTCGGCGGTGATTTATTTCCGTCAACAGCACATATTCCTATGCCCTATATTATGGGCTACGATACAAACCCTTTAATAACATTAAAAGACAAAGAACGTTTTTTTGAAGAAGCAGTTCGTGAAAATCAAATTTTATTCTTTGAACACGATTTATATAATGAATGTTGTACTTTAAAAGAAACAAAAAAAGGTGTGAGGGTGAATGAAACATTTTTATTGCAAAAATTCTTGAAAAATTAATACATTTTTTATGAAATTGTTGTAACTTTAGCATCATAACAGTATAGTTATAATTATATCTTTTTATTATGAAAAAAATTTACATTATCGGATTACTGTTTTCTTGGATAATTTTGAGTTCTGCTGTTCCTCCGACAAAAAATACAGAAGGAATAAAAGGTAAAGGATTGAAAGTCTATGTGGTAAAGTATGATTATCAGGCAGATATAAAAGTATTTGTTTGCGATTACGATTATCAGGCAGATTTAAAAGTGTATAAAGTCAAAAACGATTATCAGGCAAACGGTGACGGGAAATGGTATTTTACCGATTATGACTATCAGGCAGATAAAAAAATCTACTTTACCGATTACGATTATCAGGCAGATTTAAAAATTTATTTTGTTGATTATGACTATCAGGCAGGATGGAATAATAAATCAAAAATGCATTTAGTGTATTAAAAAGTGCAGAATGTTAAATTTAGGCATTGATTTTTTTTAAGTCAGTGCCTTTTTTATATCTTCGCAGTTTTAAATTTTATAAGCAAGTTCTGGTGTGTTATGAATTTAATCGCAGATATAGGAAATTCGTTTACAAAATTGGCAGTTTTTAATGATAATTTTATTATTGAAAAAAGAATTTTTGAAAATGAGAATGATAAAAATATACAAGAAGAAATTACGCTGATAAAACTGAAATATCCCGGACTGGAGAGAGTAATATTATCCACCGTAAAAAATAAAGATGAAAAATTACAAAAATTAATTAAAGATATATTTCGGGAATATATTTTTTTTAATGACAAAACCCCTGTTCCGATAAAAAATTTATATAAAACTCCGGAAACACTGGGAAAAGACAGGTTAGCAGGTGTAATTGCCGCAAACAATATTTATCCCGATTCAAACGTTTTGGTTTTTGATGCAGGCACTGCACTTACGGTTGATTTTATTAATGATAAATCAGAATATATAGGAGGAAGTATTGCACCCGGTTTAAAAATGCGTTTTGAGGCATTAAATAAATTTACGGATAAATTGCCGGAAGTGCATACGGAATCGGACTTTGAAAATATATACGGTAATGATACGATAAATGCAATTCGTTCGGGAGTTCAAAACGGAATTATTTATGAAATTGAAGGACATATTAATAAATATTCGGAGAAATATTCGGATTTGAAAGTAACATTTACCGGAGGTGATACGTTTTTCTTTGAAAGAAAGATAAAAAAACAAATATTTGCAGAACCTAATTTAATACTAATAGGTTTAAACATAATTTTAAAATATAATGCGAAATAAATTTTTAACAGTAACAGCAGTAATTTTGTTCTTTGTTTCGGAAATGAATGCTCAGGTTAATTTGGGTTCTCCTTATTCTCGATTCGGAATTGGTGATATTGAAAATCTAAATATCGGAAGATCTAACGGAATGGGCGGAATTGCATTGGGATTGCGTTTACCTTATGAAATTAATCCTTCAAATCCGGCTTCTTATTCTGCAATACCCAATAAAACATTTTTATTCCAATCCGGGTTCAAAGCAAAAAGAACTGATTATTTAACAACTGATAATCAGGTTGTTGATTATGATTTTAAATTAAATTCAATTAATGCTGCTTTTAGTGTCAATAAATATTGGGGAATGAGTTTCGGTATGAATCCTGTGAGTACAGTCAGTTATAATATCCTTGTCTCCGACTCTGTTTCTTTGGATGATTATACATCTCATTTTAATAATAAATATACCGGAGAAGGCGGTCTTACTGATGTTTATTTCGGGAATGCTTTTGTTTATAAAGGACTTTCTTTAGGATTTAATGCTTCCTATTTATTCGGTCCGTTACTTAACAGAACGGAATCTGTTGAAAATGAGCAAGGATATTCTTCTTATGTTTATAGTCTTATCGATACTAAAGTACGTGATTTCCATTTAAGATACGGAATTCAATATACTGATTCTTTATTCGGTAAATACAATTTTACAATCGGCGGTTTTTATGAAAATAAAACTGATTTGAATACGATAAGAACAAAATTTGTATCACGAGTAATTAACCCTGCATCAGATTTTACTCGTTCAGATACGATTATGAATGATACATTGTCAGAAGGAACAATTCAAATACCGACGGCATACGGTGTCGGGGTTTCTTTTTTGACAAAACAATTTATTTTCGGAGCCGATTACAAAAAAGCAAACTGGAATGATGTGATGTTTTTTGATAAAAAACCGAGCAGTTTGACTAATTCAAGCTCTTTTGCTTTCGGTATTGAATATACAAAAGATTATACTTCAAAACAATATTTTAAAACATTAAATTGGCGTTTCGGCGGACATTATACCAATACAGAACTTGTACTTAATAATACACAAATTAAAGATATGGGAATTAATTTCGGTGTCGGAATTCCTACTGAACTCGGAGCAAAATTAAATTTCGGTATTGAAATAGGAAAAAAAGGAACTATAGAAAATAATCTGTTAAAAGAAAACTATTACATTCTGAATTTTAATATAAATTTAGCAGATCGCTGGTTTATCAGAAGGAGATTCTTTTAAAAAATTCCGGCACAATTCATGAATTATATAAATTAAAATTAATATCAAATTACAAGAAAGATGAAAAAGTATTTTTTTGCAATAGTGAGTTTGTTTTTAGCATTTCATATAAATGCACAAACTCCGGAGGAAGTGTTTAAAGCTAAATATACAGCTTTGCTGACAGAATTTAAAACTGACGGTTCAACAAAAGTTACATCCGATAATATTCAGATGTTCAGAGACCAATATAACCGATTACAAGACGGTTTAGAGGATGTTGAAGTATTTAAATTTGGCGGTGCTACAGAAGATAATTTAAAAGTATTTGAATATAAACAACTTAAATCTTTGGGACGAGACGGAAAATTAGTCGATTTAGAAAAAATCCTGAAAAAATACTCTGAAGATATGAAATTATTTTTGGGGCAAAACAATGAATACGGAATAGATAAAACAAAATGTTTAATAGCATATTCAAATTTTAAACAAAGTCTTAAACGTAAGGATTATACTGCAGCTTTCGGTTTCTGGAGAGAACTTTTTAAGTATTATCCTAAATTTAAAAATGCTTACTATAAAGGCGACGTGTTAATTCGTACAAAAATTAAAATGGTTAGAAATCAAGCTGCTGATGCCGGAAAAAATGCTTTAAAAGCCCAAAGTCAGAAAAAATATGACGAAGCAAAAAAATTAGCTGATAAACAAAAAGAACTGTTAGCAGAAAGAGAACAGTGGATTGATACATTATTATTGATTTACGATCAAAGAATGAAATACTTGGGTAGTGATAAATATTACGGAACAGGATATTTAATAGGTAAAAAAGGAAGTTATATTTATAAATACAGAAAAGATTCGGCATTAAGTCAGGCATATTCATTATTAAAAAAATCTGTTGAAACAGAAAAAGAAAATTCTAATTATGCAATTGTAAAAGATTTCTTTGATGCATCTTTCGATATGATTAAAGCCGGAAAAATAGAAACCGGTGAATCGGTAAACGATTATAATATGGCAACAAATGTTCTGAAGAAGAACTCAGATAAAATGAACGATTTTATTACAAAAGAAAAAGCTAAAAACTCTCCTAATAAAAAGCGAATTACGAATTGGGGAAAAGTGGCATCTAACGATGATAAAGTTTCCGAATATATTACGAAAAAATTTGCCAGTTCGGAATTCTCAAAATGTGAATATTTAATTCCGGCTTTCAAAACTCAGTTTAATAAAAATCAAAATAATAAGGAATGGCTGAAAACCGTTACCGGAATTTTAGCTTGGAAAGAATGTACTAATGATGAATTTTACGGACAAGCAGCGGAAGCTCTGTATAAATTAGAACCTTCGGCAAATGCAGCATTTCGTTTGGCATTATTTTATCTGAAAAAAGAACAATATCCTGATGCAGAAAAATATTTTAAAAATGCTTATACTCAGGAAACAAACACAGATAAAAAAGCTGAATATTATTATTATGCCGCTGTTGTAGCTTATGCTGAAAATAAATTAAACAATGCACGGTCTTTAGCATTAAAAGCTGCCGGGTTAAAAGAGCATTACGGTAAACCGTATATTTTGATTGCTCAAATGTATGCCGGAAGTGCAAAATCCTGCGGAACTGATAAATTCTCACAACACGCAGTTTATTGGGCTGTAGTTGATAAACTCGTAAAAGCCAGATCAATAGATCCGAGTGTAAAAGACGAAGCTAATAAATTAATAGGAAAATACAGCCAATTCTTTCCTAGTCAAGAAGAAGGATTTATGCTTACTTGGACTGCCGGAAAAATATATACTGTGGGTGGTTGGATTAACGAATCAACCAGAGTAAGATATTAATTTTTACATTATAAATAATTTAATCCCGAAGCATCTGTTTGTTTCGGGATTTTTATTTATTTTTATCCTCCGAAATGAAGCTGTTAATAAATAGGTTTACAGGGCTTATAATATTAGTTATTTTATTATTAGGTTTTTCGGCTTATGCTCAAAATCCTTATTATCTTAAAAAAATCCCCTTAAAAGGAGAGGGAACCTATGCTTTTCTGCGTCGTTTTCATCTTGATGATAATTCTTGTAATCTCAAAAAATTCTTGGAATTAAATAATTTGGAGAAAACCGATAATTTGTTTTTTGACAAAGAATATAAATTGCCGATATTAATTTATGCCTATAACGGTAAAAGTATTCGCTCCACAATCGGGAATAATAATTATGATTTAGCTTTACAAATTCAAAAATATAATGAACTTATTTTATCGGAGAATTTAAGAAAAACACATTACACCGAATCTGAAATTTTATGGGTTCCGTTTGGTATGTTTAAATGTCCGAACAGTATTTCTGTTGTTGAGAAAATAGGAGCGAGGCAGAAAAGTATCGGTACAAAAACCGTAAAACTCTTCGGAAATGAAAATAAAAAAGTTGAAATTGAAGATAAGTTATTGGAGAACAGAGTGTTCTACATCGTCAGCGGACACGGAGGACCTGACCCCGGAGCACGTTATCTTGGTAAGCATCATACACTTTGCGAGGATGAATATGCTTATGATGTTGCTTTACGTTTGGCAAGAAATTTAATTCAGCACAGTGCAATTGTTTATATTATTATTCAGGACCCTAATGACGGTATTCGAGATAAAAAATATTTAAAATGCGATAAAGATGAAAAAAGTATTCAGGGAAAATCTTTGCCGAGAGACCAAGTAAAACGTTTGAAACTACGTTGTGATGATATTAATCGAAATTACAGAAAATATAAAAAAATAGGGGTAAAAAGTCAAACTTCTGTAGTAATTCATGTGGATTCCCGAAGTTACCAAAAGCGACAAGATGTATTTTTCTATTATTATTTCGGCAGTAAACAAGGAAAACGAACTGCTTTGGCAATTCATGAAAAATTTGCAGAAAAATATCGCAAAGTACAAAAAGGCAGAGGATATCACGGAACAGTTTCTGCCAGAAATCTTTACGTATTGAAGCATACTTTACCTACGGCAGTTTTTTTAGAGCTCGGAAATATTCGTAATACATACGATCAAAAAAGAATTATACTTCCCGATAACAGGCAGGCATTAGCAAATTGGATTTATTTAGGATTAAAAGATGCTTTGCTTAAATGATTTTTAAATTCTTGTTTTACTGTTTTAAAAGCAGCACTTACTGATTGAATTAAATATATTCTGATTAAAAAACCATTAAGTTGTGCCAAAATTAAATCGTTTAATTTAATTTTGCTTTTTTACAATTATATTGAAAATTAAATTATCACATATTAAGTTAAATCCTTGGCAATATTTAATTTTGTCTTTCCTGATTTTAATAGGCTTAGGAACATTTTTTTTAAATTTACCTTTTGTAAGGCATCAAAACGGACTTACCTTTATTGATTCGTTATTTACTTCAACTTCAGCTGTTTGTGTTACGGGTTTGACTACAGTAAATACATCAGGTTTTAATTGGCAGGGTGAACTTGTGATTTTAATTTTGATGCAATTAGGAGCAATCGGTATTATGACTCTGAGTTCATCATTTATTCTTGCCGTAAGAGGGAAAATAAGTTTGAAACATAAAATTTCATTTTTCAGAACTCAGGAAAATTCATCATTACATGATGTTAACGATATTTTAAGATTTATTCTTATTATAACATTTGTAAGTGAATTTTTCGGAGCTGTTTTATTAAGTATCGGTTTTGCTGCTCAGGGAAATTCTTTTTGGGAATCGGTACATCAAGGTATCTTTCATTCTGTTTCCGCATTTTGTAATGCGGGGTTTTCAACCTATGATTCAAGTCTTATGGGAATGAATGATATTATAAAATATACCGTTATGGCTTTAATTATTATTGGCGGTATAGGATATCATGTTATATATGAGCTTGTTAAAAAGTATAAGCTTAAAAAAAGATTGAGTTTACATACTAAGATTGTATTATTGACTACAACATCATTAATTTTCGGAGCAGCACTCTTAATTTTTATTTTTGAAAGAGGACAAGTTTCGATTACCGACAGTTTATTTCAATCTGTTACTGCAAGAACAGCCGGTTTTAACACTGTTAATTTATTGAATTTACATTATTTGAGTTTATTTCTTATTATTTTATTAATGTTTATAGGAGCTTCTCCGGGATCAACCGGAGGCGGAATAAAAACGACAACTTTTTTTATTGTTGCATTTTCAGTTTTTAAAATTTTAAGAGGACAGAAAAATGTCGTTGTATTTAATCGACAAATTCCCAATACTATTATTTTAAAATCATTTGCAATATTATCAGCATATTTTATGGTGGCATTTTTTGGCACATTAGCATTATTATATCACAATTCACACGGATTTTTAAATACTCTTTTTGAAGTTGTTTCAGCTCTCGGCACTGTTGGTTTGTCATTGGGAATATCTGCCGAAGTCGGGATGTTCGGCAAATTAATTTTAATAATAATTATGTTTATCGGAAGAGTAGGTCCGGCTTCAATTGCAATGCTGAATTTTAAAAATGAGAAAGAAATTAAAATAAAATTTCCTGAGGAATCGGTTTATTAATTTATAAAAATCAGACAATGAAAAATAATAAAGATATTGCTGTAATAGGATTGGGAACTTTCGGCTATGAAGTAGCGACACAATTGCATGCTGCAGGTCATTATGTGTTGGCTGTAGATGCTAAATCGGAAATAATAAACCAAATAAAAGATAAGGTTACGATTGCTGTTCAGGCCGATGTTACAGATGAAGATGTTCTGAAAAAACTTGATATCGGGAAATTTAATAAGGTAATTTTAGGGATGAGCAATTCTCTTGAAACGCTTATTCTGACGGTAACATTTCTTAAAAAATTAAATACGAATTGTATAATAGTAAAGGCAAACACCGCGATACAAAAAGAAATTCTTTTAAAAGTCGGTGCAGATGAAGTTATTCAACCGGAAGTTGCAATGGCAAAAATGTTAGTAAGAAAAATTTCATACCCTTATGTGTTAGAATCATTAACAGTTGATTCTAAAAATTCATTGATTGAAATATCCGTACCTAAGAAATTCTCGGGAAAATCGTTGATAGATTTAGATTTACGTAATAAATACGGAATAATTGTTGTCTTAAAATCCGAAAAAGACCGCTACCATATTGTAACAAATCCTGAAACTATTTTATTTCAGGGAGAAAAAATATTTGTTGCCGGTGAAGAAGAGAAAATTTTAACTTTATTTGGTGATAATTAAATTTAACTCTTTGATTCAATAATTTTTAAAGCCGTTTCAAAATCAACATTAAAAAATGTATTTGCTTCTTCACCTTCTAAAATAAGTGTATCTTTTGTTATTTTAATAATCTGTAAACCTTTATTTTCGCCGTATAAATATGCTTGATTATTAGGACTTAATTGGAGAATACTGATACCTTTTTTATTGTCTTTTAAAGCATTTAAATCATTAAAAATATGACCCGGATTTGAGAATTTTAATACTAAATCCTGTGTAACGGAAATCATTCCTTTTTGAACGGTTTCAATTTCAGGTTTTTCCGTTAATATAATCTCTTCAAATTTATATTTTGGATCGTGTTGAACCTCAATTATAACTCCTGCTTTGTCAGAATCGGTATTTAAAATATTTTCGGTTTTCATAAAAAAAACACGATGTGATTTCGGTTCTCTGTAAAAAGTTCTGAAGAGTGTATTGAAAAATGCTTTCATTTAATTTTTTTTAAGGATTTATTATGCAAAAATAATTTTTTATTCAGAACAGAGAAACCAAAAAGAAGAATTATTTTTCGTAAAAGTGCATTTCTTTCAGATACTTCCAAGCACGTTCGGGCATAAAATACCGAATATCTTTCTTGTTTTTGACTGATTCTCGTATAAAACTTGCAGAAATTTCCATTAAAGGTGCGTTTATTATTTCAAGTTTAGGAATAACGCTATAATCTTTTTGTATAAAATTCGGGCGAGGATATACTATTATTTTATAATTATTAATTATTTGATTATAATTTTTCCATTTATGAAAGTTTAGGAGATTATCACTACCCATAATTAACGAAAATTCTTTTTTTGGGTATTTTTCTTGTAAATAAGTTAAAGTATCAATGGTGTAGGAAGGTTTTGGCATTTTAAATTCAATATCACTGGCAAGATATTTATCGTTATCTCCTATGGCTTCCTGAACTAATGCTAAACGATGATAATCTTCAAGTAATCCGGATTTTTTTTTAAAAGGATTTTGCGGACTGACAACGAAAAAAATTTGTTCCAAATCAGAAAATTCAAGAATGTAGTTGGCAATAATCATATGCCCGTTATGAATAGGATTAAATGTGCCGAAAAACAAACCGATTTTGTTTTTTCTGAATTTATCAATTCTGTGCGGGTCGGGAATTAATATATTTGATATGGTTTTATCGAAGCCCATTTATTTTATATCAAAATCAAACATCAATTTATTCTCAATATAGCCTTTCAAATTATCACCTATTTTAACCTGACCGACTCCGTCAGGTGTTCCGGTAAAGATTAAATCGCCTATTTTAAGCGTAAAAAATTGCGAAATGTAGCTGATTAATTTGTCGACAGAAAAAATCATGTCTTTTGTATTTCCGGTTTGTACGGTTTTTCCGTTAAGTTCCAATGCGAAATTTACATTATCAGGCAAATCTTTTTTATTAATGAAATGTTCGGATATAGGAGCCGAGTGTTCAAATGCTTTAGCAATTTCCCAAGGATGTCCTTTTTCTTTGCATTCTCTTTGTAAATCTCTTGCCGTAAAATCAATTCCGAGTCCTGTTTCTGAATAATATCGGTGTGCAAATTTTTCGTCAATATGTTTCCCGAGTTTATCAATTTTGATAATTATTTCGGTTTCGTAATGTATTTCTTTTGAGAAATCGGGATAATAAAACGGACGATTTTTTAATAATAAAGAGGTTTCCGGTTTCATAAAAAACATCGGTTTATCCGGAACTTTATTGTTCAGTTCTTTAGCGTGATCGATATAATTTCTTCCGATACAGATTATTTTCATTTTTTAATTTGTTGATGTAACTATACTTAATTAATAAGTCCGCTTTTTCTTAATTTTATTTCAGTCAATACTTTTTTTGTATAAAGCGGAAAATCTGCATTTAACATCCAAGAGAAATAGCCCGGTTCTTTTTCTAAAACTTCTTCTACGGTTTTTCCTTTATGTTTCCCGAAATTAAAAATTTCTTCTCCTTTGCTGTTGAATACAATTCTTCCTGCCAGGTCGGCACTTTTTCTGTGGTATGAAATTTTTGAAAGTTCTTCTACGTCGTTGGTTAAATTATCATATTTATCAATTTGTGCCTGCAAAACTTCGTATGTTGCCATTGTATCTGCTTCGGCTCCGTGAGCACCTTCCAAATCTTTTTTACAATAAAATTTATAAGCTGCAGATAATGTGCGTTGTTCTATTTTATGATAGATAACCTGTACATCAATAAATTTTCTGTTTTTGACGTTAAAATCAACATCAGCTCTCAAAAATTCTTCTGCCAATAAGGGGATATCGAATTGGTTTGAATTGTAACCGCCTAAATCACAACCCTCTATAAATTTGGCAATTTCTTTGGCTACTTGTTTAAAAGTAGGTGCATCTATTAAGTCTTCATCTGTAATTCCGTGAATTTTTGATGCTTCTTTCGGAATCGGAACGGTCGGATTAATACGCATAGTTTTACTTTCCGTACTTTGGTTAGGGTTTACTTTAAGGATTGCAATTTCTACAATTCGATCTTTGCTGACGTCAACACCTGTTGTTTCAAGGTCGAAGAAAGCAATTGGTTTTTTTAAATTTAGTTTCATATTTTTTATCTTAATTCTGCACCTAACTCTTTTTCAAAGGTATATTGCAGTTTTTTCATTATTTTGTCTATTTGCTTGTCTTTTAGTGTTTTTATTTCGTCCTGAATAATAAAACTTACGGCATATGATTTTTTGTTTTCTCCGAGTTTTTTATCTTCAAATACATCAAAAACAGTAACTTCTTTAAGAAGTTTTTTTTCTGTTTTGTAGGCAAGTTTTTTAATATCGGCAAATTTTATATTTTTATCAAGAAGCAAAGCTAAGTCGCGTTTAACGGCAGGATATTTTGATATTTCTTTAAATTTGGGTGTGTGAGGTATTTTGTTAATAAGGGTATTCCAGTTTATGTCTGCGTAAAAAACATCTTTTTCAATGTCGAATGCAGCTAAATTTTTGTTGCTGATTCTTCCGAATTCTGCCAATACCTTATTATTATATGTGTATTTTAATCCGTAGGCAAAATTTGTATTGTCGATTTTTTCGGTTTTTATTTGTTTCAAATTAAAATTTAACCGTATTAAAAGACTTGTAACAATTTCTTTAAGATAATAAAAATCAACCGGTGTTTCAGCAGTATTCCAATTAACTTTATTTTTATTTCCTGAAACAGTAATTGCAATATGGTGTTCTTCTTTATAAGAATTTAAAGAATTTCCATCTTCAGTTTTACGGTAATGATAGGTATTCCCGAATTCATATAATTTAATATTTGTATTTTTATGATTGATATTTCTGATAACGGCTTCCAAACTTCCGAAAATTAAATCTTGTCTTAATACATTCAAATCATTACTGAGTGCATTCAGTATTTTTACGGACTGAGCAGGATCAAATCCTTCGGTATCTTCGTAATATCTCGCTTTTGTAAGCGAATTTGACATTGCTTCGGAAAATCCGACAGAACTTAAAAAATCGGAAATCTTATTTTTTAATTTAGTTTCGTCGGGTTTAGCGGCATAGGATAAAGTCGATTTTACCGATGTCGGAGATTCAACATTATTGTATCCGTAGATTCTTAATATTTCTTCAATAATGTCGGCTTCGCGAGTTACATCTACACGATAAGGCGGTACTTCAACCGTAATTTCGGTGTTTGTTTTTTCGGTAATTTTAATTTCAAGAGCTTTAAGAATCGTATCAATTATTTCTCGGTCAATTTCTTTCCCTATTAAACGGTCAATATGAGAATAGGATACATTTATTTTAAAATCCTTTACGGGTTCCGGATAAATATCAACAATTTCAGAAGAAATTTTTCCTCCTGCAAGTTCTTTAATCAATAATGCAGCACGTTTTAAAGGATAAATTGTATTGTTCGGGTCTGTGCCTCGTTCAAAACGAAATGATGCATCGGTTTGTAATGCATGTCTTTTAGATGTTTTTCTTACGGAAACCGGATTGAAATAAGCACTTTCCAAAAAAATATTTTTAGTGTTTTCACTGACTCCTGATTCGGCTCCCCCGAAAACACCGGCTATGCACATTCCTTCATTTTCATTGCAAATCATTAAATCTTCCTGATGCAGTTTGCGTTCTTCTTTATCCAAAGTTTTAAAAACGATATTGTTTTTAAGAGTTTTAACGATTATTTTGTTTCCTGTAATTTTATCTGCATCAAAGGCGTGCAAGGGTTGCCCGGTTTCATGCAGAACATAATTTGTAATATCAACAATATTATTTATGGGTTGTAAGCCAATTGCTTTCAGCCGATTTTTCAACCAATCAGGGGATTCGGTAACCTGAATATCAGATATTGTAATTCCCGAATAACGTTTGCATGCTTCGGTATTTTCTATTTTAACAGAAATCTGTAAATCGGTATTATCAACTTTAAAATTACTGACATCAGGTTTTTTAAGTTCAATATTTTTTCCCTGATATTTGAACCAAGCAATTAAATCGCGTGCAACTCCGATATGCGATGCTCCGTCTGCTCTGTTTGGTGTTAATCCGATTTCAAAGATAATGTCTTTTTCAATGTTAAAATAGTCTTTTGCCGGAGTCCCGATTTCGGCATTGTCGGGTAAAACTAAAATGCCTTCGTGCGAAGTTCCGGTTCCGATTTCATCTTCGGCACATATCATTCCCATTGACACTTCACCTCTTATTTTTCCTTTTTTTATCTGAATTTCATCATTGTTGAAATATAATTTGGTTCCGACGGTTGCAACAATAACTTTTTGTCCGGCAGCAACATTGGGTGCTCCGCAGACTATGGATAATAATTCTCCTGTGCCGGTATCAACGGTTGTAATGCTTAGTTTATCGGCATTAGGATGTTTTTCGCAAGTTTTTACTTCGCCAATTATAAGACCTTCGAGTCCGCCTTTTATGCTTTCGTATTCTTCGGTTCCTTCAACTTCGAGTCCTATATCTGTCAGAATTTGAGACAGTTCTGTATAGGGTATATTTATATCAATATATTGTTTTAATTGATTGTAGGATATTTTCATTTTTTATTCAGTATTTTAACATTATATTTCAGACAACAGCAGTCCGGTTTTGAAGTACAAAAGTAACAAAAGGAAGTCTTTTTGCAAAACTTCCTTCTTAAAAGATATTTTGTTAACTTTTTGCTAACATGTTTTTAAAAACAGCATACTAATTTATTGCATATTTGCATAATTATTAATTAAAAATCAAAAAAATGTTAGAAAATTTATTATCAGATATAAAAGACCAAGCACTCGGAGCAATTGACAGTAATCCGGAAATTCCTAATAAAAAATTAGGAGATATTATGAATATTATAGGTAATGCTACCAAAGAACATGTTGCTAAAGAAGCTGCAAATTCAGGAGGTTTAGGTAATTTAATGAATTTATTTTCAGACAATGACAATAATTCCAATGCTAATTCATTACAGGGAAATATAATGAACAGTGTAACAGAAGGATTGACGAAAAATGCAGGTCTGAACAGTTCCGGAGCTTCTGCTGCCGCTTCGGTATTGATACCTATGGTTTTGCAATAACTTCAAAAAATAATTCTACCCCTGCAAATGATTCTTCGCCTTTAGCAGATATTTTCGGTTCTGTAATATCAGGTGCTGTGTCCGACGAGAGTTCAAAAGCAGGCGGAATTCTTAGCACGTTAGGCAGTTTATTTAAAAAGTAATTTTATTAAAAATTACAGCTAAATAAAAAAATCCTTCAGCAGTAAATGAAGGATTTTTTATTATTGAATATATTTTTTTAGACGTCAATATTTGCATAAGTTGCATTTTCTTCAATAAATGCTCTTCTCGGAGGAACATCATCACCCATAAGCATAGAAAAAACTCTGTCGGCTTCTGCACTGTTTTCTATTGTAACTTGTTGTAATATACGAGTTTCGGGACTCATTGTTGTTGTCCATAATTGTTCGGCATTCATTTCTCCCAAACCTTTGTATCGTTGTATGCCTACACCGCTTTCTTTTCCTTTGCCGAGTTCTTCAACTGCTTGTTTACGTTGTTCTTCTGTCCAGCAATAAATAGAGTTTTTTCCCTTTTTGACTTGATAAAGCGGCGGCATTGCAATGTATATATATCCTTTTTCTATTAATTCTTTCATATAACGGAAAAACAGAGTCATAATTAATGTTGTAATGTGGCTTCCGTCCACATCGGCATCCGTCATTATAATGACTTTATGATAACGGAGTTTTTCAATATTGAGTGCTTTACTGTCTTCTTCCGTTCCGATTGAAACGCCGAGTGCCGTGAATATATTTCTGATTTCTTCACTATCAAAAACTTTATGTTGCATAGCTTTTTCCACGTTCAGAATTTTTCCTCTCAACGGCAGGATTGCCTGAAATTTTCTGTCTCTGCCTTGTTTTGCCGTACCGCCGGCTGAGTCTCCTTCCACCAGATAAAGTTCGGTATTTTCAGGATTTCTGTCGGAACAATCAGATAATTTTCCGGGCAAGCCGGCTCCGCTCATAACATTCTTACGCTGAACAAGTTCTCGGGCTTTTCGGGCTGCATGTCTTGCTGTTGCTGCAAGAATTACTTTATTCACAATTTGTTTGGCATCAACCGGATTTTCTTCCAAATAATTTCCGAGCATTCCGCTTACAGCTTGATCAACGACTCTGCTTATTTCCGAGTTGCCGAGTTTTGTTTTTGTTTGACCTTCAAATTGAGGTTCTTGTACTTTTACCGAAATTACTCCGGTTAAACCTTCTCTGAAGTCATCACCGCTGATTGAAAATTTCAGTTTGCTCAGCATTCCTGAATTTTCGGCATAAGCTTTAAGTGTTCGGGTTAATCCTCTTCTGAAACCCGTTAAATGAGTTCCGCCTTCATGTGTGTTGATATTATTAACATAAGAATGGATATTTTCGGTAAAAGATGTGTTGTATTGAAGAGCAATTTCAACCGGAACACCTTCTTTTTCTGTTGAAATATTAATAATTTCTGATATAAGAGATTCTCGAGTTTGGTCAAGATATTGAACAAATTCTTTTAAACCTAATTCCGAATGGAATATTTCTGATTTAAAGTTTCCTTCTTCATCTTTTACTCTTTTATCCGTTAACGAAATTTTGATTCCTTTGTTTAAGAATGAAAGTTCTCGCATACGTGTTGCCAATATTCCGAAATTATATTCTGAAACATTAAAAATGCTTGTATCCGGAATAAAAGTGATTTCAGTCCCGTGATCTTCAGTTTCTCCTGTTATTTGAATGTCTGACAATGGTTTGCCTATTGCATATTGCTGTTCATAAATTTTACCGTCTCTGTATATTCTGGCAGTCAATTTTGATGATAAGGCATTAACGCAGGAAACTCCGACACCGTGTAAACCTCCTGAAACTTTATAGCTGTCTTTATTAAATTTACCGCCGGCATGTAATACGGTCATTACGACTTCCAAGGCAGATTTTTTTTCTTTTTCATGAAAATCAACCGGAATCCCTCTTCCGTCATCTTTTACCGTTATTGAATTATCTTCGTTAATTATCACGCCAATTGTTGAACAATAACCTGCAAGTGCTTCATCTATAGAGTTATCAACGACTTCGTAAACTAAATGATGCAAACCTCTTTCGCTTACATCGCCTATATACATTGCCGGTCGTTTTCTTACGGCTTCTAATCCTTCAAGAACCTGAATATTATCTGCTGAATATTCGTTGTTATTACTGTTAATTTTATTTTTATCTTCCATATTAATTTATTTTTCTCCTTTTGTTTCTTTCGGAAACAAGATTGCGAATTTATAAAAAACTCGTGAGATAATAAAAAATAAATGAAAAAGTTTTGAACATATTTTTCGGGATGTTGTTAATTTGTAAATATAAGAATATCAGGCAGTTATGATAATAATAATTATTCTCGAAAATGCTTTGTTCGGAATTATTAATTTGCTATTTTTGAAAGATATAAACTTGAATTTTATGAATGATAAAAACGTATATTGTTATAAATACCCGAGACCTGCATATACTGCTGATTGTATTATATTTACAGAAAAATCGGAGTATGCTGAAGTTGTGTTGATAAAACGTGCTTTTGAACCGTTTAAAAATTATTGGGCTTTTCCGGGCGGATTTGTTGATATTAATGAAACCGGCTATGATGCTGCAAAACGTGAACTTTTAGAAGAAACCGGTTTGAAAACAGATAACTTATCAGAATTCGGAGTTTTTGATACACCGGGGAGAGACCCGCGAGGGAGAACGGTTACGGTTGTTTATTACACTTTTAATAATGAAGCGGCAATAAATTTAATTGCAGGAGATGATGCTGCTGAAGTAAAATTATTTTCTGTTAAGAATTTACCTGAATTGGCATTTGATCATAAAAAGATTCTTCAAAAAGCTGTAAATGAGCTGATTTATAATATTCAGTTATAATTGTTTTCTTCTTATCGGCATTGTCATACATCTTGCACCGCCTCCGCCTCTTGCCAGTTCTGAACCATGAATAGTAATAACAATTTTTTTATAGTCATTAATATTAACTTTATTGTTAATGATTTCTTTTGCTCGAATTACTTCAAACCCATTTTTGTTTAACTCTTCAATGGTATGATTGTTTCTTTCGTATCCGATGATTTTTCCGGGTGCAAAAGCAAAGAAATTTGCTCCGCTGTGCCATTGTTCGCGTTCTTGATTTTGAATTTCTTTACCGCCGCAAAAAATAGGTTTAACAGGCATGCCGAGTTCTTTCAGAACTGCAGGAATATTTGCTTTTTCTTTAATTGATGTTATTTTTCCGTTTTCAACAATTATATGAATGGTTGCAAAACGTGTTGTTTTCATTATTAAAGGTTCGTAAACCATACATTTATCATGATCTGTAAGTGTAAAAACCATATCAAGATGAATAAAGGATTCCGGTTTTTCGGGAAGTTCCTGAACAATTATATGACGCGGGTATTCGCGACTTTCAATTTTACGTGCAATATGGTCTATCCCCTGAGAAGATGTTCTGCTGCCTGTTCCTATTAAAAGAATATCTTTTCGGGCAACTAAAATATCACCGCCTTCCATTGTAATTTGGTCATTAAATTTTCGGCTGTTTTCCGGATTAACGGTTCGTGTAATAAAAGCAGGATGATAATCGAATATTGCTTCCATAATAACAGATTCGCGTTTTCTGATGTTGTTTGCCATTCTGTTAATTAAAACGCTGTCATTAATAGCTGATGATGCATCTCGGGTAAAAAAGAAATTATGCAGAGGGTCTAATTTGAAATAGTTTTTTTGCAAATAGTCGGTTAAAGTATTAACTTGAACAGGAACACCTTCAATAAGCATATCAGTCAAGTGTTCGGGGGATTGCTCTGTTAAAATATTTTTGATATCCGGCACTTTACAGCTTTCGGTAATTCGATTTATCAATGTATTTTTTACATCATGATTTTTCAGTATATCTTTCAGCAGTTCACGAATTTCAAAAGTTTTTGTAACTTTAGAAAGAATTTCTTTTAATTGGGCATATTCTTTTTGTGCAACAGAGAGATTGAGGATGTCACTGTATAATGCTCGTTCGGCATTTTCCGGTGTCATGTTTTCAACTTCATTGCCGGGTGTGTGTATTATAACACCCTCTAAATCGCCTATTTCGGATTCTATTTGGACTTTCATTTTTTTATTATCTGCTATTTCCATATTTTCTTTTTGTTTAATGCTTGTTGGTATTTTCGAGCATAAATTCCGTGTTGTCGTACATTTGTCGAAAAGTTGTGATAACCTGAAAAATCGTCTTTGGCACACATAAAAATATAATTATGTTTTTTATAATTTAAAACAGCATCAATTGAAGAAATATCAGGCATATTAATCGGTCCCGGCGGCAATCCTGCATATTTATATGTATTATACGGCGAATCAATTTCTTTATCTTTATTCAGAACTCTTTTTTTTGTAAAATCACCGGAAGCAAAAATTAAGGTAGGGTCGGACTGCAACAACATACCTCTGTGTAATCTGTTAATATATAATCCGGCAACTTTCGGACGTTCATCCGGATGTGCTTGTTGCTCAGCTTGAACGATTGAAGCTAAAATACTGACTTCTTTTTGTGTGAGATTAAGTTGTTTTGCTTGATTTTTTCGTTTATCGTTCCAAAATTTATTGTATTCTTTATTCATTCTTTTTATGAAATCTTTTGCAGAGATATTCCAATATATTTCGTATGTATTGGGAATAAACATTCCTATTATATTTCGAGAATTAAAGCCGAATTGTTTAATAAAATTTGTATCGTTAAGTTCTTTGATTATTTCTGCTGAATCGGCTTCAATGAATTTGGAAACTTTTGCTGCAAAATCATAAATTGTTCTGCTGTTATTAAATGTTAATTTAACCGGAGTTTGTCTTCCCGAACGCAGAATGTTAACAATTTTATTATTCGTCATTCCTTTTTTAAGTATATATTTTCCGGGATGTATGTTTTTATTGAAATTTTTAAGTTGAGCTGTTTTTTTAAAAGAATTAATATCTGACAAACTGTTTAAAGATTGCAAAGAATCAATAATTGTCTGAAAATTTGAACCGGTCGGAATAAATAATACTGTTTCGGTTTTAACATTTGATTTAAATATATCTTTGTATGTTGAATATGCAAAAATTACGGCAATAAGTATGAGAATAATTGCAATAAAAAATGAAAATTTAATGATTTTTCTTTTTTGTGATTTCAGCATCGACTAATAGTTTTATTTTTGCAAAAGTAAAATTTGTTGAGAATTATAAAAATTTGATTTATTATGCAGAAAATTACAGTAACATTATTTGTGATTTTATTTGCATTTTCTAATGTATTTTTGCAAAAGGGATAAGTGTTAAAGGAAATGATATAGGAGGTACCGGAGGAAATACTTATTACAGTATGGTTTTCGGCGGATTGAATGTGATGTTTTAGCATAATTTGCAAAAAAGCGGTATTTTATTTGAATACCGCTTTTTATAATAAAAATTCAAGACCTATTTATTTTTTGCAATTCTGAAACCCAAATTTACCGCTTTAAAATCAGCTGTATTGTAATAACGTTTTGAAATTCTCAAGCCTTCTTCGGAACTGTCGTAACTTCCGCCTCTGCTGACTCTGTGAATACTGCCGGTTTCATTAACAGGGTTTTCTGAGGGACTGTGCTTGTAATAATCCGAAGTATATACATCAAAAACCCATTCTTGAGCATTTCCTGACATATCATAAATTCCGGCAGAATTTGCTTTTTTTTCGCCGACCGGATGAAGCATTTTCCCTGTTCCGGCATACCAAGCAACTTTGCTTGCATCGTTGCCGCCGCTGAAAGCATAGCTTTTACCTGTATTTCCGCCTCGTGCAACATATTCCCATTCTGCTTCGGAAGGCAGGCGATACCCGTTTGCTGTTTTATCAAAAATAATTTTTATTGTACCGGTTTTCGGGCTTCTGAGAATTTTATAGCATTTATCAAGATGCCTGAAACGACTTAACCAGTTACAATACATACATGCTTCTTCCCAAGTAATATTTGTAATTGCTGTTTTCGGATTTCCGGAAGGCAAAGTGAAACCTGCAGTTCGGCAAAATCCCGTATATTCTTCGATGGTTACTTCATATTTTCCGATGTAAAAATCATTAATTTTCACTGTATGTGCCGGAAATTCATCAAAATATTTGCTTTCTCCGTTGCCCATTCTGTATGAGCCGCCTTCAATAAAAACAGTTTCGGGGACTTTGTTTTGAGCAAAAATGATACTTGATAAAAATAAAAAATAAATCAGATTCAGAAGTTTCATAGCATGTGTTTCATATTAAACTCAACAAATATAATTAGTTTCATTATTATTTTGACGGTAAAAATACAGCCGTATAAACAGCATTTTTTTTAATTTTATCTAATCCGATATAATCCGGATGATATTCGCCTTTTATATACATATTTGTTTGGTCACAGTAATGTTTGCTTGCCGGAATACCGCTGACGCCGGTAGGAATAATACTCAATGATTGATCGAAATCTGCCGTATTATAAATGTGTCGTTCGGAAGCTCCGTGATGAACAAGATAAGGATCTGTAAAATTATATGAGTAAGCACTGACGGTATGATAGCTGCCGCCAACCGAAATCAAACGGTTCAGATTAAATGCGATATCCAACATTTTTACTTTACCCAAGGGATGTTTTAAATCTAACTTATGAAGAGTTTCCCATGTAGTTTCGGTAATATCTTTTCCGGTACGTTTTTTAAATTCGGGTATTAATTCTTTAAACGATTTTTGAACCATATCTTTTAATGTTTCAACTTTTTCGGTATTGACATCATCGCACCATTCCGAGCCGTTATTTTTTATGATATTATCAATTAAATAATTAGTCAGCAAATCCATTTTCTGAAATTCTGCATATAATTTATCACCGGTTTCATCTTCAATAATGTTTTTTGCTAAAACAAGATAAAATTCTTCAAAAATTAAAGGAGCAATCTTATCTTTCGAATAAATATTATTCCAATCTTTCAATAATTTCAGGGCTTTTTGTTCTTTGGGAGTTAAATCTGTCATTTCTTCAATGTATTTTAAAATAACCGGTTTCATATCATCTGCAAGAACAGAATGCTTATCGTTTTGCATTTTTTTAAAATCGTCAATTGATAATTTGTCTTTCGCTGTAAGCATTTGTTTTATACGGTTTGCTCGGTTCGGCAGGTCAAACCATTCGCTGATGTAATAGGGATAATTATTTCCTATGGTTCTGTTATTAGCTGAAAATACATAGCCGCATTCAGGATTATAAGTGTAGGGCAAAGAATCAAAAGGAACAAATGAATTCCAATCATAAGCACTTGTATCTCCGGGGAAAAATAAATAACCGGGTGCTTTTCTTTCGGGAATACCGGCACAACATTGTAAACCGATGTTTCCTTTTTTATCTGCATAGGCAATATTCTGACTTACAGATTTAAAACTGCTGCAGGCATCTCTGAAAGTTTTCCAGTCAGATGCTCTGTTCAAAAGAAAAATTGATCGTAATTCATTACTCGGGTCATTACCAATCCAGTGCATCGAAACAGTTTTATCTTTAATGTTTTTAAATCCGCTTATAACAGGACCTCTGTGCGTAAATCGTATTTCTCGTTCAACCGGAGTATCTTCACCGCTAACTTTAATTTTTTCTTTTCGTACTTCCATATCTCTCCACTTACCGTTGTATTTGTATTGATTTTTATTCTCGGGATTCAGAGTTTCAATGTAAAAATCGGCACCGTCGAGCATTACATTTGTCATTCCCCAAGCAATATCGGCATTGTGTCCGGCAATTACAAACGGTTGTCCGGGTAAAATTACGCCGGTAACATTTAATTTGCCGTCAACATATTGATGAATTTGAGACCAAATTCCGGGAATCATTAAACCGAGGTGCATATCATTTGCGAAAATCGGCATTCCGGTTGTGCTTTTTTTACCTGCTGCAACCCAATTGTTACTGGCTCGAAATACGGGAGGTGCAATAGTTGCTATTTTTTTTAGTCCGGATATCAATGCAGAATCTGCGAGTTGTGCTTTTTTATCAAATTGAGGAAAAACTACTGTTTTTTGAAGGTCCATTTCGGGTAATAATTCCTTAAATTTAGATTTGCTTACGGCATTTCTCATCTTATACATAATTGATTCGGTTCCCCAACCCATTTCCAAATTCCAAGCCATATAACCAATTAAATTTATTGATTCTTTCGGTGTCCATTTTTCCGGTTTATAACCGAGAACTTTAAATTCAAAAGATAAGTTATCTTCTTCAATATACTGATTTACACCATCGGCATATGCCTGAAGAGCCTTTAACATTTTCGGGCTTATAATTTTTAATACCATATCGGATTTTTCGGGCATTCTTAAAGAACGAAGTATTACATCGGATTCAATCATATCTTTTCCGAAAATTTCGGACAGACGACCTTGTGTAACTCGTCGGAGCAAATCCATTTGCCACATACGGTCTTGTGCCTGAATGTATCCCGTAACTTTGTATAAATCATCTTCATTGTTTGCAATAATGTGAGGAATACCATATGCATCTCTGTAAACCGTAACTTTATCTTTTAAGCCTTTTATTTTAACTTCTTTATTATAATCAACTAATCCGGAACTTTTAATATTGTTAACAAAAATATAACCGACAATTGATAAAATGAAAATTACAAAAAGGATAATTACCAGAATTTTTTTTCCGCGTTTCATGATTTAAATTTTTAATAAGTTAAATAATATTCAAATATATAAAATTTATATAAAAAAAAGAGCTTCCTGAATACAGAATGCTCTTTTTATAAAGTAAAGAAATTTATTATTCAGCTTTATCTTTTTTTAAAGGGCAGGAACTTAGTCCGAAAATTACATATAAACCGCAAAAATTAATAAGTGCTGTAACTAATGAAATTCCTGCGGCAACGAGGAATATAATTCCTAAAGTTCCGGTTACAGCATGTGTGAAATATAATGCAACTAAAATAATCGCAAGAACAATTCTGATAATTTTATCAGTTTTACCGATATTTTTTTTCATGATATAATTATTTAAAGTTTTTAAATTATTGCAAAAATACAGCAAGTTAAACTGCCGGATTGTAACTTATATCACAAAAAATATTTTACTGCAATTTTATTTTTGCCTTTACCGGTTGATGATCCGAAAATTCAAAACCGACATCAATATTTTTAACCGATACACCTTTTATATTGGGTGATAATAATAAAAAATCAATGACGGTTGTAAGTGTTTTACCTTTTTTATAAGGAGCGGTAACTCTTCTGTTTGTGGGCAAAGTATTGTCATACAGCCAAGTCCATTTTGGTAAATAGTCCGTTGCAATATCTGTTCTTACAATGGTATCCTGTATGTTTGTTTTAAAGTGCGATTTAAAATTTGGCGGACATTGATTCCAATCACCTGCAACAACAATGTAATTTCCTTTTTTATATTCCTTATTTAAAAACGATTTTAAATAAGTCATTTGTTGAGCCTTTAAAGTTCCGTCATCATAAGCCGAGTTATGTGTATTTATGATTAATAATTCTTTTTCGTTTGCAAGTTTGTATCGATTTACTAAAAAACATCGATCTAACATAAACAGACTTGTAGGCCATGAATAATTTCCCGGAAATGAATGTCGGACTGATGTCAACGGTGTATATTTACTTATTGTCATTAATCCGCCGTTAACTTTTCCCATTGGGTCGGTTGGCGGAGTAGGGACAAAAAAGACATCATAATTTGTACCGTAAACACTTGTTCTTTCCGGAAATGTATTTTCAAGTGTGTCAAATTCATTAAAATAGTAACTTCTTTTAGATTTTTTATCAACTTCTTGTATTAAAATAAAATCGGTATTACCGTTTTTTTGTATATAGGACTTTACTCCTTGTATATTTTCTTTAACTTTATTTTCCGGAGGTCTTACTAGTTTTCCGCCGTCATAAAAAAAATCCATTTCTTTATTTAATCCGCAATAGCCGATATTCCAAATCATTATTGAATATGTAGTTGTGTCGCTTAATATATCAGGATTATCGGAAGTAAAAACCGTAATTTTTTCTTTTGGTTTATAATCGTTGACACTTGCATAAATTAAAAAAATACCGAAAGCAACAATTACAATAATAATCAAATACAAGAATAACTTTAATATTTTTTTCATTATTTCATTTTTTAGAAATTTATCTTCAAAATTAGTTTTTTTTAAGTTAATGCTGTTTTTTTTTAATATTTTTTTTAGATTTGTGATATATATAAATTTAAATAAATAATTATGAGGAAGTTTACTTTTTTATTATTCGGTTTTTTATTTATTGCTTTTGCTGCTTTTGCACAAACGGATTCTCTTAAAAAAGAAAAAGTGAAAACAGGTTTTAGTATGGGCGGTGTTCCTGTAGTGGCTTACGATGCGGATACCGGTTTTAAATACGGCGGATTAGTTAATCTTTATTTGTACGGAGACGGGAGCAATTATCCTAATTATAACCATTCTTTGTATTTAGAATTGTCAAGAACTACAAAAGGAAGCGGTATTAATCAGTTAACTTACGATGCACTAACCTTAATTCCGAAAACCAGGGTGACCTTCGATATGTCTTATTTAACCGAACAAGCACTTAATTTTTATGGGTTTAACGGTTATCAGGCAGAATATAATTCAGCTTTTGAACTTACCGGAGGTAATGATTATATTTCACGTATGTACTATCGTCATTCAAGAAAATTGTTCCGAATAAAACTTGATTTTCAGGGTGATATATCAGAAAATTTCGGAAAAAAATTACGTTGGTTAGCCGGTGTGGCACATTACAGAACAACTATAGATAAAGTTGATATTGCTAAACTGAATGAAGGAAAAGAAACAGATTTATTACCGGATACAGCTACTTTATATGATAATTATGTTGCTTGGGGAGTTATTCCTGCAGATCAAGCAAAAGGCGGTAATGTAACTTTTTTAAAAGTCGGTGCTGTTTATGATACCCGGGATAATGAAGCAAACCCGAACAAAGGAATGTGGTCGGAAGCCTTGGTGTTAACTGCTCCCGGATTTCTCGGTAATGATTATGCTTATACGAAGTTGTTACTTTCTCACAGACAATATTTTACAATTTTTCCTGATAAATTAATTTTTGCATATCGCTTAAGTTATCAAACAAAAATAGCAGGAGATATTCCTTTTTATATGCTTCCTTATGCTATTGATTCAAAAGCAACAAAAGACGGACTCGGCGGTTCTAAAAACATCAGAGGCGTATTGAGAAACAGAGTAGTAGGTGACGGTGTTGCTTTCGGAAATTTTGAGTTGCGTTCTAAATTTTTTAAAACCGTTATTTTAAATCAAAATTTTTATCTTGGGGTAAATGCTTTTGTTGATATGGGTATGGTTACTTCTTCTTATCATTTTGATACAACAAATGTTCCGGCTGCAGAACTTGCAGGTTTGGATTTTGCCGATGAAAGTTTACACATAGGATACGGCGGCGGAATTCGTTTTGTTATCAACAGTAATTTTATTATTGCAGTTGACTACGGTATTGCAGCAAAAAAACAAGACGGAACAAAAGGTCTGTATATCGGGCTTAATTATTTATTTTAATATAAAACAAACCGTTGAGACAGCTTGCGGCTGTCTCAATATTACGGCTGTATCGTGATAAAAAAACAGTTGTGTTTTTTAAAAACATTAACATATTATAATATGTTAAGAAATATGTTTAAACTAATTATTTTTCATTTAATTTAGCCGAATAAAAAATAGATTTTTAAATTAAAATATTATTATCATGGATAAAGTTACAGTAATAGGTGCAGGAAATGTCGGCGCAACAGTTGCCTATTCAGTTGCACGAAAAGACATTGTTAAAGAAGTTGTTTTAATTGATATTAAAGAAGGTTTATCGGAAGGCAAAGCTCTTGATATGTGGGAATCTTCAGCAATTGATCAATTCAGTACGAAAGTTACAGGTTCTACTAACGATTATGATAAAACAAAAAATTCTGATGTTATTGTTATTACTTCCGGATTGCCGCGTAAACCCGGGATGTCAAGAGATGATTTAATTTCTACAAATGCAAAAATCGTTCACGATGTAACAAAAAAAGCATTGGAAAAATCACCCGATGCAATTATCATTATCGTTTCAAATCCTCTGGATGTAATGAGTTATGCTGCTTTTAAAACAGCCGGTATTTCTTCTCATAAAGTTTTCGGAATGGCAGGAATACTTGACACAGCTCGCTTTCGTGCATTTTTAGCTGATGAAATGGGAACTTCACCCAAAGATATTCAGGCATTATTACTCGGCGGACACGGAGATACAATGGTTCCTCTGCCAAGATTTACAACAGTAAACGGAATTCCTATTACACAATATATTAAAGAAGATCGTCTTAATGAAATTGTTACACGTACTAAAAAAGGCGGAGGAGAACTTGTTAATTTAATGGGTACTTCTGCTTGGTATGCACCCGGTGCTGCTGCTGCTCAAATGGTTGAAGCAATCGTAAAAGACGAAAAACGAACTTTTCCCGTATGTGCACTTCTTAACGGTGAATACGGAATGGAAAATATTTATCTCGGCGTTCCTGTTGTTCTCGGAAAAAACGGTATCGAAAAAATTATTGAATTAGATTTATCCGAATCTGAAATGAATGATTTAAAAGTATCTGCCGATGCAGTAAAAAAAGTGATGAATGTATTAGATGATATGAATATTATTTAAAAGATATTGAGTATTATTATATTCAGTTGTTTCAAAGCAGTTCGGAATTTATATTCGAACTGCTTTTTATTTGTCAGATAATAAATATATTACATAATATGAGAATTAATAAATATTATTTTTTGAAAATGAATGAAATATTTTAAAATTTAGCCGCATATTTTTAATTATATATTAAAAAAAAATCAATATATTTGCACCCCTGAAAATCAAAGTTATATATAATTAAAGGAGATTAAGAAATGCAAAACAAAGGAGTTATTACTTTTCTTGCCATATTGTTGGCAGTGGCAAGTATCTATCAATTATCGTTTACTTATGCAACGTGGCGAGTAAAAAAACAAGCACGTGAATATGCAAAAGGCGATTTGAACAAAGAAAGCAATTATTTGGATTCTGTTGCTACAATGCAAGCATATCCGTTTCCGGCATATACATTTAAAGAATGTCAAGACAGAGAACTTAATTTAGGACTTGACTTAAAGGGCGGAATGAATGTTATGTTGGAAGTATCCGTTGCTGATTTGATTGTAAATTTAGCAGACGGAAACAGAGACACTACTTTCAGAAAAGCAATTAAAATTGCTAAAGAAAGAGAAGCGACTTCACAATCTGATTTCATAACTTTATTTTATGACGCATTTAAAGAAATTGATCCGAATGCACAATTAAGTGCTATTTTCGGAACATATAGTTTGAAAGACAGAATAAAACACGGAACATCCGATCAGGATGTTTTAAAAGTGTTAAGAGAAGAAGCAAATGATGCCATAGACAATACCTTAAATGTGCTTCGTTCCAGAATTGATAAATTTGGTGTTGTTCAGCCTTCTATCCAAAAAATTGAGGGTAATTCAGGCAGAATATTAATCGAACTTCCGGGAGTAAAGAATCCTAAACGTGTTAGAAAATTATTACAAGGAACAGCAAATCTTCAATTTTGGGAAACTTATTATTATCCAGATGTTTACAGTTATTTTATGAAAGCAAATGAGCGTTTGAAAGAGATATATGCGCTTAAAAAAGAAATTTCTGCTGATAAATTAAAAAATGATACGACAAAACATGATAATCTGTTATTAAAAACAGATACTGTAAAAGCAGATACAACATTGCAAGAGAGTTTACTCGGAGATACAACTGACAATGTTAATCCGCTTATTGAGAAATCAAATAATGATCTTTCAAAAAAAGAGGGTTTCAATGAATATCAAAAAAAATATCCGTTGTTTGCTGTATTAGTTCCTTATTTAGATAAAAGAAATCAGCCTATTAATTCGGCAGCAGTTGGTTTTGCTCATATGAAAGATACTGCAGAGGTTGACCGGATTTTAGCAATGAAACAAATAAAATCTATTTTCCCTAAAGAAATGCGTTTAAAATGGGCAGAAAAAGCGTTCGATAAAAAAGGAGAACTTTTTAAACTCTACGCTTTAAAAGCTAAAAGAGCCGGCAAACCGGCTTTAGAAGGTGATGTTGTTGTAAATGCAAGAGAACAAACGGATCCTGTTACCGGTCAATGGGAAGTGTCAATGAATATGAATGCCGGAGGTTCTCAAAAATGGGCTTTGATTACCAAAGAAAATATAGGCAGACAAATTGCCATTGTTTTAGATAATTATGTGTATTCATCACCTGTTGTTAATGCCGAAATTAAAGGAGGAAGTTCTTCAATTTCCGGTCATTTTTCTCAGGAAGAAGCTAAAGATTTAGCAAATATTTTAAAATCCGGTAAATTACAAGCACCCGCATTAATTATTGAAGAACAAGTTGTGGGTCCGTCGTTAGGTCAACAAGCTGTTAACCACGGAATGTTATCATTTATATTTGCATTTATGCTTATTTTGGTTTATATGATATTCTTCTATAAAACAGCCGGTTATATTGCCGATATAGCACTTCTTGCAAATATATTTTTAATATTCGGTGTATTGGCATCACTGCATGCAGTATTAACTTTGCCGGGTATTGCCGGTATTGTTCTTACAATAGGAATGTCGGTTGATGCAAATGTATTGATTTATGAGAGAATAAAGGAGGAATTGGCACTCGGGAAAGGATTAAAACTGGCAGTTCAGGACGGATACAAAAATGCCTATTCTGCAATTATTGATTCAAACTTAACGACTTTAATTACAGGTATCATCTTATTTATTTTTGGTCACGGACCAATTAAAGGTTTTGCTACAACCTTGATTATAGGTATTTTAACATCATTATTTTCTGCTATTTTTATAACTCGTTTGATTTTTACCTCACGTTTGGCCAAAAATAAAAAAACAGAATTTTATACCCGATTTACCAAGAATGCTTTCAAAAATACAAAAATAGATTTCATAGGAAAACGTAAAATCTTTTATGTAATTTCTGGAACTATTATAATTCTCGGTATAGGATCTTTATTTACAAACGGATTAAATTACGGTGTTGATTTTAAAGGGGGAAGAACCTTTGTTGTAAAATTTAATCATCCGGTAGTTACACAAGATATTGCAAACGATTTGAAAGTTTTATTCGGAGAAGCTCCTGAAGTAAAAACATACGGTACATCAGATCAAGTTAAGATTGTTACTAAATTTATGGTTAACAATAAATCACAAGATGCAGATAATATTGTTGAACAAAAACTTTATGAAGGATTAAAACCGGTGATAGGTCCTGATGTTACATTAGACGAATTTTTGAGTGACTACCGAGAGAGTTCTCATAAAGTAGGCCCTACCATTGCTGATGATATTAAAGTTGCGGCTTTGTGGGCTATTGTATTTTCACTGATTGCAATTTTCTTATATATTTTTATTCGTTTCCGGAACTGGCAGTTTGGTCTCGGTGCTATTGCTGCATTAGCACATGATGTATTAATTGTAATCGGCTTATTTTCATTGTTATATAATTTTATGCCATTCTCTTTAGAAGTAAATCAGGCGTTTGTTGCGGCAATTCTTACGGTAGTGGGATACTCCGTTAATGATACGGTGGTTGTATTTGACCGTATCAGAGAATACTTGCAATTTTCTAAAACAAGAGAAAAGAAGACACTATATAATAATGCTTTGAACAGTACTTTAAGTCGTACTTTTAATACTTCTATGAGTACATTTATTGTATTACTGGCAATCTTTATTTTCGGCGGTGAAGCAATTCAAGGATTTGTATTTGCATTATTATTAGGTATAGTTGTAGGTACATATTCTTCATTATTTATTGCTACTCCGATTGTTTATGACTCTGTAAGACATAAAATTACAGAATCTGTTTCAAAGAAAAAAAACAGAGAATATCTCGGAAGTAAAAAGAAAAATAAAGATAATAAATAATAAATATTTAAATTTTTTTAAAAGCCTTGGTATAATATCAAGGCTTTTTTTTACATTTGAAAAAAAATAATTATGATAATTTTATTTATAAGCGGCGGTGAAGTTATTTTTATTTTGTTGGCTGTTCTTTTGTTGTTCGGGGCAGATAAACTTCCGGAAATTGCACGAACAATAGGTAAAGGCATCAAACAATTTAAAGATGCTGCCGAAGATATTAAAAATGAAGTAAGTAAAGAAGAAAATGATGTTGTTGATGATTTAAAAGAAATAAAAAAAACAGCCGAAGATATTAAGAAAAATGTAAAAAAATATAAAATCTTTGAAAATAACGATTGATTTGATAATATAATTCTTGTTTAACTATTTCTATGAATATTAATAATAATATTGTCAATGAAATATTAAAAACAGCTTATTCAAAAAGTGAAGTTTTGTATAAAATAATGAATTTTCGAGTTAAGAAAATTCTTTTGGTTGCCCATTTGTATGATGCTTTAAGTATAGAAAGAGAAGGGCGTTTAGACGACGCCGTCAGAGGAGATTATTTTAAGATGAATCTTTCGGCAGCTCCCGAAATTATTAAAGCACTTTCTCATCAGGATGTTTTAAAAAAACTTAAAAATGCCGATTTTGATCTTGTCATTATTATGGCAGGTATCGACAAAAGAACTCCTCTTAAAATTGCAGATAAAATTAAATCTAACTATGCAGAACTACCTGTATATCTTCTGGTTAATAATAATGCTGATATTACGTTTTACAAAAAAAATAAAGAAAAACTTTATAATATTGAAAATATTTTTGTTTGGAACGGTGACTCAAATATCTTTTTATCAATAGTAAAATTATATGAAGATAAAGTTAATGTAAAAAATGACACAAAAATAGGTTTGTCCCGAATTATATTATTGGTTGAAGATACTGAACGTTATTATTCCCGTTATATCCCGATATTGTATAAAAGTGTTATGGAACAGACACAACGAATAATTAACGACACTGATAAATCTGATGATTTACAGAAACTTTTAAAAATGCGTTTGCGTCCTAAAATTTTATTGGCAACAAATTATGAAGAGGCAATAACAATCTATAAGAAGTATAAGAAATATATTTTAAGTGTTATTTCTGATGTAGAATTTAAAAAAAACGGAATAAAAAATAAAAAAGCAGGTTTTTTACTGATAAATTATATAAAATCAAAAACCCCGAATGTTCCTACTGCCATCCAATCTTCAAATGTTCAAAATAAATTTCTTGCCGAAACAAAATACAAATCTCGATTTATTGATAAGAATTCCAATAGTTTACTTGCTGATATTAAGGATTTTATAATGTATAATTTGGGTTTCGGCGACTTTATTTTTCGTAATATTAAAGGAGAAGAAATTGCGAGAGCTGTTGATATGGATGATTTTTATTTAAGATTATCTGATATCAGTGATGAAAGTTTGGCTTATCATGCCCGAAAAAATCATTTTTCATTATGGTTGCGTGCCAGAGGAGAACTTAGTTTGTCCGATAAAATAGAACCCGTTAAAATAGCTGATTTTAAGAATATTAATGAATTAAGAGAACATTTGATAAAATCTTTTTTTGAAAATAAAGTTGAAAAAAACAAAGGTAAAATTATAAGTGTTGATGATCCTGCAATTATTGACGAGAGTAATATCGGAAAATTGGCTAACGGTGTTTTAGGAGGTAAAGGGAGGGGAATTGCCTTTATTAACAGTTTGATACATAATTTTAATATCAATAAATATATTCCCGGGATTAAACTTAAAATGCCGAAAACATTTTTTATAGGAACCGATGAATATGATGAATTTATTAAAAAGAACAGTTTATTTCTTAAAGCAGAGAAAAATTCAGACGAAAATGAATTATATAAATTATTTTCCGATAATAATTTAAGTCCTTTATTGGTCAGACGTTTATTGAAAGTTTTGGAGTTAACAAGCAAACCTTTAGCTGTACGTTCCTCAGGACTGTTTGAAGATTCTTTAATGCAACCTTTTGCAGGTGTTTTTTCAACTTATCTTCTTCCTAATAATCATAATGATATTAATCACCGTTTAAAAGAATTGATTACAGCAATAAAATTAGTATTTGCTTCGGTCTTTTCCGAAACTTCTAAAAATTATATTAATGCCGTAAATTATGAAATTGAGGAAGAAAAAATGGCAATTGTTATTCAGGAAGTTGTCGGAAATAAATACGGAGAATATTATTTTCCTCATATAAGCGGTACGGCACAATCGTATAATTATTATCCTTTCGGGAAGATTCAGCCTGAAGACGGTACGGTAGTTGCCGCTGTGGGACTTGGTATTTATGTTGTTGAAGGAGAAAAAGCATATCGGTTTTCACCGAAACATCCTACATTGCAAAATCACACCGTTAAAGATTTATTAAAAAATACTCAAACTGAATTTTATGCGGTTGATTTAAGTAAACATTCTATCAATTTTCATAAAGGAGAAACTGCCGGTTTGATTCGCTTGTCAATCAGCGAAGCAGAACACTTAAATCCCGACAGACTTAAACATTGTTTATCGGTTTTTCATCCTGATAATAATGCCGTTTATCCGGGAATTAATTCTGAAGGACCGAGAATTGTAAACTTTGAAAATATTTTGAAATATAATTATATTCCTTTGGCAGATTCTATATCCGTTATATTAAATATTATGCAACAAACAATGGGTTCTCCCGTGGAAATTGAATTTGCAGCAGATATAAATCTTGATGAAAATAAAGAAGCATCTTTATATCTTCTCCAGGTAAAACCTTTGATTGGTAATGCAACAGATTACAGTATAAATATTTCTGAAACAAATATTGAAAAGGCATTTTTAATTTCCGAAAATGCAATGGGCAACGGTAAAATAAAACATATTAAAGATGTTATTTATGTTAATCCTGCAACTTTTGATAAATCTGAAACCGAACAAATTGCAAAAGATATTGATGCCTTTAACAAAAAAATGATAAGTAAAAATAAGCATTATTTGCTAATCGGTCCGGGAAGATGGGGAACACGAGATAAATGGATTGGTATTCCGGTAAAATGGACACAAATTTCAAATGCCAAAGTAATTGTTGAAACAAGTTTGGAAGATTTCCCGCTGGAGGCATCGGCAGGTTCTCATTTTTTTCATAATCTCACTGCAATGAATGTTGCATATATGTCAGTTAATCACAATAGTGAGAAATGTTTTGTAAAATGGGATGTGTTGGAAAAACAAAAAATAATTGAACAAACAAAATTTGTAAAACACTGTATATTTGAAAAAGAATTAATAATCCAAATCGACGGAAAAAAACGAATTGCTGTTATTGAAAAAGGTAAGAAATAAAAGATTGTGTCCTTTGAATTATTTAAAATACTTTTTTAACTTGTCAGTAAACTCTTGCGGCGGATTTGTAAGTCTTCCGGTTTTCATATCAACAAAAACCAAAGTTGTATTACCTTTGTTTATTAATTTGTTTTGTTCGTTGAATACTTCGTATTCAAATTCCATCTTCTTTGTAGGCATATTTTTCACGACAACTTTAACCGTTAATTCTTCGTCATAAAATGCAGGGCGAATATATTTTACGTTTAAAGAAGCAACGGGCATCATAACTCCGCTTTTTTCCATTTCACCGTATGTCCAACCGATTTTTTTAATCATGTCGGTTCTGGAAACTTCATAGTAAAGCGGATAATTACCGTAATAAACATATCCCATTTGATCGGTTTCGCCGTAGCGAACGCGTATTTTTGTTTCTGATTTCAGCATTGTCAAATTTCGGAATTAATAATAAATAACATTAAGTTGTTATCTTTGCGGCTAAATTATAAAAAGAAAGAGAATGTCAGAAAAAAGACCTTATATTTTAATAACAAATGATGACGGCATAACAGCAAAAGGATTAAGAATTTTAATTGAAACAGCAAAGAAATTCGGTGATGTATTAGTGGTTGCTCCGGATTCTCATCAATCTGCAAAGTCGCATTCAATCACACAAGCCGCTCCAATACGATTTGATAAAATTATTGAAAAAGTCAGTTTTACTGAATATTCAATATCAGGAACTCCGGTTGATTGTGTCAAGTTAGCTTTACACGAATTATCCGAAAGAAAACCCGACTTAATTCTTTCCGGGATTAATCACGGAGCAAATACTTCCGTAAGTGTGTTATATTCCGGAACTATGGCGGCAGCAATTGAGGGCGGTTTGCATAATATTAATTCTGTCGGATTTTCGGTTGATAATCATTCTTCTGAAGCTGATTTTTCTCCGGTTATTCCGTATATGGAAAAAATTATTAAAGAAGTTATTGAAAAAGACTTGCCGGAAGGTGTAAGTTTAAATGTAAATTTTCCTGATGTTACAAAAGTTAATATCAAGGGTATGAAGACTATGAGAGGGGCAAACGGAGTTTGGGGCGAGAAATTTGTTCCCGCAAATGATCCGCATAAGCGAAATTTTGTGTGGATAACAGGAAAACTTACCAATTACGATGCAGGTAAAGAAGACACGGATTTGTTTTTTATCGAAAAAGGATATGCAACAGTAACACCGATTAAAGTTGATTTTAATTATTATTCATTTATTGAAGAACTTTCATCTTGGGAATTTAATAATGCGTAAAAGTTTGCATTTGAAATAGTAATTTATATGTAATAGTTTCTGTTACCGGCAGATACTGTTAAGTAAAGATATTTTGTTTGTTAAGGTAAAATGAAGCATACAAAAAATAAAATAATTATTTCCGTTACCAACGATTTGGTTGCAGACAAGCGTGTTAATAAAGTTGCAAATTCTCTGATTAAATTTGGTTTTGATGTATTGCTTGTCGGAAGAAAATTGCCTGACAGTTTACCTGCAAATTTTTCTTTTAAAACGAAACGATTTAATTTGCTCTTTCAAAAAGGTGTTTTGTTTTATGCTTGTTTTAATATCCGTTTATTTTTCTTTTTATTGTTTCAAAAATCAGATATTTATCTTTCAAACGATTTAGATACTTTGCCTGCCAATTTTATTGCTTCAAAAATCAGAAAAAAGAAACTCGTTTACGACAGCCACGAATATTTTACCGAAGTTCCGGAGCTTGTAAACCGACCGAAAATAAAACGTATATGGGAACAAATTGAGAGAATAATATTGCCGAAAGTGAAACATTCATACACCGTATGCTCTTCGATAGCTGATATTTACAATAAAAAATACGGTATTAAAATGAAAGTTGTACGCAATATTCCTGTATGTGAATTTGTTAAAAAGCAGGTCTCTTTATTCTTGCCGGGAAAAATAAAAAACCGAAAAGTTATTCTGTATCAAGGAGCTGTAAATATCGGAAGAGGAATCGAGCAAATGATAAAAGCAATGCAATATATCGAAAATGCCGTTTTTTTAATTATCGGAAGCGGCGATATTCTCGAAAATCTTAAAACACTTGTGCAAAAGTTGAATTTAAAAGATAAAGTATTTTTTACCGGAAAAATTCCTTTCGATGAATTGTATTTCTATACAAAAAAAGCCGATATCGGTATTTCGCTCGAAGAAAATAACGGTTTAAATTATTATTATGCACTTCCGAATAAGTTGTTTGACTACATCAGAGCAAACGTTCCTATTTTGGCAAGTAAACTTCCTGAAATTGAGAACATTGTAACAAAATACTACATCGGTTGCTTTATCGAAAATCACAATCCCGAACATATTGCCGAAAAAATAAATTTTATGCTCAATTCTCCGGAAAAAATGCAAACTTGGAAAGAAAACCTCAAAAAAGCATCTTCGGAACTGTGTTGGGAAAACGAAGAAATGGTTTTGAAAGATATTTTTTTAAATTTGTAAAATATGGATGTTATTAAGTATGTTATTGTTGTTTTTTTGTTTTTTAATTCTTGTAATGCTGATAAAGATTCGAAAACTGAAAAAGAATATCCGGATGTTGATATTTTTTGGATGCAATTTGTAAAAGCAATGGAAAATAATGAAGTAAATTTTTTGGTCAAAAATTCTCTTGATACAGTATCTTGTTTTGATTGCAATATTGATTTAAATAATGAAGTAAATTATTTTGATGCAAAATCTATTTTTCAAAATCATATGAATAAAATAATGCATCTGAAATCATTAAGCAAAAAGGAATATTTAGTTTCTGAAGTTGACAGCAATTTGATGAAAATTGTTTATAACGTTAAAACACCAAAAGCTCCGGAGGGCGGATACAGTTTGATTTTTTCTTTGATAAAAAAAGATGGTAAATATTTTTTTCAAGGAATGATGGTGCAATAATTAAATTTATACCACCGTGCCACGCTATAGTATGGTTTCATAAACCCGCAGGGTGTTTAAAATTATAAATAAAAATTTTTAAACGAATATATAATGAAGTTCTCAATATTTTTTTTAATAATAAGTACATTTTTTTTGAATTTACTGGTAGCTCAAAAAGAAAATATAATATTTGATGATTTAAATTGGAATTCTACAACAGAAGATATTAGAAGAATATTCGGCAATGATTTAATTTTAAATGAAAAGGATAAATATTCAAATGGTAGTATTGAGTATTTTTTAAACGATTATGTTTTTTTGAATTCTAATTTTAAAGTTTATTTCATTATAAATAATAAAACAAACAAATTAAATAAAATACTGTTAAAATCGAAAAATACAAATTCCGGTACAAATAAAGTCGTTTTAAATGAACAATATGATAAAACTTTTAGATTAATATTATTGAAATATGGTACACCAACTTTTTCTAAACCTTCAAAATTAATAGATTATTATTATTTGTATAATGATACCGTTATTATATCAATAAGCAAAACTCACTCTAATTGGAGAAACAATATGGAGAAAAGTGTAATAAGTAAAATTCCTAAATTAACGATTACCTTTCAACAAAGGAAACCATATTTTGATTTTAGGCAGATAATGTGGGCTTGTTCAAAAGCGAAGGTTTTAGAGACAGAAAAATTAAATCCGATTGTAAATATTACAGATACGTTGAAATATAAATCAACAGTTTTAGATATTAATTGCATTATTGAATATTTTTTCCAAAATGATAATTTAATAACAGCAAGGTATAATATTAAAAATTTAAAAAGTGAAAATGAATATATTGAAAGTTATTATAAACTCAAAGATTGGTTAGAAAATAAATATGGTAATACATTTTTAGATTATGATAATTTCCCGTACGAACGAGATTCTTTAATTGGTAAAGAAAGTATTCATTTGTCAGGTAAAATGTATTATTCTTATTGGACACAAGATGATACATCTATTGAGATTATGTTAACAATTGAAAATAATAGAAGTGAATTAGTTGTTCAATATTCTTGTACAAATTTTACAGGTATTTGCCCATTTTACAAAAGTAGAAAATTAAATGAATAATAAATATTGTATATCTTGACAGTGCGATGCTACAGCGTGGCACTGATATTACAAAACTCGTTACGGATAAAAAATGCTCTTTTTAATTTCATAAATTTATCATAATGTAGAGGCAGTCCGGCAGGCTGTCGTCTCATTTACATTTTAATCACCGGATAAATAAACCGCAATTTTTTTTAAATTTGTAAAATGCAAATCAATATCCGGATACCCCACAATAATATTCCCGAAAGAAAATATATAATTGACGTATTACTTTCCGGTTTTCTCGGTACAGGATATGAGCTTAAAGTTTCGGATACTGATATTTACGAAATTTCTTTTGCGGATAAAATCATAGAAATAAAAGATGTTTTTTTTAATCAATTTCCCGAAGAATTAGCCTACCTTAAAAAAGAAAATATTCCCGAAAAAATAATTTTTGCAAAAAATAAATTTACTCCCGAGGCAGATATACCCGTTATTTACGGAAACGTGGATATAGAAATTGAGCAAAATCTTATCAGATGCGGCATTGATATTTTTGCATCATCGTTTTTTATGCTTACGCGTTGGGAGGAATATGTTTTGTCGGACAAAGACCGGCACGGCAGAACACCTGATGAGGCACAGCTTTCCGTAAAACATAATTTTAACGAAAGACCCGTTGTAAATGAATATGCCGAAATGCTGCAGCGAATGTTTGCATATCTCGGATTTAAAATTGAAAACAAGCATAAATATACGCCCGTAATTACGCACGATATTGATTTTTTTGCCCGCTACTACAAATTGCCGAAAGTTATTAAAGCATTGGGCGGTGATATTTTAAAACGTAAAAATCTTAAAAAAGCAATTCATACGTATAAGTCTTATTTTCAAATTAAAAAAGGCAAGATAAAAGACCCCTACGATACTTTTGATTATTTAATGAACTTATCCGAGAAGTCGGACTTAAAGTCACGCTTTTATTTTATTCCGGCAATGCGTGGCGAAGAAGACGCTCAATATAACATTACCGATGATGCTGCTACTTCAAAAATGCGAAGCATTTTAAAAAGAGGGCATATTGTCGGAGTTCACGGGACATATCGTTCGTATAAAAACAAAGAACTGTTTCAAGAAGAATTGCAACGCTTCCCGAAAGAAATTAAAATTACGGAAAGCAGGCAACATTTTTTGCGTTTTTCAAATCCGGAAACTTGGCAAATGCTAAACGATGCCGGAATTAAAACTGACAGCACCGGCGGTTTTATAAATAATGTAGGTTTTCGTTCAGGAACTTGTTATGAATATTCTGTTTTTAATATTCTTACAAGACAAAAACTCGTATTGAAAGAACGCCCTCTGATTTTTATGGAACAGGCGGCAAGAAAAAAATATCCTGATAAAGAACTATTTTTTAGTAAGTTTGCGGTTTTAAAAAACAGTGTTAAAAAATACGAAGGAAATTTTGTTATTTTATGGCACAACAATAATTTTAACATTGATGAATGGGAAGATTTTAAAAAAATTTACGAACGCATCATAAGAACTTTATAAACTTTTAACTTTACACTTTTAACTTATTAACTGACACTTAATGAAAGGAATTATATTAGCCGGCGGCTCGGGAACACGATTGTATCCCATAACCAAAGCCGTTTCAAAACAATTACTTCCGATTTACGACAAACCGATGATTTATTATCCGCTTTCGGTATTGATGCTTGCCGGAATAAAAGATATTTTAATAATTTCCACACCCGAAGATATCGGAAATTTCGAACGTCTTTTCGGAAACGGAAATCATTTGGGCTTAAACTTTTCTTACAAAGTGCAACCCAGTCCCGACGGATTGGCACAGGCATTTATTCTCGGCGAAGAATTTATCGGAAACGAGAATGTGGCTTTGGTTTTGGGCGATAATATTTTTTACGGTCACGGACTTCCTAAACTTTTAAAATCTGCAAGGGAGAATGTTGAAAATGACGGAATTGCAACCGTATTCGGTTACTACGTAAAAGACCCGCAACGATACGGTGTTGCCGAATTTGATGATGAGGGAAATGTTATTTCCGTTGAAGAAAAACCCGAAAATCCGAAATCAAACTATGCCGTAACGGGCTTGTATTTTTATACCAATGAAGTTGTCGAAATAGCAAAAAACGTAAACCCTTCCGACAGAGGCGAACTTGAAATAACATCCGTAAATCAGGAATACCTGGAAAGAAAAAGATTGAAAGTGGAATTGATGGGACGCGGTTTTGCTTGGCTTGATACCGGAACGCACGAATC
>JAADGE010000043.1 GCA_013152535.1 Chlorobiota bacterium
TTAATATTATGACGTTTTAAAATAAAAGCATCAAATTTAATATTCTGTCCGCATTTGTCAATATGATTTCCTTCGAAATATGGTCTGAGTTTATTCAAAGCAATATCCAAAGGAATTGATTTGAATTGCATCTCTTCATTATCATTTGTTTGTTTTATTTCAGGATTTGCACTGAAAAGACTACCTTGCCCGTCGGGTTCAAATTCAAATTTCCGTTCTTTGGTTTTAGGCTTTTCAAACACAGCAATATAATATGCCGTGTCTTCTTGAAAAGACAATGAAATGCCGACTATTTCACAATTCTGTCTATCCAATGAACTTGTTTCAAGGTCAACCGATAGTAATTTTGAATTATTTAAATCCTCAATCAACTTATCTAATTTGTCAATATCATCAATTAAATGATAAGATTTTTCCATATCTTTTAATTTGTCAGTTCCTTTATTTTCGATATGGTCAAATTCCGAGATATTAGAAGCAGATGCTTTTGAGAGCCATTTTTGCTTAATAGTTCTAAAGCCCATTGTATTAAAAAAATCGTTAAGTTCTGCATAATTCGGTTTTTCGATTTTTATATTTTCAAAATCAATTTCAATAGGTGCATTTGTATCAATAGTAACCAAATCTTTTGAAAGAAAAGCGTTTTCTTTATTATCTTCGAGTTTTGATTTAACGGCTTTTTTATCAATTTCATCTAAATGTTCATAAAGATTTTCGAGAGTTTGATATTTTTGTATTAAAGGAATAGCTGTTTTCTCACCAACACCTTTGACGCCGGGGATATTATCGGAAGTATCGCCTAAAATAGCGAGAACGTCAATTACTTTGTCGGGTTCGACTCCGAATTTATTAAAAACTTCATTAAAAGATACAATATCAAATTCATTTCTTTTAGTTCTTGACGGCTTGTATAATTTAACTTTTTCATTTACTAATTGATAAAAATCTTTGTCAGATGTGATGCAGATAACCTCATAGCCATTTTCCGATGCTTTTTTAGATAATGTTCCGATAATATCATCTGCTTCGTATCTCGGTAGTTCGACTTGCGGTATTTTAGCAATATTCAAAAATTCTTTGATACGTTTCAATTGAGGAACCAAATCTTCGGGGAAAGCAAGTCTATTAGCTTTGTATAAATGATATTTTTCGTGGCGAAATGTCGGTTCTTTTCTATCGAAAGCAACAATAATTTTCTCGGGATTTTCTTTTTCGAGCAAAGAAGTGAGAATATTAATAAAACCGTAAACAGCACCTGAGGGTTCACCGTTTGGGGCTGTCAATCCGGACTTCGACAATGCGTGATAAGCTCTGAAAACAATTGACATTCCGTCAACGAGATATATTTTTTGCATAAAAGTTTTCTTTAATAATATTTAGTCATCCCTGAAAAAAACAAATTAGAGGCAGAATAATAATTTATTATTGTATTATTCAAAATCAAAAGAGAATAAAATCAAAATATATTGATTAAAAATCAATTTTAATGCAAGTTTAAATCGGGCAAAAATAAAACTTGGGCTGTTTATTAGCTTCCTTAAGTTGAATGCCGCACAGCTCAACAATAAGTTTACACTGTCTCCGATTTCGCCTTTCAAATAATTCCTTCCTAATCTATGGTCTTGTTTTAAATGCCCAATAACAGGTTCTATTGAAGCCCGCCTCTTGAACCTCTGTTTCCATCGCCATTTACTCCAACCTTTCTTACGCTTGCCGTGTACTCGCATTATTTCTGTTTCGCCTATTTGTCCCTTGCCTCTGTACCCTCCGTCAACCAATACTCTTTGTGCCTCTTGTTTTAATATCTTTTTGTATTGTTCCAACGCCGGCTCTAATGTTTTACCATCATAAGGATTCCCTCTGAAATTCTTGGCTCCTACTATTATTCCCGTTGTTTTGGTTAACAGTATCGATACTTTACTCCCAAATTCATATTTCTTATGCTCTTTGCCTTTGGCTATGCAACTTACTTCTTCGTATAAACTATAAAGCTTGTTCTTGTCTGTTCTTCTCTGATTTAATATCCTATAACATTTCTGTATCATTTGTGAATACTTCAACAATTGCTCTTGGCTCATCTTACGCTCTATGTCTCTTATTAATCTGCCCGCTATCGTCTTTATTTTCCTTATTGCCGCCTTGCCTTCTTTTTTTCTTTTTAGTGTTCGGTAATATCTTGTCTTGAATTTCAATTTTGGTATTGTCCTTTTGTATGTCTGTCTTAATCTTATTTGTTCTCTATCGGATATTCGCCATACCCATTCTATTATTTGCAAATGTAATTTTGTGTCCGTAGGATATGTTATGTTTTTTTCCTGCACTGTCGTGTCTGCTATGATTTCTCTTTCTTCGGATTCCTTGCCGTGCATTTTCACTGTTACTTCAAATATCTTCTCGGCTCCTTTTTCGCCTATTCTGTTCCTGAATTTTACTAATTCCGTCGGATCACATGGTAACTCCCACTGGAACTCTTGCATTCCACTGAAATACTGCCAATACGGATTCTCTGTCCATTGCATTACTACTTGCTCGTCCGATACATTATAAAGCTGTTTTAATAACAATAGTGATACCATTAGTCGTATCGGTTTACTTGGCCTGCCATATCGTTTTGAATAGTGTTTTGAAAACGTTTCTTCAAACTCATTCCACGGTATTTTTCCGGCTAATTTATATAAACTGTGTTTTGGATTTAATGCCCTTGATAGCTTGTTATAAAATAACTGTGCTTCATTAGTGTTTTTAACAATTCCCTTCATTGACTTTTATTTATTTGTTTGCAAGAATTTTATACAAAATTATTACTTTCTTGCAAAATTATCAATAACTTTTTATGCACAACTTATTAGCATTATTGTTACTTAATTGGTTTTTCAGGGACGACTAAATAATAAGGTAATCTGATTCTTTTAAGATTCCGTATCAAGTACTGAATGACTTCTATCGTGTACGGAATGACTTTTATCGTGTACGGAATGACTACCGTGTTAAATAATTATGATATTTTAATATGGGGGGGTGTAATTTTAAATATTGATTTTAGTTGTTTAAAATCATTGATTTTAGTTGTCGCAATTCTTATTTATTATTTATTTTGGTCAGTAGTGAACATATTACGCAAAAATTGTGATTTCTAACTAATTATTCATTTAACATTTCAATTTCTAAGTCATATTTATCTAAAAGTCCAATTACTCCATACAAAGAAAATATTGCTTTTTTTATACGGTTTATTTCAGGGTCGATCGAATAGTTAAAAGAGGTTCGGAAATCTGCTTTTTCAATGATTGTGTTAT
>JAADGE010000034.1 GCA_013152535.1 Chlorobiota bacterium
CAAATACTCCCGACAAACCGCCCAAAGGTGTACTGAAAGTTATTTATAATTATTCTGAAATTTTAAAAATAACATCTTCCGATATTTTTGTTAAACTGAAAGAAACAAAGTTTATTGATTTATTGCCGATTAATAATTTGAAAAGTCTTTCTGAATTGAGAGTAGGAGAGACACCTCTTTATAAGCAGTTAAATTTGAAAGGTGAAAAATTGCTGTTCAATTTATTTTTGAAAGATGATTCGCAAAATCCGACTTTTTCATTTAAAGACAGGGCTTCGTATATTGTTTCCGCTTACGCAAAAGAAAACGGAATTGATACCATAGTAGCTGCATCAACCGGAAATGCAGGCTCTTCCCTTGCCGGAATATGTGCTTCTCAAAATCAAAAAGCAATAATTATGGTTCCGGAAACGGCACCTTTGGCAAAATTGACGCAAATTGTAATGTACGGGGCAACGATTATTCCTGTTAAAGGAACTTATGACGATGCTTTTGATTTAAGTATAAAAGCAACTGAAAGATATGGTTGGTATAACAGAAATACGGCTTTTAATCCCTTTACAATCGAAGGCAAAAAAACTGTTTCTTTTGAATTGTACGATCAATTAAATCAAACTGTTCCCGATAAAATTTTTGTTCCCGTCGGCGACGGTGTAATCATTTCCGGAGTTTTTAAAGGTTTTGAAGATTTGATTAAGTTAGGCATTATTGAAAAAATGCCGACAATTGTTGCCGTGCAATCCGAAGGCAGCGATAATCTTTCGCGAAATATTGATAATGAAAAATTTGAGATAAAACCGAGTAAAACAATTGCCGATTCTATTTCAGTTGATATTCCTCGTAATTTCTATATGGCAAAACAATTTATTAAAAAATATGACGGAGAGTACCTTACCGTTTCCGATAAAGAAATTATCGAAGCATCAGCTTTATTGTCAAGAAATACGGGCTTATTTGCAGAACCGGCTGCGGCAACGGCTTTTGCCGGAATACTTTCTCAAAAAGAAAACGGAAAAATAAAAGATAATACTAATATTGTTGTTTTACTGACCGGCAGCGGACTTAAAGATTTAAAATCCGTGCAATCCGTAATTTCAATTCCGGAAGCAATTGAACCTGTTGTTGAGAATTTGGAAAATTTTTTATAGTTTATCTGAAAAGAAAAAAGAACCGTAAAAATTTTACGGTTCTTTATATATATATATTGAAATTAACTTGTTATTTATTTTCTGTTAAAGTAATCGGTACGGAACCCGTATCGTGAAGCGGTAAATATAAATCAGCCGCCGAACCGTCAACACTTATTGCATGGAATGTTCCGTCTATTGTATAATCGGCAGAACCATCTCCCAGAGCAGCCAACAGAGCAGCTCCTTCCGCATTACTCATATCTAAGAAATTAACAGGTAAAGTAAGATTTACCGATGCTCCTCCTGCAATTGAGAGATTGGATGAATACGTATCGGTATAATAATGCGTTTCAGACTGAACGCCTTCTACCGTAACAACGTATTCAATTTCACTGATAACAACGTCTCGCGGGTCTAAATTTTCAATCGTTGTATTAACATTCAAATAAAAAGAGTAAGTATTATACGGAATTGTTCCGTTAACTGTATAAGTCCCGTCAATAGTATTCACCGTTATATCCGGTTGTTCAAACATATCTGCAACGGAAATACTTCCTGTAACATAAAGCGGTAATATGAAATCGGTTGTTGCACCGTCAACTTTTATGGCATGGAATGTGCCTTCTGCAGAATAATCTACTGTGCCGGATGCTATGGCATTTGCAAAATCGGTTTCCTGGTCGGAGGTCAGAATAATTGTAACCGGCAGTGTAAGTGTTTGTGTGGCACCTCCGTTAATTGCAATTGTTTTAGTATATGTGCTTTCTTCCGACTCAATACCGGCAATATCAACAGTATATTTAAGCTCGTCAATTGTTACGCTGTGTGTATCAGTATTTTTAACATCGCAGGTAACATTGAAATGGTAAGTAAATCCGGCTGTACTGTCAACAGTTGAAACCAAATCTAATTTTGTAACTGTTACTTCAGGTTGTTTATAAAAGTCTGCATAACCTGCTTTAACATCTGCTGTTCCTTGTACGTCAATCGGTAAATTAAAACGTTTTAAAACCGGTTCATCAACATGAAATGTTCCCGTAACCGAATAATCGAGCTTTTCACCTTTATCTAATTTTGCTAATAATTTAATGGCATCTGCTGTTTTTAAGGTTAAAGGCAAAGTAAGTTCAAGAGGTGTCCCGACAAGAATTTCTTTATTGATATCACTTGTCATAGGTTCCGATGTAACACCTTCAACAACAACTTGATACGAAGCATCCGCAATTTGAGCTTCTCTTTTGTCGTTATTCGTAATCAACATATCAACATTCAGGTGAGTATATTCATTAGGAAGTTCCTGAAGGGAAAAACCTGTAACATCAATGGTCGGTTGCTCAAATAAATCTTTGTTCTTACACGAAAATAATGTAATTGTTCCGAGAACTGTTAAGATAATGACTAAATTTTTTGTTTTCATCTTTTTAGTTATAATAATTGTTTCTTTTTATTAGAATATGATTAAAAATACAAATTTAGAAAAAATTATGAGACTGTTATTCCGTTAGAGCAACTTTTTTTTATTGATAATTTGTTTACATATAATTCGGTCATTACAGATTTACGAATATTGCAGAAAACTAAAAAAACATATATACTTGGGTGTATAACCATTTACGTTATTATATTTGGAAACATCGGAATTAAGTAACAGCTTTCTTATGAACGCTGTTTAAATAATTCTAAACGTGAATAATAAACCAAATAAAGGAATATAATTTCATTTACTGAACAACTTTCAAAAGTAAACAGAGTTATACCTGAGATACAATTCAAATTATCTTTTACCTGCTTTATCGGCAGATAATAGTGATGAGCCGTTGTGTAGGAAACCGGTACGTGAGAAGTGCACCTGCTGCCAATTGGCAGCAGGATAACTGCTTCTTTAGATTTGTAATTGAGTTATTATTATCTGTGTCAATTATTTGAATTATCAAACTTACCCTTATTACTGCAATTTAAGGCTGTTCGTTTCTACATATGATTTATGTGTACCTTGCCTGTTTTGCTTCCGGTATGGCAACTCATACAAGCTGTTGTAGCAGTCGGATCAACATGTTCAAAA
>JAADGE010000079.1 GCA_013152535.1 Chlorobiota bacterium
CCGGGAACTTGTGCCGCATACTCTTTTTTAATTTTCGGTCGAGTAAGATTTCGCATAAAGCGTTTTTCTTTAACGGCATCGCTCCCGAGAAACAAAAAATGTTTTGTTGCTTTGTTTTTTATTCGATATGTATAAAAATTTTCTTTTGACAGGGTTTGTGATTTCATACTTGATTGGGGTTAAAGTTTTATACCTTCTTTTTTATTAATATTTAACTTTTCTGAAAGCTTTTGATTTAATATGTTCAAATTTTGAAATTGGACAAAACTAATCTTGTTATTTTCTGATACGTTTACTATTATTCCCGATATACTTGATGTATCTGCTTTCTCATTTGAATATTTAAATACTCTTTAAATTCATTAAAAGACAATCCGATATTCCCGTTATTGCAATTTATAGTCTTTACAAATACCTCAATGTTCCAAGATTTTATTACAGGATTATTAATATTCATATAAACAGAAAATTGTAGCTCCTCGAAAACAGGAAAACAGAGGAAATGACCTTTTTTTGATATATTTTTTATTTCTTGCTCTGCTTCATTATTTAAATATCTAATATACTTATTTTTATTTTCTTTCTTCAATTCATTTTTAATTTGCTTTTTACTTCTTTTAAATTCTATTAAGAAATTTTTACCGCCCCAGTTGGCAAATAAATCAGCTAATATCTTATCTTTCGGTGTTTGTTGATATAAGTTTAAAGAAATATCTTTTAATCTGCCTTTCCCGGCAATATATCCCATTGTGTAAATAAATGCTCCGATATATATGTTTTCATATTGATAAGTTTCTTCCATGATTTTATTTTAAATAAATATTCGGAATAATTTTGTGTAATTGTGATTTTGCTTTACCCTTATCACCTTTTTCTAATAGTTTTATAACTTTATTTTTATTAGATTTTAGTCTATTAAGTTTAGCCCTAAATTCATTAGAATCATTCCTTGAAAACCCTAAATGCTCTATTGCATAATAGAATCCAGTTTCAACACTATCTCCTTTGAAATTCATATTTGCAATCTCTTGTTCAAAGAAATATGAATCATAAGGATAAGCATTTTGACTGTTCCAATATTTTAATAATCTGATAATCGGTTTTACAATTGAACTGAATTTCTTATTAGCATTAATTAAGATTTCATTAAAACCATCCGGATCTGTCCTTTGCCAAGTGTTTTTACTGTCAGGAATATATATATTATCTGTAAACCACCTTCTAATTATTACTGCAGGGACTAAATCAAATTTAATATTTCGCAGTTCTATAATAACCGAAGGTAAATCTTTATATGAGATTGAACGAGGATAATATTTTTCTGCAAACTTCATCAAATTGTTTCGATATGTTTCTGCTGTTTTTTCCGGATGTTTACTTGTATTAAACATAACCATTACATCAACATCTGAATTCTCATCATATTTTCTCGGTAAGATTGTCCCTCTTGTGTATGAGCCAAACTTAATGACATCTTCAATTTTATCATCAAAATGAATTTCTAACTTTTCAATAATTGCATTAACAGATTTTTTTATTTTTTCCCTTTCAAAAGACTGGTTTTTAATAAATAAATCTTTTGAAATTTTAGTTAAATAATAGTTTAAACTTTCCATATTATTCTTTCCACCAAGTTTTCATTTCTCCTTTTTTTTCAATAGCTTTTTTAGCTTTCCTTTTGGCATATTGATTTATTATCGGTTTCTCTTTTTTATTCATTTTTTTTACTTTTTTTGAAACAGAATTAAACTCACTTTCTTCAACAGAATCTTTATAAAAAAGTTCTTGTAGTTCATAATGCAAATTCAAATATTCGTCTCCTGTTAACATGTGTCTTTTAATTGTATTTTTATCTTCTTTTGATTCATTAACTAATATCAATATTGAAGCAATTAATGAAATTATACCAAAAGCTTTTGTAATATCAGAAAAGCCTAAATCCATTATAGAAAAGATTGCAAACAATATATTCACAATAACAAATATCTTTATCCAAATACGTTTTAAATCGGCTGATTTAAAATGACATTTTGCACCGTAAGCAGTATTTTCGCCCCATTGTTTTATAAGTTCTTTGTTCATCTGTTTTCAATAAAATTTAACCATTGGTTTTTCAGTTCTTGACTATTATAATTATTTTTCATTAACGAGAATATTATATCCGCATCTTTCTTATGTCCGATATTCATATAGAATTCCCACATCCAATCAGATATATTCTTATTCCTTGTATAGTTTTGTGATAAAAAAAAGTTGCAAATATTTTGTTCTATTTTAAAATTCTTTAAACCAATTCCCCTTTTTATATTCCAAAACTTAATAATTTTTATTAAAAAAATATAGTCCGTATTTTTCTCCCTAAGTTTTTTAACGGATTTTTCTAAACTTTCAAGATTTATTTGCTGCCAAGTTCGCAAATTATTGCTTGGAATATTTTTATTTCCGGAATAAATTTTAAAAGGAGTAATATTAAAAGGTATTCTTTGAAAATCAACTAAAATGGAAGGTTTGTCTTGTTTTATTTCAGAATTCGGATATGCCTGTAACAAACAACTCTTTAATCTTGTTAAAGCAGTTTGCGGATTTCCTTCTCCCGTATATTCATAATAAATATCAATATCACTAATTCCTTTTACAAGTGTTCCTCTTTTATATGAGCCACCGATAAAAGAAGACCTGTAATCCGGTTGGTTCTTAATAATCTCTCTTAAATGGTTTGAGGATTTCGCAATATTTTTTAACTCCGCTTTATTATAAGATATTTGTTCGGTTTTTTGTTTTATTAAATTATCAAGCATAAGATTTGAATTATTCTTTCATCATTTTTTCATAAACATGTTCACAATAACCGCACAAATGATTGTAATCATAAGCATAAAACATTTCGGACCAAGGTATTTCGGAGAAACACCTTTCGCATTTTTCTATATAAAAATATTTGACTACCTTTTCATCAAAAACATACTTTTGCTTATCAGTCAATTTATCGTATCCTTTATCCAAAACTAATTTTGTTATACCTAATTCTTTTCCTTCAAGTTCTTCTGAATTTATTACATCATTTAAAAAATCAGAAAAATCTTCTTCTGAATATCTGTCTTGTATTTTCATAATTATAAAATTTAAAGCCAATTTTTATTACATCCGTTTTGCCGTTCCCATTCCATGGCGGCTTC
>JAADGE010000070.1 GCA_013152535.1 Chlorobiota bacterium
GTAATATTGAGCCGGAAATTGACATTCCGATGATTTTAATGCGAACAGACACTGAAAATTCTCAAAAACATCTGTCAAAAATTTTTACTCAAAGAAAGTTTTATTGAAATGCCCGAAGTACTCTACGAAGACAATCACATTATTATAGTAAACAAAAAATGCGGAGATATTGTTCAAGGTGATAAAACCGGTGATAAAACACTTGCCGATGAAGTAAAACAATACATAAAACAAAAATATAAAAATATAATAAACCCGGCGATGTTTTCCTCGGAATAACCCACCGACTCGACCGTCCGACAAGCGGTATTGTTATTTTTACACGCACGAGTAAAGCACTTACCCGACTTAATAAAATGTTCAGCGAACAAGAGGTTCATAAAACCTATTTTGCCGTTGTAAATAACAAACCCCCTAAAATAAAAGATACGATTACACATTTTTTGGTCAGAAACAGGAAACAGAATAAATCGTATGCTTATGATAAGAAAGTGAAAAACTCAAAAGAAGCTTGCTTAACTTATGAACTTATCGGAAATTCGGATAAATTTTATCTTCTCAGAATTCAACTTCATACCGGCAGGCATCATCAAATACGTGCACAACTTGCCAAGTTAAGTTGTTATATTAAAGGAGACTTAAAATACGGGTTTCCGCGCTCAAATCCCGACGGCGGAATTCATTTGCACGCATATTCGGTTGAATTTATTCATCCCGTAAAAAAAGAGCCGATAAGCATTACGGCAAAACCGCCGAATGATATCCTTTGGGATTATTTTTACAAACTTATTTAAAAATAAAAAAGTCGGAATAATTGAAACTCCGACTTTTTTAAAATGAATTTTCTAAAAGTTAATACTTCAAACCGTAATAATCCATTACTTGATAGTAATTGTTAACATCAACTCCGACTTTGTCAAGATTATACAAGATTTCTTGTTGCGGATTTGCTGATTTGCTTGTTGTACTTGCAGGAATTAGCACATATCTAAATTTTGATCCGGTATTAGGCGTATAATTAACGCTAGTTGAAAAAAACCATTTTATACTTCCTACTAACAAATTATCATCAAAACTGATGAAATTTCCTGCTTGGTAATATGAATAAGGCACAGAATATATATTTGTTGTATCTCCGTACCAGTCCATATAAGATAAAATAACACCGGTACTTAAAAAGTCTTTTGTGATTGCTGCATCAGCATAGCTAAAATATCCATATGTGGCATTAGTAGCTGACCATGTAGGAGATATCCACGATGAAGCAATTACGTTTGCGTTTCCGTCTTGTCCGTTTGTTCCGTCCGTACCGTTAATACCGTCAGTTCCGTCTGCTCCTGCAGGACCTGCAGGTCCCGTTTCACCTTTACAAGATGCGAAAGCTGCAATAACAGCTATCATAATTACGTACATTAATTTTTGTGTTGTTTTCATGTTGTTTTATTTTAATTAATAAATAAAAGATTTATTCAAACAAACGATTTAAATTTCATATTCAGTAATTATTTACTTAAAATGCAATATTTACTTGATGAAGTAACAATATAAGAGGATAAAACAACTATAAAATATTATAAATTAACAAAATAATTATTTCTGCAAAGATGTCAAAAAATAAAAAAGTCGGAATAATTAAAACTCCGACTTTTTAAAATGAATTTTCTAAAAGTTAATACTTCAAACCGTAATAATCCGTTACTTGTAATGTATATGGTAGACTTTTTCGACAAGTTGTAAATATAGTTTTTAATTTAGAATTTTGCAAATGTTGAACCGAAACAGAAACGAGCTCTGCTGAGGAGCAACTCGTCAGGGATAGGTTCTTCCGATGAAGTATATACCGAGCAGTTTTTTTACTGTCCGGTATATTATCGAAATTAACTCCGCACGTTGCTTATTTAAACGTTTCCAGTGACTAGTCCTAAATAACCGTTACAGATTTTTAGGACTAGTCATTATCTGAAAATTTAATCGTCAAAATCCATTACATCATCAAAAATATCTTCAATAGTTTCAGCTAAATTTGAATTGGAATTATCATTAATTCTAATTACACCATCATCATCAACAGTTGCTGCGGAAAAATCAATACCGTTGAACAAAGTCGGTAAATCCAGATATAAAGTAAATATTATATCAGAATTTGGATCAGCCGTTACACCTGACAGATTATCAACATCATAGTCTTCGTCCAAAATAGATGAATATTCAAATGTATATGTTGTTCCGTCTTCTGTGTAAGTTCCGTTAATTTCTATTGAATTTCCGCTAGACAAGGTTCTGTCTACTTTAATTTCCAATTCGTGATATGTTCCGGGAGTAACTTCCACGTAATTAATCAGGGGAGTTGAAGTGCCTGTCAATACATCAAATATGTAATTGCCTTCATATTCATAATCTTGATCATTACTGCCGGTTTCCATTTCAAAATCAATTTTGCTAATACCTATGACAACCTTGCTAAAAGCAAAACTACCAGTGTTTACAGATTTATTTAAGGTTTTGGCAGCATTTTTTTGTTTTACCGTGAATTTGGCTTTTGCATCATTGACAGTTGTTTCTTTTTTGCAACCGATATTGAATAATAAAAAAATTACTGTTGTTGATAATAGAATTGTTCGTTTCATTTTTTCTTGGTTTAAGTTTATATATTTTTTAAACATTAAGGTTTTTATCACCTTTCACACATAAAACGACAAGTCATCGAAAACACCCTATATGTTTTTGAAAAAAACATCAAATTCCAATATAAAATATTTAAATTTGCATATGTAAGTCATTCAAAGATATGAAAAACGATATTTGTTTAAAAAAAGTATTTGAAACAATTTATGTCAAGTATATTGAAGACTTACTTCGTTTTTTGTATTTCAAAACCAAGAGCTTTGATGAAACCGAAGATTTAGCACAAGAAAGTTTTATTAAACTATGGAACAACTGCAACAAAGTTACTAAAGATAAAGCCAAATACTATTTATTTACCGTTGCCAACCGTCTTTTTTTGGATGCCGTTAAACATAAAAAAGTTATCAAAAAGAATCAACAACAAAATAATTTACAAGACAAAAATTATGAGACACCGGAATTCTTAATGATTGAAGAAGAATTTTTTAAAAAAATTCAATCTGCTTTTAAGCAGATGACCGAAAAACAAAGAGAAGTATTTGAATTGAGCAGATTTGAAAAGAAAAAATATAGAGAAATAGCTGAAATCTTGAATATCTCAGTCAAAACCGTAGAACAAAGAATGAAAGGTGCCTTACAAACAGTAAGAAAATATATTAGTGACCAATATTAATTTACAGGGTAAACAGAGCTTTAATCGTTATATAATAAATAAGTAAAAATAAATGAAAACTATCTACAATGATAAAAACAAATTACTATCCGACTGGTTAGAAGGAATTATTTCTGACCAAATGCTTCAAAGCATTATGTCTGAGAAAGAATATCAACAATTTGTTAAAATCAGAAGTAGTTTTGAATTATTGCATCAAGCAGAAAACAAGAAAAAAGTTATTTGGAAAAGATTACAATCCAAAATAGAAGAACAACCCCGAAAAGCATTCAGTATTAGGACTAACAGATTTGCTAAAATTGCTTTTTCGGCGGCAGCAGCTATACTAATTTTCTTTTTTGGTATCAGATATTTTAATACTGAGAATTATACTGTTTATCAAACTGCTGATGCACAAAAACAATTTTTTTTGTTGCCTGATAGTTCTCAGGTAGTTTTATACGGACAATCTGTTTTAAAATTTAATAAAAAGAAATGGAATGAAAAGCGTAATATATTGTTTGAGGGAAGTGCTTATTTTAAAGTTAAAAAGGGAAGTAAATTTCAAGTTATATCCAAACAGGGAACCGTTAGTGTGTTAGGAACCCAATTTGAAGTAAACGATTTAAATAATTTATACCGAGTAATTTGTTTTGAAGGAAAGGTAAAAGTAGCAACTGTCAAGCAAAAATCTTTTGTTTTAACACCCGGAAACGGAATTGCCGTAAGCAATAATAAAATTCACAAAATTAAAACTCAACAGACAGAGCCATTAAAATTGAACAACCTGTACAGTTTTGAAAAACAACCAATCGGACTTATATTAAGAAAAATGGAGAAAATATATAATGTAAAATTCAATACTCATAACATAGACACAACAACTATCATTACCGGCGGTATTCCAGCCGATAATCTCAATTATAGTTTAAAATCAGTTTTAAATCCCTTAAATATTGATTATGAAATAAACGGAAACAATATTAAATTAACGGCAAAAAAATAAGAGAAATGCGTTATTGCTTAATTTTCACTTTATTATTTACGGTACAAACTATTTCAGCACAAGAACATCATTTTTATTTTAACAATATAACTTTACCAAAAGTTTTAAATAAATTGGAAAAAGAATTTGAAGTAAAATTTTCATACCCTAACGAAAAATTTGATAATATTAAAATAATTTTAGATATAAAAAACGATCAATTAGACTCTGTTTTACAAATAATTTCAGCTCACAGCAACATAGTTTTTCATAAAATATCCGATAAATTTTATTACCTTACGTTAGAACAAAGTGTTATGAATGTTACTCTAACTGGTGTAACAATTAATGCTTTTTTAATTAAAGGAATTAGTTTATTAGATAATGGTTCATTTAAAATAGACCTTAAAAATTTAGGATTAATTCCCGGCAATATAGATGCGGATATTTTTCAAGGCATACAACAACTGCCGGGTGTATACAGCTTTGACGGAACTTCTGTCAACTTAAATGTTCACGGGGGAAAATCTGACTATAATCAAATATTATGGAATGATATTCCCATTTACCACAGGGGACATTTATTCGGAATGATTTCGCCCTTTAATGCAAACCCAAGTCAAACCATTACATATTTTTATAAAAATATTCCTTTGCAATATAACAATTATACAAGTAGTGTTATTGCTATAAATACTACTGACAGCATTGCAGAAAAAATGAAGGTTAATTTTGGCATTAACGGATTGGATGGTGATTTTGTAACTGAAATTCCTGTTATATCCGATAAACTTGGTATTATATTTTCGATGAGACATTCTTATGAAAACCTACTCAAAACTTTGACTTTTAAGAAATATCAAGAAAAAGCCTTTTATGGTTTACAAATAGATAAAGAAAACTATTCATACAGTGATTTAGGATTTACAGCCAACTATTATCCAAATAAGAATAATCATCTTAAATTAAACATACTGGGTATTAATAACAATTTTGAAAATATTATAAAAATAGATGATTCGGAACACAAATATATTTCAAAGAATGACGAACAGGGATTTGGTATTAAATGGAAGAATACCAAAACTTTTTATAAAAGTTTTATATTTTCATATTCCGATTACACTTTAGATTATCATCACAAAACCTACTACAATTCGACTTCCTATTATACAACATTTATAGACAAATTAAATGATATAACAAATTATAATATTCAATCGGATTTTATTATTCCTGCTAATAAACACCGGTTGAATTTCGGATTACAGTCCGTATTCAAACGACTTTTAATTGATTTTAAAGAATACAAGGATGTTTTCTATCACTTAGAGACAGAAGACAATACTGCATGGACACATCATCTGTATATAACCGATACTTATAAAAAATTAAAAAAGACCTTTAAAATAGGCGGTAAAATTTCTTATTATACAGGTTTTTCCAAAATATATTTTGACCCGTTAATATCGTTTCAATATAAATTCAACAAAAACTTTACTTTACAAATTAATTATGAACAGCAACGACAGGATATATTTCAAATAAACGAAACTTTTAACAGTAACAATTATTTATACAAAGGACGATTGTGGCGAATAGCAAATGGTCAACCTTTTTATCCGATACTTCGCAAACAAATCACGAACACATATATTTTTAAAAAACACAAATGGTTGATAAATACTGACTTATATTACAGTTATTATAAAAATTTATCCGGCTTATATTTAGGCTATCTGTTTGAACAAGACAATCAATTTCAAACAGGAACCGGTAAAACTTTTGGTTTAGATTTTTTTATTAAAAGACGTGTAGGACACTTCAATATATGGTTAAAATATAATTTTACCCAATCATCTGAGAAATTTGACCGTATTAATAACGGACAATATTTCACATCGTCACAACAAGTAATGCATATTTTGAACAGTTCAATTATTTATCATAATAATCATTTTCAGGCAGGATTATCGTGGTTATACCGTTCGGGTTCGCCATATACCCGCATTATTGACGGCTATTTGGATGAAGACCATATAAACGAAGCCAAATTGCCGGATTTTCAAGAATTAAACTGTTCTGTTTCTTATAATTTCAAATTGATTCCTTCAAAAGATATACATTTAAAAGCGGGAATTTCTTTACGCAATATCCTTAATAATCATATGCCAATTGGCGTAAGTATCAACGGAAAAAATACATTGTATGACGAACTAAGTCAAGATTTTATTTATTCTTTACCGTTTACACCGAATTTTATGTTACGATTATCTTTTTGATAATAACAGAAAAAATGACAAAACCAAAACGACTTAATCGGAGGAAAAGAAATAAAGTTATAATTTTTAAAAAATAATTACTAACAGTACAAGGTCGGAATAAGCCGAAGAGACCTAAAAAAACGGAGTAGGCAAAATTTAAAACCCTTTAATTATGAAAACTTTAAAAAAAACAACAATTATTAGATTTTTCTTTTTATTCAGTTTAATTGTATTATTTTCTTGTAATAAAGATAAATATGACGATTTTGAAAACACTGAGATAATTGAAAATACTTACACAGGAACTGTCGGAGATATTTCGGGAGACAGTGATCCTGATGCAAATTATGCAGGGACTAATGATTCCGGAACTTATTCTTTTGCTTGGGTAAATTCAAGTAGCAAAGCAAAGGTTAAATTTGATATTACTTCTTCTTCCGCAGGTGACGTTCAACTTATATTAAATGACGCAAAAGGAAAAGAAGTCTTAAATAAAACTCTTACCGGTAGTTCTGATGTAGATTTTTATGATGGCTTATCAGAAGAAGGTGATGTGGGTACTTGGAGAGTTTCGTTTATATTTTCAAATTTTAATGGTGGCGGAAGTTTTGAAATAGATAATAATTAACAATAAAAGCCCATAACAAAGTGTAAAATGGATAAGGCAAAATCGCATACTAAAAATAAGGAGAAGTAATAAATCTCATAAAAGTTATGCGGTTTTGTCATTATAATAATTTTCATTTTGTCTTTTGACTTTAATCTTTATACTTTTAACTTAGTTATATGGCAAAAATTAACATAATAACCCTCGGTTGCTCTAAAAATCTCGTTGACAGCGAAAATTTGGCAACCCAAATTAACGATAAAAATATAGAATTTACCTTCGACGAATTTAATTTCGATGCGGATACCGTTGTTATTAATACATGCGGATTTATTGCCGATGCTAAAGAAGAATCAATCAATACAATTTTAGAATTTGCTAAAGCTAAAACAGACGGTAAAATAGATAACTTGTATGTAATGGGCTGTTTATCCGAAAGATATAAAGATGAATTAAGTAATGATATTCCTGAAGTTGATCAATACTTCGGTGTAAATGACATGCAGCAAATCGCGGAACAATTAAAAATTGATTATAAAAAAGAACTTCTCGGAGAACGGGTAATTTCTACTCCGAGCCATTTTGCCTATCTGAAAATTTCCGAAGGCTGCGACCGCACTTGTGCTTTTTGTGCCATTCCGCTTATCAGAGGTAAACATAAATCCGTTCCGCAGGAAATATTGTTGAGTCAGGCAAAAAATCTTGCCGATAAAGGTGTTAAAGAACTTATTCTTATTGCACAGGATTTAACTTATTACGGGCTTGATATTTATAAAAAACAAATGCTGGCTGAGTTAGTTGAAAAATTATCCGATATTAAAGCTATTGAAATTATCCGCTTGCATTATGCCTATCCTGCATCTTTTCCCGATGATGTTTTGAAAGTTATGAAAGAAAAAGTGAATGTAGCAAAATATATTGACATTCCCTTTCAGCATATAAGCGATTCTGTATTAAAAAGAATGAAACGAAGACATAACAGAACGCAAACAATTGATTTAATAAAGAAGTTGAGAGAAGAAATTCCTGAAATAGCAATACGAACGACTTTACTTGTAGGTTTCCCGGGTGAAACGGAAAAAGATTTTGAAGCTCTGAAAAAATTTGTTAAAAAAATGCGTTTCGACCGTTTGGGTGTTTTTACTTATTCGGAAGAGGAGCATACATTCGGCGGCGATAATTACGAAGATGATGTGCCCGAAGATGTTAAACAAGCACGTACCGATGAAATTATGGAAATTCAGCAACAAATATCTTATGAAATAAATCAAACAAAAGTCGGTAAAGTTTTTAAAGTTATTATTGATAAAGAAAATGAAAATTACTTCATAGGCAGAACTGAATTTGATTCCCCCGAAGTTGATAATGAAGTACTTATAAATAAAAATAAAAAATTGAAAATAGGTGAAATTTATTCCGTTAAAATAATTTCTGCCGAAGAATTTGATTTGTACGGAGAACTTATTTAATTTTGAAATAATGAAACTTATACCGATAAAAGAAATCGATAACTTTCAATTTTTTACGACTGATATCAGTACAAAACAAGAAATTCCCTTTTTTGCATCTTCGGTGTCTGCCGGCTTTCCTTTACCTGCTGATGATTATGTGGAATTATCTCTTGATTTGAATAAACATCTTATTAACCTTCTATGTTGTATTCCAAATATTTTCAATACTTTTTATTAACAATCAAACAATTAGCCTTAGCAACCTTTAATTTCGGGCAATACGGAGCTTGAAAGTTTTCTTTACTTGGCAAGATTTACCGGGTTCGATACCCGGCAAATCTTTTTAAAAAGAAACTTTCGGTATAAAACTTCGCCGTCAGTTACTTCACTTGGCAAAACAATATTTGATCTATAAAAACACCCTTCTATTAACGGACAATACTGAGATGCCGCATTTCTGTGTTCAATTTTTACAGGTAAGAGCTGTAGCCTGAGTTAAACAGACACCGTAAAGGGCCGCAAGGTTAACATAACAGTCTCTTGAATACCTTGAGAGTTTTTAGTCTCAAATTTGTTTATTTTTTTACACAATCTCAGTGACATATTCTTGTTCATTTTTCAGTACATATCTTATTCTGTTTAATACTTTTTTTGCTATTCTTACAATTGCCTCATTGGGGCTCATATTTAATTCTGTATATTTTAATATAAGTGCCGGATCTTGTCTTATTGCAATCCAAGCTGCTTCGATTAACGATGTTCTCAATAATTTGTTTGAACGTCTTGTGATATTTCCGGTTCTTTCTTTTTCTCCCGATGAATTGGTTGACGGTATTAATCCGACATAAGAACTTAGCTTATCTAAATTTTTAAAGCGTTTTATTGTTTCTAATTCGGACAAAAATATAAAGGCAATTATTAACCCGATACCGGGAACACTTGTTAATAATTTTATTGTTTTTGAAAATCTTGAATCTTTACTTAATCTTCTTAATTCTTTATTTATTTTTAATTGTTTTGTTCGTAAATGCTCTGCGGTATCAATTGTTTCTCGTAATACTAATGAACCTTCGGGCGTATTTGTTTCAATTTGTTTTACCCACTTTATAAAATTTAATGACCAATATTTCGATGCGGTATCTAATTCTTGCGGTATTTCTTTTCCGTAAAATTTTAACATAGACTTTATTCTGTTTTTATGCCTGCCTAATTCTTTTACAATGGTTTTTCGATAACGTACTAAACTTCTCAACTCTTCTGTTTCTGTACTTAAAATATGTATTCCCGTAAGTTCACCGTTTTTAAGCGATTTTGCCAATTTGCGGCTGTCTCGTTTATCTTCTTTTTGACGTTTATCTTTATCAGTTGTGGGAATATCTGCCGGGTTTACTATAATATTTTTTATTCCGCATTTAACAAGTTCACGATGAACACTGAAACCGCAAAATCCGGCTTCATAAACAGATAAATAATTACCTTCGGGAAAATTATTCTCCAAATATTTTTTTAAATCTTTTGCTTTCGGATTTTGTGAAAATGTTCTATAAACAATATCTTCTGCCATTATTGTTATTACCCAATTTTTAAAATGTACATCTATTCCGATGTAAATGTTTTGTTTCTTAAAAGAAATTTTTTTAATTTTAGATTGCATAAACTTCGATTTTTATATTAGTTTTTGGAATTACTAAATTATAAAATTAGAAGTTTATGCTTTTACAAACATACAGCCTGAGTTCGATATAAGCTTTGCTCACAGTTTCAAGGAATTAGTTCACAGACGACTCATATTTATGAAGTACTATCGGGATAATACGAATAAATATGAGGAAGTATGTGGGCTAATTAATGAAATTTACAAGTAAAAAAATCTTATATCGAACTCAGGTTATTAAACATCCGTCCGCAACATTTTATGCACGAGTAAAAGGCGATTCTATGATTGGTGCCGGAATTAACGACGGTGATTTATTAGTTGTTGACCGTGCAACGGAAATTTACGATAATTGTATTGCTGTTTGTATTATTGACGGAGAATTTACCGTTAAACGCTTAAAAAAAACAGCCGGAAAAATTCTTCTTATTCCCGAAAACAAAGAATATAAACCTATTGAAATTTCAGAATTTAATGATTTCGAAGTCTGGGGAATTGTTGCTTTTGTTATTCATAAACCTTGATTTACCAATTATTTCTATTATTTTATTTTCATTAATATCAGACAAATAAAATCCTTTTACTTGTTTGTTCAGAATCTCTTTTGTGGAAAGTAAGTTTTTTTTTCATCTGTAAAATACAAACCTTTTGCAGAATCAAAATTTAAAATAATGGAAAAAAACACTCAAAATTATCAATCAAGGAAAACATTTACATTATACATAACTTTTGTGTTGGCTTTTATTCTGATATTCTTACTTTTTATAGGCAGAATATCGGCACAAAAAGTGTATAATGAATGTAAAGCTGAAAATGCAATCTATGAAAAGAAATTAGATACGCGTACCGGTAAAGTTGAAACAATAAAAGTTGCGGCAGACAGACACGGAAATGCTGAAGGAAACCAATACGATTTAGCGGTTGACGGTGCTTTTCAGGGAGAAACAATTGTTGTCTTGCATTTGTACACAGGTGAAGGATTTGATTTTTCGTTACCTAAAGCAGCTTTAAAAGAAAAAGGGTTTTCTGTTTATCGCTATATTGATAATCCGCCTTCTCCGGAAGAATTAGAAAAATCATTAAAAAAAGCTTGTCAGCTTTGGATTATTTCAAGTTCATATAAAAAATTAAATGAAGGACATTTAAAAGTTATTAAAAAATTCTTTGATAGCGGTAAAGGGATTTATATTTGGGGCGATAACGAGCCGTATTATGCTGATGCTAATTATGTTTCGGACTATTTAATCGGTGTCAAAATGTTCGGAAATTTGCCCGGCAATGTTGTGGTGGGTTTAAATAATAAAAATAAGCATATCGGTTTAACACCCGGGCATTTAATAACAACCGGTTTGGAATACGTTTATGAAGGCGTAACAATTGCAACGATACAAGATAATCAACAACTTTTAGAACCGTTAATATACGGACATGAAAAGAATCTTGTTGCAGCAACATATGAACAAGACGGAAAACGATTGATTTTAGACGGCGGTTTTACAAGATTATATGTTTCATGGGACGCAGCAGGAACCGGAAGATATGTGAAAAATTCAGCTGCTTGGCTTGTTAATTATGAACGATTTGCAAAAAAAACAGAAGATATTTAATTTTTTTCTTTTTATTTTATGGAATAAATGAAGTCCCTGCATCTTAAGGGCAAATGAGTTTTATTCATTAACCTAAACTTTAAAACTCAAAACTGCACAAAACGAAAAACTGTCTTAAAAGGACAGTTTTTTTCTTTTAACTCAGCAGCATATAAAAAAATCTTCAATCCGATTTATTTCCTTCTGCAAGTAAAATTAATATCCGATTTGTATTTATATATTATTTCTGTTTTCCGTTAAAAAGTTGTATATTCCGAGGATTATATTTTTAAAAATACAGAATGATGAAATATGTTTATATAGGTACGTATCCGCCGCGTGAATGCGGTATCGGAACTTTTACGAAGAATCTGAGAACTTCTATGTTAAACAGTTCTTTAACAGATAATTCCGATAAAAATTTTATTGTGGCAATGAGTAATCATGAAGAACATATCTCTTATCCGAAAGAAGTATTATTAACGATAAGACAAGATTATCAAAGAGATTATTTGGAAGCAGCAAAGTTTATTAATCTCAGTGGTGCCGATATTTGCGTTTTGGAACATGAATTCGGTATTTTCGGCGGACAAAACGGTGTCTATATTCTTCCTTTGTTGCACAAACTGAAAATTCCGATAATTGTAACTTTGCATACCATTATAAAAGAACCTTCTTATACCGAGAAAGCAATATTGCAGGAGATTTGTAAAATGGCAAACAAAGTTGTAGTGATGAGTTTTAAAGCAATTGATTTTTTGGTTAATATATACAAAGTTCCTAAAGGAAAAATAGAACGCATTGAGCATGGAGTTCCTGATATTCTTTTCAGTCAAAGTGTTTCTAAAAAAGAATTTAAATTGGATCAAAAGAAAGTTATTATGACTTTCGGATTTATCGGAAGAAATAAAGGGATTGAAACTATGTTGAAGGCTTTGCCCCGTATTGTTGAGAAATATCCGGACGTAGTCTATATCATCTTAGGGAAAACGCATCCTAATGTGCTGAAATATTCAGGTGAAGAGTATCGAATTTACTTACTGAAATTGGTAAAAAAATTAAATATTGAAAACAATGTTTTATTTCTCAATAAATTTATAAATCAGAATGAATTGTTTAAATATTTGTCTGCTTCCGATATTTATGTTACACCGTATGTTCATGAAACACAAATTACAAGCGGAACATTGTCTTATGCGGTAGGAGTAGGTTCTGCAGTAATTTCCACTCCGTATTGGCATGCCGAAGAATTATTGGCAAACAACAGAGGCAAACTTTTTAATTTTAATGACTCCGATGCCTTATCTTCAATTATTATTAATCTTCTTGATCATCCGGAAGAATTAAAGGAATTACGGCACAACGCATTAGAATACGGGAAAAAGATTACGTGGCCGAAAATAGGTAAAAAATATGTGGCATTAGCCGAAGAAATACTAAAAGATAAAAAAATTATTTTAGAGACAAAAGCAAGTATTCTTGATCCTCTTATCTTACCGCCGTTTTCGCTGACTCATATTAAGAGATTGACCGATGATACCGGTATTATTCAACATGCAAAATTCGCAATCCCGAATTTAAAGGACGGTTATTGTTTGGATGATAATGCAAGGGCTCTATTAATGACATTAATGGCTTATAAGCAAAAGAAAGATACTCAGGTACTTGAATTATGTACGATTTATTTAAGTTTTATTCTTTATATGCAAAATAAAGACGGTACATTCAGAAATTTTATGAACTTCAGACGAGAATATCTTGATGAAACAGGTTCTGAAGATTCTTTCGGAAGAACAATTTGGGCTTTAGGTTATTTGTTAAACAATGCACCTAATGATGCTTCTTTTCAATGTGCAAAAGAGATTTTTCTTAATGCTTTGCCGAATTTTATTAAACTAAATTCTATCAGAAGTATTGCTTTTACTTTAATAGGAATAAGTCATTATTTAAAAAGAATGTCGTCTGACGAAAATCTTAGCCGGATATTAAAAATTTTAGCAAATAAGTTAGTTGTTCATTATGAAAAAAATAAAACGGATAAATGGAAATGGTTTGAGCCTTTATTGGCATATGATAATGCCATTTTACCTCTCGGTTTATTTCATACTTATGAAATTTTGGGAGATCGAAAAATTAAAAAAATTGCATTTGAAAGTTTAAACTTTTTATCTGATATCACACTTAATGAAGGATATTTGTCAATTATAGGTAATGAAAAGTGGTATAATAAGGATGGCGAACGTTCTGTGTATGCACAACAACCGGTAGATGCATCGGCAATGGTTTTGATGTTTCATCAAGCATATATGTTGACAAAGGATATAAAATATTTAGAGAAACTATACGCCTCTTTTATGTGGTTTTTAGGAGAAAATGATTTAAGAATGAATTTGTATGATTTTGAAACCAACGGTTGTTGCGACGGATTAGAAAGAAACGGTGTTAACAGAAATCAGGGAGCAGAAAGTACTTTATCCTATCTTATATCGAATTTAACTGTATTACAGGCATTTGAAGATTTTCACGAAATAAAATGACGATATGTTAGTAAAAAGGTATAAAAACAATCCTGTCCTGACAAAAAATGATGTTCCGTATCCGGTTGCTACCGTCCATAATGCCGGCGTTATAAAACATAACGGGAAGTATGTGATGTTGTTTCGATCGCATAGACTGAACGGCAGAAGTATTATAGGATTAGCTGAAAGTGATGACGGTTATCATTTCAAAGTTGATAAAGAACCGTTTATGGTTCCGGCAACAAAAGGATTGTTTGCAGAATATGAAGAATACGGGGTTGAGGATCCTCGAATTATTCGTATTGACGGAGAATATCTTATTACTTACAGTGCTTATTCAAGGCACGGAGTGCGAATAGGTTTGGCAAAAACAAAAGATTTTAAATATGCAGAAAGGTTTTCGTTAATTACGGAAGCAGATTATCGAAATGTTGTCATCTTTCCGGAGAAATTCAACGGATTATATGCACGTTTAGATCGTCCGCATTCCGAAATATCACCTTGGTCAATATGGATTTCTTATTCTCCGGATTTAAAATTCTGGGGAGAGTCAAAATTAATTATGAAACCGATGCAGTATCATTGGGATGAAATGAAAATCGGTCCCGGAGCACCGCCGATAAAAACTGATAAAGGATGGTTAAGTATTTACCACGGTGTGTTTCCTACAATGGACGGAAATGTTTATCGATTAGGTGTTGCTTTACATGATTTGAAAGATCCCTCAAAGATTATTGCTGTCGGTGATGAATGGATTCTGCAACCTGAAGAAATCTATGAAGTAACGGGTTATGTGCATAATGTGGTGTTCAGTTGTGCGGCTGTTCCGGAAGATGACGGCAGTATAAAAATTTATTGGGGAGGTGCCGATAAAGTGATGTGTGTCGGAACGGCAAATACCGAAGAATTAATTAATCATTGTTTAAAAAATTCCAGAGAGCCTTTGTAATAAAAGGGCTGTCTGTTTCGAAATATATAAACTTATAACAATGAAAGTTGCAATTTTATCATCAATTGCCTGGAGTACTCCGCCTAAAAAATACGGACCTTGGGAGCAGGTTGCATCTAATGTTGCCGAAGGCTTAGTTGAAAAGGGAGTTGATGTTACACTTTTTGCAACGAGAGATTCGTCAACAAAAGGAAAATTAGAATCTGTTTGCGAAAAACCATATGCCGAAAATCCTGATATGGACGTTAAGGTCTGGGAATGTTTGCATATCAGTAATTTAACGGAACAGGCTCATAAATTTGATATTATTCATAATCATTTTGATTTTCTTCCGTTAAGCTACTCAAAATTAATTGACACGCCGATAATAACAACGATTCACGGATTTTCTTCACCGAAAATTATTCCTGTTTATAAAAAATATAATGATACAAGTTATTATGTATCAATCAGTAACTCAGACAGAAGCACAGAGCTGGATTATATTGCAACAGTTTATAACGGTATTAATACCGGTGATTTTACGTATAATTCTTCACCGAAAGATTATCTTTTGTATTTCGGAAGAATTCATCCCGATAAAGGAACTTACGAAGCAATACAAATTGCAAAGCAATCCGGAAAGAAACTTATTATTTCGGGATTAATACAAGATAAAAATTATTTTAATACGAAAGTAAAATCTTTCATTAATGATAAAGATATTATTTATGTCGGAAATTCCGGACCTGCGAAGCGAAATAAATTATTAGGAGAAGCAGCAGCTTTGTTACACCCGATTTGTTTTGATGAACCTTTCGGTTTAAGTGTTGCCGAAGCAATGTTGTGCGGGACACCTGTAATAGCTTTTAACAGAGGATCTATGCCGGAATTGATAAAAGATAAAGAAACCGGATTTTTAGTTTCATCAATTGATGAAGCAACAGAAAATATTAAAAATATTCCTTCAATAAGTCGAAAAAAATGTCGAACACTGGCATTATCAAAATTCACAAAAGAAAAAATGACGAGCGATTATTTAAAACTCTATAAGAAAATATTAAACATTAAATAGTTTCTGCCGGTATCTTAATTTAGTTTTAATTTGTCGGTTATTTATGATTCGATTTTTTCAGCACATTAAGTAATTCTTTCAAATTTACGGTTGCGTAAGTCGAAGCCCAATCGGACATAGCATAAGGAATAACGACATCGCCGTTATGAAGAATTGAACCGCACGAATAAACAACATTCGGCACATAGCCTTCGCGTTCTTCTTCATTCGGAATGATTAAAGGGCTTTTTAATCTGCCGATTTCTTTTTCCGGATTATTTAAATCAAATAAAGATGCTGAAAGAACATATTCTCTCATCGGACCGACGGAATGCATAATCATAAGCCAGCCGTCTTTTGTTTCTATAGGAGAGCCGCAGTTTCCTATTTGCACAATTTCCCAAGGGAATTTTGGTTTTTGTATAAGTTTGGCTTCTCGCCAAATGGTAATATCATCTGAAAAAGCCAGATAATTATTGACACCGTCGATACGACACAGCATAGCATATTGACCGTTAATTTTTCTCGGAAAAAGAGCCATTCCCTTGTTTTGTGCAATTTCTCCGTGAAGGGGTAACACTTTAAAATGATAAAAATCTTTGGTTTCAATTAATTTCGGCATAATTGCATTGCCGTCATAAGCAGTATAAGTTGCATAGTATGTAATTTCACCGTCATCATCGGTAAATTTTACAAAACGAGCATCTTCAATTCCCTTTTTTTCACTTTGAGCTATCGGAAAAATTACGCGTTCCGATAAAGCAGAATCCATAGAAAAATCAATTTCATAATGTGATGATGCCAACCACAACATTTGATTTAAAACCATTCCTTTTTTTAAAGATAAAGTATGTGTTCTTCTGATTTCTTCAATACTTCTGATTAAGTCTCCGTATGTGAATTGATCACCTAATTGTTCTAAAACAAAATTCGGTGAAACTTTGTTGGCAAAAAACTGAAGATCGTCTAATTTCTTTATAAATTTTGTCTTGTTATAAACAAAACGTTTTATCAATTCTGCTTCAGCAAGCATGTTTCCGACCGGTTCCATGATTAATTTATTATCTTTAGTCAAAACTCCGCAACGAAATACCACAGATGAAATATGACCTTCTCCCGTACCTCTGAAACTTAAAATTACGCGTTTTTCTCCGGGTTCCAATTCCGTTTGATCGGGATGATCAACCATCGACGGGTTAAATAAAGCAGCTGATTCAATGGAAAATTCCATTGTGAAATAAGAGCCTATTAAGACTTTTTTATTGATATTAATACTGTCAGCATCAATATCCAATTCATTAAAAAGATGTGTTAATTTGTTAAAATGATTTTCGAAAATTTTTGAAATATTTCGGTGCCTTTTTGAATAGCTTCTTAATATTTGGCTCAGAGAAATCGTTACGGCATCATCTTGCATAGACAAAACTTTTTGTATCATCTGCTTACTGCGGTCATCATTGGTGTACATAAAACGAGCAATAACTCTTGATGTATCCGGTTTAAATTTTAAATCCTTTCTGTTTACAGTTATATGCATAATATCCGATTTTTTATGTAAAAATAAAAAAAAGTCAGTAAAATAAGAATCTTAAATATTAAGAAATTTGTTTGTTGTATCTCAAGTACTGAAATTATTGTAAAAATACATTTATCCTGCTAATATAGAAAGAATAATATTTTTCCCAAAAACCGGAATATTTTTTTAAAAATTAATCATAATATTAAGTAAAAATTGTATTTTTGAATAATTAAATGATTTAAATAACCTTGTAAAATTTAACAAATAACAATATTTAATTAGGTTTTTAACTAAAACTGATAATCTGTAATAAATGAAGTCATACAAAAAAGTTTTGCATTGTTTTGCGAAAACTTTGTACTCTTTGCATGAAATTAAACAGTTTCTTTATGCAAAGGATTTTTAGATTTGTAAGACATTATTTTTAATAGTAATTTCAATAAAGCTAATAAATGACTTTATTTAATAAAGAAACAATTTTTGTGAAAAATAATACATTCTATATTCTGAGTGTTTTTGTATTGCTGAATTTCTTGTTTTCTTCCTGCAACAATGAAAAAAACGATGTTATAAGAAATGGGATTGCAGATATTAGTAATGTTAATTTCAGTAAAGGTGATATTGTTCAATTAAACGGGGATTGGGAGTTTTATTACGGCAAATTACTTAATCCGTCAGATTTTTCCGATACGAGTAACTTGCCTGTAAAACAATATATTAACGTTCCTCAATCTTGGACAAAAGAATATTCGGAACATAAATATAAGAGGTTCGGCAGTGCAACATACAGATTAAAAATTAAAATAAATAACACACAAAATAAACAATCTCAAGTTATTTTTGTCGGGAAACGAATTTTTTCGGCTTATAAAGTATGGTTGAACGGTAAATTAATCTCCAGAGCAGGAGAAACTTCTGAAAAAGGTGATGCTTACAAAGCTGATTTGAAATTATTAATTTCTAACCCTGTTTATTTGCAAAAAGAAAATGAATTGATAATTCAGGTTTCAAATTTTACGGACAAACACGCAGGAATATTACGATCCATAAGTATAGAAGAAGCTCATTTTGTAACAAAATCATTATTATCGGAATTGATTTTAATAATATCAATATTAAGTATCATTTTTATTATTTCTGTTTATCATTTAATTTTATTTTTATTCAGAAAGAATGATTATTCCAATTTAGTATTTTCATTTCTTGGTTTTGTTTTTATTATCACCGGATTAATGGGAAACGATACTATATTGAAAAATATATTAAGTCCGAGTTATTTAAGTATTACCAGATTTTTTCACTTGTCGATATCACTGTATCCGGTATTAATTACTTTGTTTTTTTATCTTCTGTATAAAAATAAAGCAGATAAAAAATTTTTGATATTTACTGTAATAATATCTTTTGTGTTATCAATTTTGAGTTTGTTTTTAAATGTTGCAATTGTCAGAGTATATATTGAAGCGAAAATTATTTATCTTTTGGCTGTTTCTCTTTGGTTCATAGTTTATAGTTTGCCTAAATCAGTTGCAAATAAAAAACAAGGAGCAAGGTGGGCTTTCCTTGGTATGTTGGCAATTTTTTTAACGAATATTAATGATATTCTGTTTACTCTCGGCTATATCCAGACCGGATATTTGGCAATTTACGGTTTTTTTATTTTTATCATTTTTCAATCAATGATTATTTCAGAACGGTTTTCTTCTATTTTTAACAAAAATCTTAAACTGACTGAGGAATTAAAGGTGCAAAATGAGAATCTTTATGAGGCAAAGATAAAAGCGGAAAATGCCGATAGATTAAAATCAGCCTTTTTAGCTAATATGTCCCATGAAATAAGAACACCTATGAATGCTATTTTAGGTTTTTCTAATTTGCTTAATGCAGAAAATATTAATAACGAAAAACGGAAAAGATTAGTGTCATATATCACGAACAGCGGAAATACACTTCTTCAACTGATAAATGATATTATTGATATTTCAAAAATTGAGGCTGAGCAGTTGGAAATTAATTTGTCTGAATTTAAATTAACCGATTTGTTTGATGAATTAAAACTTATTTATTCAGAAAAAGAAAACTCTGATATCTCTGATATGGTGGAACTTAAATTTATACGAAAAGAGAATAAAAAGTTGACAATTCATACAGACAGTATTCGCTTAAAACAAATATTAATTAATTTAATTGATAATGCACTGAAATTTACGGAAAAAGGTGTTGTTGAAGTGTCCTGTGAATTAACCGGAGATAACGATATTTTGTTTTGTGTAAAAGACAGCGGTATTGGTTTAACCGAGGAACAAAAAGAAACAATTTTTACCAGATTTATAAAATTGGAAAATGAAGGAGAAAAAATATACAGAGGTGCCGGTCTCGGATTATCAATAAGTAAAAACATTGTTCGCTTATTGGGCGGTAAAATATGGGTTGACTCAGAAATAAATAAAGGAACTGCTTTTTATTTTACAATATCGGCGAAATAAAAAATACGAAACATACTGACATTTGTTTCGTATTTTATTAATTTCCGTAAAATTTCTTACAACTTATAAACAATAGAATTTATATTCATTCCCGAACCGACGGAAGCAAACATAATTAAATCACCTTCTTTAATTTGATGTCTCGGATATATGTTTTTAAGAATGTCATCATACAAAGTCGGTATTGTTGCTACCGAGCTGTTCCCCAGCTTGTTAATACTCATCGGCATAATATCTTCCGGTATTTCCTTGTGCATTCCGTAAAGTTTGTAAAAACGGTGAACCATGGCATCGTCCATTTTTTCGTTGGCTTGATGAATGATTATTTTTTTTAAATCTTTAATATCATATCCGGAACGATCCAATGATAGTTTCATTGCAAGCGGAACATTGATTAAAGAATATTCGTAAATTTTTCTGCCGAACATTTTAATATATCTGACATCTTGGTTAATATACGGATTGGTTGATTTTCCCACATATAAATAAAATGCTTCTTTATAGGTATCCGTTCTTACAGAAAATGAGAGGAGTCCTTTCTTTTTATCGCTTTCTTGTGCTTCAATAACGGCTGCACCGGCTCCGTCTGCAAAAATCATAGAATCTCTGTCGTATTTGTCATTAACTCGTGAAAGAGTTTCTGCACCGATAACTAAAATACGTTTTGCCATTCCTGAATTAATGTAAGAATGTGCTTGCAAAAATGCTTGTATCCATCCCGGGCATCCGAAAAGAATATCATAAGCAATGCAATCAGGATTTTTAATTTGTAAGAAATGTTTTACTCTTGAAGCCATATTAGGCAGAAGATCCGATTGAATATTTCCTTTGTGAACATCACCGAAATTATGTGCTAAAATGATATAATCTAATGTTTCAGGATCAATGCCGGAATCTTTAATGGCTTTTTCCGCTGCAAATCCTGCTAAATCAGAGGTATTCATATTATCATCCGCATATCTTCGCTCTTCTATTCCCGTAATTGCTTGAAATTTTTCAATAATTTCTTCTCCGGGTTCTTGAATAATTTTGTGATCTTCCGAAAAGAAATCCTGATTAAGAAATTCTTCATTTTTTATAATTTTTTTAGGCGTGTAACTGCCGGTTCCGATAATTACAGTATTTAAAAATTTCATATTACTTTTCGTTAATTAAAAAATCAGTCGGCAAATCTGGGCTTTTATTTTATAAAAACCATAAAAAAAGTGGATTTTAACATTTATTTAGATTATAAATATTTCTTTTTAAAAATGATTATTTAACTTCAAGAATGTTATTTTTGCGATTTTAAGGATAAAAAGATATTAAACTGATGAACATAAAAAAATATAAAACTTCTGAGGAAAGAATTATTCAGTCCTCAGAAAATTCGGATGCTTTGAAATTATACATTGAAACATACGGTTGCCAAATGAATGTTTCCGACAGTGAGGTTGTGAACTCTATTATGCTTGATAACGGATTTGCTTTGACCGATAAAGTTGAGACTGCAGATGTTATTTTTATAAATACCTGTGCCGTAAGAGATAATGCCGAGCAACGAATTAGAAATCGATTACAGGCATTAAATGCGTTAAAGAAAAAACGTAAAGGTTTAATAATAGGTGTTTTAGGTTGTATGGCTGAACGTTTGAAAGAACAATTAGTGCAAGAGGAAAAAATGGTTGATATTGTTGCCGGTCCGGATTCATACCGAACTTTGCCGCAGCTTGTAAAGCAAGTTGAAACCGGACAAAAAGCCGTTAATGTGTTATTATCAAGAGAAGAAACCTATGCAGAAATCAGTCCTGTAAGAAAAGATGCTAATAATGTTACTGCATTTGTATCAATAACAAGAGGTTGTGATAATATGTGTACTTATTGTGTGGTGCCTTTTACAAGAGGGCGTGAACGCAGTCGAAACCCTGAAAGTATTTTGAGAGAAGTAAAGGAAGTTATTTCGGAAGGTTATAAAGAAGTTACTTTACTCGGACAAAATGTTGATAAATATAATTGGAATAACGGCGAAGTTAATTTTGCACATTTACTGAAAATGACTGCTGAAATTAATCCTTCCGTAAGAGTACGTTTTTCAACTTCGTATCCTCAGGATTTTACCGATGAAGTTATTAAAATTATGGCTGCTTATAATAATATTTGCAAATACATTCATTTACCGGTGCAATCGGGTAGTAATTCGATGCTTGAGAAAATGAAAAGAGGATACACGCGTGAACTGTATTTGAACAGAATACAGGCAATCAGAAATTATATACCGGATTGTGCAATTTCTACCGATATGATTTCCGGTTTTTGCGGTGAAACTGAGCAAGATCACAAAGATACACTGGCGTTAATGGAAGAGGTCGGATATGATTTTGCTTATATGTTTAAATATTCCGAACGACCGAATACTTTTGCTGCCCGTAATTTTGAAGATGATATTGATGAGGAAACGAAGAAACGGCGATTAAATGAGATTATTACACTGCAACAAAAATTATCTTTGCGAAGTAATAAAAAAGATGTCGGCAAAGTTTTTGAAGTGCTTGTTGAAGGATTCTCAAAAAAATCCGAAGAACGATTATTCGGCAGAAATTCACAAAATAAAGTTATAGTTTTTGACAAAGAAGATGCAAAAACAGGAGATTATGTGAATGTTAAAGTCAATTCCTGTACATCTGCCACATTATTGGGTGAAATTTTAAAATAATTTTATATATTTGTAATACATTTATTTAAACTATAACACCGTATCGATGAAAAATCATTTATTTCTCAGTTTAACAATATTATTTTTTGTTCAATTTGGTTTTGCACAGACGCATCCTGATTTTACAATCATAAAACAAATTAAAACAACTCCGGTAAAAAATCAACAACTGACAGGAACTTGCTGGTCATTTGCAACAACTTCCTATCTGGAAACCGAAGCATTGCGACTCGGAAAATCGGAATTAGACTTATCCCCGATGTATTTTGTTTATTATTCATATATTGACAAAGCATACGATTATGTACGTCATCATGGGAATTTTAATTTATCGGAGGGCGGACAAGCTCACGATGTTATGAATGTTATCAGAAAACATGGATTAATGCCGGTTTCTGCTTATCCCGGGAAGAAATATGATTTACCTTATTATGATCATTCGGAATTAGATAAAGACCTGCATTCGGTGGTTAAAAATGCGGTTGACGGAGCCAAAGAAATTCTTTCTCCTACTTGGTTTGTGTCTTTTAAAGGTATTCTTGATGCTTATATGGGTGTACCGCCTAAAGAATTTTCTTATAAGGGGAAAACATATACACCGGTTTCTTTTAATAAAAAACTCGTCGGAATAAATCCGGATGATTATTTTGAATTTACATCTTACACGCACCATCCGTTTTATACACTTATAGATTTGGAATTACCGGATAACTGGTCGCATAACAGATATTATAATATTCCTTTGGAAGATTTAATGAAGATAATAAATAATGCTCTTGAAAACGGCTATTCTGTTGATTGGGACGGTGATGTCAGTGAAAAGAAATGGGATAATAAGAACGGAACTGCTAAATTGAGAGATATTGATATTACGAGAATTAAAAAAAGCAATTTTCAGGCTTATCGTCAAAAAACTTTTGATAATTTTACAACAACCGATGATCATTTAATGCAGCTTGTCGGAACAGCAAAAAATAAAGACGGAGAGTTATACTATTTGATTAAAAATTCGTGGGGTAACGATTATAATAAATACGGCGGATATCTATATATGTCAAAAGATTATGTAAAAATTAAGACCATTGCAATTTTGATTCATAAAGATGCAATTCCTAAAAATATCGCAAAAAAATGCGGGATAAAATAATTATTTAATTCTTATAAAATATAATTAAGGGTTTCATATTTTGTGAAACCCTTACCGGTTTTAAGAATTATTTTTTGATGTCATAAAAACACCTTTTCGGTGAATAGATTTTATCATCAGATTTTAATTCTTTTATCAGTTTACCGATTTCTTTTGAATCAATACCCGTTTTTTCGGCAATTTCTGCTGTTTTTAAGGGTTGTCCGCTCTCTTTAAAGGCATTTAAAATTTGTTCCTTTTTTTCCATATTTCCTAATTTTAACAGTTAAAGATTTTTATTATTAAATTTTTCGTAAATTTACATAAAACAAATAATTATGAAAAAAATAAAAATACCGGTAATATTAATTATTTCTGTAATACTCGGATTTTTCAATAATGCATGTTCCGAGCCGAAAACTAAAACTGTTTTAACATACACTAATACAGAGTATTCCGACACACTTAAATTTCTTTGGGAAACTTCTGCTGACTTAAAAACACCCGAATCCGTAAAATTTGATTCTGTTAATAATATCTTGTATATTTCAAATATTAACGGTAACCCTGCGGCTAAGGACGGAAACGGGTTTATTTCAAAAGTTTCGCTTGACGGAAAAATTATTGAAAAAGAATGGGTGAAGGGTTTGAATGCACCAAAAGGTATGGGAATTTATAAAGGAATTTTATTTGTAACCGATATTGACGAACTTGCAGAAATTTCGATTGCGGAAGGTAAAATTATAAAAACATATAAAGTTGCAGATGCAAAGTTTTTGAATGATATTGATGTTGATGAAACGGGAAATGTTTATGTATCGGATACGGAAACCGGAAAAATTTGGGTCTTGAAAAACAAAACTTTTAATGTTTGGTTGCAGTCTCCTGAATTTGTCAGTCCTAACGGTTTATTTGTTTATAAACAGAATTTGCTTGTAGGAACAAAAAATAAAATATTGTCTGTTGACATAAAAACAAAAAATATTAAAACCTATATTGATCATACCGGCAGTATTGACGGTTTGGAGTCAATCGGAAACAACCAATTTATTTTCTCGGATTGGAGCGGTCATATATATATATCCAATTATGCAAGAGACATAAAATTAGTTTTGAATACAGCAAAAGATACTGTACAAGCAGCTGATATAGAATATTGTGCAGAAAAAGATATGATTTTAGTCCCGACTTTTTATCATAATACAGTATCAGCGTATAAATTAATTAAGAAGTAATTGTTGACATATTCTGTTTTGCTATAGTACCTGAAATTAAAAAACGGCAACTTTTTCGGTTGCCGTTTTTTAAAAAATAAAGTTATTATTTTTTCCGGTTACTTTTGTTTAAATTAGTAGTTTTAGGATTTCCTTTTTCAGGAACCGTAACTTTACCTGTAAGTGTTAATATGATATTAGATTTGCTCGGTTTTCCGGCAACTTCGGGTATGTTGGTTGTAATTGTAATTGATTTATGTTGATTACCGCGTTTTCCTCTGGAATTAAAAATGGCTTTTATGCTTCCTTCTTCTCCCGGTTTTAATGTCTTGTTTCCGAGTTGCACTGCAGTACAACCGCAACTCGATTTTGTTTTTCTTATTATTAAATCATTTTTGCCGGTATTTTTAAATTTGAAAATATGTTCAATTACATCGCCTTGTTTAATAGTTCCGAAATTATAACTTTTATCTGATAATAAAGTAAAAACAGGCGGATTATCAATCATTTCCTGTGTAAAATGTTCTTTTATTACTGCACTGATATTCAGTCGATTATTGTAATCTGTGCTGCCGTTAAAACTTAAATATATACGATCGTAAACATAGCCCCAATCATTCTTTTTCGAAGCATCATAAGTAACTTCAATTATGCCTTTTTCATTTGGCTTTAAAGTTTCGGGTGTACATTTAATTGTTAAATGACGAGGTGTAGTTCTGTTTTTGTTAAAAGAAATTGAAACAGGTTCGTTACTTGTGTTAATAATTTCAATTTTGTCAGTTTTTGTTTCGTTATTATAAATTTCAGGGAAGTGAATATTACGTTTTTTCATACGAATAGGTCCCATTTGAAATCTGTATTCTTCAGCTAAAGGGGAAACTTTCGGAATAACTTCTCCGTTTATTTGTAAAACAACAGGGCTGTTTCCTGCATTTGATTTTACGGTAACGGTTTTATGAAATTTACCCGGTCTGTGAATCGGGTTGTAAACTGTTTTTATGTATCCTGTACCGCCCGGAGAAACCGGTTCTTTGCTCCACATAGGAGTTGTACAACCGCAGGATGAACTTACATTATTTATGACAATAGGTTCGGAACCCATATTGTTGAATTTGAATGTGAATTCTACTTTTCCGCCGGCTTCTTTAATGTTTCCGAAATTATGAACCGTTTTTTCAAAAATCATTTTTGGTGCTAAGGTTTGTGCAAATAATCCGGAAGTGGTAACTAAAACCGAAAGTATTGCTGTCAATAAACGTTTTGTTTTCATAATATATGATTTAATGAATAATTTTTTGAATAACGGCAACAAAGGTATATTATTTTAAATTTCGATTGATGTTTTTTTTAATGTTTTTATATTTTTTATAGTTTCCCTTTTAAAATAAGCCGTATTACAATCGGAATTCCGAGTATTGCAGTTACTGAATTAATAGGTAAAGTTCCTTGATAGCCGGGCAATTGTGCAATTATATCACTTATTAAAATTAGTATTGCACCTATAATTGCCGAAGCAGGAATTAAAATTTTGTGATCGGCTGTTTTAAAAATCATTCGACTGATATGCGGTACTATAATTCCGACAAAACCGATAGGCCCGCAAAAAGCGGTAACAGTTCCGGCTAAAATACTCGTGCTTGTAAAAATAATTATTCCTGTTAATTTAATATTTAAACCGGAAGTTTTTGCGTAATTTTCTCCGAGAAGAAGCACGTTTAATAAACGAAATGAAAAAAAACTGATAAGTAAACCCGAGATTGTGAAAATTAATAATATTATTAATTGGTCGGAAGTAACACCGCTTAAACTTCCCATTGTCCAAACTACAAATGATTTAAGTTCGGCTTGAGGTCCGAAATATTGTAACAAAGTGATAATTGCACTGAATGCACTCCCGACTAAAATTCCTATTATTAGTATTGTCATTACGTCTTTTACCCGCATTGATACGGCAAAAATGATTAGTAACACAAAAGCAGAACCCAAACCTGCAAAAATACTTGTAAGCCACGAAATATTTAATGAATGATGCAGAAACAAGGGCAAAGGAGATAACATCAATAATGCAACACCCAAACTTGCTCCCGAACTTATTCCCAGCACATAAGGACCTGCCAAAGGATTTTTAAAGAATGTCTGCATTTGAAGTCCCGCAACTGATAATGCGGCACCTGCCGTGATTGCAGTCATTGTTTTCGGAATACGAAAGTCATTTAAAATGGTATTATATTCCTCATTTACAGATATTCCTTTCAGAAAGTTCAAAATTTCTCTGACAGGAATACTGACCGAACCGATTATTATGTCCGCAAAGGCAAACAGAACTAAAAGGATAACGGATGTTATCATTAATAAGGATGTTTTGTGCATACCTAATTAAGGTTGAGGAATGAAAAGGTAACTTGAAAATAAATAATAGGTAACAATAAATACGAATGCTAAAAAGAACCAAAAACCTAATTTTACGGTATTTCCGTCATCTTTTTTATAATATTTATTACTTCGGCGCTCGTGTTTATTTCTTTTTTCATAACTTTTAATAAATTCTTCATCACTGAGCATATCGGTACTTTCTTCTGATAATTGTTGTTCTTGCATTTTTTCTTTATTAATTTCTGATAAATGAATTTGTCGAATTATTGAAGTAATTTTATCTTTTCTTCTGCTTGTTTATAGTTTTTATTATCATTATCGGCAACAGATAAAAATTTTTGATAATACAAAACGGCATCTTTGATATTGGTCATATTTTCATATGATACCGCAATATAATACAACGCGTTATAATATTTCGGTTTTAGCTCATAGATTTTTTTATAATCTTCGACAGCTGATTCATATTTTTTTAATGCAAAATATGAATCAGCTCTGTTCCATAAGGCATAGCTGTTTTTTGAATTGTATTTCAGAGCTGAGTTATAATTTTTAATTGCACTTAAATAATCTCCTTCGGTTTGAAATATGTATCCTCTGTTGTTGTATGCAAGCGAATAATTCGGATATAGTTTTAAAGTTTTGTTATACCAATATAATGCTGAGTCTCTATTTCCGAGTTTGTTATAAGCAAGTCCTAAGTTTAATAAGCTGTATTTGTCTTTCGGATTGATAGTTAAACTTTTCCGATAATAAGTAACGGCTTTATTGTAATCTTCAACATTGTCAGCCAAATAACCGGCTTCGTACCAATAATCAACAGATGTTGAATCGTATTCAAGTGCTGTTTCAGCAGATTGAAGAGCAACTTTGTATTTTCCTTGTGCAGAATAACATAAAGCCAAATAATAATATGCTTTTGATTCTTCAGGACTTAGTTCAGTACAAAAATATAAATCGTTTATTGCATCCTGATACTTTTCGGAATAATAATTTGCTTCTCCTTTTACGAGTCGGGCTCCGGAATTTTTAAGATTCAAATCACAAGCTTGTTGAGAATAATGTATTGCATCTTTATAATTTTGTTTTTGCAGATAAGTGTACCCGATATAATAATTTACTTCACTTGTATTTTCTTCGGAAAGTGCATCAAAAAAATCATCTAAAGCATCATCATAATTTTCAGAATTAAGATTTTTAATACCTTTATCCAAATAGCTTTCGTTTATTGAGGTGTTTTCAAGAAACGAAAATTTAAATATTTCCTTAAAATCAAACGGATCTTTATAACCGTTTTTTGTTCCTGTAACATAAAATGCAGTTATGTATGCCAGAAAGACAGTTAATAAAAAAAGCAGAAATTTTTTCATCTTTGTTTTAGTTTATTGAAATCAGAAATCCAAAATTTGTAATTAATTCTTTTGAGTTTATATATTTAACTGAAATTAATTCAAATAAACTTATTGAAAACAAATTTATGAAAAATTTTACTTTTTAGTATCAGAAATTGAAGATTGTTTTTTTTTATTTGAATTGACAAGGTAAACGCCGAAAAAAATAATTCCCATAAAGGCAAATTGTAAAAGTGTTATTTTTTCACCGTCAAAAAGTCCCCAGAAAATTGCAAATATCGGGATAAGATACGTTATTAATGATGCAAAAACAACATCAACATAATCCGTAAGATGATAAAAGAAAGTAACGGCAACAGCAGATCCTCCCAGTGCCAGAAGAATTATGTAAAATAAATTTTTTAATGCTTCAGGATCGGAAACAACTGTTGAAAAATCAGAAAATAATAAGTATCCTCCCGCAAAAGGACCGATAATTGCAAAAGAAAAAATTGTGATTGTAATACCGTCTAAATCAGGTAATTTGTATTTTATTTCATTTAAACTGACAGCATAAAAAATAATAGCTAAAATAATATATAAAGAATACAAATTATTATTTCCGCTGAAATCTGAACCGTCGCCTAAAACTAAACCGACGGCACCTATAAGACCTATAATTGTTCCGAAAATTTTGTTTTTTTCTGTTTTTAACCCGTAAAAAAATGTGCCGATAAGCAAAGCTGAAATCGGGAAAAGTGTATTCAGCATAGCAGCTAACGAGCTGCTGACTTGTGTTTGAGCTTTGGCAAATAAAAATGCAGGAAATAAATTGCCTAAAAACCCGACAATCAGTAATGATTTTATATCCTTCTTCTTAAATTTTTTCAGTCTTTTAAATAAAAACGGTAATAAAAACAGTGATGCAAAAAAAATTCTTAAACTTCCTACCTGCATCGGACCGAATGTTTCCAATCCGCGTTTCATCAGGATAAAAGAAGCACCCCAAATAAATGCTAAAATCAGAAGCATTAACCATTGATAAAGTCGTTTATTTAAATCAAAGAATTTCATATAAAGATTTGCGAAGTTAAAAAAAGACCTTAACAAATGTTTTGAAAAGGTCTTTTTTTAGTTATTTATTTTGCTCTCTTTCTTCTTTCTTTTTCATATAGTCTTCCTGAACGGATTTAGGCAAGGCTTCGTATCGATAAAATTCCATTGAATAATTTGCACGTCCGCTGGTTATGTTTCTTAAGGTTGTAGCATAGCTGAACATTTCCATTAACGGAACATAACCGCTGAGTTTTTGAGAACCTTTTCTGAAACGACGCATAACATCAATTTTTCCTCTTCTTTTATTGATATCACCAACGACATTTCCGATATAATCATCAGGAGTTGTGATTTCAATTTTCATAATCGGTTCGAGCAGAATCGGTTTTGCTTTTGCAAATGCTTGTTTAAACAAAACCGATGCACAAGTTTGAAATGCTCTGTCCGATGAATCAACAGCATGGTGAGCCCCGTCAAGAAGAACGGCTTTAATATCTACAATCGGGAAGTTTGCAAGAATACCTCTTGACATAGTTTTTACCAAACCTTTACTGACCGAAGGAATAAATTCGCGCGGAATAACCCCGCCTTTAATTTGATCTATAAATTCATATCCTTTACCGGTATTCGGTTCAAAACGAATAACAGCTTCTGCAAATTCGCCTTTTCCGCCGGATTGTTTTGAATGTCTGTATTTATATTCTATTTCTCTTGAAATGGTTTCTCTGAGAGCTACTGCGGGTTCACCGACTTCAACTTCAACTTTAAATTCATCTTTTAATCGGTCAACAATAATTTCCAAATGTAATTCGCCCATACCCGAGATAATGGTTTCGTCGGTTTCATCATCATATTTAGCATGAAATGAAGGATCTTCGTTTGAAAGTTTTGCTAATGCTTCGCCGAGTTTTTTACGGTCATTTTTATTTGCTGCATTAATTTTCAATTCGATAACCGAAGGCGGAATATGAATAGATTCGAGTAACAAAGGATTATCAACATCGCACAAAGTATCACCGGTTTTGGTTAATTTCATACCTATTAATGCTACAATTTCACCTGTACCTGCTGATGTTATTTCTTCTCGATCTTTAGCACGAATTCTGTAGATTCTTCCTATACGTTCTTTTTTCCCTTTGGAAGTATTGAGGATAGGCATACCGCTTTTAATTTCTCCGGAGAAAATTCTGATAAAAGTTTGTTGTCCTACATAAGGATCATTAATAAGTTTAAAAGCTAATGCTGAAAACGGTTCATTATTTGAAGGATTTCTGGTATGTGTTTTATCTTCATTATCAATATCAGTACCTACAACTGCACCTACATCAATAGGAGAGGGTAAATAGTCAATAACAGCATCTAATAATAATTCAACGCCTTTATTTTTATATGCCGAACCTGTAAAAACAGGAGTAATTAATAATTTAATTGCGGCATCCCTTGCAGCGTCTTTTAATAATTCATAAGGAATTTCTTTTTCTTCAAGATAGAGTTCCATTATTTCATCATTAAAATCGGCTAATCTTTCGACTAATTCTGTTCTGTATTTTTGAGCAGATGCTTTATATTCTGCAGGAATATCTGTTTCAGTTCTTTCATTTTCTCCGAAAATATAGGCTTTATTTTTCAAGATGTCGATTAAACCTACAAAATCTTCTTCGGAGCCCATCGGGATTTGAAAAGGAATGGCATTAGCATCTAAATATTCATTCATTTGCGAAACAACTGCATGAAAATCGGCACCTGTTCTGTCCATTTTATTTACGAATGCAATTCTCGGAACACGGTATCTGTCAGCTTGATTCCAAACAGTTTCGCTTTGCGGTTCTACACCTGCAACGGCACAAAATAAAGCAACCATTCCGTCAATTACACGTAAAGAACGTTCAACTTCAATGGTAAAATCAACGTGACCGGGTGTGTCAATAATATTAATTTGAGAATCTTGCCAAGAACATGAAATTGCTGCAGAAGCAATTGTAATTCCGCGTTCTTGTTCTTGTTTCATAAAGTCCATGGTGGCTTGTCCGTCGTGAACTTCTCCGACTTTTCTTGTTACACCCGTATAAAAAAGAATTCGTTCCGTTACGGTTGTTTTTCCGGCATCAATATGTGCTGCAATACCTATGTTTCTTAATTGTTGAAGTTTCATTTTTGATTAAAAAATTGTTTTTATTGATAATTGATAATTATGTTTTATAACACTGTGTTTTAAAAAGTCCGCAAAGGAAAGACTTTTTTTTAAATAATCGCCTAAATAGTATATGTTTTTTTGTTAAAATCTATTTTAAAAAACGTATAATTATGATTTGATGTAAAATAAACTTTATTAGTATGTATTAATTTGAAAGAGACGTTTTTTTTAGTAATTTTAGAATTTGAATATACAGTAATAACCGGAATGAAATTTTTTCAAAACAAATATCCTGATATTGAGTTTGTAAAGAACAGGTTTATTAATATTGCCTTGATAACAGGAATTGTTTTAGGGTTTCTTATCTTTTTTCCGACTGTTTTTACTGCGTATAAAAATAAAGTAATAACAATTAATAATATAAGCTATTTAAGTGTTTTGCTTATATTCAGCTTGGTTTATATTTTCAGGAGAAAAATAAATTTAGCAACAAGAACTTTATTTATTGTTACAGGACTTTTGTTATTTATTATAATCAATACAGTAAGTTTCGGTATATTTTCCGATAATAAAATTTTTATTATCATTCTGCTGGTCATTGTTTTTTTTATTTTTTCCCCGAAAAGTGCAATTTGGTTATCAATACTTTTAACTGTATTATATGTTGTTTTAGCGTATTATACTATAAACGGTTTATTAAAACCAAAAATAGCTCCCGATATCAGAGCTGTTTCTGAAAATACTTGGATTATAAATTATTTGTTAACAGCTATAGTTACTTTATCCGTAATATTTTTATTAAGAGGATTCTATAATAAGTTTTTGCAGTTAATTAATAATCTTGAAGAAAAAAATATATTTATTAAAGAAAAGGAGAGTAATTATACCGAAGTTTTTAATGTTGTAACTGATGCTATTTTTATTCATGACATGAAAGGTTATATTACTGATGTAAATGAGTCAATGGTAAAAATGTTTAAATATCCCAAATCTGAGCTGTTAAATATGGACAGCAGATTGTTAAATCAGAGTTATGCACCCTACGATGCTGAACATTATACGAACTACGTTATGCAGCTTAATACAAAAGAGAAAATTGTATTTGAATGGCATCCTAAAGATAAATTCGGTAACTTGATATGGGTTGAAGTAACACTGGTAAAAACTATAATCGGAGGTAAAGCATCTGTTCTTACCATTATAAAGAATATTGACAAACAAAAAAAACTAAGTTTAGAATTAGAGAATTACAGAGATAAACTGGAGAAAAAAGTTAAACTCAGAACGGAAGAATTGCAGGCAATAAATGAAGAGTTACTTTCAAATAATGAAGAATTGAAAGTGATGAATGATAATATTGAATATCAAAAAAACATTATTGAAGAAAAAGAAAGACGTTTGAATTCCATAATTAATAATCAAGGTGAGGGGTTCAGTATTAATGATTCTAATGAATATTTTGTATCGGCAAATTACAAAGCACATGAAATATTTAATGTTCCGGAAGGAAAACTGATAGGGATGAATTTGAAGGATTTTTTTGATGAAAATGAATGGACTAAAATTAAAGAACAATCGAAATTAAGGAAAAAAAATATAAGAAGCAGTTACGAAACAAAAATTACATTGAAAGACGGAACTGTGAAATATATAATTGTTACAGGAATACCTGATTTTAATGAAGACGGAAAAATTTCAGGAACTATTGCAAATTTCAGAGATATAACGGAACGAATAAAAAAAGAAAATAAGCTTAGAGAATTAAATGAAGAATTTGAAACGATTAACGAAGAATTAAATGAAGCAAATGAAGAGCTGACAGTCAAAAAAAACACTTTACAAGATGCATTGGATGAATTAAAAAGAACTCAAAATCAATTATTACAGTCCGAAAAAATGGCATCTTTAGGTGTTTTGGCAGCCGGAGTTGCTCATGAAATAAATAATCCGTTGAATTATATTTTGGGAGGAGTTACCGGATTAGAAAAAATACTGAAAGATCAAATTGAAAAAGCCGGTGCTGTTCCGGTAATGGATGCAATTAAGGAGGGCGTGGAAAGAGCCGGAAAAATAGTTGCGGGATTAAGTCATTTCAGCCGAAACAGTTCTTCCGGTACTGAAGATTGCGAAATTAATTCTATAATTGATAATTGTATTACTATTTTGAATAATAAATTAAAAGACAAGATTGAAATAAAAAAAATGTATCAGGAACCACCCATACATATTAAATGTAATGAGGGAAAAATTCATCAGGTTTTTTTAAATATTTTATCAAATGCAGAACAATCAATTGAGAAAAAAGGAACTATTTTTATCAGAACTGAGACGAATTCAAGATTTGTTGTAATTTCGATTGAAGATACAGGAACAGGAATTCCCGAAGAGCATCTTTCTAAAATTACCGATCCTTTTTTTACAACTAAAGATCCAGGTGCAGGAATCGGTCTCGGATTATCAATTGTTCACAGAATAATTGAAGAGCATAAAGGTACAATTGAATTTAAATCGACAACAGGAAAAGGAACCAAGACTGTAATTACGTTACCAAAATAATTTATAATGAAAAAAAAGAGAACTATACTTTATGTGGATGATGAAGAAATTAATTTATTACTGTTTGAAATTAATTTCAAAGAAAAATATAATGTAATAGGAACAGATTCTCCTGCTAAGGGTTTGCTAATATTGAAAAGTAATCATGATATATCCGTTGTAATAAGTGATATGCGAATGCCGAATATGAACGGTATTCAATTTATAAAAAAAGCTAAAAAGAAATTTCCGAAAATTTGTTATTTTATTTTAACCGGTTACGATATTACGGATGAAATTTCAGATGCTTTAGACAGTAAATTAATTGTTTTTTATTTCAAAAAGCCTTTTAATATGAAAGAAATTGATAATTCTATTGAGAAGGTTTTTTCAGATAACCATGAACTGTCTGATGTATAACCTATTATGTTTTAAATTACAAAACTGTTATAATATTAATAAGTTTTATATTTATTAATAATTTTACTGAAAATTTCCTTACTTATGGGTTTCGAAATAAAATCATCACAACCTGCTGAAAGTGCTTTGGCTTTTTCTTCAGGCGTAGAGTATGCCGTTTGAGCAATAATCGGCAAATTCGGTCGGAATTTTTTTATTTGTTTTGTTGCTTCATATCCGTCAATATTAGGCATTTTTAAATCCATCAATACAAAATCAATATCTGCCCTTTCTTTACATAATTTAATGGCTTGCTCGCCGTCTGTTGCATGCAGGATGATTATATCTTTTTCGAAATATTCAAGTAATGTTTCAATGTAAATATAATTAACTTCTTCGTCTTCTGCAACTAAAATTGTATTCGTTTTAATATTTTCCATATGTATGTTTTTGTTAATGGTTTTTTTTCCGGAGTTTGCCGGTTTGTACGGTATATTAATATAAAAAACAGAGCCTTTCCCTTTTTTAGATTCTAAGAAAATGGTTCCGCCGAGTAATTCGGTATTTTCTTTTGCAATCGATAAGCCTAATCCCAAACCGCCCAAATGTTCCGAAACGCCTTTATCTTCTTGAGAAAATCGTTCAAAAATACTTTTTTGTTTTTCAGGTTTTATACCAATTCCGGTATCTTTAACAAATATCTCAATGAAATTATTTTTTAAACGGTATCCGAATTCGACAAAACCGGTATTTGTAAATTTAAGTGCATTTTCTAATAAATTACTCAAAATTTTGCTTAGTTTAGAACTGTCGGTAATAATTGTGCTTTCTTTATCGGGAAGTCCTTTTTTTAGATATAAAGGGATATTATTTTCTTTTGCTTTAATGTCAAAAATTGAAAAAAGTTCAATAAATAAATCATTCAGGCAAATTTGTTTATTAACAGCTTTAACTTGTTTAGTTTCAAGTTTTGAAATTTCAAGTATGTCGTCAATAATTCGCATAAGTTGTTTTCCGCTGTTTTTAATAATTGTGATATAATTACTTTGTTTTTCCGGAGTTAAATCAGAATCTCCGAGAAGTTCTGAAAATCCGAGTATGCCGTTCATGGGTGTTCGAATTTCATGCGACATATTATTAATAAATTCTGTTTTTAAGCGATCGCTCTCCTCGGCTTTTTCTTTGGATCTTATAATCTCGGCTTCTGCTTTTTTTCGTTTGGTAATGTCTGCTACCATTGATAAAATATGCGGAACTCCCTTCAATTTAATAATTGTAGCATTGGTTAAAGTGTCAATGCCGCTTTTATTTTTATCGTAAAATTTTAATTCCAGATTTTCCGCCTGTCCCGTTTCTTTTAAAGTATTCAAAAATTTTGCTCTTGCTTCTGCCGAATAAAACCCGAGATCAACTGTTTTTTTTCCTAATAATTCGTTTTTGGAATACTTGGAAATGTCGCAAAGTTTGTTGTTCACTTCAATCAGCTCTCCTGTTAAACTGCTTATGGAAATAGGTTGAGGGGATAAATCAAATATACTTTTAAATTTAGCTTCATTTTCTTCAGCTTTTTCTTTGGCAGAAATTAATTCCTGTTCTGCCTTTGTTTGTTCGGTAATGTCTTTTGTAAGACCTACGGAATTTGTAACCGTTCCTTTATTATCCGTTATAACGGCAGCCGAAGCACGAACATATCTTATTTCCCCGTTCGGACGAACAATTCTGAATTCGGCATATCTCGGACTCTTTGTTTGAATTGATTCGGCTAATATGGAAGCCGTTATTTCTTTATCCTCGGGATGAATACATTTTTTCCAATTTTCATAAGGCATCGGTACTTGCTTCGGAATTCCGTGAATTACAAACATTTCATCATTCCAAATAGCGGAATTTGTTTTTAAATCCCAATCAAATGTTCCGATTTTTTCAATTTCTGTAATTAAATTAAGTTTTTTATTTTGTATTCTTAATTCCTCTTCAGTATTTTTAATATCTGAAATGTCAATAATTACGCCTCTGAAACCTGCCGGTTTATTATGACGAAAAATCGGACTGGAATAAATTAGAGCAGGAAATGTTGTTCCGTCTTTTCGTAAAGCTGTATATTCAAAATTATTTATTTCTTCGCCCGTAAATACTTTTTGTATGTTTTTTCTTGCTTCTTCTACTTCTTCAGGAATCAGAGCCTGCTCAAAATTAATGCCCTTTTCAAAATCTTCCTGAGTATAACGATAAAATTCAAAAGCTCTTTTATTTACATAGGTAAGTTTTCCGTTAATGTCACATTCGTAAATAACCTGCGGCAGCAGTTCGGTCATTTGACGAAATTTTATTTCACTTTCTTCTGCAGCTTCTTTTGCTTTAATCAAATTCTCGTTTTGCGATTTGTATTCTTCATTCAGCGTAGCATATTCTTCATTTTTTTCAATCAGTTCTTCATTTGTTGCGGCATATTCTTCATTTAAAGTTTCATATTCTTTGTTTTTTTTAACAATTTCATTCTCCGCTTGTTTATGCTCGGTTATATCTAACACTGTAACAAACATATATGAATTATCTTTACAATAAAATGAGGAGGCATATACTTCAACATCTTTAACAGCACCCTTGGCTGTTTTATGCTTAAATTCAAAAAAGTTCGATTTCTTTCTCAGAGCTTTCTCCATCAACTTTTTTATTTCATCATCCGGAAGAGTATTTAAATCATTGATTGTTTTATTGAGCAAAACATCTTTTTGAAATCCGTAAAATTTAACAGCAGCAGCATTTGCATTCAAAATCTTTTTGGTCGTTACATCTATTTCAAGCATAACGGCTTTATTGTTTTCAAAGAAATTTTCAAATTGAATATCGATGTTCTGAGCATCCAGTTTCTTATGAAGAATCTCATTTTCCTCTTGCAGTTCTCTGAGGGTGGGTTTATCTGCCATTATTTTTATTGAAATTTAAATAATGTTATACTATTCAGGTAATTTATTGAATGGTAAATATACTATATATTTTTTATTTTTACAAACCGTAAGAATATAAAACTAAGATTATGGATGAATTGAGTTGTGCAGATACAGTTACATTAAAAAAACTCCTTATTTAAAAGGAGTTTTTGTGCCCGGAACAGGAATCGAACCTGCATGTCCAAAAGGACACATGAACCTGAATCATGCGCGTCTGCCAATTTCGCCATCCGGGCAAAGAATTAAAAGAATGCAAAAGTATAAAAAACTTTAATTCAGCAAATATTTTTTCCAAAAGTTGAGCATCATTGTATAAAGATGATACCTGGTATTGCCTCCGTATATGCTGTGGTTTCTGTTGATATAATAAAATTCATTAAATTGTTTATTTGCCTGCACCAATGCTTCGGAAAATTCAGCTGAATTTTGCCAATGAACATTATCATCACCTGTTCCGTGAATTAACAGAAAGTTACCTTTTAACTTGTCGGCAAAATTAATGGGTGAATTATCATCATACCCGCTCGGATTCTCCTGCGGTGTTCTCATAAAGCGTTCGGTGTAAATATTATCGTAATATCTCCAGTTTGTTACGGGTGCAACTGCAATGCCGGCTGAAAAATAATCTGCTCCTTTGGTCATGCAAAGTGAAGTCATAAAACCACCGTAACTCCAACCCCAAATTCCAATTTTATTCGGATTTACAAAGTTTTGCTTTTTTAGCCATTTTGCAGTTTCTATAAGATCAATAGTTTCATATTTTCCGAGTTGTAAATACGTTTGTTTCTTAAATTCTTCGCCTCTTTCTCCGGTTCCTCGCGGGTCAACACAAACCATAATAATTTCGTTTTGGGCTAATAAGTTATCCCATCCGAAACTCCATTTGTTAAGAACTTCTTGTGAACCGGGTCCGCTGTATTGTGTTATTATAACGGGATATTTTTTTGTGCTGTCAAAATCAGGCGGTTTTATTATCCATGCATTAAGTATAATATTTTCCGTTGTTTTAAAGGTGAGAAATTTTTTGTTAACACCTCCGTATTCTTTAACTAATTTTTTTAATTTATTGTTGTCTGTTAACACTCTGATAAGTTTTCCTTTTGCATTATGTAAAGTAACGTAATTCGGTGTTTCTGAATTTGAAAAATAATTAATAAAATAGTTGAAATTTTTACTGAATTCAGCATTGTTTGTTCCTTCTTGTTTTGATAATTTTTCTTTTTTTCCTTTAATGCTTACTCTGTAAACTGTTCTGTTTAAAGGAGATTCTTCCGATGACTGATAGTAAAACATTTTCCTGCGATTATCATATCCGTAATAATCAGTAATATCCCAATTACCGACAGTTAATTGTTTTACTTGTTTTCCGGTTAAATCGTGAAGATATAAATGTCGGTATCCGTCTCGTTCGCTTGTCATAACAAAATGTTTGCCGTCATCAAGAAAACGCAGATTATCAAAATCGGCTTCATCAATATAATATTTATTTGTTTCGGTATAAATAATCTTTGACTTTCCGTTATTCGGATTTGTAAATAAAAGTTCAAATTTATTTTGTAATCTGTTAAGTCTGAAAACCGCTAATTTATTTACATCTTTTGTCCATCGTATTCTCGGAATATAAATATCTGTATCCGTTCCTATATCAGCAGTAATAGTTTTTTTATTTTCAAGATTATAAATATGAACACTGACAACAGAATTATTTTCGCCTGCTTTCGGATATTTAAACGATCGACACTCCGGGTAAAGTTTATTTTTTATGAGTTCGGGATTTGACCCCGCAAACATTGTCATTCTGAACATTTTAACTTTTGATTCATCGAATTTAATATATGCGAGTTTCTTACCGTCGGGCGACCATTCGTATGCTCTGTTAAATTCAAATTCTTCTTCGTAAACCCAATCCGGAATTCCGTTAATTATTTTATTATGTTCGCCGTCAAACGTAATTTGAATTTCTTTTCCGGTGTCAAGATTTTTAATAAAGATATTATTTTTTCTGATAAAGGCTATTTTTTCGGAGTTGGGAGAAAAACTTGCAACTTGTTGTTTTCCGTTGTCAGAAACCGGAGTTATTTTTTTTGATTGAATATCATAAACAAAATATTCTGCTGTAAATGATCTTCTGTAGATTCGTTTGTAATTTGTTTGAAGTAATATTTTTGTTTCATTTGCATTAAAATAATATTCTTCGGGATTAATTCCGGCATCAACTGCTTTGAACACAGTATCAGTTAATTTCCCTGTTTCATAACTGTATTTATAAATATCTCCCGAACGATTAAGAGTTGTATAATGAATTCCGTCATTCATAGAACGAACACCGTAAACGGAGTTTGCCCAAAAAGTCCAATTTTTCCATAAATCAGCAACCGTGATTTTCTTAAAAGAATTATTTTGAGCAAATATATTGCTTGTGAACAAGATACTTAACAGTATCAAATTAAATTTATTATATTTTTTCATACCGGTATAAATTTTGATATTTTTTCAACAAATATAAAAATTTACCGTTTAAATCACATAAAAATATTATTTTTGGAAAAAATTTAAATTATGAGAGATTTTGATTCTGCTTTTTTAAGCTCTTTATTATTATTATATGACAGTTTTGAAGATCATGGTATTTCCTTGGTATATGTCGGTAAATTTAATCACACTATAACCAAAGTTTTTACTGCTTTAACAAGTGAAGATACCGAAAAATCAAAGGAATCGCGTTCAGTTCAAAGGACTTTACATCATTCTATGATTGAGATACTTCAAAATATGACCAAACATTCCGATAATATGTTTCATGAAATTAATTTCGGAAAAGGCTTGTTTATGTTAGGGAAAAAGAATGATGCTTATCATATAATTACTGCAAATGTTGTTAACAATGAACAGGAAGAAGAATTGCGAACTTCCATTGATGATTTAAATGCTTGTACTCCTGATGAATTAAAAGCAATGTATAAAAAACAATTGCGAGAAGGTAAAATATCCGGAAAAGGCGGTGCAGGTTTGGGTTTAATTGATATAACCCGAAAAACAGGAAATCCTTTGGATTATATGTTTTTCCCGGCAGATGAAAATAAAAAATATTTTGTTTTGAAAGTTAAAGTTGATTCGGAAACTTCCGAATAATACTTTTAATGATACAAACTCAGGTAATACCTTTAAAAGAATACAATACGTTTCACATTGATGTAACTGCATTGTATTCTTTTTTTTGTGAAACGGAGCAAGATATTTTTGAAATATTGAATACTGACATTGTTAAAGAAAAAAATATTTTGGTTTTGGGCGGATGCAGTAATATGCTTTTTACGCAAGATGTTGATGATGTCGTTATTTTTATGAGAAACAAAGGTATTGAAATTATTTCCGAAACTGCCGAAAATGTGTTTGTAAAAGTTTCAGCAGGAGAAGTATGGGATGAGTTTGTTGAATATTGTGTCAGTAATAATTTCGGAGGAATTGAAAATCTTTCATTAATTCCCGGGACAACGGGAGCTTCACCTGTTCAAAATATAGGTGCATACGGTGTTGAGGTTAAAGATGTTATATTTGAAACCGAAGCGATTGAAATTTTGACAGGGAAGAAACGAATATTCAATAATAAAGAGTGTAATTTTGCATATCGGAACAGTATCTTTAAAGAAGAATTAAAGAATAAATACATTGTTTTAAATGTAACATTCAGGTTGTCAAAATTTCCTGTGCTCAAATTATCATACGGAAATTTGATTTCAGAAATAATACATGAAAACTCAACAATTAAAGATGTAAGAGATGCTGTTATTCGTATTCGAGAAAGTAAATTGCCCAATACTGATATTTTACCGAATGCCGGAAGTTTTTTTAAAAATCCGATAATTTCAAACGAACATTTTACAAAATTAATAAAACAATTTCCTCAGTTAGTTTCCTATCCTGCCGAAGACGGAAAGATAAAATTAGCTGCCGGACAATTGATTGATTTATGCGGATGGAAAGGTAAAAAAGAAAACGGAGTAGGAGTGCATGATAAACAAGCACTTGTGATAATAAATTACGGCAATGCCGCCGGTAAAAGCATTCTGCAATTCTCCGAAAAAATTCAAAATTCAGTTTTTAAAAAATTCGGTGTAAATATTGACAGAGAAGTAAGAGTTTATCCTTAACTTTGCAGCAAAATATTTTTTATGCGACGAACAAATACAGAACCTTTAAAAGATGTTATTAATCGGTTTCTTAAAATATACGGAGGAGACAGAAAAATAAAAGAAATTAAATTGCAACGTTCTTGGGGACAAATTACCGGAGTTAATGTTGAAAAACAAACGGAATTTGTAAAGGTTAATAAATCAACTTTTTATGTAAAATTGACATCATCCGTTGTTAAATACGAATTATCAATGATGAAAAGTAAAATAATTCAGCGATTAAATGAGGAGGCCGGAGAAACTTTAATTGATGAAATAATATTTTTGTAATTATTCTTAAAAAAAGTCATCATCGTCATCATCAAAATCATCATCATCAAAATCTTCATCGAATTCTTCGTCATCAAAATTTAAAAAATTCAAATCAATATCATCACCGGGTAACAACATTTCTTCCTCAACTTTAGGATCGTGGTTTATTAATTTAATAATTTTCTCTTCAGAAAAAATTTCGGTGTTTGTAGCAATAATTTCATCGGAAAGAAAATTCCCGAATGCTTGTGTTTCGGCTAAAATGCTTTTTAAAATTGCATCTAAACTTATTTGAAGAGGAACCAAACAAACAATGCTTACGAAATAAGCGTTAAAAGTGATTTTTTCGGCAATGCTGTCATTTTTTGTTAAAGAAAATTCAATTTCTTTTATCAGTAAATCTTTTTGAAAATCGGTAAATTTTACTTTATTGTCGGATGACATAACGAAAAAATACCTTAGTTTATTACCGTATCCGCCCAAACCTGAAGAGATATAAATTTTTTCATCATTGCTCAATTCATGTTCCATATGTGCTCTGCTTTTTTGAAAAGCTAAAATTGTCCATTTTTTTAATTCATCCGAGCATTTCTCTTTAAAATTTTCAATAATTCTGTATGCTTTAACGTCACTTGACAAACTCAACTGAACCAAGGCATTTTTTTTATCATCAGTTACCTTGTCCGGATTATATAAAATTTCTTCTAAAAAATCTAAGGCTTTAATATCTTCATCTTTTTCAAAAAATTCCAGTGTTGCTTTTTCAAAACTTATCTGAACGGAAACATCAATGCCTTCTTCAAACACTAAAAAATCATTAAATGATTTATGTAATTTTTTTTCTAAAAAATATTTTAAATTTTTATTTGTCATTAATATATTATTTTCGACAAAATTAACACTTTAATTTTAATATAAACGAAAAATAATTACTTGTATTTTTTTAGAGCTGAAAATTACCTATATGTTGGTATTGCCGGTCAAATTGCAAATAGTTATTTTTGCAGTATTAAAAATAATTTCAAGAGATGAATTTATCCGAGCTGAAGAATAATGACAGAGGAGTAATAATAAAAGTGAAAGGACGAGGTGCTTTTCGTAAACGTATTACCGAAATGGGATTTGTTAAAGGTGAAACTGTTACGGTTATTAAAAATGCACCCTTAAAAGACCCTATTGAATACAGTATTATGGGATACCATATTTCACTTAGGAGAAGTGAAGCATCATTGGTTGAGATTGTTACGGAAGAAGAAGCAAAAAGTTTTATTACAAATGAATATAACGGAACCTTCGGAAATAATATTCTGAAAAGTTCCGCCAAGAAAAAAAGCCGACATATTAATATTGCTTTAGTCGGGAATCCGAATTGCGGGAAAACGACATTATTTAATACAATTACAGGCTCTGTCGAACATGTCGGGAATTACGGCGGAGTAACTGTTGATGCTAAAAAAGCAAGCAGGCGATACCACGGTTATAAGTTTAATATTACCGATTTGCCCGGAACTTATTCAATTACAATATACACACCTGAAGAACTTTACGTCAGGAAACATATTTTTGATGAAATCCCCGATATTGTTCTTAATGTTGTAGATTCTTCAAATTTAGAACGCAATTTATATCTCACAACTCGCTTGATTGATATGGACATCAAAATTGTGATTGCTCTGAATATGTATGATGAGTTAGAGAAAAGAGGTGATAAATTTGATTATAAAATGCTTGCAAAAATGATCGGAGTTCCGGTGGTTCCGACAGTTGCTTCTGCAGGAAAAGGAGTTACTGATTTGTTCGATGAACTGATAAAAGTTTATGAGGATGATGAACCTATTGTAAGACACGTACATATTAATTACGGAAAATCGCTTGAAAAAGCAATCCGGAATATTCAGGAAAAGATTTACATCACTGAAAATGTAGAACTTACAAGTAAAGTTGCACCGCGTTTTGTAGCTTTAAGTCTTCTTGAAAAGGATAAAGAAATTGAAAAACGTATCAGAAAATTAATAAACGGAAAGGAAATAATTAATACTACCGAAAATGCCGTTAAAAAATTAGAAACAAACTTAAAAGATGATACCGAAACCTTAATTACGGATGCACGATACGGATTTATTCGCGGCGCATTAAAAGAAACCTATACAAAAAGTAAGAAAAACGGAAACGGCAGGACACAAAAAATTGATAAAATTTTGACACATAAATTCTGGGGTATTCCGATTTTTATCTTTTTTATGTGGCTGATGTTTCAATTAACTTTTTCACTCGGTCAATATCCTATGACTTGGATTGAAAACGGAGTTTCATTGTTGGCAAAAATGTTCCGAAATATTATGTCCGACGGAATGTTCAAAGATTTAATCGTTGACGGAATAATAGGCGGTGTAGGCGGAGTTATTGTCTTTTTGCCTAATATCCTTATCTTATTTTTCATAATTTCCTTAATGGAAGATACCGGTTATATGTCGCGTGCTGCATTTATTACGGATAAAATGATGCATAAAATAGGTTTACACGGAAAATCTTTTATTCCTTTGGTTATGGGTTTCGGATGTAATGTACCGGCTGTTATGGCTACTCGAACATTAGAGAACAGAAATGACAGATTGTTAACGATGCTGATAAATCCGTTTATGTCGTGCAGTGCACGATTGCCTGTTTATCTGATAATTATCGGAGCCGTGTTTCCTGAGAATGCAGGTTCGGTTTTATTTATGATTTATGCTACAGGAATTTTACTCTCAATTGCCGTAGCTAAGTTATTTAAGAAAGTTATTTTTAAATCGAAAGATGCACCTTTTGTAATGGAATTACCTCCTTACAGAAAACCTATTATGAAAATATCTTTAATTCATATGTGGCATAAAGGTTCGCAATATCTGCAAAAAATGGGCGGTGTTATTTTAATTGCTTCAATTATTGTTTGGGCATTAGGTTATTTTCCTTTAACAAATTCAGAAACCGAAAAAGTCGATAAACAAATTACACAGTTAAAAAATAATACTGAGAATCAAAAAGATACAATTTTTAAAACGGAACTGCAAAAATTGGAATTGAAAAGACATTTGGTTCATCAGGAGCAGTCTTATATCGGAAAAATCGGTCATTTTATTGAACCGGTAATTCGTCCCTTAGGTTTTGACTGGAAAATGGGCGTAAGTATTACAGCAGGTGTTGCAGCAAAAGAAATTGTTGTAAGTACCATGGGAGTGCTTTACGGTGCCGAATTTGGTTCTGATGATTCATCTGATGCATTGATAAAAGCAATTAAAAAAGAACGTTATCCGACAGGTGTACATAAGGGCGAAATTATTTTTACACCTTTGGTTTCAATTTCTTTTTTGATATTTATTTTAGTTTATTTTCCGTGTGTTGCAGTGGTGGCTGCTGTAAAGAAGGAATCGGGCAGTTGGAAATGGGCGGCATTTTTAGTTTTTTATACAACAAGTTTGGCTTGGCTTTTATCTTTTGCCGTTTATCAAATAGGAAGTTTATTTATATAAAATCAGAATTATGATACAAGAAATTATTACATATACAATCATAGCAGCAGCGGTCGTTTATACTTTATACAGTTTTGTAAGAACATTAATTCCGTCAAAAAATAATAACAGTCATTCAAGTTGCACCGGATGTTCCGGTTGTGCCGTTAAAACTTTAACTTCGAATAAAATTATTATTTCTGAATATAATGAGTTTAAAAAAAAGATATAACTTTGAATCTACCCCGAAAGATAAAAAACTTATCTTCTTTAATATGCCGTATTTTTTAGCAATTTACCTGAATATAAGAAATTGTATGATAGTTAGTTGAAATTTTTTGATACTTCGATATTATTCCTTAGAGTAGTTTATTTTGTCAAAATATTAAGGATTAAATACGACTTATTTTGATTTGGTACAGTATATTATTCCTAAAAAAATATGTGGATTATACTAAATAGGTTCTTATTTTTTATTTCTTTGTAGAAAAGTGAGTATAAATTTATGAATAATCACAAAAAAAGTCTATGAATAAAATTGTTGAAAAATACGCAGAATTACCAAAACCAATCAGACGACCCTTATGGAGATTGTGGCATAATATGATTTCTTCTTTTGATAAAGGACAATCAGCTGTTTTTATGAATTACGGTTATGCAAGTGAAAACGGAGAATTTGAGAATCTTAAATTAAAACCGGAAGATGAAGCCGACAGATACAGCATACAATTATATGATCATGTTGCCGGAAGTGATGAACTTAAAGATAAAGATGTTCTTGAAGTAGGATGCGGCAGAGGAGGAGGTGCATCATTTTTGGCAAGATATTATTTGCCGAAATCATACATTGGTCTTGATATTTCAAAAAGAACAACTCATTTTTGCAACAATTACTATAAAGCAAAAGGGCTGAAATTTATTAAAGGTCATGCGGAGCAACTTCCTTTTGAAGATTCCAGTATTGATACTGTTGTAAATGTTGAATCTGCTCGGGTTTACGGTAATATTCCGAAATTTTTTGAAGAAGTTTACAGAGTTTTGAAACCCGAAGGGAAATTCCATTTTGCTGATATGATTAAACCCAAAGATATTGATTTTATAAATGAACATTTGGCAAAAGCAGGATTTAAGTTGTTTAAAAAGAAAAATATCAGAGAAAATGTTGTATTTGCATTAAAATTGGATACGAACTACAGAAAAGAGCGTATTCAAGAAGGTGTTCCCAAATTCTTACATAAATCCTTTTATCAATTTGCCGGTGTTGAGGGCTCTGAAAGATATGATGCTTTTGATAAAAATCGTATTGATTACTGGAGTTATACGCTTACTAAATAGAAGATAATTTTACAATAAATTATGTGCATTTTTAATTGATTATATATCAGTTGAAAATGCACCGTTTTCAGTTACCGAATAATAGTTTTGTTTTAATTTTTCACATTCTTCTTTTCGACGTTTTAATGTGTAAAAATCATTTGAAGAATCCAATATAAGCATTTTAAAATCAATATTTTCTTCTATCTTTCTGATACTGATATTTGTATTGCCGGACAGAATGACATAATCAATTTTAAACTTTTTATTAACATCGGGAATTTTATAAAATTTTTTATTTAACAGAAGAAATGTTTTATTTCCGACAACTGTCAGAGCACCTTTTTTAATAAAAATATCAGATTTATATTCAGCAGTATCAACAGGAATAAACTTAAAACTTGTTTTGTTCAAAAACTGTCGATTAGGCTGAATTCCGTATATAATGCTTTTTGTTTTAAAAATACTTTTATCCGAAAGAAAATAGTTTTGTGTTCCTGTTATGTCAACAGCTGTTTGATTTTTAATGTTATAAATAATAAATTGATTGTGTCGGCTTATATTAATTTTTTGAAACGTTCCGAAACTTATCCAAATTATAAGAATTGACAAACTTATTTGCAAAGCACGAGTTTTCTTCAACAGAATAAAAACAGTTGAGGAAATGATAAATAAGAATGCGAAAATTAAATCTTCGGTATGAAATGAAATATTTTGTATTGTTGAATACGGGATTTTTTCGATAAATGAAACAGAAGTGTTTAAAATTTTCAGAACAAATTTTAATATTAGTGCAATAAAATCGGGAATATAAGGTAACGATGAGGAAATCAGAAGAAAGAATGCTGCAATTAAAATAAGTGTTGCAGCCGGAATTACAATAATATTCGATAAGAAAAAAAGTGTCGGGAAAATATGAAAATAATACAAAGCAATCGGGAATGTAGTAATTTGTGCCGCAATTGAAACAGCTGTTAACGACCATAAATAATACAAAATTTTATTTTTAATGTTGAACAGAGCAACAATTTTAGGTTGAAAAAATATAATTCCCAAAACGGCGGTATAAGATAACTGAAAACCGACTTCCGTAATCTGATACGGATTGATAATAAGCAATATAAATGCCGATGCCGAAACAGAATTGTATATATTAACGTGTCGGTTAATTGCCCTTCCGATAATGATAAACGAAAACATAACGGCTGCTCTTCTTATCGAAGGCGAAAGCCCTGACAGAATTGCAAAACTCCATATAATCAGAATAAGAATTACGGCTTTTATTTGCTTTCCGGCATTTTTATCTTTTATTTTAAATTTGTCAAGAAAGCCGAGCAAAAAGTTAAACAGCCAATAAATAATACCTACATGCAAACCCGAAACAGCAAGAATATGCATGGCTCCCGAAGCGATGTATGATTGTCTTATTTCATCGTTAATTTCACTTCGGTCGCCGAGTGTTAATGCTTGCAAAACTGACAACTCATTTCCCGAAATGCCGAATTTTTCGTAAATTGTTTCCAGTTTATTCCTGAGCGAGTAAGCAAAATCAAAAATAAGATTTGCCCGGTGATGAGCCGTACATTTCCAGTCGCCGTTTTTCAGGAATATTTGCCCGTTAATTCCTTTTCGATGAAGGTATCTTTTGTAATTAAATTCATGCGGATTACCGGGATTTTTAATTTCTGAAATACGCCCTTTAAAAATAATTTTATCTCCGTATTTTAGTTTTTTTATACTGCTGTCTTTTGCAAAATAAACGATTAGATTTGAATTTTCAGAAATTACCGTATCATCTGTTCTGTATGTAACAGATTGTAAGATACTTTTATAAGAGTTTTCTTTTTCTGTAAGCGGCTCTGAAATTACGGCTTCACCGGTAATAACTTTTTCGTAATTATTAATTTTTTCGGCTTCATTTTCTTTCAATAATATTGCTCCGCCTAAAATTAAAATAATTGTGATTAATAATCCCGGTATCCGTCTGTTTTTAAAATTTTTAACCTGATAAATATAATTTACTGAAAAGAATAAGATAACAAGAACACTAATAAACAGAATTACATATAGTTTTAAGTCAATCGGTAAATTCAGAGCAAACAAAATTCCTGCAATCAGCGGAAAAATTAATCTGCTGAAAGGAAGTTGTTTTAAAAATTGAATAAAATTGAATTGCACGGCATTAAGGTAATGATTTTTTAAGAAAATTTCAAACATAATCAATATTATTTTTCCTTAAAATGAATATCTGTTATATTTGAAAAAAATATAAGAGTATGGCTAAAAAATCAATAATTGATGAGGCAAAAGAGCTTTTTTCATCATGGAAATCTGAAATTGAAGAACGCGACGGCGATATTCTTGAACGAAAACGAAAACGCGACGAAGAAAACGAGCAACTTAATGAAGAATTAAGAAAACGTTTTAGTGAAGTTTCAAAAGACGTTAACGAGAAAGGTAAAAAAGCAATAGCAATTTTTAATAAAGAATTTACAGAATTTTCGCAGGCAGTAAAAGAAGGTACAGCTGATTTATATCAAAAAGCTGAAATAGAAAAACACGCAGAACAATTAGTAAATTTTCTCAATAAAGTAAAATCAAAAGGTGCTGTAAAATTTAAGGAAACCGTTGATACCGTAAAATCAAAACTTTCGGAACAGGAAGAAGAGCTGATTTCGGAAGTTGAAAAAACAGACGAGCCCAAACAAAAAGAAGACATTGAAACACTGATTAAACAAGCACAAAAAGACTATGAAAAATCAAAAGAATAAATTTAACTTTCAATTTTTAACTTTACAAACTTTCAACTTAATAACTAGCATAAAATGATATTTGATCAATCAAAAACAAAAATAATTGCAACCCTCGGTCCGGCATCTTCAGATAAGAAAATTTTGAAAAAAATGTTTGAAGCCGGTTTGGATGTTTGCCGAATTAATTTTTCACACAGCAGCCATGAAGCGGCAGCCGAAATTATTACAACCATAAGAGAAATTAATGAAGAAACAGGTGCTGATGTGGCAATTATGGCTGATTTACAAGGACCTAAATTAAGAGTGGGTGAAATGAAAGACGGTCAGGTATTTCTGGAAAAAAACAGTATTTTGGAGTTTGTTAACGAAAAAGTTATCGGTGATGAAAAACGGGTATATATGAGTTATGATGAATTTGCTCAAGATGTTGAAAAAGGTGATGCCATTCTTATTGATGACGGAAAAATTAAATTGGAAGTTGTTGAAACAAATAAAAAAAATTCTGTTAAAGCAAAAGTAATTTACAGCGGTATTTTGTCTTCAAAAAAAGGTGTTAATCTGCCTAATACAGAAATTTCGCTTCCGAGTTTAACCGAAAAAGATATTACCGATGCCGAATTTGCCTTAAGTCAAAACGTTGATTGGCTTGCTTTGTCTTTTGTGCGGCAAGTCAGTGATATCATTGAATTAAAGCAAATGATAAAACGAAAACGAAAAAGTACTTATGTCGTTTCTAAAATCGAAAAACCTCAAGCCATAAAAAATTTGGATACCATAATTGCCGAAACTGATGCAATTATGGTTGCCAGAGGCGATTTAGGCGTGGAAATGCCGTTTGATATCGTTCCTCTGCTTCAAAAAGAAATTGTTGAGAAATGTATTGATGCTTCAACACCGGTTATTGTTGCTACGCAAATGATGGAAAGTATGATTACCAATTTTCGTCCCACGCGTGCTGAGGCAAATGATGTCGCAAATGCCGTAATTGACGGTGTGGACACTGTAATGCTCAGCGGTGAAACCTCTGTCGGAAAATACCCGGTTGAAACTATTGAAAATATGCACAGAATTATTCAAAATACAGAAAAATACCGCTATAATTATAATCGCGGTTTACCGCCGAAACCGGATTCTTCAAGATTCCTGCGTGATAATGTATGTTACAGTGCATCAATTATGGCTGAACGAGTGGGAGCAAAGGCAATTATTACCTTTACGGAAAAAGGAAGTACTGCTTCAACAATATCAGGTTACAGACCGAAAGCAGATATATTTGCTTTTACTCTGCATAAAGAATTGCTGAGTGCTTTATCATTACTTTGGGGTGTCAGAGCTGTATTGTTTGAAGAGGTTGATAATGTTGATGATGCCATTGAGTTGTCAATCAGAATCTTGAAAGGAAAAGGATTGCTGAAATCCGGTGATTATGTTATTCATGTAGCAAGTACACCGATGCACATTTCACACAAAACCAACATGTTGAAAGTTACTAAAGTTGTTTAAATTCCGTACATCGCTGTAAATAGATATTTTATTTATTATTATTGTGAATTTTGTCAAATTAAATATTAAAAATGTTATTTTCGGTTTGTTATTAACATTAGTATTGATATATGTTATTTTTAAAGCATATTCAATGGGTAACGATATAAACATCTATTTAAAAGCATCTCACAAAATTCTTAATCATAAGAATCTATATCCGGATTATATTTACAGTCCGCTTTTTGCATTAATTCTTTCACCGTTGTCGTTTTTGAATAGTCATATTGCACGAATAATCTGGGCAATAATTAATTTTGTTGTAGTTTTAAGATTGTTGCATCTTTTAAATCGTGTAATTTATAAAGATTTATTATTTAAAGAAGCAATTAAAACGAAAATATTCTTAGCTGTGATTTTTGTTTCGGCAGGGTTCTTAAATCATAATTTAATTTTGGGACAAATTACAATAATAATATTATGGCTGACAGCAGAAGGTTTATATCAAATTTTTAATACTAAAGAAATTAAAGGCTCTGCCTTAATTGCTCTCGGTATAAATATAAAAATTTTGCCTTTGTTAATTCTTTTTTATTTAGTCTTTAAAAAAAAATATAAATCAGTTTTGTTAATTCTTATTTTTGTATTTGTCAGTCTTTTTTTACCTGCGTTATTTGTTGGTTTTAACTATAATAATAATTTATTAATAAGTTGGGCAAACAGAATCAATCCGTCCGGCGAGAAGTATATTTTAGAAAATAATAGTGAGAGTAATTCCGCAGATGCAATTTTATCAGCATACCTGTACAAATTTAATTCTTCTGATGATACTCAATTGTATCATTTTAAACGTAAGATTACTTATGTATCCGGTAATACATTAATTGCTGTAATTCAAATAGTTAAATTGCTTTTAATCCTTTCAGTTTTATTGTTGATTTTTTATAAATACAAACGGCGGCGAAGTGCTGCTCTCTATCTTTATTGGGAATTTGCTTGGCTAATGTTAATTTCACTTTTAATTTTTCCGCATCAAATGGCTTATGCATTACTATATCTTGTTCCTGCCGAAATTTATATGCTTATTTTTATTTTCTCAGTATTACAACAGAAAAAGAAATTGAGTATTAAATACAAATTAATATTTTTTTCGGCATCTGTTTTAATGTTTGTGTCGGCAGTTTCCGGCAGAGATGTTATCGGCAGTAAGATTGTTGATATTTTCAACTTTTACCATATGCAGGGAATTGTAATTATTAGTTTTCTGCTGTTTTTACTTTTAATAAAACCGGATGATGTGTTGAAATTTTATCCTCAGAAAACAGAATAAATCATTTCAAAATTATTCTTAATGCTTCTTTTTTGCTTAAAGGAGAAAGCTGCGTTTTTTCGGTAAAGTCAATAACCCAATCCGGATTTGTTTTTCCGTATTCTCTTAAAACCCAACCCATTGCTTTATTTATAAAAAATTCTTTCGAACCCGTAAGTTTGTTTATAACATGCGATAAAAGTTCGCTGTCGGTATTCTCTTTGTAGTGAAGTTGAAAAAGCAAACAAGATCTTTGCAGCCAAATATTTCCGGATGCAAGCCAACTTTCTGTTACTTTGTTTATTTCTGAATGAAATAATTTAAAATATTTGCCTGTTATTTTTGCGGCAATAAAATCAACCGTATCCCACCACGATTTGTTTGAAATCATAAACTCAAATAATGCAATATCTTTTTTCTCAAATTGTTTTTTGTATTTAAAGGTAAGCTCTTGTGCAAAATATTGAAACTCTCTTTGCGGTTTTTTCCAAAGTGTTTTTACTGTTTTTTCAAGCCGATTTTTATCGGGCAAATATTCGTTTTGCAAAAACAGTTTTGAGATTTCTCTTCTCAAAGGCGTTTTTATTCCGAAAAACTCAAACTTGTTTTTCATATATGCCCTCTGTCCTGCAGCAATTTCAGGGACGGTATTTCGTATGAATTCAATTTCTATAGTTTTGATATAATTATTCATTTTAAGTATAACAGACAAAATGGTTGTTATATTTTTTAACAAAATTGCAGTTTCAATTTTTATTTTTCAGTTTCTTTATTTTTATCAGATGATTTTTTTACATAATACACAGAAATTCCGATAGAAATTAAAGCCAAAACCAAAAAAGTTGCAATTCTGTATATAACATTAATATTTACCAAGTCAACAAAAAACAAATATATTGAAGCAGTACCTATAGTACCGATTGCCATATACCGATATTTTACGTTTTTTAATATGATACTTAAAACAAAATATATAAGAGCAGCAATTGACCAAGAAATTGTAACATACCCTGTTAAGCCTTTGTATAAAGCATATAGAAAAGAAAAGAACAAAACAAACAAATAGATATTTCGAATAAATTGAGTTTCCAGAGTAAGTCTTTCTTTCTGCCAGTTAATAATACGAGCTGAAATCCCTGCTACTAAAGGGAATGAAAAATTAATGACAGAAATATGCTCATTGTATCCGAAATATGCAATACATAAAATAAGAAATAATATTGTGTTTAATACCACAATAATTTTTGATTTGAACCACAAAGACATTGACAAAACAAGTAAACTTTGAATTGTAAGTGTAAGAAAAACCATCGGAATTTTAAAAATACCGTAAAAAGAAACACTCATAGCCACAAAACCGTATACAGCATATAAAGCAGAAGAATAATGCCATTGCGAATATTTTTTCAGAATAATCGAATATAAAATACAAAAAACAGAAATTGAGGCAAATATTATTTGAAAATTATCTTTAAAAAACAATAAGGACCATAAAATAATTAAAACTGAAAACCCCAAGCCGTTAAGAATAAGTGATGAGAGGATAACATTCTTTTTTAACAATTCTTTTTGTTTTGCAAAAAATACTAATGAAAAAATTCCGGCTGTTGCTGACAAATAAAATTCAGAAAACTGATTTTTAGTTACTCCTGCGGCCGGATGATTCATTATCGGATTACCGACAGCCCACAGAATAAATCCGGAATAACTGAGAATTATTGAATAGATTAATATTTTTGTCCAACCGAAGCGAAATAAAAAATAGAGACTGCCTATAGCCGTCAAAGTCAATAAAGGTAATATAATATGCGTTTTATTACTCAACACACCAATTATTATTATATAAAACAAACCTAACAATGCGTTTTCTTCAGATTCCTTTTTAACAGATTTATATATTTGATAAATAACAAATAATGACAATAAAAACAGACTAAAATATTTGTTTGTAATAAAGGGATTATTCGTAAAAAAATGTAATTCAACTGTTACATAGAATAAAAATAGTTTCGCAAATAATCTGAATATTTTAGACAAATAAATCAGACTTTTTTGAATCTTCTTGGCTAAAAATACCATTGTTAAAGCAAAAATATATCCTACACCTGCAGCTAATAATGATTGTCCTTTGGATTGTATAAACAAATGAAGAAAAATTCCTGCTAATAATAATACAATATTGCCGAACCAAGCCAAACCATACATGCCGATATTAGCTTCAAGAGTAGATTTTTTTAAAGAATACGGTAAAGAAAAATCAACTTCTTCCGGACTCTTTGTTAGTGACTTTTCGGTTAAAAGCGGAGTTTTATTTTTCTCAAGTCTTTTTTCAATCGCTGAAATTCTATTCTCCAGAAAAGAAATTTTTTCAGTTAAGAGTAAGATTTCCGATTGATAATTTTTCTCAGACATAATTATAAATAAATGTTATACAACATTAATATACAACAACTCAAATGTATGAAAAATAATAACAGAAAAAAATAATTATTGTCAGAAAAATTAAATATCTGTATATTCATTAAATGAGACATTCTAATTAATTGTTACTGAATAATAAGAAAAATAAATCCACTTCTCTTTTGTATAGTAATATTTAAATATTAACTTTGTTAAAAAGTATGTTATAAAACATTGTTAGGAAACAATGCAATATTTATAAACAAAATCTCATAACATGCCTCAACAGATAAAAAAATTATTAATTGTATTTACAATTATTTTCGGAATTTTTTTCATAATTAAATATGCGCTAAAACCAAAATCATTTGGTGAATTTGGTCATTACAGAGGCCTTGCGATTATCGAAAATGAAAACAAACAAGTAAAATATGTCGGAACGGAAGCCTGTAATGACTGTCATGATGATATTGTCAGTTATAAAAAAGAGGGTCCTCATGTAAATCTCCAATGTGAAGTTTGTCACGGTCCCGGTTATTTACACATTCAGGATCCTGAGACCAACAAGCTGATAATTCCCTCAAAAAGAGAAAAATGCGGAATTTGTCATCAAAAAAATGCTGCCAGATCGGAAAATAATATTACACAAGTAAATTTAAAAGAACATAATGTAGAAAATAAATGTATTGATTGTCATAAAGCCCATAATCCTTATGAATTTAAAGACTGAAAAATCAAGCAGAAGACAGTTCCTGAACACCGTTGCATTATTAACGGGAGGACTTCTGGTATCATCCGTTACGAAACCTTTTAACGGTTTATTGGCAGCATCAAATAAACCCGAAGGCAATGAACCTTGGTACGGTATCGGAATAGATATTGAAAAATGTATTGGCTGCGCAAGATGTGCCAATGCTTGTAAAGAAGAGAATGATGTGCCTCGGGAACCTTTTTATTTTCGTTCTTGGGTAGAACAATATACAATTAAAAACAACGGAGAGATAATTGTTGAATCCCCAAACGGCGGTATTGACGGGTTTTCACAAAGTGTTCCTGATGAGGATATTTTTAAATCTTTTTTTGTACCGAAAATGTGTAATCATTGTTCCAAATCACCCTGTGTTCAAGTTTGCCCTGTAGGTGCAACATTTGAGTCAAAAGAGGGAGTTGTTTTAGTTGACAGTAATTATTGTATCGGTTGCGGGTACTGTGTTCAGGCATGTCCGTACGGATGCAGGTACATTCATCCCGAAAAAAAGACAGCAGATAAATGTTCTTTATGTTATCACAGAATTTCAAAAGGAATTGCTCCTGCTTGTATGGAAATATGCCCGAATGATGCACGAATATTCGGTAATCTGAGAGATAAAGAAGGGGAATTGGTAAAATTCCTGAAAGAACATACATGTCATGTATTAAAACCTGAAATGAATACAGGAAGTAAATTATTCTATAATGCACTTAATCAAGAGGTAAAATAATGGATCCGAGATATGAATCTTTATATGAAGCACTAAAAAATGTTCACGGTTATATATATCCGAATGAAATTAGTTTAACCTGGTCAATTTTAATTGTAGAATACCCTTATATTACGGGTTTAGTTGCCGGAGCCTTTATTTTGGCCTCACTCAACCGGGTTTTTAAAATTAAAGCTTTAGAACCTACTTATATTATTTCATTGCTAACCGCATTCGCTTTTCTGCTTGTTGCTACAATGCCCTTAATTAGTCACTTGGGTAAGCCGCTAAGATTCTGGGAAATAATGATTACTCCGCACTCGACTTCAGCAATGGCAATATTCGGATTTGTATATTTATGGTATCTGATGATTGTTCTGTTGCTCGAAATTTGGTTTGACTACAGATATGATTTTGTTATCTGGTCAAGAGAGAAAAAAGGCGTGATGAAATACGTGTACAAAATTCTCACATTAGGAGCCATGGGAACATCGGAAAAAGATTTGAAATGGGATAAAAAAATTGGTTATTTTATTACTGTTGTCGGAATTCCGTCAGCATTTCTTCTGCACGGTTATGTCGGTTTCATTTTCGGATCGGTAAAAGCAAATCCTTGGTGGTCCTCAGTTATGATGCCTGTTATTTTCTTATTTTCTGCTATGGTTTCAGGTATTGCCCTTGTACTTTTTGTATATATGGGAATAAATTTTATAAGAAAAAAAGTTCAAAATATGCCTACTCTTGATTCCATAGGCAAATATCTCTTTTATATATTAATTATTGATTTCACTCTTGAATCACTTGACCAAATACATCGAATATATGAAGCAAACGAATCATTTGAAATATTATCAATGCTTGTTTCGGGAAAATTATTTTTTACATTGGGCATAATGCAAATTACTGTAGGAACACTTATTCCGTTGTTAATTTTAGGATTTTTCCAATTCTTCAAACCGGCTGATAAAATAAGGAGAATTGCTTATTTCCTAATTTCAATTTTTGTTCTTACAGGTGTATTCTTTATGAGATGGAACGTCGTTATAGGCGGTCAGCTTTTCTCAAAAAGTTTACATGGTTTTACAACTTACAATCTCGGATTCGGAGGTCAGGAAGGATTTTTAATGGCTCTTTTTTGGATGATTATTCCGTTTGGAATATTAGCATTTTTACTTTGGCTTTTGCCGCCGTGGAAAAAAGCTGTACATTAATAAAATATATTGACTTCAAATTTTCCGGAAGCATTATTTTACAGCAGTAATATTGATATTTGGTCATTAAGTCTCATAAATATTTTTTTAAAACAGAATTAAATATTCATTTATTTGGAAACCTGATTATTTGTATATAAAATAATAGGTATTTAACTAACTTAATATTATAATAATGAGGATACTTTTGACAGGAGCTAACGGATACATAGGAAAAAGGCTATTACCGAATCTTGTTCAAGAAGGTTATACAGTTATATGCTGCGTACGAGACAGAAACAGATTTAACCCTCCCGAATCATTAATGCAAAACATAGAAGTTATAGAAATTGATTTTCTTTATAAAAATTCAATTACAAAAATTCCGCAAAATATTGACGGAGCCTATTATCTTATGCACTCAATGACTTCATCTTCAGTTTATGAAAAGAAAGAAATGATTTGTGCTTCAAATTTCAAAGAAGCCGTAAACAAAACCAAAATAAAACATGTAGTTTATTTATCCGGAATAATAAATGAGACATCTCTCTCCAGGCATTTATTTTCACGAAAAGCAGTTGAAGATGAACTGGCAACAGGAAATTATAATTTTACAACTTTAAGGGCAGGTATAATAATCGGTTCGGGCAGTGCATCTTTTGAAATTATCAGAGATTTGACCGAAAAAATTCCTTTATTACTGACTCCGATTTGGGTAAAAACAAAATGTCAACCCATAGGAGTGAGAGATGTGAAAAATATACTTACTAAAACAATGTTTAATGTCGCTGCTTATAATAAAAATTTTGATATCGGCGGTCCTGACATTCTTACGTACAAAGAAATGCTGCTCGGATATGCAAAAGTCAGAGGGCTTAAAAGGAAACTTTTAATTTTTCCTTTGATTACCCCTAAAATTTCCTCATACTGGTTGTATTTTTTGACTTCAACTTCATATAAACTTGCAACTGCATTGGTACAAAGTATGAACGTAGAAGTTGTATGCCGGAATTGTGATATAAATAAAATTTTAAATATTACACCGGTCGGTTATGAACAAGCTTTAAAAAGGACCCTTTTACGAATAGAAGAACATCAAATTGTTTCGAGTTGGAAAGACTCATTGGTAAGCGGGCGAATAAAAGTAAATTTGTCTGAATTTATGAACGTGCCTACTTTCGGATGCAATATCTATCATCTGGAAAAAAAAGCAGTTAATCGTGAGAAATCCATTAATAAAATTTGGAGTATCGGAGGTAATACCGGGTGGTACAGGGCTGATTGGTTATGGGAAATAAGAGGTTTTCTCGATAAAGTCTTCGGAGGAGTCGGGT
>JAADGE010000049.1 GCA_013152535.1 Chlorobiota bacterium
TTCTCAATTGCAAAAAGCTGAACGGCTGCAAGCCTGTCATTGCAACACCTCGTAACGAGCACTGCGAGATGAGAAATATATCAATCGGCAAACTCGGAGTGATTTATTAATAAGAGAATACACGAATAAAATTTCAGCAATCTGCAAAACATATAACTCGAAAAATACGAATGGCTTATGAACATTATAAACAAAGGAACACTACTTACAACACAGTATAAAAATAATAAGGGCAAATTGCTGAATTATAAGTAGTTGCAAGCAATCAGCACCGCAAAATCTTTTGCGATTTTGCTCCGCAAAATCTTTTGCGATTTTGCTTTTTAAATAATTTAAGAGGTCAAAAACCCAAAATTTTGCTACTTTTATAACTTGAAAATGTTTGCGGATTTATCCCTTACTCTTCTTATACAAACGTTCTCTGCAATTAAAACAAATAAAAAATCAGAAAAATAAATGAAAATAGCAACAATCCATCAACCTCATTTTTTACCTTGGTTAGGATATTTTAATAAATTGTTGAATTCTGATATTTTTATAGTTCTTGATGACGTACAATTCAGACGTAGATATTATCAAAATAGAACAGATATAATTTCATCAAATGGAATAAAAATAAAACAAACAGTACCTTTAATTTATAATAAGAGAAGTTCCTTGATAAAGGATATTTTTATTTTTGAACAAAATGAATGGGCAAAAAGATTTCTTAAAACAATCACATATTCTTATAAAAAATCGCCTTTTTATAATGATTTCTTTTATGTAATTGAAGAAGCTATTTTGAATAATAAAAATTCAAGTTTACTTTCATTAAATATGAGATTATTGCAGTCAATATTACGCTATTTAGATTATGACATTGAAATTGTATATTCAAGTAATATAAAAACAAGCAATGAACCAACAGAAAAACTAATTGATTTGTGTAAGGCAACTAATTCAAACGGGTACATTTTTGGAGAAGGGAATGGATTAAATTATCACAATTTGAATTTATTTATGAAAAATGGAATTATTATAATTAAACAAAAATTTTTGGCAAATCATCCTCAGTATAACCAAAGAATAAGTAATTTTGTACCAGGTATATCAATAATTGATATCCTATTTAATGTTGATCCAGAAATATCAAAAGAATTAATACTTAGTGCTTGGAACTTAAATAATAAAATATGAAAAATAAGAAAAGTGTCGATAGCAAAATGAAATTTGTAGAAAAGTTGCCTGATTATCTAACATATTTAGGAATTGGTGTTTTATTGTTTGAAGAATTTTTAAGAGCAATTTCGGGGTATAGTATTTTAAAGACACAAACTAATGATTTAAGAATAAGTGTCGGTATTGCTGTAATTACATTAGTTTCTTTAAATCTAATAAAAAAAATGAATAATATAAAAAATAGTGTAAATGCTATTTCAGGAAAATATTTAGGTGTATTAGAAGTTCTTCAATCTTTTGAGTTTTTAGACTTCAAAAATCTCTTGGAAACATCTACTACTGTAAAACTATTAACTCTGTCAGGCACAAAAACAGGGCATCTCGGGGATACTAATGTTAGAGATATATTAGCAGATAATAATAGAAAATCTTCAATTATTCTATTATTAGGCAATCCATTTTCTGAGGCAATAATTACAAGATATAAAAATGATGAGCCAGACACATATGAGGCAGGTACTGACGGTATTAAACGACGCCTTATTTGGTTATATAAAATATTGCAAGGATTTCCTGAAACTGCTCAAAAAAAACTTGACATTAGAGTTTTTGATAATTATCCCACAATTTCAGTTATACAAGCAGACAAAGACATTTATTCAACTGTTTATGGTTATAAATTACGGGGTGGTGATTGTCCCAAAATTCACGTTCATTCAGAAGGAGATTATGGTAAATTTATTTTAAATCATTTCGACAAAGTATATAATGATGCTGTACCAATAGAAACTTGGGTTCGTGAAAATATAGATTTATTACCTGAATTAACATCTTTTATTAAATAAAAAACAAATAGATAATATGTATATAGATAAATTAATAGTTTTTGACTTATTTGGTGTTGTATTTACAAAGGGGCTTTCTTCTTCCATTGACCATTTAAAAGGGGTTTTTAATAAACCTGAAAAGGAAATTTCGAAAGTTTATAGAAAATGGGAAAAAGAATTTGATTTAGGATTAATTGATGAAAAAGGTTTTTGGGATAGAGTAAATAATGAATTGTCAACTAACATTAGTCATAAAATATTGAGTAACATTGTAATCTCTTCCTACAAAATAAAACCTGAAACAATTTTATTGGCTGAATACTTGAAAAGAGATTTTCCAATTGCAGTATTTTCTAATTATAGACGCGAATGGTTCAATAGACTGGATAAAAAATATAAAATATCAAAAATTTTTGACGATTTATATATATCTTCTGATATTGAACTAAAAAAACCTTCAAAGGAAGCTTTTGATTATATCAGTTCAACTCATTCTATTGACAAAAAGAACATTTATTTGATTGATGATGATATAAGAAATATTAAAGGAATTAATGATTGGGGTGGCAATGGTATATTATTCAACAATGTTTACGAAACAGAAATTAAATTAAGAGAATTAATAGGCAACAAATATCCAATTTATGATGATTATTATTCAGGTGTATTACTAAAAACGAAATCTGGAAGTTTGATAATGCAAAGAAGAGATAATAAAAAAACAATTGCTAATCCAGGAAAATTATCTGTATTTGGAGGCAGAAGAGAAAAAAATGAAACAGCATTAGAATGTGCAAAAAGAGAGTTAAAAGAAGAAACGGGTATAACTGTTGATGACAATCAATTTATTCCTGTTGGAAAATATGCATATCCAATAGAAAATAATAATTGGATGCTTTGTTCTTATTATTTACTTGAAAATATTAATGTTAATGATATAAAAATTAAAGAAGGTAAAAATATTGAAATTTGGAAACCTCTGGATGCTATTTCTCAAAAAGATATTACAACTGTTCCTAAATTATTAATTGAAAAATTGATAAAAGAAAAAAAAATATAAAAAGCAGAGAACAATGTATATAGTTAATGGCGGTAAATTGCTTAATTCAAGAATATTACATCGAATAAAAGGGAGTGCTAATCTGAAAGATTTGTGCTATAAAATCCGCAACTAACCATATACGAAACCGTTAGGCGTCATAAGACAAAAAAACTGATTTCAAGAAACAGATACAACTCAAATATGAAAAAATGGTTTTTAAAAGTATTGAGAAAAA
>JAADGE010000040.1 GCA_013152535.1 Chlorobiota bacterium
TCGGAATGTAGAAAACAAGAAATTTATTTGCAGTCTTGACTTTTGGTTACTTTTGTGTCAAGACAAAAGTAAAAGAAAAAGAAATTACCCCCGAAAACACACAAAATATGCTGAATTCGGTGAAATATTTCCTTAAAACATTCTATTAATATGCTGCAAATCAGCTATATTAGAATTTCCTGAAACTCCCTAATTATACTCGATACTGATATTCGGATTTGCTCCTTTTTTTATCAGAATTTCGGCATTTTTTATTATTTCAGCTTCGGAATATTTCCCGCTTGCGAGCATCATATTAAACAATGCAAAATCCAAACTGTCATCCGGTATTTCTGTTTTTGAAAAATTATTTTTTTTAATTTCAGAATTTGTATCAGAAATGGTACCAAGTTCATAACTTTCTGATTTATCGTCGGATAAAACGGACCCGCAAGATATTACGGATAAAAACGAAATGATAAAAAATGCCGAAAATTTCATAGTCTGTTAATTAAGATTTTCAATCAAAATTAATTAAATATTCGAAAAGCCGAACAGATTTTTTATAAAGTACGAGATAAATACCTTCCGGAAGATATTTTTTGTGATAATTTATTTTCAGATAAAACAATTTTTCCGGCTTTAATAACAATTTCCGGCTTTCCGCTAATTTTTATTCCTTCATAAATATTTAAATCACAATTTTGATGATTTGTTTTTGCAGAAATGACATCATTTTTTTCGTTCCAGATTATCAAATCGGCATCAGAGCCGACTGCAATTTCACCTTTTTGCGGATACAATCCGAAAATTTTTGCTGCATTTGTCGAGGTAATTTTTACAAAATCATTTAAGGAAATTTTATTTTGAAAAACTCCGTATGTATAAAGTAAGGACATTCTGTGTTCAACACCTCCGGCACCGTTGGGTATTTTTCTGAAATCGTTTTTACCAAGTAATTTTTGTTCAAAAGTAAAGGGACAATGATCCGTTCCGACTGTTAGTATAACATTTTCAAACAAAGCATTCCATAATTTTTCATTATCCTGTTCTTTTCTCGGAGGAGGACTGAAAACGAATTTTACAGTATTATAAAATTTTCCGATTAACTTTTCATCATTAATCATTAAATATTGCGGACAAGTCTCGGCAAATATTTGCAAATCTCTTATTTGTGCATTTTGAATTATTTCGGCAGATTTTCCGGTTGAAATATGAACAAAATAAACTTTACAATTTGTTTTTTTCGCAAATTCAATAATCTTTTTTACGGCTTTATATTCTGTTTCGGGAGGTCTTGACAATGCATGATATTTCGGACTTATTTTACCTTCCTCAAAAAAACGATTTCGTAAATCTTCGATATCATCACCGAGTTCAGCATGCACGGTAAGTAATGCACCTATTTCGGCAATATCCTGCATTACTTTAAATAATTCATTATCGTCCAAACCGATACTTTTTTTATATGCCGTATAAACCTTAAACGAGGTAACACCTTGATTTACACATTCTTTTATTTCATCTTTCAATCCTTTATGCCAAGATATCGGAGAAACATGAAAAGTGTAATCAGTCAAACAATTTTCGGCTTCTTTTTTTCGCTCTGCAAGGGCATCGGGCAAAGACTGCCCTTTCCGGGGCGTAACAAAGTCAATTAAAGTAGTGGTTCCGCCGTATAAAGCGGCTTTACTTCCCGTGTAAAAATTATCGGAAGAATATCCTGCAAAAGTCGGTAAGTGCATATGAACATGCGGGTCAATTCCTCCGGGAAAAATATATTGTCCTTCAGCATCAATAAATTCACAATTATCGGGAATTGCAATATTGTTCGCTATTTTCACAATTTTTCCTTCCGATACTAAAATATCACCGGAAAATATTTTTTCGGAACTTACAATTTTTCCGTTTTTTATTAAAACAGACATTTTTAAGGTTTAAGAATTTTCAGATAGTTACCGTCTTCCAAACTTTCAAATCCAATTTTTTTTAAATATTTAATATGACTTACAGATTGCGGGAATACCATAATTTGTTCAATACCGTCATCTATAAATCTGTTTCGTATTCTTTTGTAAACAAATTTTGCATTTTTATAATCGCGGTATTGCGGAACAACAAAATCAAGACCGACTTTCAATGTCTTACTATCAATTTTATGAGCCAGAAATATACCGGCAACATTCATATTTCGTAAAATAAAAAAACTGACTGTATTCAAATCCGCTTTAAACGTGAAACCCGGAAAAAAATTTTGAATATCCTTATCGTAAAATTTAAGAAACTCATGCAAATATTTATTGCTTCCGCGAACTTCCAATGTCGTAAAAAGTTCTTTTTTATTGTAGATTCTGAACAGATAGAATAAATCGGTAAGCACTATAAAACCATTTAAAAATGCCACCGGATATGCTTTGATTAAAATCCCGTAGGCAGTAAAAACAGCTGCTCCCGCCAAGTTTACCCATCTGAATTTCACAATTGAATTTAAAGTCATTGAAGCCGCAATAATTACCGATGCTGCGTATCCTATTATTTGTAATGTGTCCATAAAAATAGTTTAAAGTAAAAAGACCAAAGTTTAAAGTTCGTGTAAAATTAAAATAAAATCAAAACTTCTGCTTTTCAAAATATTATTGTTCATTTTTTATTGTTCATTTTTTCCCAAAGTCTGACAGCTTGTTCCTGTGCAAATTGCATCACATCTTTTTCATTAACGTTCTGAACAATTCGGTCTTCAATAATCAGTTTACCGTCAGAAATAACATGCTGAACATCAGCTGAATTAAATCCGAATACGAAATGTCCGAGAAAGTTATCTTTATTTAAAGGCGTAGGAGATTGATAATCTAAAACAACGAGGTTATTTTCACTGTCACCGGAAAAATTATTTTTTGCCAAATAGTTGTGAACATTTCTGAAACGTTTATATACACCGGGATAATCTATAATATCATACCTTTGCCCAACAAAAAAAGCCTGCTGTGCAGAACGCAGCATATCGCTGTGCATTCCGTCGGT
>JAADGE010000092.1 GCA_013152535.1 Chlorobiota bacterium
CCCAACGTCCGTTGTTTTCAAATACAAGGGTTATTGTACTGTCTAATTGGTCGTACAGACTTGCCGTATTGTTGTAATCTTCCGGAGATGTGCTTCCCCCGGATGTTCCTATTTCGGTTATATTGCCGTTTTCATCAACGGCATAAAGCGTACCGTCTGAATCTTCGATTGTCGTTCCGCTTGCAAGATCATCAACGGTTTCGGTGCTTCCGTTTATGATTATCGTACTATCATTGCTTACGATAATTGTGGTATTATCATCAATAGGATAATCCAAGGTAATTGCAGCCGAATCTTGTCCGGTAATAATGTTTCCGACTTGATCGCCTTCTGCAAGATAATCGGTAATATCATCAATAAAAAACGGACTGTCAGGGTTATAGACAGATACCATTTCGCCTTCATATACCTGATTAAGTTCATTTACTTTAATGTTTTCAAACTGCATATTTACCTGCACGTTTGCCAACATAGGAATACGCATGCGTCCTTTACCGGAAAAAATACCGTTTGAACCGCTTATCTCCGTTAATTTTACGGGAAATTTGCCGTTGTAAATAATCTCGCCGACAAAGAGGCTTAATTTCGGATTGAAGTTTGTAATTTCAAGTGTATCGCCTGTTCCGCAATTAAAATTTTCGGGAAGCTCAAATACTTCGGTAGAGAATGTTTTCAGCGGACTGTAATCGCTTTCGTTAAAATTACACAGGGCTTTTATCCGGTATTCGTACGGCATTCCTTCGGACAGGATGTTTTTTATATTTAAAGGTATCGTATTTGTTTGTTGCGTGTACCAATTATCCGTGCTGTTTTCTTTTCTTAACTGTATTTTCCAAGTCGTTTGTTTGGGGTCTGTGTCCCAAGAAAATTCAACTTCATCGGTACCGAGAATATTTGCTTGTATATTCTTAACTTCGGGGCACAGGCTTCCGTACACAAAGCTGCGAACTTCGGAATATCCGTTGTTTTGAAACAGGGTAAGCCCGTCATCGGAAAAGGCTTTTACTCTCCATGCGTATTTCGTTCCGGGTTCGAGCAGATAATCGTTTTGACTGATGTAAACATTGCTTTGTGCGGTTACAGTCGTGAAATCCGGCGGTAACGAAGCCGCTACGGTTGCGGGGTCGATACCGGGTACTCTCAAAGCATACAATTCTACCCGATAATTTACGGCAAACGATGAATTCAAGGAGCCAAGATGTCGGGGAAACCATTCCAGTTTTACATTTTGAATATTTTGAACTTCTTCGACAGCTCCGTTTAAAGGCAGATTTAATTGCGGCGGATCGTTCAACAGAAACCATCCGGGTTGCGAGTAGGCGGTTTCGGATAAGATTACATCACTTCGTTTGGCATCTGTTACGCGAAAACCGATACGGTATTGTCCGTCCGGAATTCGTCCTGTTCGGATATATTGTGCCTGATCAAAACCTCCGAAAACATTATTTTGTGCCGAAAAATAAGGGGCAAGACTTGCACCGTCAAGGGTTTCGGAAGTACCTCCCGTAAGATATAAGGGCGGAATTGCAGCGTATTCTGCTGTTTGCATAACAATGCCGGTTCCGTATCGTTGTATGAATATTTGTAATTTTACGGGATAATTTTGCATGCGGCTGTCGTTGGTAATCAGCGTTACTTGCAACTTGTTTGTTTCAAAAGAGGCATATTCGTTTAAAAAGGGTGTGTATGGCGGTGTTAAGGAAACAATAACCGTAACGGGTTTGCCTGCTTGGGCATTTGAGATGATACTGTTGAGTGAGAACAAAAAGAATAAGACTGCCGTCAGGATATTTTTTGATGTTTTCTTCATAATTATTTAATTACTTTTTTACTACACAAAGTTTCTCATTAGGTTTTCTCTGTGTAACTTTGTGTTATTTTTTGTTGTTTCACGGAGATTCACAGAGTTGTTTTTCTCTGTGGTGCTCTGTGTTTTCTTTGTGTAACTCTGTGTCACAGTTCTTTCGTTTTTTTTTGTTTCACGGAGGTTCACGGAGATTTCACGGAGATTCACGGAGTTGTTTTTTTTGTGGTGCTCTGTGTTTTCTTTGTGTAACTCTGTGTCACAGTTTTAAATAATAAATCGTTTTATACCGTTTTTTAATAATGATACATGAAAGTTTATTAATAACCCGAGTTTGTAATTTCCGAGTTTCATATATGTCAGTATCTGAGCCGTATGAACATCCGTAAATGCTTCTACGGTTTTTAATTCAATAACAATTCTGTTTTCAACCAATAAATCAATTCTGTAACCGTGATCTAATTTCACGTCTTTGTAAATTACAGGCATCGGTTTTTCTTTTTCAACATTTAAGCCGGCTTGTTTTAATTCATAAGATAAACATTCACTGTATGCGGATTCAAGAAGTCCCGGACCGAGATGTCGATGAATTTCAATTGCACAGCCTATTATTTTTTCCGTTATTTTGTTGTCTGTCATTTGAATGTTATTTTGTGTTATTTTTTTGTTGTTTCACGGAGATTTCACGGAGATTTCGCAGAGATGTTTTTCTCTGCGGTGCTCTGTGTTTTCTTTGTGTAACTTTGTGTCATAGTTTTTTATCTTTCGTTTTTTGTTTTTGTTTAATGATTTGAAAATTATATACGTAAGAAAATGTCAGTGTACTTGTTTTATATTTTGTATTTTCAACAAGTCTGTTTTTTCTTAACTGAAACAAAAAATTAAAATTAAAATTATGTTTTTTTTTCAGATTGTAAGTTATTCCGCAACGTGTATTCCATATTGCTCCGTTTTTAATATTATTTGTTGTTGAGGTATTATATCCGAAACTCAAATTTGTTTTTATACTTCTGCTTAAAAACATTTTCGACAAATTGACATTCGGACCCCAAGTATTATTTTTGTTGCCCGAATTTTTATTATAATTAAAATTAACCGTTGCGGAGATATTAAAATCATACGGCTTAAGCGATACGATATAAGCTGTTCCGGTATTGTAAAAAGAGGACTTTCCTGTTGAATCATTTCCTTGTTTTTCGTTTGAAGTTTGAAACATCATGTTAAAACTCAGAGATTGATTAGATTTTTTATTATCAGCGATACGATAACTAAGGCTTGAATTAAGATTTTGTGAAATTTGTCTGTAATTTAGTGTGTCCCAATTTTCATAAGGATCTACACTGTTAATATAGTCAAAAGTTGACTTAACATTGGTGTAACTTGAAAAATTAGAATAAGAGGCATTGATATTTATTTTTTCATCGGGAACAAAATTGATATTCCCCGAACTTACAAACCGTGTATTATTATTCATTTTACTTTTATCAAGATTGTCTCGCTGCAAACCTGAATTGCCGTTTACACTCAATTTCCCTTTTAAAAAGTTTACGGAAAAATGTAAAGTTAAATTTTCCAGATTATTATTAAAGAAATAAGCTCCCAATGTTCTGTAATCAGGATCAACTCTTTCATATCCGATGCCAAGCGAATACTTGCTTTTATTATAATCAATGTTTGCTTTTATTGCTTTTCGATTAATTGTTGTTGTTCTGACAGGCATAAACCAACTCAAGGGATTCAGGAAACTGCTTTTTTCCTTATCTTCTTCGGTAAACATATCGGTTGTAAGCATACTTCCGGCAAATTCGCCCGTACATTGCAAGTTTTTTATCAACGATTTATTAAACGAAACAGACATAACGGTATTTTCTTCCGGCAGAACTCTGATACTGTCATTTGGTACGCTTACGGAATTTAAAACATCAAATACTCTTAAAAAAGAAACATCCGTAAATTCACCGTTTTTTTCGATGCCTATTTTTATGCCGTATCCCATTCTTTTATATGAAGGAATTGTTTGTAAATCGGAAGTGTCGTATGCAACAGCTCTCTTAAATCTCCCGTACAAAGCACTTATTTTTATCAAACCGGGCGGGTCAAGTTCTAAACCGCCGCCGAAAAATAAATGTCCGCTCAGCGTATAAGGGCTGAAAGTCATATTCGCATAACCGATGTGTGTCTTTACCCGTTTATAAGAAGGATGTACACTAAATTGATTAAAAGGAAGTGTATAATCGGCTTTTCGATTTGTGTACATAAAACTTACGGGGGCATTGATACCGTAAATATTAAAATTCAGACTTCCGCTGTAATAACTGTTATAATTAAAAACATTTCCGCTGTCGGCAGGCAAATAATTTAAAACTTGATTGGTTGAAATAAAACCGTTTAGAGTTAAAGCTTGTTTGTTTTTTAATTGATTGATGGCTACGGATTGTGAAAAAACAAGAGTGCTTTGTCCAAAAAAGCAAATGAGCAGAATTAAATGTAATATTTTTTTGTTGCTGATAATTGACATTTTTTTTGTTATTACACAGTGTTGCACAGAGGTTTCACAGAGGTCCACGGAGTTGTTTTTCTCTGTGATGCTCTGCGTTTTCTTTGTGTAACTTTGTGTCATAGTTCTTTATCTTTTATTTTTTTGTTGTTTCACGGAGTTTCGCGGAGATTTCACGGAGATTCACGGAGATGTTTTTCTCTGCGGTGCTCTGTGTTTTCTTTGTGTAACTCTGTGTCATAGCTTTTAACTTTATAAATTTATCTTATAACTTTCTATTTAACAATAAATTTCAAACTTTGTCTTTCGTTTTCGGCTGTTAAAATAACAATATAGGTACCTTTTGTTAAATTGTTCAGATGATATGGTATTTCATAGTATTTAAGACCTTTATAAACTTCATTATACAGCATAAAACTTTTAATCAGACTAAAAATTTTCAGTTGAATATCGGCTTGTCGGCTTAATTTTACGGCGAGTCTGAAATCACCGTTATTCGGGTTCGGATATATTTTAAATCCGAGAATTAACGGATTTTCACCGGAAATTTGTTTTTCCTGTATATTTTTATTACCAACGATAATAATTGTTTTGGAAGAATCGCTGTAACATCCGTCTGACCAAGCTCTGAGCGTAACGGTTAAAAGCTCTTCTTCTTCCGAAAGAAATTGCTGATACCAAGTTCCGCTTTCATCTAATACAACGGGTTTATTAAAAAACCAATTAATGCTGTCGGGTATCGGCCACGTAACATCAATTACTTCCGTTAGTTTGTTTACTTCGGCAGTGTCCTGCAAAAGCAGAACGGCATCAAGTGTATGATCAGATACTTCGAGCTTAAAAGTATCTGTACTCACACATCCTGCTTCATCTTCTATTGTGAGTGTATATGTTCCTGTTTCTCTTAATGTATAGTTTCTTTCCGTTGAAACCGGTGTTCCGTCTTTTTGCCATTCACAGGAAACAAAATTACCGCCGTCAAGGGTCAGGTTGTTACCCGTACAAAGAATTGCCGATGTTTCTTCCCATCCGGCTGAGGGAGCATGCGGCGGTATTATTTCAAAAGTTTCCTGATTGCTGCAATTTTCTGCATCGGTAACCGTGAGGGTGTAAATTCCGCTGTTTAAATTATAAATATTCGGGTTTGATTCTCCGTCAGACCAAAGATATTGATAATTTCCGTTTCCGCCTACCGTAGTTGTTGTAATACTTCCTTCATAAGAATTATAGCAAATCGGGTTTGTTGTTGTTCCCGATAATTCCAAAATATCCGGTTGGTCGATATGCAGATTGTTTATTATATCTTCACATCCTTTGGTATTAATAACACTTACCGTATAATTGCCCGTACCCAAAGAATTATAAGAAATCGTATCTTCATCGGTATATGTTTCATTCTGATTGTTCAAATAAAAATGAACATACTCTGTTGTTTTGTTTTCAACCGATAATTTAATTGTTCCGTTACCGTCACCGTTGCACCGACAATCTGTTGCAATACCGGACAATATCATTTTCGGATTGGATTTAATCGTAATATTGCCTGTTGCTTCCGCACCGAAATTATCGGATACTTTAATTTGATAAGTCCCTGCTGAAAGCGTGTCTAATGTTTGTTTCTCATAGGTATTTATACTATCTTCTTCAAAAACAAGTTCTGAATCGGCATTTTTTACTGATACATTATACGTTCCGATGCCACCTTTCCAGAAGGCTTTTATTAAAGCATCGGAATGACTGCCAGTATTATTTTGATGGCAACTGACTAAAGTCGAATGAGTACTGTCTATTATCAAGGGGGCGGGTTCAACCAGATTGAAAGACGTCATCTGCGATTCGCACTCGTCGGTATCAATTATTTTAAATTGATAGAAACCTGCTGATAAATTCTTTAAAAAATATTTATCAGAATCAACATTATCAATATCTGTACAATTCTTCCATATACCGTTATCTTTTGAAAAGATAAAATGATTTACTCGGTCTCTGGTTCCGTTATCAATTATAAATAAAACTTTACCGTCACTTCCTCCGTTTAAGGTGATGTGAAATGTGTGCGTAATACCGTAATTATCCGTAAATCTATATTTCTCAGGATAATTCATCAATATTAATTGATGCGGTGTATTACCGAGTGAAACAATCATATTTCTGGCACAACTTATATCAGCCATATTTGGTGGTGAGCTTCCGTGCACATCTCGATATATTTGAATAATATAATTTGTTGTATCATCAGGTACAAAATTGTTTGCTTCTAATGTTATTGTATTTAAATTAGTAGCTTTTATATTTAATTCATATACATTTGATGTGCTTTCATCACCTTCTTTACAAATTCTGAATTCATAATTCTGAATATCATTTATTGTTTCGTCATCCAATGTCATATCAAATAAAACATGCGGTTCGCAGGCTCTTTGTCGGACATTAATTGTGGGTTCGGGTATTTTTCTGAAAAATGTTGCTTCAAATTTGTCAGACAGAATACTTTGTCCGCCTAAATATGACCTTATTTGAAACCAGACATCTTTGCCCCAATGATATTGTAAATTCAAATCACTGAATTTGACGGATTTTGCGGAAGAATACGGACCAATGTATTTTTCTTTAATAAGTGTTTGATCTGCTGTATATACTCTTAAATACAGATATGAACTTCCGGGATTGACGGCTGATAAATTTATGTTTATATTATCATTTTTGCTGCTTATGCAATGTGTATTGCCGGAGTTGCAATTTGTACATGAAGGAACGCTTATATCAGAAATTTCTGTAGCATCGTAGGTTGTAACTTGGAAGGTTAATGTACCTTTATATTTGCAAATACCACCCAATAGACTGCCTATAGTAACTTGGTCTTCAAATATTTTAGAAGCATATACCTTTGGGCTGTTTATATATGAATAAATAACATTATCGGGCTTAGATAATAAATTAAAATCCGACGGATTAAAAACAAGTCCGAGGTTACTGTTTTTATTAACAATTCTGTATAAAATCTTTTGAGAAGAATTAAAACTTCCGCCTTGTGACCATAATATACTTGCAGAGGAATATGAGAAATTAGTTTGGTTATTGATGCTGATCGGAGAAACAATCTTTAAATTTTTAAACCGTTTATCAGAAAAACATACACCTGTTTTTTTATATTCTGATTTGATTGTACATTTTGCAATATATTTTTTTTGTGCAAGTGTGTTTGGTATAATAAAAAATAATAATATAATAAACAGAAATGCTCTCTTATCCGTATAAAATTTCATTGACATGGTTAATAGATTTTTTGTTAAATATTTTTTTTTTAAAACAGCGTAAATGTTTCCGTAAATGTATCACCGTCTTCGACAACTAATTTAACTTCGTATGTACCCGGATGCCTGTAAAAGGTAACAAACGAATCTCTGCCTAAGACCTTTTTGTCTAAAATATAACTATAATCAATTGACATTGAGAAAGAATTAATTGTATCCGCCTCTGATCCATACATTGAGCAATAAGCACCTTCATGATATATTTTATAATTAATTTTTCCTCTATCACCACTCCCGTCAACATAAATCATTACCACAGCAGGAACAGTATCGCTTGAGGGTTTTATTTCTAAACCGCTTATTTCCAAATTATTGAACTTAAAAAAATCATTTTTACATGCCGTAAAAATTAATAATACAATTACCACAGCTAAAATATTTTTTTTCATTTTTATTTATTTAAAGTTAATATTTCAAATTGTTTCACAAAGTGCTGCAGAGAATTTTCTCCGGTAGTTTTGTGTTTTTTGTGTTGCTTTTTGTCATAATTTTTATTGTTTGTTGTTTCACAGAGTTTCACAGAGTTGTTTTTCTCTGTGCTTCTCTGTATTTCTTTGTGTAACTCTGTGTCATAGCTCTTTATCTTTCGTTTTTTTTGTTTCACAGAGGCTCACGGAGAGTTTTTCTCTGTGGTGCTCTGTGATTTCTTTGTGTAATTCTGTGTCATAGTTTTTTTTTATTTTAATTGTACTTTTATTTCATCCGAAAATCCGGAAACCTTTCCGTTTTTGTAGATGACTTTTATTCGATAATAATATGTATTTTCTAATTTTAATTTATAGTCCGTAAAGTTAGTCATATCGCCTTCTAATGTTTCAAAAACGGTATAGTTACCTGTGTTCACTTTTTTATATATTTTATAATATTTCACGGCTTGTTGAGGAGCATCCCATTCAATAAACACAATGCCTTTTTCAGGAACTGTTTTATATGATATTTTTTTCAGTTTATCGCCTTTGTTTGATTTCAGTCCTTTAATATCAACAGAAACGGATGCATCCGAGTGATTTCCGTTGTTATCAACGGCAACTATCTTGTATCGGGCAATATACGTATCGGAACTTTGGTAATCCGTATATGAACTTTCTTGTTTTCCTTTTTTAACCGGCAATTCGTCTATTTTTTGCCAAGTTGTATCAATACTCAACTTTCTGTATATTTCATATTTTTTAACATCCGAACTGCTGCTGTTAATCCATTTGATAAAAATACCGTTATCGCTTGTTTTTGTTTCCGTAATTACAGGGACAGAAGGCGGTATTATGTCAGGCTTAACCAATTCGAATATTTCGGAGAATTCAGATTCGTTTTGTCGAAGATCAACAGCAATAATTTTATAAAAAACAGAGCGATTCAGATCTTTTTTATTGATTGAATCCTGAAAAAAAGCTTCTTTTACGGGTGTGTATGTTAACTGAGAGAATTCATCATTTCCCGAAGCCGAACGAAAAACCCTGTAGCCGTATATATCGTCATCAGAGTTGGCTTGCCATGAAAGATTTATAAAACCTGTTGTGTCAACTGTTCCTGTTAATCCCTTTGGTTTTTTAGGCGGTGTATTATCCGTAAGCTGAACAAGGTAAGGATAAGATAATTTTGCTGCTGAAGTGTCTTTATAAGTTTTTATTTTATAATATGCCGTTCCTATCGGATTCTTATCCTTAAAAGTTCTTTTTCCGGCTTTAATTTTTCCCGATATGTCAATAAAACCCGTATTATGTTTTTCCGATCGCAATACTTTAAAACCGGTAATCAATGTTTCTTGGTTTTCAGGATAAGTCCAGTGTAAAGTAACACTTTTTTGATCTGTTTCATAATTACTGATATTTGCAACGGCTTTAATTGATTCTGTTCCTTTTCCTTTAACGACATCAGACCATGCTCCCTTTTCACCGAACGGGCTGACACCTCTCAGTCTGTACAGATATTCTTTATTGTTTTGCGGCAAACTGTCAAATTTAAAAGCAAATTCCGTGTTTAAATCATCTGTTCTGAAAAACGGAACTATCGGATCGGGAGTTATTAATTTAAAATTCTTGCCTTTATCATCCGATCGTTCAATTTCCCAAGAAATATAAATCTTATTTTGAGCAAAAATATTCCAACTTAATTTTGCAAGACGATCATTAAATTCTGCTTTAAATTCAACCGGAGCCGGTAAAGGTTTATAATCTGAAATTCCCGTAAAAACAAAAGCCGTATCAGATTTTTCTGCAATACTGTCGGGGAAATTAATAAAAATACGATAAAGATACTTTTCATTTTTTTTCGCTGTCTTATCCGTAAAACCTAATCCGCTTAATTCAGCAACTTCGGGCGACATATCCGCAGCAAACAAGGCAAAAGAAAATCGCTGTTCCTGTTCTTTTGTTTTGTTATAAACATTTTCGGGATTAAATCCCTTACCCGCATCAATATCAAAAGTTTTTCCGAATAAAGCCTGTGCTGCAATTGCCGCATATTTATTTCTTTTAACAGGACTTTCCCATGCATTAATATCCGAAACTTTTATGGTATTTGCAAGCTCTTTATAAACAGGTAAGCTCAGAAGAGAAGTGTCGCGAGAAATTGTATATCTTAGTAGCTTATATCCGTAAATATTTGCCGTTTCCCAAGTTTTAAAATCTGTCGGAGCCCAACGCAAAACAATTGAATCAGGAAGCGGTCTTGCAACGATATGAAGTTTTAAATTTTGTGCTTTTACAGAATGTTGAAAAAAACAAACTGCAATCATCATCAAAATAAATGTACTGAATATCTTTTGTATTCTGTGGTGTATTCGCATTTTTAATTTTCTGAATTTTTTAAAATTTTAAACATTAGTCAAAAAAATTAATAATATGTTTTACGGTTGAATTCGGGTTTGTTTGTCCGGGCAATGTAAATGATATATTTACGGGATAGACACCGTATTGTATCGGCGTAAAATTCGAGAAAAATAAATCGTGTAACTGTCCTGCCGGAATTTGACCGTTTACATATTTATTTACGATCAAATTTTTCAACATATACATATATTCTTGACTGTATTTTGCAAGATAATTTTTCATTCCGGATATTACATTTATGTCGGAAACATTTCCGGATTCAATTTCCGCATCACTCAGATTTCTTGTTCCGCTGCTTTGAAACATATATGAACTTAAAAACGGTAAAGTAAAAGAATCGGCTCCGATACGATTCAAATCTGCATTACTTAAAATAATTAACGGGGCGATATGAGTTGTAAACCATGGTGTCTCCTGAGTCAGTATATGACAATTTATTAATGTTCCTTCTTGAAGGTTCAGGACTTCATATCTGTCAAAACGCTCACCCGAGATGTTTACGGTTAAACTGTGAACCAAAGGATATAATTCCCAAGAAACTCCGTCAGAGTAATTTAAACCGTTCAATTTAGCTTCAAAAGTATTATAATTACTGGTTCTGAATTCCATGGAATAAATTACTTTTTCCTGCAGTTCCGAACGATTTCCTTCTGCTTTTTTAGTACTTATTTCAACATCAGCAGTTTGTTCACCTGATTCAACAGAAACGATTTCGGTTTTTTCAGATATATTTTTGTCAATTGCAATTGCTGATTCTGCAGGTAAATTTACAAGTTCAAATCTGTATAATTTGTTATTTGAAAAGTTATTCGGTAAATTAAAGTTGATTTGAGAATTTGCATCATCATAGGTATAATCAATAAGCTGAGCTTCGCCTCCGGATATCGGCGTAATTCTTGCTTTTTGTATCCATTCGTCCGACACATTGAACAATTTCGGTTGTCCCATATCTAAATTTATATAGTTAATATCAGCTTCAGATTGATAATAATTAAATGCACGATAAGCCGGATAACTGTATGCAACATTTTCCTGCGGCACGGTTGTCGGTTCTTTCCCTGTTATAAATTGTATCTCTTTTTCTTCATAAACAAGTGACCCGTTTTTAGTAACACCATACCAACTTCCGTCAATAAGTTCTTGAAAACTCACCTTTACCTTTGCCGTAATATCAGTTTCTCCGGGCAAAATATTTTTTGATTTAAACATTAAAACATCATTTCTGTCATTCCATGTAAAGTTGCCTGTTATTGATTGATTATCAGGCGTTTTAATTGTAAAATATTCAAGTTTGATCTTAAATTTTTTTGTTTCGTTATTTTCGTTTTGGAATTCAAATACTTCTCCTATCGGCATATTAAATACTGCTTGAGGTGTCGTGAATACACTTACATCCGACTCGTCATTTTCGGGTGTCAAATCAGCAATAACAGGCATCCCCCCCAAAGGATTTGAAGATGCAAATGTGCATTGTTCCCCGATTTCAAAATCGAAACTGCAATGTCCTTTTACCAATCCGTTTAAAATATTATAATTGCCGCCTACGTTTCCTTTCATCCAAAACGGGTTCGGAGCTTTTGTCTGTAACAAAGCAGCAACATTCATTTCAAAAATTTTATACTTCCCTGAATAAAACGGCAAATCGACTTTTATTCCGACAGCAGCTGCTATCCATGCATAAGCTTGTCCTTGAGCGTACCATCCGTTTATGCCGATTGGCTCGCTGCTTCCTTCACAAGCCAGATTTCCGTAATTTTTTAATAAGATATCAAAACCGATTCCGCAGCCGAATCTTCCGTAAAAAATCAAGAAAGTTCGATCCCCGGTATCAAAAGAAAAATTAGCACCCATTGTAAAACCCGAACCGTTTTGCAAAGCAAGCGTATTTGTATTTCCTTCATAGCTTTTACCGTTTTGACTTAAAGCCTGTAATACTTCTTGCGGAGGCGGACTTAATTCCGGAACCGAAGTTCCTGCCATAAAATAATTCGTCATCTTTGCAATATTCAACACATTTATTCCGTTCGGATTGTCAGGTGTTCCGAGATATATATACCATTCTCCGGGCTCAAAATGAATAACTCCCCAACCGGCTTTACCTCCCGGTCCTATTCCTTTTATAATACCTCCGGCAATATTCGCATAAATATCCATTGTCGAATGAAAACAATTATTAGGAAAATCATACAACATAGTTACCTTTCCCCATAATTGGGACTTTTCTCCGTCAACGGGTATATTAACTTTACCGTTTGTACTTCCCAAAATATTTTTAGCTTTTCCCATAATACCGGAAGTATTTACGCTGAAATTATTTGTTGCAAAATAACCGTTTCCGATTAAAGATATTTGATTTATTCCTCCCGATGTCGTAAAGCTGATACCGAAAGCCACATCACCGTTAAAGGCATTTTCACTGCTCGTTGTTCCGAATTTAACCGAAGCTTTAAAACCCAATCCGGAGTTTACATCCGGGATATATGTAATTCCTGAAATCGATTTTCCTATTTCGCTTGTTTGGACACCAACACCTGCTTGTTTCATATGGTAATAAGCACCTCCGCCAAAACCGTATATGGATACAGGACCGGCAGGGATTCCTGTCGGAATGACGGCTAATGCATCTGCAAACCAATAGCGATAACCGTCAACATTGCCGAATAACACCGTAGCATCTAAACCAACTGCTCCGTTATTTCCGAATGAGCCGAACTTAGCACTTAATGTCCCTTTAAATCCGTTTCCGTATATAGAATTGTTTTGTGAAGAATCGTTGCGGAAGAAATTGACTTCTCCGGAAATCTCAAATGCTCCGGGTTTACTCATATTTACGGCAATTTTACTTATTTCGACCCCATCATATTTCCATTTATCATTTTCTTTTTTACCCCAAACCGTAAAATTTCCCTGACCGCCGTATCCGCCGCTGTTTTCTCCTGTGAAATTTACTTTCAGACCGATGCTGATACCGTATCTTTCATTTTGATTTTTAAAACCTATTTGTGAAATTGATACTGGAAATTTTGAGAATTTATTTTGATTTGTCCCGAGAGATATATGCTGAACCGAAAAATACGGTTGTGTTGTTTGTATTTTCATTCCCTGAAACGGAATTGATACGACTGAAAGCTTCTTTGATGTCGAATCATTTTTGTTAACCGGTGCATGCAGACTGAGTTCACCATTTAATAACAGTGAAGGAACAAATTTGTCATTTTGAACTGCAATATTCAATGTTGAGTTAGGGGTTAACATTAAATCAGCAGCCCACAAATCCATTTCTACGGAATCGGTAATAGCTGCACTGAATGAATAGGTGTTATTTAAACCGATTACGGCATTATAGTTAAAAACTGAATTTTGTTTAAATTGAGGGACTTTTATTTGTCCGCCGAAACTGCCTGCAACCAATTGAGAAGATCGGATATCAATTATAAAATTACTGACTGAAAATGCCCATCCTCCCAAATCACCTTCATCAAGTGTCATAATCCTGTCAGCAGTGATTTTTCCGGTAAATCCTAATTCGTCTATTAAAAGGTTTTGTGCAGAAATTGCCATTCTTCCCGTAGCAATACTGTCACATAATATTATAGTTCCCGTAGAATCATCAGCTAGAATTACACTGTCTGCAGCAAGTTCTTCCGCATTTTTTTTTCTGAATTGCATAGGCATGCGTACTATGGCGTCTTTGATATATATACCTTGCCAAATATTCTGGTTTCCGTCAATAAAATAGTCCGTTTGATATTGTGTCCCAAAGGTGATACCTTGCGGGTTTTTAAAATCACTTAAATCAATAAATGCATTTTGAATACTAAACCCTACACCTGTAAGACCTTTTAATTGAAACGGTTCTAATGAAATACCTATAAGCAAATCATTCCAATCGGTTAAAACTGTTTCAAAAGATGTTTTTAAAGGAGTCCCTTCTTTTAAAGTACCGTCCGGATTTTCAGGAATAAATAAATTATTGTTAAATAAAATATCTGCACTTAATTGCATTTCTTTAAAACCCGTACAATCTGTTATTACTTTTGTTTTTCCGTTTCCTTTTATTTTTAACGTAATATTATTACTCAAAGCTACATCAAAATCAGAAACTAATTCTAATTTAACCGGACCGTTAAAACCTCCGTTAAATGAAAACGGAATATCGCTTCCTTTAAATGCAATTTTTTTGGTTGTTCCGGGAATTGTAAAAGCCATGTATGCCGTAAGAAATGTTTTTCCTTCACGCACTTTCAGTTCTGAAATTACAATTGCATATTTTTCAGCTTCTGCCGTGTTATTTGCAACAATTCCGACAGGCAGATCAATTACGTACGAAGAGTCTAATTTTGTAATAAAACGATCTGCTTTTTTTATGGCAGCCAACAAACCGTAAGCAATATTTACTTCTGTTGTATCTTCAGCAGGAGTGTTTTGAGTAAAAGTAATACCATATAATATATTCGTAAAAAAGATACTAAGTAATAATAGTCTTATTCTCATATGTTACTAATATTTTTTGCAAAAATAAAAATAATATTTTATTAAATTTCAATTATTTATGATAAATTTTTAAAATAAGACTTTAATTACCCAAAATATTTTTATACCTTGAGATTGAGTAATAAAAATCCCGTATTTTAACAATAACCAATGGATTATTAAAAACTCAAGTTCTATATAATTTGCATTAAACAGTAATAACCTTCTATGCTGTATTCCAAATATTTTTAATACTTTTTATTAAGCTCAGTTCGATATAAAAAATGTCAAAAAAAATTTGCAGATAAAAAGGATTGCTTGTATTTTAACAAGCTGAAATACAAATATTTAAACACAAAACAATCCTTATGAACAATAGCGTAAATTTAACGGAAACTTTTTATTTAGCAGACGGATTTTGCAAAGATTTTAATAAAAGTATGGCGGGATACCGGATTGACGAAAAAAACGATGAAAAACGAAGAAATAAGCTTTCTCGATTAAACGACTCGGAAGTGATAACGATTCTCATTGCTTTTCATCTCGGCGGATACAGAAATCTCAAACACTTCTATATCAACTATGTACAGAAATATTTAGTGAGAGAATTCCCGAGAACAGTCTCCTATAACAGATTTACGGAGTTACAGCAAAAAGCACTTTTACCAATGATTGCATTTTTAAAAATGATTCGTCTCGGAAAAAATACGGGTATTGCTTTTGTTGATTCAACACCGATCAGAGTCTGCAAAAACAAAAGGATTTATAATCATAAAGTATTTAGCGGATTAGCAAAAAGAGGAAAATCTACTGTAGGATATTTCTATGGATTTAAACTTCATATAATTATCAACGATATGGGCGAAATTATTGATTTCGTGATAACTCCGGGCAATGTTGATGACAGAGAACCCTTGAAAAACGGTAACTTTTTAAAACGTGTTTCAGGTAAATTATTCGCAGATAAAGGATATATTTCTCAAAAACTCTTTGAGATGCTGTTTGTTGACGGCATTCAGCTTATAACCGGACTTAGAAGAAATATGAAGAATCAATTAATGAGTATGTTTAATAAAATCACATTAAGAAAACGTTCAATAATTGAAACGGTTAATGATGAGCTTAAAAACATTTGTCAAATAGAACATTCAAGACACAGAAGTTTCGGAAACTTTTTAAGTAACTTAATATCAGGCATATTGGCATATTCTTTTTTACCAAAAAAGCCGAGAATTAAATACGAAACAATGAATACATTTTGGCAACTTGCTTTATATTAGATTGTTGTTTATATCGAACTTAGGTTATTAAAAAAAATACTTATCCCTTTTGTGAAACTATTTAAAATATAACTTTGTAAAAATAAACAAATTAAGTATGAATTTAATAAATATACAAAAAAAA
>JAADGE010000041.1 GCA_013152535.1 Chlorobiota bacterium
TGCCCACAAAGACAGTATGTTGGTAATACTTGACTGGGTTGCAAATCATACAGGTTGGGACAACCCGTGGATTACGGAACATCCGGATTGGTACACACACGACAGCATCGGAAATATCATTTCCCCGGTTCCGGATTGGACAGATGTTGCCGATTTAAATTATGATAATAAAAATATGCGAAACGAAATGGTTAATTCAATGAAATATTGGTTGACAAATTTTGATGTTGACGGTTTTCGTTGCGATGTTGCAATGATGATTCCCGTTGATTTCTGGGACAGTGCAAGAGTTGAACTCGACAAAGTTAAACCCGTTTTTATGCTTGCCGAAGCCGAGCAACCCGACCTTATGAAAAAGGCATTTGATATGAATTATGCTTGGAATTTATATCATATTATGAACGAAACTGCAAAAGGGAAACAAAATGCAGACAGTTTGCGAAAATATTTTGAGAATGACCCCAAAACCTATCCTCAAAAAGTTTACAGAATGGCATTTACATCAAATCACGACGAAAATTCATGGAACGGAACCGTTTATGAACGTATGCCCGACAGTTATAAAACTTTTGCTGTTCTCACTTTTGTTGCTCCCGGTATGCCGTTGATATACAGCGGTCAGGAAGCCGGACTAAATAAACGCTTACGTTTTTTCGATAAAGATACCATTGATTGGAGTAATCTTGAAATGCAGGATTTTTATCATAAATTAATTCAACTGAAAAATGATAATCCGGCACTTTGGAACGGTAAAGCCGGAAGCCCCGCATATTTTATAAATACTTCGAATCCGGAACAAATCCTTACTTTTAAACGCATAAAAGACAATAACACAATTTTGGTTATTATGAACTTATCCGGTAAAGAAGCAAGATTTCATTATACTGAAAAGGATTTTGAAAAAACTTACAAAAATTATTTTACGGGAGAAGAAACAAAAATAAAACCGCAGAAAAATTATGTTCTAGAACCGTGGGAATATTTGGTTTTGATTGAGAATAAATAACAGACTTTCCAAGTTTCAAAACTTGGAAAGTCTCTAAAAAAATAATATATGTCAACACATTATTTCAAACCTCTGATACCCGATAATTTTTATCATATTTTAAACAGAGGCAACAATAAAGTTCATATTTTCTGTAAAAAAGAGAATTATGAATATTTTTTGAAGAAATATGACGCATATTTATCCGATTATCTCACAACTTATGCCTATTGTCTGCTCGGAAATCATTTTCATTTTTTAGTCAAACTTAATACAAGCACACAAATTCTAAAAAAAGCAGAAGCACTTGAAGACATCCCTAAAAGACTTTCCAAGTTTTTGGAACTTGAAAAGTTTGATTTGCAAGAAATTGCAGGATTAATTATCAGCAATCAATTTCGTAAATTCTTTATGTCATATGCAAAAGCCATAAACAAACAAGAAAACAGAACCGGAAGTTTGTTTCAAAAAAATTTCGAACGATTGATTATTAACAATCTGAAATATTTGAATAACGTAATTGATTATATTCATAAAAATCCTGTATATCATAATTTTACAGATGATTTCACAGATTATCCTTACAGTTCTTACGAACGAATTATGATACCGAAAAAATCAAAACTTCCGAAAAATGAAATATTAGAAAATTTTAACGGAAAAGAAAATTACATTAAATTTCACTCCGAAAAACATTCATTCAGCATTATTGAAAAATATATTGTCGAATTGTAACAGAACAAAAATGAAAAAACTAATAACAATAGTCCTATTATTATCAATAACAACAATATTCGCTCAAAATATTAATTTACAACGAGTTGAACCGCCGAATTGGTGGACAGGAATGAACAACCGGCATCTGCAACTGATGATATACGGGAAAAACATTTCAAAAACCGATGTTGTTATAAATTCCGAAAAAGCAACATTAAAAGTTGTTTCAAAAGTTCAAAATCCGAATTATTTGTTTTTGGATATTAATATCAAAAAAAATGCAACACCGGGAAAATTTGATATTTTATTTAATATAAAAGGAAAAACAAAAGCCCGTTACACTTATCAACTGGCACAAAAACCAAATCGAAAAAGAGGGTTTTCACAATCAGATTTAATTTATTTGCTGATGCCCGACAGATTTGCAAACGGAAATCCTTCAAACGACTTTCCAAGTTTTGAATACTTGGAAAGTCTTGAAAAACCCGACAGAAATAATCCCGACGGAAGACACGGAGGTGATATACAGGGGGTTATAAATCATCTTGATTATATTAAAAATTTAGGTATAACTGCTCTTTGGCTTAATCCGACACTCGAAAATAACAACCCTTCCTTTTCTTATCACGGTTATGCAATTACCGATTTCTACAAAACCGATCCGCGTATGGGTACAAATTCAGATTATAAAAAACTTTCCGATGAACTTCATAAAAACAATATGAAGTTGATTATGGATATGATTTTTAATCATTGCAGTGAAAATCATTGGTGGATGAAAGATTTGCCTTCCGATGATTGGGTTAATACAAATAAAAATTTTCATACAAATTACAGAGGCAGCACAATAATGGATTCGCACGCTTCAAAAAGCGATTATAAAAAAATGACCGAAGGATGGTTTGTATCTTCAATGCCGGATTTAAACCAGCATAATCCGTTTCTGGCAAATTATCTTATTCAAAACAGCATTTGGTGGATTAATTATGCCGACCTTGACGGAATTCGAATGGACACTTACCCCTACCCGTTTAAAGATTTTATGTCCGATTGGGCTGAGAGAGTTCATCACGAATTTCCAGACATTACATTGCTCGGTGAAACGTGGCTGCACAAAGTGCCGTACACAGCATATTTTCAGGCAAACAGCTCTATTTCAGGTAATTACAACTCTCATCTCGATTGCATTACTGATTTTCCTCTGTATTATGCAACAAAAGCCGCTTTTAATGAGAAAGAAGGTTGGAAAGAAGGTCTTTTACGAATTTACAACATTTTTGCACAAGATTTTCTGTATGCAAAACCAGAAAATAATGTTATTTTCCTTGACAATCACGATTTAGACCGCTATTTTTCGGATATGGGAAAAGATTTGAATAAATTTAAATTAGGAATCACCGTATTGTTGACTGCAAGAGGAATCCCCGTTTTATATTACGGTGACGAAATACTGAAAACCGGATTTGAATATCAGGGACACGGACATATCAGAACTGATTTTCCCGGAGGTTGGAAAGATGACAAATTAAATGCTTTCACCAAAGAAGGAAGAAAGGAAGAACAAATATACAAAACGAAGCATTTAATTTCATTAAAAAGATTGCTGATTACAGAAAAATAAGCAAATCTTTAACAGAAGGTAAAATGTTACAATTTATTCCCGAAAACAATACTTATGTTTATTTCAGATATACTGACAATGAATCTGTTATGATAATTTTCAATAATAATGACACTGAAAGCAGAACAATTGACTGCAAACGGTTTAATGAAATTTTAAAAAGTTATATTTCCGGAACGGATATTATTTCCGGCAAATTATATAATCTTGATAAAATTAATATTGACAAAAAATCTGCATTAATACTCGAATTAAAAAAGTAAAATTTAACTTTGCACACAACAACTTTATACTTTTCACTTTTAACTTTCAACAGAATATGAAACTTTTGATGATATTTGCCGAAAAATTCTCTTATACCCCCACAATAAAAACAATTGAAGATGCCGAAGAGCATACCGAAGGCAAAACTTTCGAAAATGCGCTTATCGGTTTTATTCAGGTAGAAGAACACGATACCGAAAAAGAAATTCTGAAAGTTGAAAAGAACCTTGTTAAAAACCTGAAATGGGGAGCACGAAAGAATAATACAAATAAAGTTGTATTACATTCATTTGCACATCTTTCCGAAAGTAAGGCATCACCCGAATTTACCAAACAAGTTTTTGAATTAGCAGAAAAACGCTTAAAAAATGCCGATTACGATACAGCTCAAACACCTTTCGGTTATTTTTTGGATTTAGACGTAAAAGCTCCGGGATTTTCGCAAGCTCGTATGTTTAAAAGTTTCTGACAAACAAAAAAACATAAAAAAAAACCGACAAATTTTGAAAAGTGTCCGGCTTTATTATTTGTAAAATATGTTTTACTTATATGTTTCAATTCGCTTCTCTATATCTTCAATTTGAGATTGCAAATTTTTGTCATAAGATAATTGATCTTTAATAACTTTATCGGCATACAAAACTGTTGCGTGATTTTTTCCGCCTATTTCTGCTCCGATTGTCGATAAAGAATATTTGGTAAATTTCTTTGCAAAATACATAGCAATTTGACGTGTTTGTACAATTTCACGTTTTCTGTTTCGGGATTGTAATGCTTCCTGAGTGATGTTAAAATAATCACAAACAACTTTTTGAATGTGTTTAATTGTAATCTCTTTTTTTGGTTTTTGTGCTAATCTGTCAATTTTTGATTGTGCAAACTCAAAAGTTATTTCTTCCTTCATTAAAGTCGCATAAGCCAGTAATGAAATTAATGCACCTTCTAATTCTCGAATGCTTCCGGTAATATTCTCTGCTGTGTAGTTTATTATTTCAGAAGATATTTCAATACCTTCTTTTTCGGCCTTTTTACTCAAAATAGCTACACGGGTCTCAAAATCAGGTGCTTGCAACTCCGTTGTTAATGCCCATTTAAATCTGGAAATCAAGCGATCGTCCAAACCTTTTAATTCTGACGGTGCTCTGTCAGAAGTTAATATAAGTTGTTTTCCGGATTGGTGAAGATGATTAAAAATATGGAAAAATGTATCCTGTGTTCCCGGTTTTCCGGCAAATTCATGAACATCATCAATAATTAAAACATCAATCATTTGGTAAAAATGCAAAAAATCATTTCTGGTATTTTTTCTTGCTGCATTTGTAAATTGCATTTCAAAACGCCGAGCCGAAACATAAAGAACAATCTTTTTTTCACCGAAATTTTCTTTTACTTCAATTCCTACAGCTTGTGCAACATGCGTTTTTCCCATTCCGGATTTACCCCAAATATACATCGGGTTATACGGATTATTTCCGGGTTGCGAACCAATCATTTTACCGGCTGCAACTGCAATATTGTTACATTTTCCAACAACTAAATTATCAAAACAATAGTTATTATTCAAATGTGAATCAACATGCACTTTCTTAATACCGGGTAACAAATCAGGATGAATAGGATTTTTACTTTTTAAAGGAACTTTTACTGAAGGGTTTGCCAAATTGGCACCATTATTTCCGGGGTATAAAATTTTTGAGTTTGTAAAATTTGAATTATCAATAATAATGCTGTATTTTAATTTTGCATTGCTCCCGAGTTCTTTTTTTAATACTTTCTTAAGCAAATCAATATAATGTTCTTCTAAAAATTCATAAAAAAATTGACTGGGAACGTTAATGGTTAAAACATTATTTTCAATCTTTTCAGGTATAATAGGCTTGAACCATGTATTGAAAGTTACATCAGGTAGATTATCTTTTATTACTGTCAAACAATTTTGCCAAATTTCTTTATGGTTTTCAATCATGCTCTTTTTTGAAGTTTTAGAAGTTAATAACTTTTATTTTTTGGAATTGTAAATTTGGGAAAATATTTTCACTTAAAAAAATTCATTTTCACTTGTATTTTTAATTTATTTCATATTAGCATTATTTTCAACAATTTAATCCCTAAAAAAATATTTAAAAATATTTTCGCATTTATATTTTGTTGTAAATCAATCATATAAACAATAATAATTGTTAATTAATTGTTAATAAGTTACTTATTAGAAATTAACTTTAAGCCTGTATTATTGACAAAAAGACAAGTTATCATTAAGCTGTTTTTCTTAACAAACTACGTCCTAAAGTATTAAAAAATTAAGCAGATATTTCAGTCTTTTATTCCTTTATACGTTTTCGATATTTATTTTTAACACAATAGTTTGCAATAAAATATCAAATTGATAATTTTAACTGATTTAAAATACCCTAAATATTAAATAAAGAAGAACAATGAAAAATAGTGTCCAATCAAAAATTTATAAATAGTAATTTTGAAAGAGCTAATCTCTTGTCATATTTCCGTTTTTACAACGGCATATTTTCTTTTTAAGTAAGTTCAATATCAAAAGTAACATTCTATCCTCCGATACTGTAAAATTGAGATTTCTTTGCAACATGTCCGCTTTTAGGTTTTTCCCCTATTGCAAATTCAAATGCCTTTTTAATACCCAATTCACGAACGTTAAATCTTAAATCACTGAACAAACAAGGCATAATATCGCCGTTTGCCGTTAATCTCAGGCGATTACAGATGCTGCAATTACCTCCCGTGCCGCCGTTTACGACCGCAAAACTTCCTGTCTCCAGGTTCATTTCGTTGATATACCTTATTTGCAGACTATGTTTTTTACAAAACTCGGCAACATCTTTTGCATCCGGTTCATCGAAAGATTTTTTTACTACGCAATTAATTTTTATCGGAGTAAGCCCGGCTTTTTTTGCAGCTTCAATGCCTTTAAAAACTTGATTAATATCCCCCAGCCGCGTAATCCGATGATATTTTTCGGGATTCATCGTATCTAAACTGATATTTACTCTGTGCAAACCGGCATCTGCAAGTTGTTGAGCATATTTATCCAAAAAAATTCCGTTTGTTGTCATTCCGAAATCTTTAATACCTTCAATTTTGCCAATCATTCGGATTAAATCAATTATGCCCTTTTTAACGAGAGGTTCGCCGCCGGTAATTCTGATTTTATCAACACCCTGAGTAACTGCATATTCTACGACTTCTACAATTTCTTCAAATCTTAAAATATCATTATGATGCATTAATTCTACACCTTCAGCGGGCATACAATATACACATCTTAAATTGCAACGATCTGTTACCGAAACTCTTAAATAATTTATTTTTCTGTTAAATTTGTCGTACATCAACGAGTTCTCCTTTTTTTAGTGTATCAATACCCGACGGAAATGAAATAAGACCGTCGGCAAATGAAAGAGCATGAATATGAGCCGATCCGTGATATTCCAATGGCAGTACTTTACCATTGGAAATATAAACAGGTACAAATGCTCTTCGACTTGTTCTTTTACGTGAAAAATCTTTTGCCATGGGCAATTTAATTTCCGGAATTTTAAAATCACAACCCGTCATTCCGTATAAAAACGGTTTTGCCAACAATTCAAACTGGACAAAAGATGAAACAGGATTTCCGGGTAAACCGAAACAAAATTTATTTTCTGATTTTCCGAAAGTAGTAGGTTTTCCGGGTGTAACGGCAATACTGTCGAAAATAATTTTAATGCCTGCTTTTTTCAAAACTTCAGGAACAAAGTCAAATTCTCCGACAGAAACACCTCCGGAAAGTATAAGAACATCGTTTTCGGATAATGCTTTTGTTACTTTCTTAAAAGTATCTTCATAAGTGTCTTTTGCAATTCCGTAATATGTCGGTTTTCCGCCGATTGCAGCAACTTGGGATATTAATTGATACCCGTTACTGTTTCTGATTTGAGAAATTCCCGGTTTCTTATCAGGTTCGGTCAATTCATCACCGGTCGAAATAATGCCCACTCTAACTTGGTTATAAACAAGCACTTCAGTATATCCTACCGATGCAAACACAGCAATATGTTGCGGTTTTATTATTATTCCTTTTTTCAACACCGTTTGTCCGAGTTTTACGTCTTCGGCACGATAAGCAATGTTTGTTTTAGACTGTTTTCGCTTAATTATAACTTTGTTATTTTTAAGTTCGGTATATTCGACCATTATAATAGTATCGGCACCTTCGGGAACAGGTGCTCCGGTCATAATTTGCGTACATTGTCCTTTTTTTACGATTTTTGCCGGTAATTGCCCTGCCTGAACCGTTTCTATAATTTCAAGAGACAAATCTAAATCTTTTGCTTTGCAGGCAAAACCGTCAACTGCCGATTTATCGAAAGGCGGCATTTCAATATCGGATTTTACGTCTTCAGCTAATATTCTGTTTGCCGAATTAAGAAAAGGAATTCTTTCCGTGCCGAGTATTTTTATCGAACTTTTTACTGTGTTATATGCTTCTTCGAATGTTATCATCTTAAAATACTTATATTTTTATCGGTTTAGTAACTTTATCAGCATTTCAATATTTAAAATCTTCATCAACCTGTTCATTCAAATTGTGAAAAAATTTCTTTGCCGTATTGTAAACAGCTTTTTTAAATTCATTTTCAAGTTCCTCAAAAGCACTAATCATATGTTTACCGTCTTCTGTCAAAATTGTTCTGCCGCCGTCTTTTCCGCCCCTTTTCTTTTCTGTTAATGCGAATTTTAATATACTTTCTGCTGCTTTAATATCACCCCACGCTTTTCTGTAACTAATATTATTTTTATTTGCAGCTGCCTGAATAGAACCTTCATTATCAATATCTTTCAATAAAGACAATACTTTTTTTCCTAAAATTTCGGTACCGTCTTTTTTTGTCAGCCAATATTTATAGTTTAAAAAAACATCAAAATATTTTGAACCTTTTGAACCTGCCATCAGATATATTTTTCAATAGGCAAATATAAACATAACGTATAAACCGTCTTAATTTTTTTTAATAAATTTTACCGAGTTTGCTTTAAAACTTATCCAAATATCTTTTCCTTCGCTTAATTCCAACTTCACAAACGACTCATTTGTAATACGAACAGACACTTTAATTCCCGCATCAACAAGAATTTCTTGCCCGTGTACAGAAGGTATAATACTTTCAACTTTACCTTTAAAATTATTTACAGCACTTGATTCTTGTTTATTCTGTGAAATAATAACAGTTCCGCTCGGAATCATCAAATAACCTTCACAATTTTTTTTATGAGTTTGTGCACGAATTATCATCTTATTATCTGTTAAAACTTCATTGTCCGATATATATTTTGCTTTATAAAAATTCTTGATACCGGTAAAAGCAGCAACAAATTCAGATTTCGGATGATTAAAAATATCGCTTGGTTTACCTTTCTGAATAAGTTTGCCGGAATTAATCACCGCAATTTTATTTGCTAAACTCAAAGCTTCTTCATAATCGTGCGTAATATGAATGACTGTCAACCCTTCTTTATTCAAATTTCGTAATAAATTGCGTAAATTATCTCTTAACATAACATCTAAAGCAGACAGGGGCTCGTCAAGAAGCAATAACTCAGGTTCGAGCATTAATGTACGAGCTAAAGCCACTCTTTGCAGCTCACCGCCGGAAAGCTCCGGTGTTTTTCTGTGAAGAATATGTAAAATTTCTGTTTTTTTTGCCTTTTCAAGAACTTTATCTTTTATTTCTTGCTTTGAAAAGCCTTTATTTTTGACAGGATAAGCAATATTATTAAAAACATTCAAATGAGGAAAAACTGCATAATCCTGAAATACAATACCTATTTTTCTTTTTTGGATGCTGAAATTTGTAATATTTTCTTTATTAAAAAATATTTTTCCCGCATTCGGTTTTATTAATCCGCTTAATAACTCCAAAATAACAGATTTTCCGGCACCGGATTCTCCCAATATAACATAATAATCCCCTTTTTCAATTTTTAAAGAAAAATCTTTCAGAGAAAAATCATCGAATTTGATATGTATGTTTTTCAGCTCAAGCATTTACATTGATTTATTATTTCCGGTATGTTTTTTTTTATTTACCGACAAACGAAACAGAATAAAAATAAGAATACAAATACTTATAAAAACAACTGAAACCGGTCGTGCATATTTTAATCCGAACGATCCGAAACGATCATAAATTAAAACCGGTGTTGTCATCGGGTGATATGCAACAATTATAACGGCACCGAATTCACTCATTCCTCTTGCAAACATCATTACCAAACCCGAAACAATATTCCGCCAAGCTAAAGGAAGTGAAATTGTAAAAAATACTCTTGCCGGTGATGCTTTTAGACTTAATGCAGCATGTTCCAAACGAACAGGCACGGATTTAAAACCGTCGTGTGCCGCATTAATCAAAAAAGGAACACTTACAAAAGCCATAGCCAAACCAATTCCGACAGGATGCCCGACAAAATTCAATCCGACGGAATCTGCTGCTTTTCCGATTACAGAATCCCTTGAAATTATTCCTAAAATTGCTATACCGGCTGCTGTATGCGGAATTACAATCGGCAAGTCGATTATACTAAGAACTAATTTCTTCAGAAAAAAATCTTTTCTTGCCAATAACCAAGCAAAAGGAATTGAAATAACAGCAAAAAATAGTGTTGTCAGCATTGAAATACTGATTGTTAACCCGATACTGTTCCGAACTTCAGTGTCCTTAACCGTTTCAACAAGTTCATTCGGAGCAGTTGCCGCAAACATTCCGACTAAAGGCCCGATTATAAAAAGCAAAACCAAGCCGCTGAGTATCAAAAAAACAATATGAAATAAATTAAACTTCAATATTTAATCGTTTTTGCTTATGAAAAAAGTAGGATTAACGGTTATCATTACATAAAACCAATGATTCCAAAGATTTTTATTGCCTCCTTTGAGAATTTCAAGGCTTTTACTCCCGAGAATATATGAATAGCCGGTTTCGAGACTGATATCATCGGAAAATTTTTGTTTATAAACAAAGTCTATTTCCTGTCCGAGAAATTTATCAATTACATTTTCGTTGTAAACATAATTATTCTCAAGCATAAAATAATGATACTCAGCCAACAGTTTAGCTGTCTTTTTAAAACTTACAGTTGTTTTTAAATAACTGTCAATTAAGCCTGCTCCCTTCGTTGTTGACGGAATACTGAAATAATCAATACGTCCGTTAAATTTATGCCTTGCTCCGTATAAAATATCAAATGCGTTATTTGTAGTATTCAGTGAATCTAATGCGTTATTTCCGCTTTTTATTTCATTTCCGAGCGTAAACTTTAAAATATCTGAAATTTTGTAAGAAAATTCAATATTTGAATAAAAAGCACTTATATTTTTACCTGTCTGCAACTTTCCGGTTTGATTAAAAACTCTTGCAACAATATGAAAATCTTTATTTTTATATGCAGGAATTATGCCGTAAGTAAAACGAAAATGTTGTAATTCGGAATTCAATAAATCCTGAAATCCGTCAGCAATATTTAAAGATGTCAATGAAAAATTATTAAAGTTCTTACTTATACGTAAAATATTTAGTGTTTTATAAAACGACTCCGAGAAAGCATAATCTGTACCGAATTTATTTTGAGAAGATTGATTCCAAGCAGAAACAAAATCTGCAAGCCATTCTTTATTTTTATATCTAATTTTTAAAGCATCGTGAGCCGCACCTATTTGATTCCAATTTACCTGAGAAACCAGTCTGCTGTTATCATATTTCAATATTTGTCTGCCGAATTTTACAGACCATGAATCGGTAATCTGAATTCTGGCCCATGCTTCGTTTAAACCCACTGAAGCAACATCTTTTTTCCAAACCTGATCTCCCCAAACTCTGAAATCGAATAGTGAAAGTTTTGTTTCGATTTTATCTTTTTTATATGAAAAATTAATACGTGTCCTTTGTGAAACAAAAGCTGCCGGAGAAGTTGAATCCCTGCGAAGTGTACTGTATCCGTTTCTGAACTCAAATCTTGGTCTGATAATTCCCTGTATTTTAAATTGGGCCGGTGCAATTGAACTTATTGTTATGAAAAAGCACAAAAAAAATAGTCTTACTTTCATATTTACAATTATAAAATTATTGATTCTCTCTTACTTTTCAGAGGCAAATTTCTTTAAAATTTCAGGTATTTTATCAAAAGTTTCGCTTACCGAAGGCACCAATGAACCCTGACCGTTTTCTTCCATTATTTTGAGACCTTTATCTTTGTTTAATAAAAATTGAAGGAACTTAACTGCTAAATCATAATTAGGAGCATTTTTCGGTATTGTAATTCCGTAAACCATAGGAGAACCTTTTTTTGTAATACTTTCATAAGGGGTTTTTCCGGAAATATTTACGCTTACAGTTTTATAATAATTTTCTAATTGAGGATTTTTAAGATTTACAGAATCGGGTAAAATTAAATATTTTAAGCTATGTTGCTGAGCAACCGATCGATACAGAAAAATATAATCAAGAAAATGAGATTCAAGTAATGCCAATAAATCAGTTTCTTTCGGTCGGATATAATTGTCATCTTTTGCTGTAATATTTTTGGTAAAATTCTTTATACCATAATATTTTTCTGCTAATTTACAAGTTAAGATTGCTCTGTATCCGCAAGGATCAGAATTCGGATCGGAACGTCCGAAAGCAACATCTTTTTTTAAAAGAATATCGTACCAATTATTTACGGTAACTTCATTTGCATATCGCGACGATTGATTATAAACAATAGTCATTTCATTACTTGCAAATTTAATATTCCAATCGGCATATTTCGGAATAAGTAAATTATTTATAACCGTATAATCCGCCGATGCCATTATATCGCATTTTTTATTTAAATCAGTAATTTTACGGGCACAATTTCTGCTTCCGGCAGCTTCGAGTATTACCTTAACACCTTTATTTTCTTTTTCAAACTCTTTAGAAATTATTTTAAACGGAACGGATAAACTTCCGGCATGAAAAATTATTAATTCCCGATTTTCAGTCTGTTCTGATTTGTCTTCTTTACATCCTGCAAAGAAAATAATCAGTGTTAAAAAAAATATTATTACTATTCTCATATTTTTCATTTCAAATATTTTAAGGATATGCAAATATAAACATATCGGTTTAAGAAAAATATGTTTTATATCATACCAAAATATTCTTTTATCATTTAATCACAGTTATTCATAATTATCATTTGCATTATACATTCGTTATGTATATGTTTGCATATCGCTAAGAAAGATTAATTTATTAAACTAAAGTAAAATGCAACAAAATATATATTCAGTAGCGGCTGCCAAAAATGAACCGGTGCATTCTTATGCAGAAGGAACTATTGAAAGAGAAACATTATTGAAAGCAATTAAAACTGCAAGAAATGAAGTTAAGGATATACCGATGGTTATTAACGGCAAGGAAATCAGAACAGATAAAAAAATTAAAATCAGACCGCCTCACGATATTAAACATTTACTCGGAAATTATCATAAAGGAGATGAAAATCATGTAAAATCAGCAATTAATGCAGCATTAAAAGCAAAAGGAAATTGGGAAAATATGCCTTGGGAAGAAAGATCGGCGATTTTTTTGAGAGCAGCAGGTCTGATTGCAGGTCCTTATCGTGCAAAATTGAATGCTGCAACTATGCTCGGGCAATCAAAAAATGTGCATCAGGCAGAAATTGATGCAGCATGTGAATTAACCGATTTCTTAAGGTTTAACGTTCAATATATGAACAGCATCTATTATGTTCAACCTGAATCAGATGAATTAAGAAGAAATCAATTTGACCAAAGACCGTTAGAAGGATTTGTTTTTGCCTTAACTCCGTTTAACTTCACTGCAATAGCGGGAAATTTACCTACGGCACCGGCTATGGCAGGCAATACGGTAGTTTGGAAACCTTCAAACACACAAATTTATTCAGCATATGTATTAATGGAAATTTTTAAAGAAGCCGGTTTGCCCGACGGAGTCATTAATCTGATTTATGTTTCCGGACCCGTTGCAGGAAAAGAGATTTTTTCTCATCCTGATTTTGCCGGCATCCATTTTACAGGTTCAACTAAAGTTTTTCAAAGTATTTGGAAAGAAATAGGAAATAATATTTCTAAATATAAAAGTTACCCGAGAATTGTGGGTGAAACAGGCGGTAAAAATTTTATATTGGCACATCCTTCTTCTGAACCGGTTCAGGTAGCAACTGCTTTAACAAGAGGGGCTTTTGAATATCAGGGACAAAAATGTTCAGCCGCATCACGTGCTTATTTACCCAAAAGCTTATGGTCCGAAATAATCAAAGAAATTGAATGTGATTTAAATAAAATGAAAACAGGTCCTGTTGAAGATTTTTCAAATTTTATCAATGCTGTTATTGACGAAGCATCTTTCAACAGCTTAGTTTCATATATTGAAGCAGCAAAAAAAGATACCGATACAGAAATTTTATTCGGCGGAACTTATGATAAATCGAAAGGTTATTTCATTGAACCGACAATTTTATTAACCAAGAATCCGCATTACATTACAATGGAAGATGAACTGTTCGGTCCTGTTTTAACAATTTATTTATATGAAGACAAGGAATTTGATAACGTTCTTACTCTGATTAATAACACTTCAATATACGGATTAACCGGTTCAATATTTTCAAAAGACAGGCGAGCAATTGAAAAAGCAAAACAAGTATTAAGACATGCTGCCGGAAATTTCTACATTAACGATAAACCTACCGGTGCTGTTGTGAACCAACAACCTTTCGGAGGAGCAAGAGGATCGGGAACCAATGACAAAGCCGGTTCCTATTTGAATCTGCTGCGTTGGGTTTCGCCGCGCACTATTAAAGAATGTTTTCTGCCGCCGGAAAGTTTTAAATATCCGTTTTTAGGTGATATTTAAAAATTATGATTTAACTAAAATACAGAGCAATAAAAAAGTCATTTAAAATAATAATTTAAGAAATACAGAATATGTTTAAAGAAAATACAGAAATCAGCACAAAAGATAATAGTCTAAATATCAATGAATTACTTACACGTTTGGGAATTTCGAAAATTCACTCCGGAGCTACCGCCGGTACACATTGGTTTGAAGCGACCGGAGATATCACAGCTTCGATAAGTCCGATTAACGATGAAAAAATAGCTGAAGTGAGAAATGCATCACCGGATGATTATGAAAAATTAATAAAAACAGCACAAGAGGCTTTTAAAATATGGAAAAAAGTTCCTGCCCCGAAAAGAGGTGAAATTGTGCGACAAATAGGTATTGCACTCCGAAACTCTAAAAAAGATTTAGGAAAATTGGTTACTGTTGAAACAGGTAAAATTCTTCAGGAAGGTTTAGGAGAAGTTCAGGAAATGATTGATATTTGTGATTTTGCCGTAGGACAATCCAGATTACTGAACGGTTTTACGATGCATTCAGAAAGAGAAAATCACAGATTATACGATCAATATCATCCTTTAGGATTAGTCGGAATTATTTCTTCGTTTAACTTTCCGGTTGCTGTGTGGGCTTGGAATACAATGCTGGCTGTTGTTGCAGGTAATGTTGTTATTTGGAAACCCAGTTCAAAAACGCCTGTTACTGCCATTGCCGTAATGAAAATAATTCAAAATGTTTTGACTGACAATAATATCCCTGAAGGTGTATTTAATTTAGGAATTGCCAAATCATCGGTATTAGGAGATAATTTTGTAAAAGATAAAAGAATACCTTTATTTTCGGTTACCGGATCTACAGCCATCGGAAAACGAATAGGAAAAATTGTCGGCGAAAGATTAGGGAAAACAATTTTAGAACTCGGCGGAAATAATGCCGTTATTGTTTCGGAACATGCCGATTTAGATATGGCAATTCCATCAATTGTTTTTGGTGCGGTAGGGACAACAGGTCAAAGATGTACATCGACAAGAAGAGTTATTGTTCAGGAAACCCGATACGAAGAAGTTAAAACAAGATTAATAAATGCCTATAAAGAAGTATCGAAAAGAATAGGTAATCCATTGGATAACAAAATATTAGCAGGTCCGTTAATCGACCGAAATTCAGTTTCTTCATTTAAATTTGCCGTTAATAAAGTTCAGGAAGAAGGCGGTAAAATATTGTTCGGGGGAGAAATTATTAAAGATAATTATGTCATTCCTTGTATTGCAGAAGCTGAGAATAATTTTGAAATTGTACAGGAAGAAACATTTGCTCCTATTCTGTATTTAATTAAATATAAAACATTTAACGAAGCCATAGAATTAAACAATAAGGTACCTCAAGGATTATCATCGTCCTTATTTTCTTTAAACATGAGAGAAGTTGAACAATTTACAAGCGAATCAGGTTCAGATTGCGGAATTGCCAATATCAATACAGGAACATCCGGAGCAGAAATAGGCGGTGCATTCGGCGGAGAAAAAGATACGGGCGGCGGCAGAGAATCCGGTTCCGATGCTTGGAAATCCTATATGAGAAGGCAAACTAATACAATTAATTATGGTAAAGAATTGCCTTTAGCACAAGGAATAAAATTTAATTTTTAACCGCTTTGCTTGAATAATTAAAAACCGAAACTTGATTTTGTTTCGGTTTTTTCATTACCGTACCGCACTGCATTTACAGAATAATTGCTGTTAAAATTATTAAGTCTCTGTAATCCGATTATAAAATAACCGCATTAAATCAATAAAAAAATTCAGCAAAAAAAATACATTAATAGATTCGTCCCTGCCAAGTATTTAATTCATGAAATTTTTTTATGATTTTTGAAACAATTTCAAAATTCTTCAGACCGCCCCATTTCGGAGCAATAAGCAAATCGGCGGGAGATTCACTTATAAATCTTTCGATAATAATTTGAGGATTTAATAATTCCGAAAATCGAACAACAAAATCAATATATTCATCGGCTGTAAAAAGATTAAACATATCCGAATTATCAGTATATTGTTTTGCCATACGAGTTCCTTTAATAATTTGTAACTGATGAAGTTTCAATGTTTCAAATGGTAATTCAGAAAGTATTATTGCATGTGATAAGTTATCTTCTCTTGTATCACCGGGCAAACCGATAATGTAATGCACGCCGATATGAATACTTCTTCCTGCAGACAGTTCAAGTGTATTTACACTTTCTTCAAATGTATGTCCGCGATTGATGTTTTTTAAAGTCTCATTATTGCACGATTCAATACCGTATTCTAAAACAATATAATAAGTTTCTGCCAACTTTTGCAAATAGTCTAATATTTGCTCATTAACACAATCCGGACGAGTTGCAATAACCAATCCGATAATACCTTCAACGGAAAGTGCTTCGGAATAATGTTTTTTTAAAGTTTCTAAATCAGCATAAGTGTTAGAATATGCTTGAAAATAAGCAAGATACTTTTGTGTTTTATATTTTTCGGCAAAAAAAGCAATCCCTTCTTTCAATTGCTTGGAAATTGTTTTCGACGGACTGCAATAAAAAGGATTAAACGTATAGTTATTGCAATAAGTACATCCTCCCCTGCCCTTTGCTCCGTTTCGGTTAGGACAGGTAAATCCGGCATCAACGGCTATTTTTTGAATACGCTCATTAAAATTATTCTTAAAAAAAGAAGAAAAATCATTATACGGTTTTTCGTGTCCCCAAGGGTAATTATGCATAAAATTAAAAGTTATTTTTAACTTTTACGGCACGCTTCAGCGTGCCGTAAATATGATACTTCCGGTAATTTAAAATTATTTTTTTTCTTCTGCTTTTAATTGTGCTTCAATTATTTCAATTGCTTGTTCGTATCCGATACGTTTCGCAATAATTTTTTTATTTTGATCCAACAAATATAAAACCGGTGAACTGTGAATATCATAATTTATGCGGAACGGGTCAAAAGGATTCCATGCATTTGTCCAATCCGTCATCTGATGTTTTTTTATAAATTCAAGCCATTCTTTTGTAACTTGAGTAAAACGTTTCCAATCTGTAATATCTTTCTGCAGAAATATTGTAATTACCTTAACATTGTCATCCTTTAATTTCTTTTTAACGTACAAATCGTGAAATAAAGGTGTTTCTTTTCTGCAATGGCTGCAATCGGGTGTCCAAAACCACAAAATAGTATATTTTGCCTGTACTTCATTTAAAGAAGAAGTCACAGCGAATTTATCAAAATATTCTTTCAGAACTTCAACTTTTAAATTGTATTTAATAATACTGTCAGCTGTCGATTTTTCAATTTTAAGACCAGAAGTCTTAACATTCCGGATTTCAGAAAGTAATGTATTAATTTTTGATGTATCAGAAGGCACTTCATTGAAATCAATGTTTTGTGCAGTAGCACCTATAAGACATTTCTTGCGATTTTTTATTTTCTTTTTCAAATCGGAAATAAATTTGGGGTCACTCCAAGTTGCATCGTTTATATAATATTTATCGGCAATATGAACATACACATTTTCTGAAGTCATAATTTGTGAAGATGCATATTTATTAAAAAGATGGACTAACATATAACGAAATAATTCATCATTACTTTTAGATTTTTCAATAAGCATATCAACTTCCGGAATTAATGTATCCGGATTCTGCATTAACACTTTATCAAGATAAGTATCAATATAGTTTTCATAAATAGGTGTTCTTAATAAACGTGGGTCGGAAATATCAAAATTATCAAAATAATGATGCCTGTAATAAAAATACTGTTGTTTTCTGTCAGTAATAGTTTTAGGGATTTCGACTCTGCGTGTTGCTTTTAAAAATTTTACAAAAAAATCATTCGGGTTTTCATTTACGGTTTTTTGAAAATATACCTCAGAATCTTCCCCTATTTTTTTTAATTGCGTATCAATTTCTGCAATTTTCTTTTTATCATCTTTAAACTTTTTTCTGTCTTCCAGAAGTTGTTTTCGCTTTTTTCCGACACCATCGAGATATTTTTTATAAACTTGAAATCTTGTATTCTCTTCACAGCCTTTAAAGCTAACCGTATTGTCATAATCAGAAGTATCTGCCGTTACAGAAAAAAATTGATCTTTATCAATAAGAAAATCAAAGAAACTTTTATTGGGTAAAAACAAAAAATACATACCGCCGGGTAAAGCTTTATTATTTTTAAAAACACCGTGTCCTTTAGCATCTAATATTATAGTATCATCAGGAAGAAGTTGACTTGCAAGATGATGCCCCAGAATAACTTCTTGACCGGGGATGTTTTTGATATAAACATCAATTTTATAACCTTGTGCAAATACGGAAAGTCTGCAAAAAACAATAATCATTGAAAATAATATCTTTTTCATATTTTTTTAATTTAATATCTTTAAAAACGGTTTAATTTTGGAAATAATATTTAAGACCTTCAAAAAATTATAAAAGTTGCATCAATTATAATTTAAAAATCTCGAAATCTATGTTTCCCCCGTTTAAGAGAACTTTTTCACAAAACTAATTATTTTTTCTTTTGAACTGCCCTTGCAAGTAAATTGAATTTTGGTAAAAATTACCCGTCAACAAATTTCAAGACATAAAAAAGCCCCAATCAAATGATTGAGGCTTAAAAAAAGGCAACGACCTACTTTCCCGCAAATGCAGTAA
>JAADGE010000045.1 GCA_013152535.1 Chlorobiota bacterium
TAAAAAGCAAAAGTAATATTATTATTTAATTAATAATAAAAAGATATAAATATACAGATTAGATTTTTTTTATTAAAGTTTGTTATCTTTGCATAAACAAAAAATTAAAGTTTAATAAACATCCTGTAATTTGAATAGTAACTTTTCTGCTGAGAAATGTATTTTAAACATTACGGATAAATTTTTAAAATCCTGAAACAAGTTAAAAAAATACCTATATTCGGTATTATTATTATAAAGATAAAGAAAGTATTGCAAAAGATGAAATTCTAATATGTCTGATAATTGTAAAAAACATAATTTCATATTTGAATTTGTTAACCTTTTGCTAATCTTTTTGTATTTTGTATTTTTGTAAATTCGTTACGTACTGTAACACAAACAATTTAATATGTTCAAAATAGAAGCAACTAAAACAACTCCTTTGGTTAATATCTCCGTAAAAGATTGTATTTTTGAAATTAAAGGATTCTCATTTGCCAATGATTCAGATTCCTTTTTTGAACCCGTTATGGAATATATAAACAATAGGTTCTCGGAACTCGAATGCGAATTAAACTGTAAATTCTATTTATCCGTTTTTAACAGCGTAACCTATAAATATATCTTAAATATGATGGCACGATTTATGGAATTCAACAAAAACGGAAAAAATATTAAAGTGGTATGGTATTTTGATTCTGATGATGAAGATAATAAAGAAAATGCTGAAGATATCAGTGAATTATTTAACATTCCTTTTAAATTAGTAGAAATAACAGATTAACATAAAAACTATGGGGAAAAAATTAATTGTTTGGGATAATCACTATTCCGTTGGTTTCGAATTATTCGATTCTCAACACAAACAACTTATCGAAATGATTAATGAACTTTATGCTTCATTTTTATCAGGCGAAGCACATAAAAAAGCAGCTGAAATTGTTTCCGAAATGGTAAAATATACCGATTATCATTTTAAATCGGAAGAAAAATATTTTGATAGGTACCATTATCCGTTTACAGAAGAACACAAAGAAATTCACAAATCATTTGTAAATAAAGCTGTCGAATTAAAAGAGGGTTTGGAAAGCGGAAAAGTTACCGTTTCCTATGACATAATGAACTTTCTGAGACAATGGCTGATAGAACATATTATGGGTGAAGACAAAAAATATACAACATTTTTCAAAGAAAATAAAATTGAAATTAACACAGACAATAAATAAATAATGGAAGAAAAAAAAATACTTATCCGATGGAATTCAACCTATGAATTAGGATACAAGGAAATTGACGAACAACATATGAAATTAGTTGATATTATCAACGATTTTTATAATGCTTTTGCAACAGCTCAAGCTCACGAAAAAATAGGCGATATTATCGGAGAACTTGTAAATTATACCGTATTTCACTTTACTGCCGAAGAAGAAATCTTTTCAAATTCAAATTATCCTGATGTTGAGCAACATCGTAAAATACACAAAAGTTTTGTTGATGAATTAAAAAAGTATCATCAGGAAGTAAAAGACGGAAATATGACTACAACCTATGATTTAATGACCTTTTTAAGAGATTGGCTGGTTAAACACATAATGGGTACAGACAGAACATATCTGCTCTATGTACAACAATAAATTTCTCATAATAAAAAAATACATTCTACATATTAGATTTTGAACTTCAGTTAAGATGAAGTTGACTGAATCATTTTGTGTTCAAAATAATTAATATTTTGGGGATTATAATAAAACTAAAAATCATGACAGAAAACCTTATAAATTGGAATGATTCCTATTCAGTAGGAAACACCGAAATGGATGAACAACATAAAAAATTGATTGCAATAATAAACAAATTATTTAAATCGTTTAAAGAAGGAAACGCACAAGAAATTTTGCAAGATATCCTGCAAGAAATGATTGACTATGCAAATTTTCATTTAAATTCCGAAGAAAAACTGATGTTTAAATACAATTATCCTCAAAAAGAAGAACATGAAAAATTACATCAATCTTTCCGAGACAAAACAAGTGAATTAAAAAATCTTTTAAATTCAAATTCAAAAGACGCTCATTACAAAATGATTGAATATCTTAAAACTTGGTGGACCAACCATATATTAGTTGAAGATATGAAATATTCTGATTTTTTGGGCTAGTATTGAATAATTATTTGTAATAAATATCTCTAAACAGTAACTAATATAACACTAAAAAGATGAATGATGATTTTATTAAATGGAATGATAATATATATTCAGTCGGTAGTGATGTGATTGACAATGAACACAAAGAACTGATTCATATTATCAATAAATTATTTAATGCTTTTTCTGAAGGAAAAGCAGAAGATATTGTTCCTGTTATTATAAAAGAATTATCAACTTATACGCAAAAACATTTTAAAACAGAAGAGAATTTATTCGAAACCCACAATTATCCGGATAAAGAAAATCATATTGCAAAACATCAAGATTTTATTAATCAAATAGAAATCTGGAAAAATAAAATGAATCAAGGAGAAAAAAATATTCATTATGAATTAATGGATTTTCTTAAAACTTGGATAACTGAACATCTTCAAAAAGAAGATAAATCCTACGATACATATTTCAAGGAAAAAAATATTCAAATTTAATCACATCTCCTCTTTTCCTGTTAAATTAAATTTCATTAAAAAATGAATAAACCAACACTATTAATAATCATTTTTGGATTATTGTTAAACTACTCTTACTCAGGATATTCTCAAAATAATAGAATAATTGACAGTTTAGAAACAACTTTTGAGCAAACAACTGACGATTCACTCAAAAATGAAGCATTAACCGGTCTTTTTAACGAATACCTGAAAAATGATTGGGGAATGGCAATAAATACAGCAAAAAACGGAACTGCTGTTTTCAAAGAAACTAATCCCGAAAAAACAGTTTTTTGGTATAATAAATTAGGTAATATCTATTCAGAACAGGGTTTTTATACCCTCTCTTTAAATGCCTTTTCGCAAGCTTTAAAAATCAATAATCAACAAAATAAAAATTCTGCTTACATATATCTGAATATTGCCAAAATATACTATTATCAAGAAAAATACGACAAAAGTATTGAAACTTACAATAATGCTTTAAACGAATTTAATAATTTAAAACAAACAAATAATAACAAAGCCGTACTCGGAATTGCTAAAACATATAACAAAATGGGTATTGTATATGAACTTAAAGGAAATATAGAAAAATCTAAACAATTCTTTAAGAAGTCTCTGAATTTACGATTGCAAATCAACAATAAAAAAGATATCATAGATTCATATACTTCACTCGGATATTTCTCAAATGTAATTCAAGAATATGACAGTGCTTTTTATTATTTTTCAAAAGGATTAAAAATATGTAATATTTTTAACGATTTTCACTATTTCAATGATGCTCATCTTTTCAGAAGTGAGACTTTTGCTAAAACAAAACAATTTAAAAAAGCTTATCAAGATATAGATTCTGCAAAACAATACGCTTTCACATTTGATAAATTTGATATTGCTCGTGTATATTATTATTATATGAAAGCAGATTTTGAAAAAAATGATTATAACAAACTAAAATCGGACGGAGAAATCGCTTTGCAATATGCCGACAGTTTTAATAATAATTCCGTAAAAGAAAAAACATTAAAACTTCTTACAGAAGCTGCAATAAAATATTCCGATTATGAAAATGCCTATAAATTTCAATTGCAGTTAAGTAATTATCTGAAACTTAACGAAACTGAAAAGCTGATTAAATTAGAGCAAAACATTGAATTAGAAACAGAAAAAAAACAAAATACCGAGTTGACTGAAGTAAATAAAAATCTGCAAAAAAACATAACACTTTTTCAACTTTTAATTGCTTTAGGAGTGTTCATTCTTATTTTTATCTTTTTACTGCTTCTTATTAATAAGCGAAAAAATAAAAAAATAAAAGCTGCATTAATCAAAGCCGAAAAAGAAAAGAAAAATGCAGACGACGCAAAAAATAAACTTGAAGAATCTACGGAATTAACTCGTTCTCAGGCTGTTTTGGCTGAAATACTCAGAAACGTTACAGGAAAAGAACGCAGTCTTGAAAATTTTTTGCAAGATGCTCTGAATAAACTGTTAAACTTACCATGGTTAGATGTCATTTCAAAAGGATCAATTTTTCTGACGAATGAAGACGGAAATCTGAATATGGTTGCCGGAAAAGATTTGGGAGAAATTGCCGTAAGATGTGCTGTCATAAAACCCGGAGAATGTCTTTGCGGCAAGGCATTATCTGAAAAGAAAATGCAATTCTGTAATCATATTGATCACAATCATGAAATCCGAATTAAAAATATGACAGAACACGGTCATTACAATCTTCCTATAATAATGCACGGCGAAGTATTAGGAGTTTTAAATCTTTATACGGAACATAATCATAAAAAAACAGATTCTGAAATTAAATTTCTGCAAACAGTTGCCGAAACATTAGCTTCTGTAATACACAGAAAAAAATCGCAAGATGAAATTTTAAAAACAAAAGATAATTTAGAAAAGCAAAAAATAAAACTCGAAGAAAAAAATAAAGCCATTCGTTTATTTTCAGCTCAAATCGAACAAAAAAAGAACGAACAAGAAATTTTGAATCACACAATTATAACTCAAAAAAAAGCAGTTGAATTAAAACAAAAAGAAACAGAAACTTATGCCAAGGAATTAGAACAAAAAGCGAAAGAACAGGAAGCACTTAATCAAAAATTATTTGCGCAAAAGCTAGAAGTTGAACAACGAAATACCGAAGTTGAGCTTTATTCTAAACAATTAGAAGAAAAAGCAAAAGAACAGGAAGCTCTTAATCAAAAATTATTTGCACAAAAACTTGAAGCAGAACAACGAAATACCGAAGTTGAACTTTATTCAAAACAAGTAGAAGAAAAAGCAAAAGAACAGGAAGCTCTTAATCAAAAATTATTTGCACAAAAACTCGAAGTGGAACAAAGGAATTCCGAAGTTCAACAATATCTCGAACAAATTGAAAAACAAAATAAAGAACAAGAAGCTCTTAATCAAAAATTATTCGCTCAAAGTTTGGAAGTTGATCAAAGACGTTTTGAAATTGAGATGTATTCAAAAGAAATTGAACAACTGAAAGATAAAGCTGAAGAAGCTTTGGACCACCTCAATGCATCTATTAATTATTCTAAATTTATTCTGAATTCTTTACTTCCGGATAATGATTTTATAAATAAAATAAAGAATCAAACAAAATCGGACTTTTTTATATACTTTAAACCTAAAGAAACTATCGGAGGTGATTTTTATTATATGCGACAAATTAATGATACTTTAATAATCGGAGTTGCAGATTGTACCGGACACGGAATACCGGGTGCACTGATTACAATGCTCGGTATAAGCTTCTTAGACGATATTATAATACGTAATTTAGTTGATACGACAGGAGAAGGTTTAAACTTATTAAGAGAAAAAATAAAAGATATTTTTAAATCTAAAGGAGACAGTTTAGAAAATAAAAACGGATTGGATATTGCCTTATGTGCTGTTAATTTAAAAACAAATGTGATGCAGTATTCAGGAGCTTTTAATTCTTTATATTTATTCAGAAAAGAAGAATTTACAGAATACAAAGCAACACGTAATCCTATTGGTTATTATCCTCTTGAAAAAGATTTTGAAACGACTGAAATTCAATTACAAAAGGGTGATGTTTTGTATTTATTTTCTGACGGATATGCCGATCAAATAGGCGGTGAGAAAAATCGCAAATTCTCAAAACGTCAATTTAAACATTTTCTTTCTGAAATACATACGTTCCCTATATCAAAACAACATATTTTTGCTGAAAAAATTATGCAAAAATGGATGGGAAAAAATCAACAAGTGGATGATATTACACTTATGGGAATTAAATGGGAAAATGAGATTTAAATGATAATCAGAAGTTTTATACCTCTCTGTTTTCAATATATTGTTCCCATTTATTTAATAAAGAAACAAAATTCTCAGGCATTTCAGCTTCAAATTTCATTCTTTCACCTGTTTCAGGATGATTAATCTCTAAAGTTTCGGCATGCAAAGCTTGTGCAGGCATCAATTGAAAACAATTTTGTACAAATTGTTTGTATTTTGCATAACGTGTACCGCGTAAAATTTCGTTTCCGCCGTATTCTTTATCTCCGAAAATAGGATGTCCGAGATACTTTAAATGTACGCGAATTTGATGCGTTCTTCCGGTTTCCAGTACACAGTCAATCAAACTGACATAACCCAAATCTTTGTTTACCTTATAGTGTGTAACAGCATGTTTTCCTCTGTCACCTTCGGGATAAACACGCATAATTTTTCTGTCTTTCAGACTTCTGCCGATGTTTCCGGTAACTGTTCCCTCCTCTTCTTTCGGAACACCCCAAATTAATGCTTTATAGTTTTTTTTCGGAATTCGATTAAAAAATTGTTTTGATAAATTGCTTAATGCTTCTTCTGTTTTTGCAATAACCATAACTCCGGAAGTGTTTTTATCCAACCGATGCACCAAACCGGCTCTGACATCATCTGTATTATAAAGCGGCAACTCTTTAAGATAATATAATAAGGCATTCACCAGCGTCCCGTTTTCATTTCCGTATGCGGGATGCACAACCATTCCGGATGCTTTGTTTATAATTAATATAAAATCATCTTCATAAATAATATTCAAAGGAATATTTTCAGCTGTCAATGTAATTTTTTCCGGTTTATAAAAAGTCTTAAGTACAACAACATCTCCGGGTTTAACTTTGTAATTTGATTTCACTTCTGTCTCATTTACAAATAGATACCCTTGCACTGCTGCTGTTTGCACTTTAGTTCTTGAAATATTCTCAATTCTGTCCGTTAAAAATTTATCAACCCTCAAAGGTGATTGTCCTTTATCAGCCGTGAATTTATATAATTCGTATTTCTCGTCGTTTTGTTTTTCTTTTTGCATTTCTTTATTTACTTAAATCAATATCAGGAATGTATTTCCAAATTCCTTCTTCAAATTTCAAAGCATCAAAAGTTAAATCCGGTCCGTAATATTCATAATGTCCTTTTAATTCGGGTTTGGAAGGAGATAAATGATCCCAAATAATAAGTTCTTTCTTTTTGTCATAACTTAAATTCATAGCAATTCCTTCGCGATATTCAAAAAATAACCTGTCCTTAATACTGTTTTCAGATTCAAATATTTCCTTTCCGAAAGTCGGCTCATTGTCTTCATTAAGATAAAACACATCAATAATTTTTCGATTCGTTAAATCATTATTACCGTCCCAACCCAATAAAACATAGATTTTTCTTCTCTTATATTTTTTATAGATTATTTTATAATAAAAAGCTCCGTACCAATTTTCCGGATTTAATATTTGCCTTTCCGGATTTACTATATTTTCTGATTTATCTGTCAATTTCTCAACTGAAAACCGACCGAAATCACGTTCATAATATCTTACAAAACCAAAATATTTAAAAGTATTATCAGAATATAGAACCGGCCAGGTAACAATACTCATTTTTTTGTCTGAAGAAATCAAACAGGAAATATTCTTAATACCTTTAAGTTCAGAAAAATTACCTTCAGAAAGAATATTTTCTGTTTCCGATAAAATAATATTGTTAACAGAATCTTTTGAATTATCATTCTTCGCAAATTCAAGTTTATCAAATAAAATTTTCATATTCTCATTTTCTTGAGACATTCCGATTTTAATAATTACCGTAAGAAAAATAAATAAAAGATATTTTTTTAACATCAGCAGGTTATTTTTAACTGTTAAAAGTTTAACGAAAACAAATAATTTTTATTTTTGTAACTCTTTATTGTTTTTTTCGTTTCATAAACATACAAAGATAACAAAGTTTATTGCATTAAAATCTCAAAGTTTTGTCAAGTATCAGGTTTTATGTAATTTTGTAAATTCTAATTTATAAATCATTTCTTTTGAAGCAACTATTTTTTTTCGTAATTATTTTTAATCTTTTTTTTCTGAATTCATTTTCACAAAACCCTGAAATTCTCGAAATAACCGGAAGAATTATCAGTAAAAAAACTGAAAAGCCTATTCGCAGTGCAACAATTATTAATTTAAAAAAGAATAAGATAACCTCTTGTGATTCATTAGGTTATTTCTATATTACCATTCTTAAAGATGATGTATTAAGAATAAATGCTTTGGGATATGAAAAAGAATATATTTCATTTTCCGATAAAAAAATAAAACCTTCTGAAATAATTATTATCAAATTGAAAGAAAAAACTTATCCGCTGGAAAATGTTGATATTTTTGCCGAACGCTGGAAAGATTTTGTTTTTGAATTTTCTCATACTGATATTGAAAAAGATGAAACAAAAGAGCGGATTGAAAAATGGTTCTACTCACTGGTTGATCCCAAAGAATTAGCCATATTAACTGCTTCCGCGGCAATCGGAATTCCTATCAACTTTAAAACAAAAGCCGACAGACAAAAAATAAAAGTTGCAGAATTAAAAAGAAAAGCCGCCGAAAACAAAATCATAGAAAATAAATACAATCCTGAATTAGTCTCAGAACTTACCGGATTAAATAAAATTGAAACAATTAAATTTATGCGTTTCTGTAATTTTTCACGAATTTATCTGCTTAAAGCAAATGATTATGATATAATTACTTCGATTAATCAAAAATTTAAAAGATATTTAAAGATAAAAATTCGTTAATCACGAGTTTGTACAATAATTACTCTATTTTCGTTAATAAATAAGAAACAAACAGTTAAAGATTATATACACCCTGCAAAACTTCATTTTCATAAAATTTATCTACATTCCGATAAATTCGCAGTAACAATATTTTAAAATTACTTATTTCATTCAGTTTTTCGTCAAAAAAAATATTAAATTCAAAAAAGTTATCAGATTTTTTGTATTTTTATACACTAAAATTATAAACAATCTGAACTATGAAACAACTGACTTTAATTTCCTTATTTTTCATCATTTCCGTCTCGGCTTTTTCTCAAAAAACAGGATGCATTTACGGTGATTGTGCCGACGGATACGGAAAATATATTTGGCAAAACGGCGATGAATACATCGGGAATTGGAAAAACAATGAAAAAGAAGGTAAAGGCACATACATTTTTACAAGCGGCAGTAAATATACCGGCGAATTTAAAGACGGAAAAAGATACGGTACAGGAACATATGTTTGGCCCGACGGTGAAAAACATATAGGTCAATGGATGAATAATAAACAAAACGGTGAAGGGTCGTATTACAGAAAAGACGGAAGTGTACTCACAGGTGTATGGAAAGAAGGAAAATACAAAGGAAAAACCGGAGAAATAACCGGTTGCATCTTCGGAAACTGTGCTGACGGATATGGTACATATATTTGGTCAACAGGGGAAAAATATACAGGTAACTGGGAAAAGAACAAACGCAAAGGACAGGGAACAAACTATTTTGTAAGCGGAGAACGCTACGAAGGTGAATGGGCTGATGATTTAAGAAACGGCTACGGTACCAATTATTACAACGACGGTACAACAAAAGCCGGTTTATGGGAAAATGACAGATACATCGGAACAAGTTCTAATAATTACGGCTGTATTTCAGGTAATTGCAATAATGGTTACGGTATTTATACTTGGGATACAGGCGAACGGTATGAAGGCTATTGGAAAAACGGTATGAGAAACGGTAAAGGCACAAATTATTTTGCAAACGGTGCCGAATATACCGGAAATTGGAAAGACGATAAAAAAAACGGCTACGGTGCTTATAAATATAAACCTGAATCTCAATATAAAAGTTATAACGGCGACTGGGTAACAGATAAATTGACAGGTAACGGTATTTTTATCTACAGAAACGGTCAAAAATATATCGGAGAATTGTTAAATAATTATTTTCACGGTGAAGGTACTATGTATTATACCGACGGAACATCCAAAACCGGTACTTGGGAATATGATAAATTTATTAAAAGTAATAAAATCAATACAGGTTGTATATCAGGAAATTGTGCAAACGGTTTCGGAACTTATGTTACAAAAAAAGGAGATAAATATGTAGGAACATTCCGAAGCAGTTATTACAGCGGACGAGGAACCTTTACTTTTGCAGCCGGCGATGTATATGAAGGAGAATTTAAGAACGGCACTTATGAAGGTCAGGGAACATATTCATTTGTCTCAGGAACAAAGTATGTCGGAGAATTTAAAAACGGTACGTATAACGGTATCGGAACGGTATATTACACAAACGGAACTACGAAATCAGGCTTATGGAAAAACGGCGAATTTATCGGAAATCAAAAAAGTAAATCTCTGCCTCAAATTACTTGGCTGTCTCCCCAATTTGTAAATACAACGGCAAGCTCCAACACTATTAAAGCAAAAGTTTGTATTAAATCAGAAAGTGAACTTGAAAATGTTCAGTTTTTGGTAAACGGAAAAGTTAAAGTAAATTATGCAACAAGAGGTTACACAGTTGTAAATGCTGATTGTGATTTTACCGTAGAACGTGATGTCCCCGTGGAAAACGGAACAAATAAAATTACGGTAAAAGTTACAAATGCCGGAGGCGAAGTTATTTCCGATACCAGAATTGTTAACTTTCAAGTTGATAATTCAACTCAAAATCAAAAACGATTGGCTTTAGTTATCGGAAACGGTGCTTATTTATTATCTCCTCTTAAAAATCCGGTTAACGATGCACAGTTAATGGCTCAGGAATTGCAAAAACTCGGGTTTGAAGTAATGTCTTTTACTGATTTAAGCCAAAACGATATGAAATCTGAAATTCGAGCATTCGGAAATAAATTAAGTAAAGAAAAAGGTGTCGGATTATTTTATTATGCCGGTCACGGAATACAATTAAACGGTGAAAATTATCTGGTACCGGTTACCGCAGTAATTAATAAAGAACAAGATGTGGAACTTGAATCGGTTAATTTAAAAAGGGTTTTAGGTGAAATGGATTATGCCCAAAACGATTTAAATATTGTTATATTAGATGCCTGCCGAAATAATCCTTTTGCCCGAAGTTTTCGCTCCGGAGGCGGTAACGGACTGGCATCAACAACTGCTCCGAAAGGAACTTTTATAGCTTATGCAACTGCTCCAGGCTCAGTCGCATCAGACGGTTCGGGCAAAAATGGATTATATACTCAAGAACTTGTAAAAGCTTTAGAACAACCCGGCTATAAAATAGAAGATGTCTTTAAAGCTGTAAGGAATAATGTTTATAAATTATCTGACGAAATGCAGGTTCCTTGGGAAAACTCATCAATTTTCGGTGATTTTTATTTCAAAAAATAAAATGATATTCAGTTTTAATAAAATTTTTTAAATACCCCTGATGAAAAAAATATTTTTCTTAACTTTAACTGTAATTCTCGGTTTTAGTGATATTTACGGACAAGATTACAGCACAGGTTTAAATTTTAACGATAAAAAATACGAATCTGTTCTTAAAAAGGCTCCGCTTACCCGCAATTTATATACAAATCTGCCGTCAGCATATTCTTTAAAAAAATATACACCCGTACCTAAAAGTCAAGGTCAGCACGGTACTTGCGTAGGTTGGTCAACAGCCTATGCAGGAATGACAATTTTAGAATCAATTTATAAAAAAAGAACTGATAAAACAACGATTAATGCAAACACATTCTCACCCGGTTTTGTTTATAAACAAATAAAAAACAGCAAAGATGTTTATTGTCAGTTAGGTTCATCAATTTCGGACGCTCTTAATATTCTTAAAACAAAAGGAGTCTGCAAATACAACGATATAACGGAAATTAATTGTCCGGCATTTATTTCACCTTCTGTATTTTCAAAAGCCTCAAAATATAAGATAAAAGATTATGCTAAAATTTTCAGTATGTTTGATTCAAAAGAATTTAAAATTGCTGCAGTTAAAAAAAGTATCAGTCAAAATAATCCTGTAATTATAGGCATGAATACACCAAAATCTTTTTATACGGCAACAGGAGAATGGACTCCTGTCGAAAGCAGCAGTTTAACCTACAGCGGGCATGCTATGTGTGTTATCGGTTATGACAATAACAAATACGGAGGAGCATTTGAAATAATGAACAGTTGGGGTTCTCAATGGGGAAACAAAGGTTATATTTGGATTTCTTATGAAAACTTTACTAAATTCGTAAAATATGCTTACGAAATGATTACTTTTAAAACAGCCGAAAATAAAAATAATTCATTTGCCGGAAGTGTTAAAATTATACAAGCAGACGGAAGTGAGAGTAATGTTACTTTTACAGACGGTATTTACAAACTTGATAAACCATATAAATCCGGAACTCTTTTCAGATTATATATCTCCAATAGCCAAGCTGCCTATGTTTATGCTTTCGGATATGATGCAACAAAAAAAACATTTACAATTTTTCCGTATAATAAAAATATTTCTCCTGCATTAAATTATGCACAAAATGATGTTGCAATTCCTGATGAAGATCATTACATTCAAACAGATAATACAACAGGCAAAGACTATTTATGTATATTGTATTCTAAAACTAAATTAAATATTGAGAATATTCAATCTGAAATCGAAAAAACATACGGATCTTTTAGCGACAGAATTAATTATGTGCTAAAAGATCGTTTAATTTTACCCGATGAAGTTGAATTTAGTCAAAAAAAAATGCAGTTTAATGTAAAAAACAGTAAAAAAAATATTATTGCTTTAATCGCAGAAACAATCCATATTGACTAATTTACAAATAGTTAAAACATATTTTAGTATAATTAAATCATATATCAATATTGTTGGAATTTTTAAATTGAAATAAAATAATTAACTTTGTTTCTGACAAACTAACCTTAAACAGAATATGGAGTAATCCGCACCTGTGAAAAATAATAATCTGGCATACAAACTTTTTGAAAGTATCCGCGGAAGTACTATGGAATACACCTACCGAGGAAGCTTTACTACCAAAGTTACCGATACAATTTTAGCTTTAACAGAATCGAACCTTCAAAACGAAAATGTAGAAAAGAAAATCAGAAAAAGAGTTTTTTTTATTATCGTTGAAGGTCTTCAAAATGTAACACGTCATCAAAGTTCCGCAGACTCCGATGAATTGGCGGGATACCCCGGTTTATTTGTTGTTCAATACAAACCCGACGGTTATTATATCACGACAGGAAATCTTATTAAAACAACGCACGAAAAAAATATTACAAAACTTATTAATAAAATCAATAATTTAAATAAAGAAGAGTTAAAAAAATATTCTTTAGAAAAACTTGGTGAAGGCGAATTTTCCGATAAAGGAGGTGCCGGCTTGGGTTTAATTGAAATAGCAAGGAAATCAGGAAATAAACTTGTGTATGAATTCGATAAAATTAATGATGACTATTCATTTTTTTATATGCACTCAAAAATTATTGATTTCTCCGATGATTCGAAATCAGACAGTGTTGATTCTTTAAAACAAATTATTAAAAGACATAAACTTCTTGAAAAAGAAAATATATTATTGAATTTTATCGGTGCTTTTACTCAGGATACACTTGTTAATCTTTTATCAATTACTGAAAATCAATTACAGGGTACGGTAATTTTAAAAATGAAAGTTTTTAATTTGATGGTTGAAATATTACAAAATATTGTTAATCACGCAGATATATATACTCTTAATAATGTAACCGGAAAGCATGCAATTTTTTATATAAAAGAATCAAAAGAAAATCTTACTTTTACATCAGGGAATTATGTCGAAAATTATAAAATTAAGGAATTCAAAGAAAAACTTGAAAATGTAAACAATTTATCTGAAACTGATCTTTCTGACGAATATAATGAAACACTGTTAAATTTTAACAACAAAAATGATGAAAATCCCGGGCTCGGCTTACTTGATATAAAAATGAAAGCCAAAAATGCTTTTATTTATGACTTTTACAAAATAGATGATAAATTCTCTTTTTTTACACTAAAAATTCAAATTAATAAGATGAAAGACGGATTAGAAAAATACATAATTCAATCTGAGGAAGATACTCCTGAAATAATTCTTGATCCCGAAGACGGAATACTTAAGTTTAAAGGAAAATCTATTCCTGAAAATGCAGTAAGTTTTTACAAACCGATTATTGATTGGTTGCATTCCTATAAAGAAAATCCTGCAGATCATACCCAAATATCATTTAAATTCGACTATTATAATACCGCAACCGACAGGCAATTAGTTAAAATTTTATTGATTCTTGAAGAAATTTCTAAAAATAATTCGGTTGATATTGACTGGTATTATAACACCGGAGATATTTCAATGTTAAACGACGGCAGGAAATTTAAAGAATTAATTGATTTAAATATTGAGATTATTGAACTTATAGACGAAGACGGGAATGATGATGATTTTTAATTAAAATTTTTAACTCCGTAATTTGAATAAGAATTATCAATAGAATTATATTAAAATGCAGAAATACTTCACAGAATTTACTGTAGAAATTATTGATAATCAGTTTATTAGGGACAATGTCAATTATCCGAAAACTGCTGTTATTAAATTTTTTAATAATAATAAGTTACTTTCCGAAGAAGAATTCGGTTATGCCGATTCAAATTATATCAATCAATATATAAAAGCAAATAATGAGCTGCAGCTTAATTATGCTTATATAGAAAATATTGATTTGGAATTTTTAAAAGCCAAAGTTTACTCGGAAAAAATTATTCTCGAAAATTTTTCTGCTAAAAATGCTTTTTTTCACAGCCCCGAAAAAGATATAAACTTTTCAGAAATACTGTTTGAAGGAAAATTAATTGATTTCAACAGCACTTATTTTATTTGCAAAACACTTAATTTCTCTTTTTCAGTTTTTTTTGCCGAACTCAACGATTTCAGTAACTGTTCTTTTAAGTGTGATACCGTAAACTTTTCAAAAACATCTTTCTCGGACGGAGATGTAATTTTTAAAAACAGCGTGTTCTCCGAAGGTTTAAAAAATTTTGAAAACATTGAGTTTCAAGAAGGTAAAGTCATTTTTGTAAATGTTGAATTTAATTCCGGTGATGTATTATTTACTGATACTAAATTCGGAAACGGTCCGGTTAGTTTTAAAGTCAGTGATTTCGGAAAAGGAAGAATAGATTTTTCTCGTGCACATTTCGGAAAAGACGAAACTAATTTTGAAAAAGTTAATTTCGGTGAAGGAGATATTTCTTTTCGGTCAGCTAACTTTCAAAACGGTAAAGTTAACTTTACAAGTGCTGAATTCGGAAACGGAAAAAAATCGTTTATTAATACCGATTTCGGAAACGGCAATGTATATTTTAAAAATGTAAATTTCGGAAACGGTGTTACATCTTTCAGATTATCAAATTTCGGTTCCGGCATAACGGATTTTCACTTCTGCGAATTCGGAAACGGTAACGTTCAATTTGATCGTTGTATATTTATGAACGGCGGAGTTAATATGAAAGCCGTGAATTTCGGAACAGGCAAAGTCAGTTTTGACAAAACATATTTCGGAGATAATAACATAACTCTTGAAGGTACAATTTTAAAAGGTAATTTACTCATTAAAGATTCTGTTTTCGGAAAAGGAGAATTTAATTTCAGCGAAGCCGATTTTCAAAATTGTGATGTTGAAATTAATAATGTTGATTTCGGAATCGGAAAAATATCTTTCAAACAATCAAGCTTCAATACGCTCTCTCTAAAAGGTTCTCAATTAGACAATTACTTTAACCTTCAAATCACTTCCTGCAAAATGTTGGATTTATCAGATACGGTTGTTAAAGATATTTTAGATATTAATCCGCCCGATTTCGACCCGCAAATTGAAGCTGTTGATTTCTCCGGAATGCGGCTGCTCGGAAGAATATATATTGATTGGCGAAGAGCAAATCTGAAAGAACTGATTTATAAACAAAATTCTACGATAAAAAGCAAAGAAGAGCAATTCAGAATTTTAAAAGAAAATTACAATGTTACCGGACAATATTCCTATGAAGATGAAGCTTATGTTGAATTTAAACGTACCGAAGCAATTGCTCACTTAAAAGAAGATATCTCTAAACGCCCGAAATTAAAAATATTTGCATACATAAATTTTGCTTTCAAATGGTTGGTATTCGATAAAATGGGCAAATTTGCCACCGATCCCCTGCGTGTATTGTCAACTATGCTCCTAACCTATTTATTTTTTACATTATTATACATTTTTCTGGCAAAAATAGGAAACGTACATATTGTCTCATCCCTTTTTGCACCAAACGATCCCAGGATACTCGGTCCTATCGGTAAAGCATTTTATCACAGTGCAATAACTTTTTTAACAATCGGTTACGGAGATTATTATCCCGACGGAATTTCTCGATGGATTTCTTCAATCGAAGGTTTTGTAGGTTTGTTTTTAATGTCTTACTTTACAGTCGCTTTTGTTCGAAAAATTTTAAGATAACCCAATAATGGATACGGAAAACAAATATTTTGACAGAGAACTCAGCTGGTTGTCTTTTAACCGTTTAGTACTTGAACAAACCAAAGATAAATCATTACCGCTTTTTGAACGTATTAAATTTTGTGCCATTTACGATTCAAATTTAGATGAATTTTACAGAATTCGTGTAGCTTATTATCAAAGTTTAATTGAGATTCCTAAAAAAAGTATAAAAAAATTAGAATATTCTCCCAAGTCTGTTCTTTCAAATATTAAAAAAGAAGTAACAAAGCAATTAGCAGAATTTGAAAATATTTTCTATAATCAAATCATTCCGGAATTAGATGAAGCAGGAATCGAACTTTGGCAAAATCAACAATTAACAAATGAACATACTGAATTATTAAAAGAATATTTTTCAAAAGAAGTATTACCCGAAATACAACCCGTATTGCTGTCAAGTTCAGGAGCCGTAATGCCTTTTTTAAAAGATAATGTCATTTATTTGGCTATTAAAATTCATAAAAAAAACCGTCCCCCCGAATACAAATCAAATTATGCAGTCATACAAGTTCCTTCCGGAGTATTAGGACGCTTTGTTATGCTGCCGAACTTAAACGGTAAATTTTTATATATGTTTCTGGAAGATGTAATCAGGATGCATCTTTATATGATTTTTCCGGGCTATCGTATCGAAAAAACATACAGCATTAAATTGTCCAGAAATGCCGATTTAATGATAGAAGATGAATTTTCGGGTAACTTACTGAATAAACTTAAAAAAAGCCTGAAACAACGTAAAACAGGTATGCCTGCACGATTTATGTATGACAGACAAATGACCGATGATGTAAAAAATGTATTACAACTCGCCTTTAATCTGTCGGAAAAAGATTTCTTTCCTGTCGGAAAGTATCTGAATTTCAGTGATTTATTCTTTTTTAAAAATCCCTTAAGTCCGAAATATGAATTAAAACCTTTTAAACAATTAAATCATCCGGTAATTGATAAATACACTTCAATATTTGAAGCTGCAGATGAACAAGATTTATTACTTCATTTTCCGTATCAAACCTACGACTATGTATTACGTTTTTTTCATGAATCTGCAATTGACCCTGAAATTGATGAAATAAAAACAACCCAATACAGAGTTGCCACAAATTCAGCTGTTGTTAATGCACTGATTGCTGCTGCAGGAAACGGAAAAGATGTAACGGTTTTTGTGGAAGTTAAAGCTCGATTTGACGAAGAAAATAATATTGCTGTTGCCGATAAAATGAAAAAAGCAGGAATAAATGTGATAGCAAGTATTCCCGGGTTAAAAGTTCATGCTAAAGCTGCATTAGCCATAAAAAATTCGTCAAAAAAAGGGAAAAAGAAATCTTATGCTTTTTTAAGTACCGGAAATTTTAACGAAAAAACAGCAACTCAGTATGCCGATGAAGGTTTTTTTACTTCCGATAAAAACATAACTAAAGATCTTGAAAAATTATTTATGTATCTTGAAAACCCGATAGAGACATTTAATTTTAAGCATGTTTTAGTTCCGGGTTTTAATATGTTACCGGTTCTTAAGGAAAAAATTAAACGAGAAATAAGTTATGCTAAATCAGGAAAAAAAGCACAATTAATTTTTAAACTAAACGGTATCGGAGATAAAGAAATTATAGACTTGTTTTACGAAGCCGGAACACAAGGCGTTCAAACAGATATGATTATTCGAGGAATTTGTAAGCTCAGACCAAATATGCCTTTCAGCAAAAATATTAATATTACCCGAATTGTCGATCGCTTTTTAGAACATTCGAGAATTTATGTATTTTATAATTTGGGTAATTGGGAAGTCTATTTATCTTCATCGGATTTTTTAACGAGAAATTTAAGGCGAAGAATTGAAGTTGCGTTTCCGATATACGATAAAAGCCTTATAAATGAGATTATTACTATTTTAGAATTTCAACTGAGAGATAATACTAAAGCTAAATTATTAGATAAAAATATTAATAATATTGATAAAAAAACAGGCAAAAAAAAATACCGTTCTCAGCAAGATATCTATAAGTATTTAGAGAAAAAATACAAAATATAACAAAATTACAATTTTACCTTTTTAATAAAACCCAAAATACCTATAGCAATCAAATCCCGATTTAAAGTTTTTTCGTTTTTAAATCTGACAGAAACCTTATAAACATCTGATTTTTTACAGAGATAATCAAAATATTTTGTATGCGAAGGTCGTGTAATCACAAAATAAGGTTTTTTTTCGGTAAGAGTATCATTATACAATTTCATAATAATTTTAATGCCTTTGGTATAACTGCATAAAGAAAAACGATAAACAGTCCCGCGCATAAGATACAGATCCCATTCTTCTCCGTTCGGTTCATCAAGAGTTTTACGCTTAGACAAATTAACAGTAAAATCATTTAAAAAAGTAATGGAATCGCCGAAAACTTCTGCACATTTAAAAACAGAATTTCTTTCAAGTGTCTGAGAATGTATTTCAGAAGAAACCAGAAAAAATAAAAATATATATACAAACAAAAATCGTTTCACTCAAAAAATTTAATATTTTAACAAAGTAAAAGTAAAATAATTAAAAAACACTCCAATAACAAAATATTTTATATTATTTATTAAGATTCTACATAAAAGCATTGTTTACATTTGTAACTATATTAAAACAGGTGTAAATATCTCTCTTTTAAAATTTGTTAACTCTTTATTTATAAGTCTGATTATCTGCATTTTATAATATACATATAAAGTATCAATTTATAATTTTTCTGAAAATTCGGTCATTCCATAAAATAATATAGTATAATTAATTGATATCCAGTCATTAATATATTTTATATAAAGCTATTTACAAAGTAAAAATTATATAACCTTCATCCGATACCATTTCGCGTCAGAAGTTGTATTAATATTATCGTTAAATATATATTATATATGATACAACGGAAAATTTTGCGTTGTACAGTCATTTACTTAATAATATAACCGTTAATACAGAGAAAAGACCGATTCTGTCTCTTTCATATATATTTCAATCATAATTTAGTGCTGTTATTGTTTGAGCTCCCTGTTGTAATATATGGATTTTCAGTCTTAAACAATATTAATAAAAAATATAATATATTTTAGTAATATACATGTGTAACACATGATATGACACTTGTAACTATTAAATATTACTTTTGTAATTTATAAGTTTTTTAATATCTTTACTCTTGTAATACATAGTATATTTAGTTATATTGCATAATATCAGTGTATTATGTTTCTAAAGTTTAGAGATATTTATTTTATTGTTATTATCTTATTTCTTGGTATTACATCTGTAACCATACAATAATGAAAGATCGCATAAAAAAAATAATAGACTATGAGAATATTTCATACAGTAAATTTGCTGATATTGTAGGAATTCAACGTTCCGGGGTATCGCATTTAATAAACGGCAGAAATAATCCGAGTTTGGAAGTTATTCAAAAAATATCAGAAGCATTCAATTATCTTGATACCGATTGGCTCCTACTTGGTAAAGGAAGTATGTTTAAAAAAGATAAACAAAACATTCAAGGTAATTTATTTGCGGATATTGATGATAATCAGAATGATAACAATGTGAATAATAAACAAGCCGAAGATAAAGCGATTTCTGAGAAGAATCTGAACAATTTATCAGTTGAAACTAAAATATTAAATTCTCCGACACTTAAAAAACAAGATAAACAAATTGTAAAAATCGTAATCTTTTGGTCTGACAAAACATTTTCGGATTATATTCCTGAGAATTAGAAAAATTACACAAAAAAAATAAAATAAGAAAGTTTCAATTTTTAAAACAAGTTTTTAACTTTGTATAGATGCTGTCTGAACAAGTTGAAAAATATATTGTACAAAATCTTCTTTTTGAAAAGAGTGATAAAATTCTTGTTGCATTCAGCGGCGGTGCTGATTCTGTTGCACTTCTTCATATTTTAAAAAACTTAAATTTTACTGTTGCTGCGGCTCATGTTAATTTTAAATTAAGAGGAAAAGATTCGGATGAAGATGAATTATTCACTGAAGATTTTTGTTACAAACTTAATATTCAGTTATTTAAAATATCTTTTAATACAAAAAAAATTGCTGAAAAGAATAAACTTTCAATTGAAGAAGCTGCACGAACACTACGTTATAATTGGTTTGGAGAAATGCGAATGCAACACAATTATAAATATACTGCAACAGGACATCATTTAGACGACCGAATTGAAACATTCTTTATTAATCTGACAAAAGGTACGGGAATTAAAGGTTTAAGAAGTATATTAGCAAAGAATAATGATATTGTAAGACCGCTCTTATTTACTTCAAAAGACGAAATTAAAAATTATTGCTCTGAAAATAAGCTTAATTACAGAACAGATTATTCAAATTTCGATACAAAATTTATCCGAAATAAATTCAGACATAAAGTATTACCTGTTTTCTCCGAAATTAATCCCAAATTTAAGGAAAGTATGCTGAAAAATTTTCGAATTTATTCCGAATTTGAAGATATTTATAAGCAATATATTGAAAATGAGACAAGAAACATCACAGAATTCAATGAAAAGCTGCTTTATATCAATATTAAGAGACTTTTAAGTGCTGCTGCTCCGGTAAGCTTATTATATGAAATAATACATCATTACGGCTTTAAATCAGCCCAGAATGAACATATTTTTAATAATATCAACAACTTACAAAGCGGTAAAATTTTCTTTTCCGGAACACATCGACTGTTGAAAGACAGAAATTTTTTGATAGTTGATAAAATACATATTCCTAAAAAAGAAGATATTTTTTTAATTGAAAAAGGGATATATTCAATTAATGAACCGCTGAATATTTCATTAAAGTTTTTAAAAAAATTACCGGACACATTAAAAACAGATAAAAAAACTGCTTTGATAAATACCGATAAATTAACTTACCCTTTAAAAATTCGTAAATTTAAAACCGGGGATTACTTCTTCCCTTTCGGTATGAACGGGAAAAAATTATTAAGTGATTTTTTCACGGATGAAAAAATAAATTTGTTTGAACAAGAGAAAATTTGGGTATTAACAAGTTCGAAAAACGAAATTATTTGGATTATAGGTTACAGAACAGATAATCGTTTCAGAATCGAATCAAATACCGAGAATATCCTTGAGATTAAACGGCTCTGAATTCAGAATATCAGAAACACCGCAATCAGCATTAACAATATATTTTGATTTTAGATAATACGGTTCTCTTTCGGTTAAAACAGATTGCAAATAATTTTTCAACTCATCTCCTTTTTTATTCTCCAACAAAGGACGATCTGTCAAAGATTTCAATCGTTGAAATAAATTTTCAATACGTACATTCAAATAAACAGTTATTCCGGCATCATTCATCAATGTCATATTGTCTCTGAAACATGCTGTTCCTCCGCCTGTTGCGACAATAATATTGTGCTTTTCAAGTAAGCTTTTCAAAATTCTTCGTTCATAAATTCTGAAAGTGTTTTCACCCTCTGATTTAAAAATTTCAGAAATACGTTTATGATATTTTTCTTCAATTAAAGCATCCGTATCGTAAAAATCAATTCCGTTAAGCAAAGCAAATTCTTTTGCAATTGTTGATTTTCCGCTTCCGGGCATACCTGTTAAAAAAATTCTCATAAGTGTAAAAAGAAACCCGTAAAAATATACGGGTTTTATTATCAACTGTTTATAAATATACTTAACTTACTTTTGAATAAAAACTTTTTTTGTTTGTGAAATTCCGTCTACTCCGGTCAGTTTCACAAAATAGGTTCCGCTCGCACCCGGAATATTAATAATGTTATAGCTTCCGTTAACATTTTTATCAATCACGGTTCGTCCTAAAACATCAAATATTTTTACATTGGCATCAATTAATTTATTCGATTTTATCGCAATATAGACCTTGTTTTCATTAGACCAAACATCAGATGAAAGTACGATATTATCATCCTGAGGGTTATCAATATTTGTTGACGTTGCTCCGAATAAATAAAATCTGTCTCTTACTTCTCCGGCATCGGAAGTAAATGTATATTCTGATCCGTCATATAATAATGTTTCGGTATTTTCGTATGTATCAATTAGTTTCACATCAGTTCCTGCATCAAATACAACATCTTCGGCAGAAATAGTGTAAGTTCCGGCATTTGTACAAACAAATCCCAAAGGAATTGTTGTTTTTATTCTCTCCGGCGGTAATGAATTTATGGCAAGAGGAGTTTCCGGATTCGCTATCAGCGAATAAATCATAACGGGCGGATTATTCGGAAACATTTTATACGCATCATAATCAGTATCAAAACTTTCGGCACTGCCGTCAATAAATCGAACAACTGTTTCATCAGAAAAATCACCGTCCGTTGTTTTAAGCTTAACGAATTGCGTTTGACCGTAATTTACTGCGTCTTTTGAATATTTGTACATTTGTTGGGTATTGTGTACTCTCGCTCCTGCCCCGATACTTACAGTCGGAGAAGAGGAAGTTGCTTTTAATGAGAAAGACTGCATAGCTGGAATATATCTTGTCCCTCCGCTAACAACATTACTTCCGTCGTCAACTTGAGAACCGCCGAAATTATAATACATATAATTCCCGGCATCGCCGTCCCAATAATAAATAGTTTTATTAATATTTGAGCTTAAAGTTAATGCTTGACAATCCAAAGCACAGGGATACGGATTTCCGATAAGGTTCCAACCGTCAAAATAATCTCCGGCACCGCCTGTATCATCATTTGGGGTATAAGACACTGCGGGAGAATAGCTTGCAGAATTATCCAAATCAGACGTACTCCCTCCGAAGTTTACGTCTAATTCAAGTTCGTTGTATGTTATATAGCCGACAGCAGGGTTTAAGCCGACAGAACTTCCGTAAACGGCAACTTGAGTCCAGGCATTATATAAACCGTAAGTGGTGCTTGACCAATTACCGTAAGTTGTATTCGGCGGATCAACAGCAGCATCATAAGCTTCATTATAAGATAATAAATTGCCGTTAAAGGGATGCAAATTATTGGTATTATCAAATATATCATCATCTGCATTTGTAACCGGAACGCTGATATATTGCCATCTGCCGTTTGTTTCAAAATGACGGTCAACATACAAAGCTCCGGATCCGGTAACATTGCTTGCCGCACTTGTATTTGTAATTAACGAACCCGAGGGTGCTTCGCCGTCTGCCGGTGAAGACAGCCTGAAAGTTCCCGAACTGACATCTAAAATACCGTTTACGGTAGCTGCACTTCCGGCATCAACGGATACGGTTCCCGAAGTTTTATTTACGGTTAATTTTTCAAAATCGATATAGGCATCCGGCGTTGCATTTAAAATATGCTGATCGGCTGTACCGGTAAATAAAACGGTTCCGTCAGTTCCTACATTTGTAAAAACATGCTGTCCGACATCGGTTACATTGTTTTCAAAATTACCTTCTATTTGTAATATACCGTTAAGGTCTATTTTACCGTAATTCGAACCGGATTCGCCGTTAAAATATCCGCCGCCGTTATTTACAACAACGTAAGTTCCGGAACTGATAGTTATTACAGCACCGTCATTAGTGATTCCCTGAGAGAATATCAGGCTTGTAAAAACTGTAATTAAGATTGAAATTAATAATATTTTTTTCATACGAATGATTTTTCAAAATACATCAATAAAATTACGCTTTTATATTTTAATAATCAAGCTTTTTTGATTAAACCTGCGTTTTTTTATTTAAACCACCGAATATTTCGATTAAAACTACAAATCAAAGAGTGTTCTGTTACCGTCTTTATCAATTTTTATTACCTCAAAATCAGGTTCAGATTGTTTTTTAATATTTTCTGAAGAATCGGGAGTATTTTCATTTTTATCTTCTTCTGTTTCGGGTAATTCAGGTTCAATTAAATTAATTTTCTTAACGGTAAATGTACTGATACGTTTTCCTCTGGCTTTTATACTTTTTTCTGATATAAATTCCTCTGCATCAATCAATTCATTATTTCGTTCCTTGTGTTTTCCTCCGAATTCTATTTCAAATTGTGCTTTCGGCGAATCGGAAACTGCAGCTAATTGAGACTCGGTATTTTCACCTATAAATGATGTTAATCCGTTGGAACTCTCAAATTTAAAGCGTTTTAAATAATAAAACTTTTTATCGGCATCAAAAAATACGGCAGACCACACTTTATTCGATTTAAATTTTTCAATTTTTAAAATATCAGTTTCAAAATGTGTTGATAAATCAAAAGATGTAATTTGAAATTTACCGTTTTTATAAATAACTAATATTTTATCATCGGCAATAAATTCTCCGAGCAGTTCTCCCCGACCCTCTGCATTCAACCGCAATACCTCATTATCAAACCAAATTTGTCTGCCGCCGAGAGTTGATACGCCTTCTTCCTTTAAGATTATTTTTTGAATGCCGTATTTGGTTGCAATATTTCCCATTGAATTTCGCCCTTTCACGGCAAGTTCTGAAAAATCAATTTCAATTGTCTTGTTTTTCAACCTTTTACGAGGTCTGTGAGTAATTTTTACAGTCTCGGCTTCACCATTGGTATTGACTGTAAACCACATTATTTTAGAACCCGGTGTTCCCTTTGTTAAATTGTATTCTTTATCTTTAATAATGCCTTTTACAAAGAACCGTTTCATAAAATAATTGCCGCTTCCGCCGTCGTAATATATTACATTATAAATTGTGCGTTCATCATCTTTTTTCCATACGGCAATATGCTGAACGTCTTTTCCGATGTAAAATCTGTCTTCAACCTGCTTTACAAAATAAGTTCCGTCTTTTTTAAAAATAATAACTAAATCAATATCAGAACATTCATCAATAAATGTATCTTGTTTTAAAGATGTTCCGGCAAAACCGTCTTCATAATTTGCATATAGTTTTTTATTTCTTACGACTACTTTTCTGGCCGTTATTTCTTCAAAACTGCGAATTTCTGTTCGACGTTCTCTTCCTTTTCCGTATTTCTTTTTAATATTTTTAAACCAATCGATTGTATAATCAACAATATGTGCGAGCTTATGTTTTATTTCTTCAGTTTCGTCAAGTATTGATTTTAAATAATTATCGGCTTTAAAAGCATCGAATTTTGAAATTCGCTTAATCTTAATTTCTGTTAAACGAACAATATCATCCTCTGTAACAGGGCGTTTCAATTTTTTTACAAATGGTTTTAAACCTTTATCTATACTTTTAATAACACATTCCCAAGTTTCACAATCTTCTATCGTAAGATAAATTCTGTTTTCAATAAATATTTTTTCCAAAGAAGCGGAATGCCAAGAATCATCAAGTTCAGAAAGCCTTATCTGAAGTTCTTCTTTAAGTAAATTAAGTGTATTATCAGTCGAAAATCGTAAAATTTCTTTAACATCGGTAAATTTTGGTTTATCTCCGAGAATAACAGTTGTATTAGGCGAAACAGAAACTTCGCAATCCGTAACGGCATACAAGGCATCAATCATTTTATCGGATGACACGTCCGAAGGTAAATGAATTAAAATTTCAACTTTATCAGAAGTATTATCTTCGATTTTCTTAATCTTAATTTTTCCTTTATCATTGGCATATACAATTGATTCAATGAGAGTTACAGTTGTTTTTCCGAAAGGTAATTCCGTAATTACCAAAGTTTTGGAATCTTGTTTTGTAATTTTTGCTCTTATTTTTACTCTGCCTCCCCGCCTTCCGTCATTATACTCAGAAAAATCAGCTAATCCGCCGGCCAGAAAATCCGGTAAAATGGTAAAATCTTTTCCTTTCAGAATATTGATTGAAGCATCAATAAGTTCGTTAAAATTATGAGGCATAATTTTGGATGCCAATCCTACGGCAATACCTTCAACACCCTGAGCCAAAAGTAAAGGGAACTTTACCGGCAGATGTACCGGTTCTTTATTTCTTCCGTCGTAAGAAGGTCGCCATTTGGTTGTTTTAGGGTTAAAAACAATTTCTATAGCAAATTTTGACAAACGTGCTTCAATATAACGAGCCGCAGCAGCTCTGTCACCGGTAAGAACATTCCCCCAGTTTCCCTGCATATCAATTAACAAATCTTTTTGCCCCAGTTGCACCAAAGCATCACCGATTGAGGCATCACCGTGCGGATGAAATTGCATTGTATGACCGATAATGTTTGCCACTTTATTATATCTGCCGTCATCCATACGTTTCATTGAATGCAAAATCCTGCGTTGCACAGGTTTAAGACCGTCCGAAACATGCGGAACGGCTCTTTCCAAAATAACGTAAGAAGCATAATCCAGAAACCAATTTTTATACATTCCGGAAATATATTTTACCTTATATTCCTGTTTTTCAGTATTTTCAGGTTTTGACAACTCTTCTTTATTTAAATCTTTTTCCGACATTTATTTCAACTTTATCTTATAATTTTATAAACTTTAGAGTTTAAGAACGTCTGCTCCCGACTACAAAACTTCATCTTCATCTCGTAAGTTTTCCAGAATAAACTCTTGTCTTTCCGGCGTATTTTTGCCCATATAAAAATCCAACATAGCTGTAATTGATTCTTCTTTATTTATCAGAACCGGATCAAGTCTCATACTTTTTCCGATAAAATGCTTAAATTCATTCGGTGAAATTTCTCCCAAACCTTTGAAACGCGTAATTTCATGGTTTTTTCCGAGTTTTTTCATTGCAGCTTCACGTTCTTTATCAGAGTAGCAATAAACAGTATCTTTTTTATTTCGGACACGGAAAAGCGGAGTTTGCAGTATAAATAAATGCCTGTTTTTTATCACATCCGGAAAAAACTTTAAGAAAAAAGTAATCAGTAATAAACGTATGTGCATCCCGTCAACATCAGCATCAGTAGCAATAACGATTTTATTATATCGCAATCCTTCCATACCGTCTTCAATATTCAAAGCCGCTTGAATTAAGTTAAATTCTTCGTTTTCATACACAATTTTTTTTGATTTACCGTAGGTATTTAAGGGTTTTCCTTTTAAACTGAAAACAGCTTGTGTATTAACGTCTCTCGATTTTGTTATGGAACCGCTTGCCGAGTCGCCTTCGGTAATAAATAAAGTTGATTCTTCGGCATTTTCCTTATTTTTATTAAAATGAACACGGCAATCTCTTAATTTTTTATTATGAACTTTAACATTTTTTGCCCGCTTACGAGCTAATTGTTTAATTCCGGAAATTTCTTTTCTTTCTTTTTCGGATTCCTGAATTTTTCGCCAGAGAAGATCAGCTGTTTCGGTGTTTTTGTGCAAAAATAATTCAAGTTCTTTTGTAACAAAATCCATTATAAACGAACGAATTGAAGGTCCGCCGGGTGCAATATTTTTAGAACCGAGTTTTGTTTTTGTTTGCGACTCAAAAACAGGCTCTTCCACTTTAATACTTACAGCTGCGGCAATACCTGTTCTGATATCTGAGAAATCAATATTTTTTTTATAAAACTCTCTGACAGTTTTTACGATTGCTTCTCTGAAAGCCAATAAATGCATACCGCCTTGCGAAGTATGTTGCCCGTTTACAAAAGTAAAATATTCTTCGCCGTATTGGTTAGTATGAGTTAAAGCAATTTCAATATCTTCACCTTTCAAATGAATAATAGGATATCTTTGTTGCTCTTCTTTTATGTTATCATTCAGTAAATCCAGTAAACCGTTTTTTGAATAATAGGATTTATCGTTATATTTTACGGTTAATCCGGAATTCAGATAAACATAATTTTTAAGCATGGCTTCAATAAAATCATCCAGATAATGATATGAATTAAAGAGCTGATTGTCAGGCTTAAATACTATTTCAGTTCCGTTTTTTTGGGTCGATTTCTGAATTTTTTTATCTTCAATAAGTTTGCCTTCGGAATATTCGATTTCTTTCATTTCACCTTCTCGAAACGATCGTATAATAAAAGTTTCGGACAAAGCATTAACAGCTTTAATTCCGACACCGTTTAAACCGACGGATTTTTTAAATACTTTAGAATCGTATTTGGCACCGGTATTCATTTTTGAAGAAACATCAAGGACTTTTGTTAAAGGGATTCCTCTGCCGTAATCTCTGACAGTTATTATTCCCAGTTCATTTTTTATTTCTATTTTCTTCCCGAATCCCATCATATACTCGTCAACGGAATTATCTAATACTTCTTTTATCAACACATAAATTCCGTCGTCGGAAGAAGAACCGTCACCCAACTTTCCGATATACATACCGGGACGCTTTCGAATATGTTCTTTCCATTCAAGGGTTTTTATCGTATCTTCGGAATATACGGCTGTCTTATTACTATCCATATTATCAGCAAAATTTATTTATCTTTAAAAGACTTTTTTATTCAACTTGCGAAATACATAATATTTCCGATTATTTCCAAAAGTTAATTTCAACAATTATTGAAAAATACGGAAATGTGAGAAAAACATTGAAGAAATACTGTTTAAAGAAATTATTGCAACAAGTTAATAATCAAATTAATTACTTTTTATAATTTGAATAAATAAAACCGGCTTAAAAAATAAAAATTTGTTAATAATTTATTATAAAAGATACGAATTTATAAATACTGCAGGTTTAATATTGCTGTTCGGAATTGTAATTTCAGACTTTACATATATCGTTAATCTTATATAATACCTTGCCGTGTGGCAATGCGGCAAGGTATTACAAGTAATATTATTTATTAATTTTTTTAAATTCTAACTCCGTAAAATCAAAATCCGGATTCGGAATATTCACTTTTAATTCGTTTACTTTACCGTTTTTACCGATAATAAAATTCACGGTACCTTCCGGCAATGTCGGGGAATTACGCAGTTTTATTGTAAAAGTTTCATATTGCCAATGAGATAAATCACCTATTAAAATATCCGAAGGTAAAAAATCTAATACTAAATGCCCGTTTTCCAAACTTACTTTAGCATTTCCGTATAATTTACCGCCGTATATACCTGTATAATCTTTCAAAGCTAATGCCGGTTTTGTATTTGGTGTTCTTTCCTTTTCAGCTTTTTCACGATCTTGTTTGTCCAAATTATCCATGTATTTTTTTACCTTTAAAAAGAATGCACTCCAATCATTATCCGGATTACCGAAATAATCATCTAATACATAATACATTAAAGCTGTAGGCAGATAATTTACACTATTTGTCAGAATTACAATTCCTATTTTCTTCTCAGGCACAATCATCATTTGTGAAATCATTCCGTCGGCACCGCCGCTGTGGTTTACAACTTTTACACCTTTATAATCAAAAAGCGACCAGCCCAAACCGTATGTACTGAAATGCTTACCCGGAAAATATTTTGCCCATCCTCGATTCATATTATCAGGTGTCTGTGTTGAGTGCATTTCCCAAATTTGTTTTGCACTTAATATAGTATCGCCCTTAAACACACCGGCATTCATCTGTAATATAAGCCATTTACTCATATCTTCAACATTGGAAATTACGGCAGCTGCCGGTGCAACATTATCCCATTGCATATAGGCAATCGGTAACGGATCTTTCCCTTCTGCAACATAATGCGGCATTGCAACATTTTTCTTATTTTTAAGCTCCTTAACAGAAAGCAAAGAAGAAGTCATTCCCAAAGGTATAAAAAAATGTTTGCGAATATAATTTTGCCATGAGTCTCCGGTAATTTCGGGAATAATCCTTCCTGCTGCCGAAACCATAATATTAGAATAACCGAAATGCGAACGAAAACCGTATTCAGGTTTTAAATATCTTGCTCTTTTAATCACTTCATCCTGAGAATAATTCGTTTCATACCATAACAAATCACCGCTGAATGTTTTTAATCCGCTGCGATGACACAGTAAATCTCTGACAGTCATTTCTCCTGTTACATAATCGTTATACATCCTGAACCAAGGTAAATAGTCGATAACTTTATCGTCCCAATGTAATTTCCCTTCATCGACCAATTGAGATAAAGCAGCAGCAGTAAAGGATTTTGTATTTGATGCAACAGCAAATAATGTTTTAGAATCGACTTTTCCCGTTTTACCGAATTCTCTGATACCGTAGCCTTTTGCAAAGGCAATACTGTCTCCTTGCACAACGGCAACCGCCATTCCGGGAATTTTCCATTCTTTTAGAGATTTTACAAGATATTTGTCAAGTTCTTTAAAATTTATTCCTTGTTCCTTTTGAGCAAAGCCGGAAATTGAAAATAATACTGTAAATAATAATAGATTCAATATTAATCTTGTGTTTTTCATTGGTTTTATTTTTCAGAATTATTAAATTGAAAATAATTTTCAGGTAACAAACCTTTTTTTATCAGTTCTTCGTCATTTATATTTTGTTGAATTAGTTTTCCCGTGTAAATATTAAAAATCCAAGCATGTATTTTCGGAAAATTCCCCGATTTAAATGCTCTTTGCAATACAGGAGTTTTTATAATATTATGAGCCTGTTCAATTACGTTTATTTCCGATAATCTGTCGCACATTTTATTTTTATCTTTTATTGATGATAACTCTTTAATATGCTTATAATACAATTCATTAACCGGTGATACCCAATTTTCAATAAGTCCCTGATTTACACCGTCAACTGCAGCTGCTATTCCGCCGCAATTATAATGTCCGATAACCACAATATGTTTAATATGAAGATGCTCAACCGAATATTCCAAAACCGATAATAAATTAATATCATTTAAATTTACCTGATTAGCAATATTTCGGTGAATAAAAATTTCACCCGGTTCTGCTTTTACAAGTGATGTTATCGGGACTCTGCTGTCAGAACAACCAATCATCAGAAACCTGGGAGATTGCGGTCGGGATAATTTTTCAAAATAATCAGGATCGTCTTTTAATTTTTCCTGAATCCAAGAATGATTATTTTCCAAAAGTTTTTGAAAATTTAAATTCTTCATAAATGACTCTTCAAAATCAATAAATATAAAATTGAAATTTTAAATTATAAAGATAATAATAATTTCTTTATTCCCGAAATACTGACTGTTTTTCATAAAACAAAAGAATAGCTGTGTCAATTTGACATACAATATAATATTTTCTGTCAAATAAGGAATTATACTTCAAAGGTCTTAAATTTGAATACTCATTTGCAAAAAACAAATTAAATATAACACACTATGAACTTAAATAATTTTACAATAAAATCACAAGAAGCTATTCAAAGAGCATCTGAGATTGCCAAATCAAAAAATCATCAAAGCATTGAACCGGTTCATATCCTGAAAGGTATCATTGAAATTGCAGAAAATATCAGCAGTTTTATTTTCAGTAAACTCGGTGTAAATACCAATAATTTAACAGCAGTGATTGATACTTATATAAATTCTTTTCCTAAAGTATCGGGTGATGCCGAGAGTTATCTGTCATCTGCAGGACATTCGGTATTGCAAAATGCTATAAAAATTTCTGAAAAAAGAAGCGATAAATATGTTTCTACGGAAAGTATTTTAGTTGCCGTTTTGGAATCAAAAGACCAAGCCGGACAAATTATGAAAGATTCCGGTATTACCAAAGCCGATTTACTTAAAGTTATTGATGAATTACGAAAAGGGTCGAAAGCCGACAGTCAAACGGCAGAAGATACGTATAATTCATTAAACAGATTTGCTGTTAATATCAATGAACTTGCACGTAACGGTAAACTTGATCCTGTTATCGGCAGAGATGAAGAAATAAGACGAGTTTTGCAAATTTTATCACGAAGAACCAAAAATAATCCAATATTAATAGGTGAACCGGGTGTAGGGAAAACGGCTATAGCAGAAGGAATTGCTCACAGGATAATTAACGGTGATGTTCCCGAAAATTTAAAATCAAAACAAATTTTTTCGCTTGATATGGGAGCATTGATTGCCGGTGCAAAATATAAAGGAGAATTTGAGGAACGCTTGAAATCCGTTGTAAAAGAAGTCATTGCATCCGACGGAGAAATAATTCTTTTTATTGATGAAATTCATACCCTTGTAGGTGCAGGAAAAGGTGAAGGAGCAATGGATGCCGCAAATATTTTAAAGCCTGCATTGGCAAGAGGCGAACTTCGTGCCGTAGGTGCAACAACTTTAAGCGAATATCAAAAATATTTTGAAAAAGACAAAGCTCTCGAAAGGCGTTTTCAAATTGTTATGATTAACGAACCGGATACAACTGATGCAATTTCAATTTTAAGGGGTTTGAAAGAACGTTATGAAACACATCATAAAGTAAGAATTACCGATGATGCCGTAATTTCTGCCGTAAAATTATCACAACGCTATATTACAGACAGATTTTTACCGGATAAAGCCATTGATTTAATTGATGAAGCTGCTTCTAAACTTCGTTTGGAAATGAATTCCGTTCCGGATGAAATTGATGAAATAAGAAGAAAAATTCAACAATTGGAAATCGAACGAGAAGCTATAAAACGAGAGGGAAAAGGAAGAAAATTTGAAGAATTAAATAAGCAAATTGCTGATTTACAAGAACAATTAGATTCCTTTACGGCAAAATGGAAAGCCGAAAAAGGATTAATTGATGCCATTCAAGCCAGTAAGAAAAATATTGAAGATATTAAATTTGAAGCGAAACAAGCCGAACGAGACGGAAATTATGAAAAAGTTGCCGAATTACGTTACGGAAAATTAAAAGAAGAAGAGGCAAAAATTGAACATTTAAAAGCTGAGTTGACTGAAATGCAGTCAGAAAGTTCTCTGCTTAAAGAAGAAGTTGATTCGGAAGATATTGCTGAAGTTGTCTCAATTTGGACACATATTCCGGTAAGTAAAATGATGAAAAGCGAACGGGAAAAATTATTATCTTTGGAAGACGAATTGCATAAACGTGTTGTGGGACAAGAAGAAGCAATAACGGCTGTTGCCAATGCCGTAAGAAGAAGCCGTGCCGGCATGCAGGACCCGAAAAAACCTATTGGTTCATTCATATTTTTGGGAACTACCGGTGTAGGCAAAACAGAACTTGCAAAAGCACTTGCCGAATACTTGTTTGATGATGAAACTATGATGACAAGAATTGATATGACCGAATATCAGGAACGTCATTCTGTATCACGTTTAATCGGTGCACCTCCGGGATATGTAGGTTATGACGAAGGCGGACAGTTAACCGAAGCCGTAAGGAGAAAACCCTATTCGGTAATTTTGCTTGATGAAATTGAAAAAGCACATCCGGATGTTTTCAACATTTTGCTTCAAGTTTTAGACGACGGAATTTTAACTGATAATAAAGGTCGAACGGTTAATTTTAAAAATACGATTATCATTATGACTTCAAATCTCGGTTCGCATCTTATTCAGGAAAATTTTGAGAATATTGATACTAAAAACACAGAAGAAGTCATTGAAAAAACCAAAACTGAAGTTTTTGAACTTCTGAAAAAAACAATTCGCCCGGAATTACTCAACAGAATTGACGAAATTATAATGTTCAAACCTTTAACAAAAAATGAAATTAAAGAGATTGTAAGCTTACAATTTAATCATCTTAACAAATTGTTGACAGAAAACAATATAAAAGCAAAATTAACTGCAGAAGCTGTTGATTATCTGGCTGATAAAGGTTACGAACCGCAATTCGGAGCAAGACCTATAAAACGAATTTTACAAAAAGAAGTTATTAATGAATTAGCAAAAGAAATATTGGCTGATAAAATTCAGAGAAACTCAACTATTATAATAAGTGCCGACGGTAATAAATTAACTTTCAAAAACAAGCATTAAAAAAAGGAACCTTACGGTTCCTTTTTTTAATTTTAATAGGTAAGACCTGAAGCAAATAAAGTTGAGTTATTTTCTCTTACCTTGTAGTAACCGCTCATTTGACCATGATCTGTTGCATATCTTTTAAATCCCCAACCGTTAGAAGCTGTAACAGAATGCCTATAATAAAATCCACTAGTACCATTCCAACTCCTCACATATGAACAATTTCTTTTTTTATAACATTTAAAATGTAACGTTGTTGATATGTAATAGGGGCTATGATTTTTCCATTTTCCATTTTGGTATTTATAGGAAATAATTTTTGATTTAAACATTGTACCGTTTACAATTACCGACCAACCAAAACTTAATTCACGTAAATATTTTTTACTACCATTGTATGTATAGTAATAATATGAAGTTTTTTTGCCTGAAGTGTGACACCCTTTTACATCAACTTGTCCATTATAAATTTTTAAATTTTGATTATCTATTTCAGAATTAATGTGATTCTCTCGTATGCTATTTAACAATTTAAAATCATTATTTGATATCTCGTAAGTAACACCATTTGGGAGAATATGATAAATTTTATCACTAATTATTAATTCACCATATTCATTTGCCAATATTCTAAATTTATTTTCTATAAAATGTGCAGTCGGATTTTTATCCCAATCAGGTTCTGTATTAGTATTTAACCATTTTTTTTCATTGTCTAAAATTTGGCAATATAGTGTATTATAGTTTTGTAATTTATCGAACATTCTATACGGCAGTTCCACATCAAAACTATTTTCGGTAGTAATTTTATCAAAATCATCTTTAGGCTTTATTCCTTTCTTTATGACAAATGCATTTATCCTGTTGTCATATTCTGATTCCAACAAATTCGCTATTTCAATCATTTCGTTCCTATTTTGATAAACTGGAATTCCGTTTTTTACAGGAATTGTTATATCAAGTGACTCTGGCAATGTATAAGCAATTTCTTTATCAATATTATTCTCTTTTAAGTTAATTTTCTCTTTATCACAACTAGCCACAAAAGAAAAAATAATCGTAATTAAGATTACATTTAGAATATTTTTTTTCATTTTTTTGGTTTTAAAATTAAAATAAATAATTAATAATATGCACATATTTTGAAGTTACAAAAATAACATAATAAAGTACTTAATTTATCGTTTTGAAGTAATAAATAAGAAATAATTATTCTAAAATAGTTACATGAAAATTGGTGAAAATATCAGAAAAATAAGAATGCTCAAAGGTTATTCGCAAGAATATATAGCAAGTTTGCTCAAAATTTCACAAAGAAGTTTTAGTAAAATTGAAAGAAATGAAGTAAATATAACCTGGGATAGAATACAAGAAATTTCCAAAATTTTAGAAGTTGATATAAATGTATTGAAAAATTTTTCCAATTTTGATATTTTCGATAATCTGAATCAAGAGGAAACAGATATAGATAAGTTAATAAAGAAACAGTTTTATAAACTTGAACTTGAGTTACAAAATCTAAAGGCATTATTATTAAAAAATCAGTATTTGAAAACCATAAATGATTTATAAATATTAACTTAGGTTTAAAACTATAGTTTGATATATGAAAATTATATGGAATTAAATTTAAATATCAATATTAATATAATTGAAATTTATTATAGAATCTTAAATTTTTGAGTTAAAAAGATGCTGACACAAAGTTCTGTATGATTGAAACATAATTTAATTTTTATCCTATCAAAAATTTTTATAGAACTCAGGTTTAATAAAAATTTATTTTTCTTTAACGCCTTTATTAAAATTAGCCATATTAAACCCAAGTGTAAATCTTAAAGTATTTGCCAAAGGATTTTGTCTTCCGGCTGTAGGAACAATATAAGCAAAATCGAAATTTAATACATTTAATTTAACACCTATACCCAAGGTAAAATATTTTCTGTTTCCTTTTGTAGCATGTTCGTTAAAATAACCGGCTCGAACAGCAAATTGTTTCATATACCAATATTCCATACCGGCAGAATACATTAATTCGTGCATTTCTTCTCTGAATCCTCCGGGTGCATCATAAAAAGATTGAAAAATACCGACAGGAACAGAAACATTGTCTCCAAGCCCATGTTGAACAAGTTCTCCGTCAGCAGTTGTATCGGGTCCGTACAAAGCGGGTGTCGGAACCAATAATTTATTAATATCTAACATAGCCGTAATGCTGTTATATTCATCAAGTTCCAATGTGTATGCAGCACCTATACGTAAATTTGCCGGCAGAAAATTAGCATAATAATTATCATCACTGTATGAAATCTTATTTCCCAAATTAGAAATATTTAAACCGAAGTTAAACTTGCCGTTTTTGTCTTCAAGTTTTACGTCTTTTGTATAGAACATAGAAATATCACCTGCAACGGCATTACCCGGTTTAGTGGGAGTTCCTGAACCGCCTGCAGGAATTCCGCCGGTTAGATTTGAATGAATATAACGAAAAGCGATACCGCCTGACAAATATTTTGATAACTTCAGTGCATAAGCAAAATCCAGAGAAAATTCATTTGGCTTAAAATCACGGATTTTTGTTCCTGCAATATCCGTAAATTCAATATTTCCAAGCGAAAAATACATTAATGAAGCAGCAACAACCTGATTTTTACCAAGTTTATACGAGCCTGATAAATTTTGAAAATTAATATCTTTTACCAAATTTCTTAACCAAGGAATGTAAGATAAATTTAAAGAAACATCTTGATCTATAAAAGCATATTTTGCAGGATTCCAGTGAACGGAATTCGCATCCGGTGAAGATGCAACTCCTGCATCACCCATAGCTCCCGAACGTGCATCCGGAGCAATAGTTAAAAAGGGAACTCCGGTAGTAATAGCATTTAATTGTTGTCCGAGAATAGTGGTGTTTTGAGAGAATAAATTCCCCGTAACGAATATTGAAAAAGCAGTAATAAAAAAAAGTTTCTTAACCATGAACTAAAAATTAATATGTATAATAAACTGCAAACGCAATTATTAATTTTTTATTTTATAAATTAAACTAATTATCACTTAACAGAAAAATAACAGATACAAATAGTATTGCATCTGTTATTTCAACAATAAATTAAAGATGTGATTTATACCAATTTTTTCACCAAATCGGCAGCTTCCTGTAATGTAATTGCCGAATGTACTTTTAATCCGGAATTATCAATTAATTCTTTACCTTCTTCGGCGTTGGTTCCCTGCAGTCTTACAATTACCGGAATACTGATATTCCCGATTGATTTATAAGCATCTACGACACCTTGTGCTACCCTGTCGCAACGAACAATACCGCCGAAAATATTTAATAAAATAGCTTTTACATTTTTTTCTTGCAAAATAATTCGGAAACCGGCTTCTACAGTTTCTGCATTTGCCGTTCCTCCTACATCAAGAAAATTAGCCGGAGAACCGCCGGACATTTTAATAATATCCATAGTTGCCATTGCTAAACCTGCACCGTTTACCATACAACCGACATTTCCGTCAAGTTTAATAAAATTCAAATTATATTTACCCGCTTCAACTTCAGACGGATCTTCTTCAGCTAAATCTCTCATATCAGCTAAATCTTTATGACGGAATAAAGCGTTATCGTCAATATTAACTTTTGAGTCAACAGCAAGAATTTTACTGTCGGAAGTTTTTAAAACCGGGTTGATTTCAAATAAAGAAGCATCCGAAGCATCATAAGCTTTATATAATAAAGTTACAAATTTTGTCATTTCTTTAAATGCCTTTCCTTCCAAACCGAGGTTAAAAGCAATTTTTCTGGCTTGAAAAGGTAAAATGCCTGTTTTGGGGTCAATCTCCTCTTTATGAATAAGTTGTGGCGTTTTATCAGCAACAGTTTCAATATCCATACCGCCTTCTGTTGAATACATAATAGTATGTCGTCCGCTTGCTCTGTTCATCAACACGCTCATATAAAATTCATCAGGTTCTGTGTCGCCGGGATAATAAACATCTTGTGCAATTAAGACTTTATTTACTTTTTTCCCTTCGGGTCCGGTTTGATGTGTTACCAATTGCATACCGATAATATTGCCGGCAATTTTTTTAACTTCATCCAAAGATTTGACAAGTTTTACTCCGCCGCCTTTTCCTCTTCCGCCTGCATGAATTTGAGCTTTAACAACCCACCAGCCGGTTCCGGTTTGTTCTTTTAATTTTTTTGCAGCTTCAACGGCTTCTTCCGGAGTATTTGCAACAATTCCTTCCTGAATTCGTACACCGAAACTTTTCAGAAGTTCTTTGCCTTGATATTCGTGTAAATTCATTACTTTTGTTTTATATTTTTATAAAGATATGTTAATTTTTCGATGCCCCAAATGTAGTTTTTTTTATTCAAATCTAAAAACCCGGATAATATATTCTTTGACATATTTTTTAAAAAACTTTAAATTATAAACTTCAAAAACTTTCAGCTGCGATAAATGAGAAAATTAAAAAACAATGAACTCGGAAGAAAATCTGTGAATGAATTTAAAAAAAGTCCTAAAATTCCTGTTACGGTAATTATGGATAATATAAGAAGTATGAATAATATCGGCTCAGTTTTCAGAACTTCCGACGCATTTATGATTGAGAAAATAATGCTTTGCGGAATTACGGCTAAACCGCCGCATAACGATATTCGAAAAACAGCTCTCGGTGCCGACGAAAGTGTTGACTGGGAATATTTCAGTGAAACGAAAGATGCCGTAAATTTATTAAAATCAGAAGATTACACAATTATTTCCGTAGAACAAGCTGAAGGAAGTGTGTATTTGCAAAATTTAAAAGTTGAAAAAAATATCAAGTATGCTTTAATTTTCGGAAACGAAGTAAAAGGCGTGCAGCAGGAAATTGTTGATATAAGTGATTATTGCATAGAAATTCCGCAGGAAGGCACAAAACATTCTTTAAATATCTCGGTAAGTGCGGGAGTTGTGTTATGGGATTTTTATAAAAAATTATTGAAAATGACACTTTAAAACTGACCCGGCGAGTTTCCTCTCAATTTTTTTTAACGGATAAAATTTATTCGTATGAATTATTTATTTGCATAACTGTTTATGATAGTGAAAAAATTCAAAATATCACTTCATTTTCAGAATTTTGTTCACATTCAGGTGTTTATTTATATGGTTCGCCGAAATACATCAATTCCCAAATAGCTTTGTTACTTGTATAATCCTCTGTTTTGCAATCGTTTTTATAAACTTTTAAATTAGCTGTTCCCGACATTCTGAAATAGGCAGGATTTAATCCGCTTACCATTTCGGCAAGTTTTCTTTTAACAGCATTAGAAATAAGTGCATCGAATATTTTTATTGCCATTAAATTTTTTTTTCTTACTAATGTATATTCATATTTAATATGCTCATTATCATCTTCATAGATAAATTTTAAAATATCGCTTACGGGTCTTTCACCTACTTTATTCATTTTACCGTAGGTTCTGAAAAGTTTTACCTTTTCGCCGTCGTCGGCAACTGTTTTTCCGTTTTTTGAAAGGCAATAAACTATAATCGGCTCGCTGCCGTATTCCTTTACGGAAATTAATTCGGCAGCAATTACCGTGTAAGGTCCGACTTCCGCCCTCGACCAATACCAATGATTTATGACATCTGCCATATTTGCATTTCCGAAGTTGTGGTCGTGATAGCAAGAACCTTTTAAATTGTATGTTTTATCTTTGTATAAATATGAAATTTCGGCTTTACCTTTTGGAACGGGAACCAGCCAAGCAAATTCTTTTCCGCTTGTTCCGTATATAAAATGCCCGGTTTCAGGTCGCCAACTTTGTGTTGTTCGGTGCATTTTTATGTCGAGTGTGAGTTCTTTGTCTTTAAAATGAATTTTATAATCTTTAAGGTTTCCTCTGAAAAAATTTTTACCTATATTAACATCACAAGTTTTGTCGGAAGCCGAGAACTCGTCAACTTTTCCGTAATGTGCTTTTTTAATACTTGTTCCGTCGGGTCGGTCAATATTAATTGAAATAAACGGAATTAATCCTTTTCGAATTTCGGTAAAAGGTTTTGTGTAGAAGACAATTACAAGGGTGGTGCCGTCATTGAGATGTGCATCGAAATACCACCATTCGTAAGTTCCTTTTACTCCGTCGGTTCTGATACCGTCTTCCCAAACTTCGGGGATATTGCCGGGTTTTAAACCGAATTTCGTATAATTATCTGAAACATAAGCTGTTTTATCTTGTCCGAAAATATTTACTGAAATAAAAATAATGAGTGTTATGAGAATTATTTGTTTCATCTTCTTATTTTAGTTAAAAAGTAAAAGTTGAAAAATTGTAAAAGTTGAATGTAAATTTATGAAAAAATGAAAAAAATATCAAATTTATTGTTATATCTTGTTAAATGAGATGCAAACAAATGAAGAAGCAGTTTGCGACCGATTCGTATAAAACGAAATAATACAACGAGACAGCCACAGGCTATTTCTACCGAAATGATAATCGCATTTGTTTTTTTTCGTCTTCAATATCTTTCAGCATTTCTTCAACATTTCCTGCAGGATAATTTCCGGTAAAACACGCATCGCAAATTCCTATATTTTTGAAAAGTTTTTTCAAATTTTCGGGTTTTAAATAAAAAAGAGCATCGGCTCCGATATATTTTCGAGTTTCTTCAATATTTAAATTAGCGGCAATAAGTTCGGTTTTTGCCGACATATCGATACCGTAAACGCAGGGATTTGCAACAGGCGGTGCAGCAGATACAAAATAAATTTCTTTTGCTCCGGCATTTTTCAATATTTTAACTATTCGTTTTGACGTGGTTCCTCTTACAACAGAATCGTCCACTACAACAATTTTTTTTCCTTCAATGGCTTTTTTAATCGGATTAAGTTTTTGTTTTACGATATTTTCGCGTTCACTTTGCTTGGATGCTATAAAACTTCTTCCTATGTAATTACTTTTTACCAAACCTCTGTGGTAAGGGATTTCAAGAGTTTCGGCCAAACCCGAAGCCGCAAAATATCCTGAAGCCGGTACGTCAATAACTACATCGGGTTTTAAACCGGCTTCTTTTATTTGTTCAGCAATAAAATTTCCCATTCTTACGCGCCTTCCGGCAACATTTTTCTCATAAAAAACAGAATCTTCGCGAGCAAAATAAATGTATTCAAAAGAGCAGAAATGTTGTTTTTTTGCAAAACCTATTGTTGAATGCACCTTATGATTGTTATCAATAAAGATAATTTCTCCCGGTTTTAAATATCTTACAATTTCATATCCGAGATGATTAAATGTAATACTTTCGGATGCAAGACCGTAAACAACACCGTTTTTAGTTACTTTTTTCCCGAGAACAAGCGGACGAATGCCGTTAGGATCCATAAAGGCAAGAAGTCCGTAATTTGCTATTACAGAGATTACTGCATAAGCTCCTTTAATTTTTTGTTGTGTATGTTTTACCGCATCGAAAATATCTTCAACTTTAATATTTTTTAAGTCTTTGCTTTTTAATTCGGCGGCAAAAGTATAAAGTAAAATTTCCAAATCGTTTGATGAAGTCGGCAAAACATGATAATCCTGATAAAGTGCCTTGTTCATTTTTTTAAAATTGGTTACGTTGCCGTTATGCACCATCGAAATTCCGAAAGGATAATTAGTCGTAATCGGTTGAGCATTAAGAATATCACGTGTTCCGTGTGTAGTGTATCGAACATGTCCGATACCGATTTCACCGGGTAGGAGTTCGATATGTTTTTCATTAAACACTTCATTTACAAGTCCGAGACCTTTTTTGGTATGAAATGTCTTTTTAAAAGTAACGATACCGGCACTGTCCTGCCCTCTGTGTTGTAAAGTCAACAAACCCGACATAATATCGTAAACTATTTTTTCTTCGCCTGCAAATCCGACTATTCCGCACATATTTTTTTAGTTGAAAATTTTTAAAGTATTAAGTTAAAAGTTCATAAAGTTAAAAGTATAAAGTTCATAAAGTAATAAGTTTAATTGTTTAGTGTTTAACTGTTTTTTGAAAAATCTTTTGCATTGAGAATATCAAATAAATCTTCTTTATTATTAATTTATTTAGATTTGAAATATATGAGAAAGATATAACTTCTCTTTTTATTGAATTTTTTGACATAACCATATTTTTCTAAAAAATAAAACAAAAGAACTGTGAATTGTCTACTATTGACTGAATACTGTTCCTAAAGTTTCCGAATAAAATTTATGCTCTGCAGCCAGTCCCTTTTTTTCGACTTCTTCCAAAGTTTTACACTCTTTTAAATCTACAATTTTTTGAGCAATTATTTTTCCCGTATCCACTCCTTCATTCACATAGTGAACTGTAATTTTTGTTTCCGACATTTTATTTTCAAACGCCCATTCATAGGCATGCAATCCCTGATGTAATTGAGTATCTGCAGGATGAATGTTTATAATTTTATCTTTATATGTTTTAACAAATCCGTCACTTAAGATGCGCATGTAACCCGCAAGAATAATATAATCAAAAGTATAGTTTGAAAGCAGGTCAATAACCTCATTGTCAAAGTTTTGTCTTTTTTTCCCTTTTGCAGAAATTATTTCTGTATTAATGTTGTTGTTTTTTGCAATTTGCAATCCGGGTGCATTTTCTTTATCGGAAAATACTAAAACCGGCTCGGCAATACCTCTGAGAATACCGTTTTTACATTCATTAAGGATTGCTTCCATATTTGATCCTTTGCCGGATATAAAAATGATTATTTTTGTCATTGAGTTACATTGTTATAAGTTGCATTGCTTTATTGTTAAAAACAGGACACTGATTTTTATGATTTCCTTAAATCAACATAACAATCATAATAATCTGCGTACTGTAAACTATTTTAAATATCTATTAATTCTCTTACCAATATCTTCTCGGTAAAACATCTTTTTAAAGTATATTTTATTTACTTCATTATAAGCATTATCCAATGCTTTATCTAAAGTTATACCTTTGCCTACGACATTCAAAACTCTGCCGCCGTTTGTTAATGTTACACCATTTTCTTTTTTTGTGCCTGCATGGAATATTAAAATATTTTCTGAAACAGTATCTAAACCGTTAATAACATATCCTTTATTGTATGATTTCGGATAACCGCCTGATGTTAATACAACATCTGCAAAATAATCTTTTTCAAATTTAAAAGTAATATTTCCTAAGCTGCCTGATAAACAAGCTGATACTATTTCATACAAATCATTTTTTAAAGCAGGTAATAAAACTTCCGTTTCAGGATCGCCGAAACGAACATTATATTCTAACAAATAAGGTTCAGAATCTTTCACCATAATTCCGAAATAAATAACACCTTTATAATTCATTTGTTCGGATTGTATGCCTTTTAATGTGGGATTGATGATTTTATAATTAATTTTTTGCATTAATTCATCACTGATACCGCTTATCGGACTGTATGCCCCCATTCCGCCGGTATTGGGACCTCTGTCTCCGTCGAGTAATTGTTTGTGATCTTGTGATGTTTGCAGAAGTTTAATACTTTTTCCGTCTGTAAAACCGATGATTGAAATTTCATTACCGTCAATTTTATCTTCAATTAAGAAATTGACATTTTTACCGTAAACATTTTCTAATTCAGAAAATGCTTTATTTGCTTCTTCAATTGTTGAACAAACGAAAACACCTTTTCCTGCAGCCAAACCGTCAAATTTAATAACTAAATTACCGAGTTTTTTTGCGGCGGTATATTTTGCATCATTTATGTTGTCAAAAAATTCAAAATCTGCCGTTGCGATATTGTATTTTTGCATAAATTTTTTTGCAAATATCTTTGATGCTTCCAATTGTGCCGATTGTTTATCGGGACCGAAAACTTTGACATCTTTGCCTTTGAAATAATCAACAATTCCTGCAGCTAAAGGTTGTTCGGGACCTACAAAAATCATTTCGACAGTGTTATACAAACAAAACCGTTCAACTTCTTCAAAATCATTAATGTTTACTTTACGGCTGTTAGGAATACCGCCGTTACCCGGAAGCGTAAAAACATTCTCCCGACCTAAAGTTTGAGCAAATTTCCAAGCTAATGCATGTTCTCTGCCGCCTGAACCGATTATTGCTATTTTTTTCTGTGTCATTTTATATTTTATCTGTTTTTTTATTTATTTTGATAAGATATTTTTTTGTATTCATTTTTCTATAAAGGTATAAAAAAATAAAAAAGGTTTCTTAGTATTTAGGTATTCATATATTTTCTGATTAGTTTCATTGCAATGTCATTATTTTCCTTAATAAAAACAGTATATTTTTTTATATTTATACACCTTTAAAAACCGAATAATTACAATAAATTCATATCTCTGACACAGCTACAAATATACGGTTGTGTACTCGAATTAACAAAAGTAATTTGACAAAATTTATCAGTGTTGTAATTTCAAAATAATTTATCAAAAAGCTATTCAAAAATTAAGATATATTAATATATTTGAATAAATATTTCAATTATGATTTTTAGAAATAAAGAATACGACTACATAATAATCGGTTCCGGTTTCGGAGGCTCCGTTTCAGCATTACGACTTTCGGAAAAAGGCTATAAAGTATTGGTAATTGAAAAGGGGAAATGGTTTAAAGACAAAGATTTTCCGAAAACAAATTGGAATTTAAGAAAATGGCTGTGGATGCCGACATTCGGACTGTTCGGTATTCAAAAAATAAGTTTTCTGAGGCATATCTCAGCAATGAGCGGTGTGGGTGTCGGCGGCGGTTCATTGGTGTATGCCAACACTTTACCGAAGCCGAAAACACCATTTTTTCAACACGGTTCGTGGGCAAAGCTTGCTGATTGGGAACAAGAACTGGAACCTTTTTATCAAACTGCCCGGAAAATGCTCGGAGCAACCGTTAATCCTTTTTTGGGTGAAAGCGATAAAGCATTCCGGCAACTTGCAAAAGATATGGGAAAAGAAGATAAATTCAGACCCGTTAAAGTTGCAGTTTATTTCGGTGAAAACGATGTTACGGTTGAAGACCCTTACTTCGGAGGCAAAGGACCTTCCAGAACAGGATGTATTCAATGCGGTTCGTGTATGACCGGTTGCAGGCATAATGCAAAAAACACTTTGGATAAAAACTATTTACTTCTGGCACAACAACTCGGTGCCGAAATTATTGCAGAAAATGAAGTAACGGATATCATTCCGCTTGACGGAAAAACCGGTGCAACAGGTTATGAAATTGTTTTCAGACAATCAACGAAATTGTTCAAGAAAACACAAAGTGTAAAAGCAAAAGGTGTTATTTTGTCAGGCGGCGTACTCGGGACTGTTCCGCTTTTACTGAAACAAAAAAAGAGAAACCTGCCGAATTTGAGCGACAGAGTCGGAAATAATATCCGAACAAATAACGAAGCATTAATACTTACGGTAAGTTCCGACAAAACAAAAAATATGTCGGAAGGAATTGCCATAGGTTCGATTATTGAACTTGACGAAAACAGCAATGCCGAACCCGTAAGATACGGCAAAGGTTCGGGATTTTGGCGACTTTTGGTTATGCCTATGGTAAGTGAGAAAAATTTCTTTTTGCGAATTTTGAAATTATTTACAATTCCGTTTACTGCTCCGCTAAAATGGCTTAAAATATTTTTTGCACCGGATTTCGGAAAACAAACTTCCGTAATTTTGTTTATGCAGCATATTAACAGCACATTAAAACTCCGTAAAAAACTTTTCGGAACAGGAACAAAAGTTGAAGAAGGCAGAAAACCTACGGCTTTTATTCCAGAAGCCCATAAATTTGCTCATAAATATGCCGAAATAATTAACGGAAAACCTACGGTTATGTTTACGGAAACCATTACCGGAATTCCTTCAACAGCTCACATTTTAGGCGGTACCGTAATGGGCAAAAATAAAAAAGAAGGAGTTATTGACAAAAATAATAAAGTTTTCGGATACGAAAATATGTATGTATGCGACGGTTCGGCAATGTCAGCAAATCCGGGTGTAAATCCGTCATTGAGTATTACAGCTATCAGTGAGCGGGCGATGAGTTTTATTCCCCAAAAAAGTAATTAAAAAATATTTTAATTTATTAATCATCTTCTAATCTTTTCAATACAAAACTTTTATATGTTCTGCTGATTGGTATTTGAATTTTACCGATTTCAAGATATTCGTTTGTAAACGAACTTATTAATCAAAATGGAAACAAAAAAACGATTGATTTAATTTCTTCGTTAGGATGGTTTACTTTGATTTGGGGAATTTTAGGACAAACTATCGGACTTATCGGAGCTTTTGACTCTATTCAAGCTACCGGAGATGTATCACCGGGAATATATGGCAGGCGGATTAAAAATTTCGTTACTGACAACTTTATTCGGGTCTGTTACTTTTTTAGTCGCTCGTTTAGGAATTATTATTTTGGTTTGGCTGAAAAAGGAAAAATAACACAAATAAAAAAACTCATCTTTTAAGCATATTCCTTTGATAATTGAGGAATATGTTTTTTTTAATAATCTTCATTTATTTTTTGATAAAACCTGTGAATATTATTTGATTTCCTCTTTTTTATGTTTCCATCGTTTATGCGACCAAAGCCAATTTTCGGGTTTAGCCTTTATAATTTCTTCCAATTTTTTCATATAACGTTCGGTTATTTCACCGTCTTTTGTTTCTTGAGGTTTATCTTCAAAAATTGAAAGTTCAACTTCATAATATCCTCTTTTTATTCTTTGAACATCTCCGAAAATTAACGGGATATTAAATTTTTTCGCATACATTTCCGCACCGTGTAAGCAGGAAGTTTCTTGATTTAAAAAATTAACCCATTTTGCTCTTTTGATATTTGAAGGACTTTGGTCAGAAATCATAAAAAATACTGTCGGTTTCTCATACTTTTCTTCAAATGCTTTCTTCGTTTTTTTTATTGATACTAAATTCATTCCCCAATTTGCACGAGATTTTTTGACAAAGGCATCAATATATTTGTTAGACAGAGGTTTATACAAACCAATACTCTTATGTTTAAACTGAAATCCGAAACTGATAACGCCCCATTCCCAATTCGTATAATGTGCAGCCAATCCGATAATACTTTGGTCGTTTTGCAAAAATTTATCTAATATTTCAATATTTATAACAGGGTATCTTTTTTTCAGTGTTTTTTTACTCATAGAAAGCCCTTTGATACTCTCAAGAGTAATATCGCTTAAATTTTTATAAAAATCTTTTGCAATTTTCAATATTTCTTCATCTGTTTTATCCGGAAACGAATTCCTTAAATTTGTAAAAACAACATTTTTTCGATATCCGAAAACATAAAAAAAGAAAAAATAAAGAATATCGGAATAAAAATATAACAACCAAAAAGGTATTAAAGAAAAAGTAAAAACTAAAATCCTGAAAAAGTAATAACTTATTTTTTGCATAAAAATTAAATAAAAAACAAAGTTATAATAATAAATAATAAATGAAATTTGTATCGGAAAATTAAGTAAATTTGTAAAAACAAAATTAACAGACTATGAAATCTTTTTTTCTTTTTATATTTGGACTGATATTGAGTTACAACTCTTTTTCTCAACAACAAATTCCTAACGGAAATTTTGAAAATTGGACAAACGGAGAAGCAGACAATTGGAACTCTTTACCAATATACACGGCAGAACAAACAAGCGATATTGAACAAGGAAATTATGCAATTAAATTAGTAAGCCAATCTGTTCTCGGACAATTAATACCCGGACTGATAACATTAGGAACAATTGATCCGGACAATCAAACTTTAACCGGCGGTATTCCGTACACCGACCGACCCGACGGTATCCGTTTCTTTTTTAAATATTT